>MGAM01000022.1 GCA_001789725.1 Candidatus Roizmanbacteria bacterium RIFCSPLOWO2_01_FULL_39_19 | reverse complement strand
TGAGGGTTGTTCTACTATACTGCCGTCTTCTTTTATTATTTGTTTGGTTGAGGAGAGGTAGTCGGAGACAATTGAGTTCTTAGTACTTAGTTCTTAGTTCTTGGTTCTTAGTTAAGACAAGAGATGTGTGATAAGTCATAGGGAGAGTGAGACGAGAAATTCGTTTTAAACTTGACTCAGAAGAAACACGAGAAGTTAAGGGAACAAGAAATCCCGCCAAAAGGTTAAATACAATCCAAACTGAAACAATTTTTAATTTTAAATTGTAATTTTGCACTTTGCATTTTACCTTTTCAATTTGAAGCGTATTCATCTTCATACGACCCGAAGTAGTAGGTTTTTTTAAGAAGATCATTGCTTTGCCCTTTATATTCTTCTTGCAAAACCAGTGTCCCGGCATAATCGTAGTAGAAGTAAATTGATTTAGTAAACTCGCCATTGTTACAACTTTGACTTTTATCTTTCTTAATTTTCAGTGCAATTAATTGGTTAAGTCTATTGTAGGAGTAACATTGCTTATCGTCCTCAAGCATTGCGCCTTTATTATTGTAATTGAAGTTAAAGACGTTTCTCTGTCCGCCCGTCAATCCTTCATTCGTTGCTGTTCCCCGACCAGCCGGGAACAATTTCTTCAATAGTGCCCCAATACCTGAGTTTTTAACGACAATCCAGCCATATTCATATCGCTGGTTACAACCAATTGGAAGGTGTGGAACAGCGGTTGTCGGATAATCAAGGTCGCGAAGGCCACCCCGATCAGTTGTGTTTGCCGGACAACCAGTCCCTTCTTCAAGGTTATTGCAGTATCTATCAACAATTTCGAAGTTGGATGAACCTGTTCCGAAATATTTTATGGTTATGTAGGCCTTGTCTTCGCCTACTTTGTAGGCATATGGCAACTCATTGGCCTCATCAACACAACAAAGCTTGCGATTGGTGTAATCAGATCCGCCCTCAGGGTAAGGCTTAAAGTATCCGTCCGTGAATTTACTCCAGAATTCACGATCGTTCTCGTCGCTGTCATATTTGGCTTTTCGTTTATCGTTAATTGTCAGGAAATCTTTAGCTTCATCGGTTGTTAATGGTCGCAACGTGCCGTCTGACATTCTCTCTTTTATACCAATGATTGATTCAAACTTGCATGATGCTGGAGTTGGTGTTGGGGGCGTTAAAGTGGGACCAGATGTTATTGTGGGGAATTTAGTTGGCTCTGTTGTCGGTTCGGGAGTTATTGTTGGTTCGTTTTCAATTGGAGGCTCCCTCGGTGGGACTGTTGGGGTTGGAGTCGGCGAGACCGCAGCCGGCCGGCTGATTGCTTTTGGCGCAAAAAATGGGAAGCTGCTGTCGTAGGCCAACGTTATTGGCTCTTCTTCATTCTTAGTTTGTAGTCGTCCAAACGGGTCGTAGGAATAGCTGGTATTGAATTTAGATGACTCAGCTTTTGTCAGTCTGGAAAATGTATCGTAAGTATAATTGTATATTGTTTTATCCTCCACGCCGTCTTTGAATGTGCTCTCCGTCAGCGGGGTCAACTGGGCATATTGATCGTACCCAAGCTTCTGTTTAAAATATGGAATTAGGCTGTCGCCGTTCTTTTTCTCAAAATTTAATTCTTTTAGTCTTCCCATCATGTCGTATGAAGTTTTCGAAACGTAGGTGTTTGTGCCAAGTACAAATTGAGATTCCTTGGCTCGGCCAAATTTGTCAAAAATAGTTGATGCTGCAAGCGATTGACCGTTCAGGAGAGTTTTTTGAGCCGCCCCTTCCTCATCATATTCCATTTCATATTTATGATTGTCGGGGTATTCAACGCTGGTCAGTTGAGATAGTTTGTTGTAGTTATTTGTAGTTGAATACGTTTTGTCCTTGATAGTTTTACTCACTGTTTTCTGGCGACCGGCGATATCATACGTAAACATGTCAACTCCCATGTGATGCTTGACCGACACCAACTTACCCAAAGCGCCCGCACCATCATCATAGGCATAGGTAATATCGGTCTTATCGGTAATTATGCCTTTAAATAGCTCTTCGTTGCCTGAGCTGTAGTAAGATGTTTTAACCAAACGGGATAGAAGATCATATTCCGAACCAATATCATCGTGAGTGCTCCCGTCCCCCCTTTTGGACCAAATAATATTTCCCAGTACGTCATATTGGAACTCGGCTACGTTAAGCGAAGGTTCCTTTGACCAATACACACGTCCGGCTTTGTCGTATTTAACTTCCATAGCAGCGCTTGATCCACCGTCAAGCTGTTTGGTTGAGCGGTAGGTTGTTTTTGTCGGCTTGTCAATCATTGCCTGTGTATATTCATTTTGGGTAATGGTATGTTGATCACCATTCGGATCAACAACAAGCCCGTCAATCGGCCGGCCTAAACTGTCTGTTGTTGAAATTGCAGCAACCCCTTTTGGATTGAGAGTTTTCTGAGCGTTAATATAATAGAAATTTTTCGTTGTCAGCTCACGATTGTTGTCAACATCAAAAACCGTTGACTGAATTGGCCGGTTTAGCCCGTCAAATGTCGTTTTGGAAAGCACCCGATGATCTATCGTCACCAACTGCGGGGCAACTGATTTTACAAGCCGATCATAAGGCATTGCGTCACTGTCAGGCAAATTAACCGGTTCGGCAAGTTGAAGTTCGTAAGTTTCAAGTTGAGCGCCAATTACGTTGAATACCGCATCAGTCACAAGCTTTTTCGCTACCCCGTCAATTTTCTTAGATAAAACTTGAGTTTGTTTTATCTTCCCAAGACCGTCATAGAAATTGTCTGTTGTCATGTAGTGGAATTTGCCGTCTTTGGTTTGGGAAACCAAAGACATCTGCCGAGTTATCAGAGCCACCTGACCCGGATTAGTGGTTGAGTCGAAGAAAGTATTTATCTGCGATGGTTTACCCTGAACCCATCCGGGTTTGTCAGGATCGGGCGAAAATTTTGCCGTTATTCTGCCCAATGGATCAAACGCAATCTTATTAACACTAAAGACATCTGTATTTTTTTCCAGTTGTGTTTTGGTAAATTTAGGAATCTGCAGCAAATAGTCGTAATCGTCCGCTAAGGTTTTATGACCCAAAACGTTTTGAGTTGAGGTCACCAGCGTTTTATAATACGGATCATACTCGGTTTTTGAAGTTGTCATAACTTGACTGCCGACCTTTTCTTTTTCAATATTTTTCAGATTGGGTTTTGGCCCAAAAGTGATGTTTGTCCCGCCACGACGAAGATCAGCGGTGTCATTGTTGGGATTATTATCATGATCCCGTAGGTCGTCTGAGAGCCTCAAGTAACCTATTCCCTGATAAGTGGTGATTGGGTCGTCGTGCTTTCCGTCGCGATTTGCGTCGGTCTCGATATAATTTTTGGTTTGGGTTACCAAACCCAAAGAAGGTTTTTGAGTCGCCGGATCTATCTCGCTGAACTTCCCGTAAAATTGGTCATACCATATTTGTGATCTTCCAAACTGACACTGCAGATCTCCTTCCAAACAATTGCTGCTCTCGGACGTATAACTTAGATAAGGCAGATTGTTAAGCCAGCTTAGGTTGCCGGTTAGGTAGTAACCATAGCTGTATCGATTATCATCACTTGTTATATCCTCACCTTTTTCGTTAACCGGCCCGTAGGAAACGGCTTTTAATAAATTCCCAAACAGATCGTACTGCAAATTCTCCTGCTTCACAGAGCGCTCGTTAACTGGCGTTTCTTTTAGATTCGTCATCGCTCCAGTTTTTTCAAATTCTTGGCTTTTTGACTCGGCAACAATTGTTGTCGTTGACCGTGGATAGACGAAATACGGTTGGGTCATTCCAGTGCCTTTGCATTCTTTAGTATCGGTATTTAAATTATCTTCTTTAATGTAACCGTTCCCCGATGCGTCCCAATCGAGGATTCTGTAATTGTAGACACCGGTAGTTTTGTTTGCTTCAATCTCTTTCCCACTGTCAAGTTGGTTGTAAACAATCTCTTGCTTCGGTCGACCTTTATTCAAATGGGGCTCAAAACAAACCCAAACATCTTTAAGAATGGTTTCGTCGCATTTACCGTTTTGACAATTTGATTTAACTGTTTTGTTTCCTTTCTTTCCATTAAATTGATAAAACTTTGCTAAATTATGGGCTAAAATCTTGTCGGAATTAAAGTCGTAAGTTTTCACTTCAACCCAATCGTGGCCTAAAAATTCACGTCCGAATATTTTATCTCCTCTTATTCGATCAGCAAAACCAACAGCCGTACCATACTTATACGTTTCTCGGGTTACTCTTACCGGATCTGACGTGTTGTCAGCGACCTTTTTCTCTACTACTCTTGCCCTTCTTAAGCCTGTCTTACCATCCCCAGTACCATTCATCATGCCCACATTAAACATTTCATACGCATACTGAGTTTCCCCGCCGTAGCCGTTGTTGATATTGGTTAAGTAGATCAAGGATCCGGACGTACCGGTGTTCAGTGAGTATTGTTTATATTTAAATATTACTGTCGGAGTTGTTGTCTTCCCGTCTGTTCCAAACTCTTGAATCGATTTAACAAGCGATGCCTGCCAGTCATTTTTGCCCTCTTCCATTACAGAATCATCATTAACGTAGCCTAATTGGTACCGTCTGACAAGATGGTACGTGTTATCAGATGCAAGCTTGGTTTCAACATCGACTTTTGCAAGACGAGCAGGAGATAAAAATTGATTACCTCCCCTGTCCGGCCGATCCTCCCGTAAAAACAACACTCGATGTTTATCGTCATTCCAAGTAATTGATCTTAAATATGAGTCAGTGGTTACAAACGCAAGTTTGTTATCCCAGTCCTTGCCATAAAAATCGCCGTAATATTTTTGATAGTTATCATATTGAAAGTTAATAGACCGGCCGTCTGACGTTTCCATTCGTCTAAGCAACCATTTAGTTACCAGTAGCGCCGGCTTTTTGTTGCTGATGCGACTTCGGCATGGTTCGTTGGTCGAGTCACCTTTACACAGATCGGCAATGTCAAACTCGTTAAATATTCCCCCTTTGGTCGTAATCGTGTGATGAAGTTTATTTCTTGCCACCTCCTCATTATTTTTTTTATGCATCGCTCGTATGTCCTCGCTCCCGTGAATTCTTCCGTCTATATTAATTTTGTCGCTTAATTTTTCTTCACCGAAATAATATTTGCTCCCATCTGAGGCCGTAACCACCCATTGTGCCCCATCGAATATTCTAAAGTCCGATGACGGCATCATTTTTCCTTCGGTGTCAACGCCGACTCGGTCTATCTTGACAAATCCCTCAGGGATTGATGTCCAGCGTCTGGTTTGCTTGTTGTATTTTAGCTCTGCCGATAATCCCGAGGGCAAGTTGAGGATAAACCTATGATGCACCTCGCCTTTTAGAACAAAAACATCTTTCTCTTGTCTGGTGTCGCGGACGATTGACCCTCCTCCACTAACCGCAAACCCATAGCCAGCAAAAAAAGGAGTGTATGACTTACTATTTTTGTAAAAATAATCCTGAATTTCATGACCGTCATCACCGTAATCAACCACTTGCCTATCATCATAAGGCAGCGCATCATCAACATTTCCTGACGCATAACCTAAAGAAAGCGCTGGGGCAATCCCGCCCGGACCGGAGGGAACACTGATGGGATAGTCAAATCCGGCTGATCCGGTGTAGGAGGAAACCGTTCCTAAAACCGAGGGGATGATTGTTCGTCCCGAGTCGGATCCACGGCTTCCGGTTGCTTCTCCTCCGGCTTGAGTATCGGCTGATTCGGTTGTTTCTCCAAGAACTTTTACTTCGGACAACTTTTCTGCGACTAAATTCTCAGACGTTATTATTGGCTCAATCGGCAATGTTATTCCCCGACGCAGCGAAGGAAATTGCTCATTGTATGACCTGTCATCGGTTACATAATTTGGGGTAGCGATCGATTTCTCGTTGGCAACGACAATATCTTCAACGTATTGACGAGATAAAACAGGATCCTTAAATATTTGGCCTCTTATAATGTTAATATTTTTATTAAAGTGGGCAATCTGAAATGACACTTCAAGGGAATTGTATGCATCCCCGAATTTAGGATCGGCAATTAAACGAAAAGCGCCGTATCTTTTAACCACATAGGCTCCGTCCAAGCTGTTGATGTATCCGTCCTCATTCCTATCTGCCGTTTCAAGAGCGTCAATATACGATAAAACATTGTAGCCATCGGGAATTTTGATGCTCTCTGCTCTTAAAAAATAGCGAATTCCGATTAAAGCGCCGGCGGTTGTCAAGAGGAGGACAAAAATAAGGGCAAGATTTTTTTTTATTACTGAAGTTGTTTCAGGTTGAATGTCCATGATGGTAAATATCTAGTATCAGAGTAGAGATAATTCCAATAAAAATCAAGGGGCAATTTGTGTCTACTTTATGAACTTTTCGTAGATATCATCAACTGTCTTATGATTTATTCTATGATGCGGGCCACGGTGTGATAAAAGAGCACCTGAAAACGTTTTTGGAATGTGCATAAATTCATGAATTAATACTTTTATTTTTTCTTTATCGTTTAACTTGTCAAAATATTGAGATAACACTTCAACAACATATGTCGGTTTATACCCGGCAGCAACTTGAAATATTCTCGACAGTCCCCAAACTCTTGCGTAAGCCCTCGTCTTGCTGTTTCTTGAACGGACGAAAAATGTTTGGCTTAAATTAATGTGTTCAAAATGGCCATGATGCAAAATATGCTTAGCTAGTTTCACAACGTCAGGTGCATCTTCAAAACCAAGAGGTAGTGATCTTTTTTTCTTAAACATGAGATTATTATAACTAATTTGATCTGTCTTGAACCGAAGACAACTATAGGATATAATAGAGACCGCTATGACAGAAAGAACTATTCCTAATCCATTTCAACCATTAACTAGCACTGAACGGATGAGATTTGCCGGTGTTATCGGACATTTAAATCAGCCGGGACCTCTTGAGAGGGCGCTTACGGATGTTTTTACCACAAGAACTCCCCTGTTACAACTGGAGGTAGATTTAAAAAGAATGTTAGATAAAAAAGCAAAGGCTATGGGAAGATACGAGCCAAATGATGCTCGATATGACGTTTTGAGACTGATCGGACGGCGTATGACCGACATGGCATGTTACCTGTGGTGTTCTCAGAAAGCTGATAACTTAGCGAATATGCTTGGCAATTTTGACGCTCAAGCCAGGGTAACTGCCCCAAACCAAACAGTGTCTGTGACGCGGGCACTTTTTTATGGAGTTCCTAACGACGAATTTAATAAATATTTTCTACCAAGAGGACTTCTTTGTGTTGACAACGCCGTGATCGGACTTATTGACTACGCTGTGTCTTTGCAGGAAGCAATCTTAAATCTCGATTCCGACCAGCTACCCGATTTAAGAAGCAAATATAAGCGTAAATTTATGAATTGGCGAAGGTGTGAGAGCAGCACAATACAAGTTGAATATGGCCGCGATATTCGTGGCTTTAAAAAATATACCATTAGCCCGCGTGGAGTCATTTACGTCGTTAGCCCGGGCATCCAGACAGAGCCGCTTTATCAGGGGGAGGGATATAAAGAGACAGCAGTGCCTCTGCCGGTTGACATGGCGTGGTTAAAAAATGTTATTTTAACACTCAATGAGTATTACGCCGAACGTGTGCTTGGACCATCTTCAAAATAATTTTAATTATATGGCGCTTCATGAATTTGTTCACCCCCGCGACTTCGGTTATCAGGAACTGGGAAGAGACTACCGGCGGGAAGTTTTAGATTGGGTATATGCCGATCTAACAACTTTCTTAACGATAGGAGGAGTAGCAAATAAATATACCGGCAGAGTTCGTGTTCTGGGTGATATATCCAGACAACTGAATTTAAAGTTACGCTCGCATCTTGAGAGTGAAGGAATAGTATATCTCTCTATCACTACACTACATCGAAATAGTACAATTGACCTCAGATCGTTCGAACCTGACGATTGGGCCGTACTGACTAAATCGGGCTTAATAGATGAGTTGCATTGGCTTAGAGAGAGAAATGGAGGCGTTTATCTGCGAAGAAACAGGCCTGATAACTCAACAATCGGAGTTGACGGATTGGGGCAATTTACAGCGACAATGATAAAAACCGCTTTGGATGAGGCTCATTTACAACCACCTCAGAATACCAGAAGAGTCGCAACTGCCATGTTAAGACAAATCGTATCTGATGAAGTTGTTGCGGAGACCGATAGCGCAACAAAAAAATCTCAACGCCAGCCGAGGGAAACCACAACTCGCCCACATAACCCTAAATGGCTAAAAATGTCTGACAATGATTTAGTGAGAATATTTCAAGGGGGAGAAACGGATGCGTTTGGCGTATTTTTTGAGCGATATTACAGGGAAATTTTGGGTTTTATGACTATTAAGTTACGAGGAGATGTTGAAACCGCTGAAAATCTTGCCATGCAAGTTTTCACCAAGGCTCTTGAAAGTCTTAAGGGGTATGAGGAACATGGAGCACTCTTTAAAGGATGGTTGTTTAGGATTGCTAAAAACACCGTAATCGACTACTTCAGAACGACTCCCGAGCTCGTCCCGCACGAATACTTAGATGAAATTTCTCCTGAACAGGCTCCGTTACTGTACGACCATGAAATTAAGACCAAGATACACTCTGATCACCATCGATTACGACACGCTTTACTTGACCTTACTGATGATCAGGCACGAGTTGTTCAACTAAGAATATTTCAGGAATTATCCATTAAAGAAGTGGCAGAGGTTCTTGAAAGAACTGAAGGAGCAGTAAAGGCATTATTAAATCGGGCTTTAGCACGTTTATCTCGTAATCTATCAGAAGAAACCCCACCCACAGGAGTGGGTATCAAAACTTTTTGGACTGGGATTATTGAACCCGGCAAGGTAGCACAAGAACTTACATATATTTCTCCTTCGATTGCATACCATCTAGATCGTCTCAATGACTTACAAAGATCAAGATTACTTAGTCACTATAAACTGGATACCGATACCCGAAAAACCAATCAAATCACACGTAGACGGTTTAACTCACTTCAAATTATGAGAGCACAATTAAGAATTATGGGTCCTGAAAAATTTATCTCTTTTTGGAATAGAATTCTAGAAATGTAATTATGAATCATGAAACCGGCCGACGGCCTGAGACACGAACAAAAGAGCCTTTCCTAACAACGCTTAGCGCCCTTTCCAGTGAAGGGAAGATACTTCTCTACCTTTTAATGAAACCAAACACTGCCTACACTGAAGGCAACCTTGTCCATCTAATGCATGAGGCCCAAGGACCAAAACCGGCTTGGCTGATGAGTCATAGCACTATTGAAACTCACCTGACAAGAAATTTGGCTCCGGCCGGCTTAGTTGAAACGACAAGTTCACGTCCGAAACAGTACTCCAAAACAGATCCAAACTCGCCCCAACATATCATTGCAACTGCTTTGGGTGGAACCTTGCTTGGGCTTTCTATGGAATATGACCCGTCGCTTAGAGATGTGTGGGGAGCTAATGCGTCTCCGGGTAAAATCGAATCGGTATCTATAAGATGCGCAATTTACAAAGCACTCTCACGATTGTCGGGTTTCCCTCCTATTATTACCCTTGGACAACTGGCTGAAATGATTGAATATTCAGACTCTCCGGCAGAACTTGCTATAGCTCACATCATCTCTATGGGACAGGCAGATGTTGTGTCTTATCAAATATCGCCAATGACGAATGAAAGAACGGTATATCAAGGTAATACGGGCAGAAAACCTAAAAAGGACACAAGGTCGAGACTAATTCATGACATCCTTTTATCAAACGAGCCAATGACAGCTGGAGAGATTGCGCAGGTTACCGGATTATCCCCTCAAGACATTGAAAAGGCCATGCTCGTTTTAGTAAGAGGCGGATATGTAATTCCTGTTGATTTGAGCGGAACGCAAAATTTTATTGTTTTAAATGGCAAGCAGCGCCGTTTTATCAGAACATTGGCCGGGAATTATAACCAGATTTGAAAATGAAGATCCGACAATACTCACCATAGGACATGACATGGCACGAAGAATTGCCAATGACTCAAGAAAAGTTTCAACTCTTATGCAAAAGGCCCATGAACACTCTAGAAATTCCCGACATCTGCCGGCTGAGGTTGTTCAGGGACATATTTTGACACTTTTGACTTCAGAAACGCAACTTCACACTATCGATCTGGTGATAGCCTTGCAAGAATTAGGAATTGTTCTTAGTCCGTCATCGGTAAGACAACATCTTCAAATGCTTAAGAGTTCAGGCGTGGTAGGAAGGCATGCTGTTGGTATGGGAGATTTATGGTTTAGAATCAGTTAAGTGAAACCAGAGCTGGGTTTCGGTAACAATCTCGTTTGTTTTACGTTTATTTATGAGCGTTAGTTGAATTTTGCGAAATAAACTCTCAAATAATGATAGGATTTTTAACAATTTAATTTCAAAAATTTTTTTAATCACTTCCCTACTCCTTGTGTAGTTTTTAGCATTCGGGAATGTCTTAAAAACCCAAGAATTTTTTTCTATGAACTTTTGATAAGTATTATTTTTAGAAACTAATGGAATCATCTGAAGTACTTCATGGGCCGTATAAAGGCTCTGTTTGTAAACTGGTAAAATAACATTACGTCCGTCAAAAAATAGGTTACAACAGATTTTATTTTTAACTTTTTTTTCACCATAGCCTCGTCTAGTTCCAAGAAGCTGAAGTGCTAACAAAGCAAGGAGTCGGCCTGTCCACAGATTGTTTGATGAAGTTATTATAAAAAGATCAATGTCATGGCTCTTTTTGGCATTCATCATGGCGACCGAGCCAGATAACCCAACAAGTTTAACCTGAGGAATCCCTGATAAAATAGTCGCAGTACTTTCGGCTATTTTTAGTTTACTTAATGAATAATTTTGGCGCTGGCGGCGGATATTAATAAACTTTTTATTTTTCGTACTCGCATACACCTTCTCTTTATCTATTTGGTCTTCTGTCAATACTTTTTGATGTACAAATTTCGTCAACATTTTTTGAAGATTGGATCTGCTAATATTTTCTCCATAAAACATATGAATCTGCCCCAGCGTCGGGGCATACTGAAACTTGGAAAAATAGGATAAGGTCGAAGTCAATCGATCTTTTTTTCTCACCCTCAAATTCTCTCATCTGTTCAACTAAAATACTAGTTGCAAAAAGGTTATTTTTTGTTTACATTCAATGTATGGTCAAAAATATTCTGTTATTTTCGGTTCTCATACTGGCTTTCTCTTCTCAAGCAGGCTTGATTAACGGAATTTACGATCCCGGATCAACCCCAATCAATGAAAGGGAACAATTTGTAGCAAATCAAGTCATTGTTAAATTTAAAAGTGGCTACGACCCAGAGACTCTGAAGGCCAAAGTCATGCAAAGAACCCAATTAAGTAGAACGTTTTTAGGAAAGATAAGGGTAATGTTTATGGATTTGTTAGCTAAAACTGTCCCAATGAGGGAACTTCAGCTTTTAGAAACTGTTAACAAACAGGCTGGAGCTGTAAATCAGGAGATTCTGGCGATCGAATCTGATAAATCAACGTATATAATTACTCTGAACGGTAAAAAATCCGTTGAAAAAGCAGTTGAGATATACAGCAAACTTTCCTTTGTTGAATACGCGGAAGCCAATTATTTAGTTTATCCAATGAACCAATCACTACCATGAAATCGAAAATAACTTTTTTGCTGCTTTTTGCTCTCCCCTTTTTATTCCCGCTTTCCTCAGGTGCTGTTTATAACGAAGGATCATCTATTTTAAATAAGCCCCAATTTGTACCTAATCAAGTTGTAGTTAAATATAAAGTAAGTTCAGATCCTAAGACATTAAAACAGCAGTCAAGTAACTTTTCAATTTCAGCTATTGACCGAGTAGATGCTTTGCAAGATTACAACCAAGTTAAACAGTTTAATCAGTCTCTTGGAGTGACTAATACAGATGTCGCTGCACCCTTTATGAATAACACATATCTATACATTACAGACGGCGCTAAATCAGTTTATGAAATTGTATCCATCTACAATGGCAGACCAGAGATTGAGTATGCCGAGCCAAACCATCTCTATTACCCAATGAAGACGCCAAACGATCAACTCTACGGCCGAATGTGGGGGCTTACAAAAATTAATATGCCAGGGGCATGGGATAAATCCACCGGATCAAGATCTGTAAAAGCAGCCGTGATCGACTCTGGCGCTGATGTTAACCATCCTGATTTAAAAAATAATATCGTAGAAACTAAGGCTTTTTGCGGTAGATTTGCCATTGGCGATCATGCCACGCACACTAATGGAACAGTTGGAGCCGTTGGCAATAATGCAGTCGGCGTGACCGGCATTAACTGGGAGATCAGCTTAATGTCACTCGATGTATTTTGTGGCGGGGGGGGCGCTACGATGGCTGCAATTGCCAGTGCTATTAGTTACGCTGCTACGAATGGGGCGAAAGTAATAAACATGAGTTTGGGAAGTTATGTTTACAGTCCTACATTACAGTCAGAAATTGCCAAAGCCGTCAATAATGGGGCAACAATTGTTGTAGCTGCCGGCAATGAACGTCAACAAGGAAAAACAGCAGACCAAGGCTACCCAGCGCGGGATCCTAATGTCATCACGGTTGCAGCAACCAAAAATAATGATCAAGTTGCCCCATTTTCAAATCCCGGGAATGCCGTTGATGTGGCTGCTCCAGGCGTTGGCATTGCATCAACCGTACCGGGCGGTCAATATCAAATGATGAGCGGGACGAGTATGGCTTCACCTCATGTAGCCGGACTTGTAGGACTAATTTATGCCCTTAATCCATCAATCAGGCCAAGCGAGGTAAAATCAATTCTTGAGTCGACCGCAGTGGACTTAGGGATTCCCGGCCGAGACAGGGACTTTGGCGCCGGCCGGATTGACGCTGCAGCTGCTCTAGCCCGAGTCGGAGGTGGAGGTGGCCAGCCGACACCAACGCAATCAGTCAATCCTACCAATACTGTCACTCAGTCACCTCAAGCTACACTAACACCACCAAAGCCAACAACGCCGGGCGGGCCAACTCCAACTCCGGGAAGTATTGTTAACCCAACGCCTCCTGACAGCCAATGTAACATAGGAGACTTTAACTGTGACGGGAAGACTGACAAGCAAGACTTTGAAGATTGGAAAACAGCATTCTTAGCAGGCAACGCAACTCTTAAACAATATGATGAGTGGAGAAGAGTTGTTTTTAGTCGCCCCAGCAACTAGAATTCATATACTCCCTATCTGTATTTTATCATCTCTTTAAAAATCTCTTTAGTAAATGTAATTAGTTTAAGCTGTCTTCTCCATCGCCATGGTTGTGTGACCAATCTATATAACCATTCCAAACCGATCTGGTGGATAAATTGAGGAGCACGTGGTGTTGTCCCTGCCATATAGTCAAATGCCCCGCCAACGCTGGCGCAGACAATTTTTTTAAGACTCTGACGGTGTTCATACAGCCAGAGCTCAGAAAAAGGCGATCCAAACGAGACAAGCAAAATATGGGGCCTGTAATCAGCAACTATAAATAGTATCCCTTTTTCCTCACGCGCGGTGGGATTTTGAATATCTTTGATACCGTCAGTCGCAAAAAACGTAGCTTTGCTTTGTGCCTGTTTTTGGCAGGCGACTATCTGTTCTGCTATTTTTGGCCTACCCCCCAAAAGCATTACTCGTAAGCGTTGATGAGACGCCTCTTTAAGAAGATCCTCCATGAGTTTGATACCCGTATATCTCTCTCCAATCTGAATTCCTATTAATTTAGATGCAAGGATAACTCCCGACCCGTCAACTATTCTAATCTGGGCTGATTTGACAACCTTTTTAAACTGAGGATTTTTTGTTGCTTCAACAATAATTTCCGGATTAAGAGAAACAATATGAAGAAAATTCCTTGAAGTTTTTATGTACTTTATAATTTTCTCTAGGACTTCTTTTCTGGAAAGTGGATCTATTGGTATGTTTAGTAGGGAATTTTGTTTATTTTTATTTTTCATACTATAGGGATATTATTTGTGTTTTTATGGTTTTACTTAAGCTTCAATATTGTTCATAAAAATTAAACAGCATTATTATTGCTATAATAATCTATAGTATACATTTAATTCAAAATATCAAATTAATTTTATATCTATTTACACCTAATTACTATAAGATATTGATTAAAATCTCTTTATAATTTTCCATTTCGATTTATGTTGGGATCCTACATTTTCTTCAATACTATACGGACATTTATGCGTCCCGAGCTGGAGTCGAACCAGCATCAGGCCCTTAGGAGGGGCCTATTCTGTCCGTTGAACTACCGGGACTACATTCTAATTATACTTCACTCTATAATGGTACGTCGTCGAGTCCCGAAGGTTTTGACAAAGCAATACGCCGAATGCGAAGCAGCATCTCATCTTATAGCGTCTTTATAACTCTCTAGGTTCTCCACCGCCAGCCCAACCCCCCTTATCACACAAAACAAAGGCTCCT
>MGAM01000021.1 GCA_001789725.1 Candidatus Roizmanbacteria bacterium RIFCSPLOWO2_01_FULL_39_19 | reverse complement strand
TTTACAAATTTCATGTCTCCAGTATACCCTCAACAAGTGAGGATTCTGGAGTTAACTTCATCCTTCGGGCTTACGCCCGAGGTTTCAAGTAAGGTATTATGAAAATCTTAATTTTTCTACAAGGAACGATATTGATGCCAAAAAGCGAAATCGGCAAAACCCGAGGCGAAATTGTACAACAAGTAAAAGCTCAAGGAGAAGCAATCCGTGATTTTGGCTCATACGTTCCAATCAGTAATGCTGTAGAAAAGTTAAAAAATTGGGCTAAGCAAGGTGCAACTATTTTATATCTAAGTTCTTTGACAGAGAACAAAAAAGCGAGAGGCGATGAAATTGTCGGCAAAGAAGGTCTAAAAATGGATCAAGAAGTTCTTGGTAAATATGATTTTCCAAAAGGAGAAATTTATCATCGCCAAAAAGGAGAAACTTACACCCAAATAGCGGAAAGAATTATCCCCGATATTTTAATTGAGGATGATTGCGAAAGTATCGGTGGAGAAAAAGAAATGACAATTACTTTTATCAAGCCGGAGGTTAGGCAGAAAATAAAATCAGTTGTTATAAAAGAGTTTGGTGGGATTGATTATCTGCCTGATGATTTTCAAGAATTAGTAAAGTATGGAAACTAAAACTTTCAAAAATAAAAAGGAATTTTTTATTTCTCCAAGTTCGCCGTTCCACTTTGACGGTACTTTTCATAAACCCTCACATTATCCCAACAAGTTGAGTGATTGGAAATCTGATAGATATTGGCAGACAATCAGAATTAGTAAGCGAATTTTTGGGGTCAAAATTGAAAATAAGGGCGAAACGCAAAAGCCAAAAATCAAAGTTTCTGTTTTCTACGACAAAAATATTTCCGAGGACGAGCTTGAAAAAATTAAACAGGAAATTATCTGGCGGTTTGACTTAAACGCTGATTTGAAAGAATTTAACAATCTAGCCAAAAGCGATAAACGCTTTTATCCAATTTTCAAAAAATGGCTAGGTATGCGAAATTCAAGCGCACATAATCTATACGAACTTCTTATCATAGCTGTGCTTCTACAAAACGCGACTGTTCGGCGAACGGTCCAAATGACGAACGTTTTGCTCGATAACTACGGAACGAAACTAAAATTTGATGGTAAGGAAATTTTCGCTATTTGGTTGCCGGAAAAACTTAACGATGTTTCGGAAAAAGAATTGAGAGATTTGAAAATTGGATATAGAGCAAAGTTTATAAAGCGTTTATCGCAGGATTTTGCCGAAGGCAAAATTGACGAACCAAAATTACGAACACTAGACCAGGAGAGTGCGAAAAAAGAGATGATGAAATTATACGGAGTTGGACCAGAGACCGCTCGCATTTTGCTTTTTGAAGTTTGCCACCAATATAATACTTTCGACCACATCGCACCGTGGCAACAAAAAATATATTCTCGGCTTTTCTATGAAAAGCCGCTTGTTTCAGCAAACAAAATTAGGGACAATATCAAGAAGCAATACGGCGAGTATTCAATGCTCGCGGTTCACTACATTTGGGAAGATATTTTTTGGCGAAGAAAGCACGAAAAAATTGATTGGCTCGAAAAAGAAATCCGGCTTTAGTTTTTAGCCAAAGTTTGCTAAATTACAGATGAACGCGGCGTGCCAACTAAGTTGGCACGAAATTCGGCGGCGGAAAGCGGGGGCGGGCAAAAATTTATTCCCCCCAACCCCCTTTCTTTTTGCCCGCCCGAGCGTTCAGTTTCGGTTCTGCCGCGCGAAGCGCGGCAATTAAGGATTTTGTTCAAAAAAGGTTCGAGCGGTGTTCAGTAATTGCGACATTTTTAGTAAAGATTGGGCAATTTAAGTTGTTTCAATATTTTGATATCAAAAATATAACGATGTTTTTTAATATCAACAACAACTTTTTGGAATTTTGTCAGAGGCATAATAATCTATTATATAATGTTCTCATCATGCCACCTATAAAAGTCGCCTCAAATCCGGTGTCTTTTGAAGAACTAAAAAAAATTATACATCTTGATTATGGAGAATTAGTTAAAGCGGTTGTTGATATCGAAAAAAATATTATTGCGTTTGGTGGAGAAATGCATGCTGATGAGGAGAAATTACTTCTTGAACAAGGCTCAAAACAAACAAACCTCTGGGGAATCAATCTTTATCCAGACCAATTTGGAACAGATGAATTTATTGAATTTAACTCAATGATAAACCTAAGACCATCACAAGGAAACAGAAGCAGGGGAGTAGATGATGAAGAAATTCAGAAAAGAATTGTTGAAGTTGTTAGTAGACTTATTTCTAAGTAGTTATGTTTCACTCTGATTTAGCTGGTGGCAGGTGGCACACAATGAGTCTCTGTGAACAATTAGGCAACATTGGCAGTGAGATCTCAAGAGCTTTAAATTGGAAAGATAAAGACTATATAAAAAGTCTTCATGCATTCTATAGAGCGTTAGAATTATTTGATTTAACAATATCTGATCCAAAACTAAAATTCCGTCTTAAGGAAATTTTAAGGGCCCGTGAGTTAGTCTGTGATTACTTTATAGGCGAAAATGAATACCAATCCACATCAGCATTTTTCAGAAGTTATTTTGACTATTTTGCATTGAGAGCCCAATATCAAAAACTTATAGCAAAATAATACAAATTAGGCCTAAATACTAATTTTTGATTCTAACTGGGAAACTATGCGATTGATCACTGTAATTTTTTAAGTCAAAGAAGTATAATAGAACCCAATATGAATCCTCAAACGACACTTGTTATTAATTTTTTGTCAGCTCTTACTTTTTTTGCTAATGTTTCAACGATAATTCTTTTATTTACACTTCTATTTGCCAAATTCAAGAAAAATAAAATCTCAGGCTTGCCTAAAAAAATTCTTGACTTAGCTTCAAAATGGGCTATCCCGGCATCTTTTTTAATTGCTTTAGTTGCAACCTCTGGAAGCCTTTACTTTTCTGAGGTTGCTAAATTTGAACCGTGTGTTTTGTGTTGGTATCAGAGAATTTTTATGTATCCATTAGTTTTGCTTTTTTGCGTTTCACTACTTAGAAAAGAGTACAAACAAATTATTTATTACGCCCTGCCACTGGTAGTAGTAGGGATGGCTATTTCCGGATTTCATTATGCTCAGCAGCTTTCGCCAGATTCATTCTTGCCATGTAAATCAATTGGGTACTCGGTTTCATGCACCAAATATTTCTTTAAGACTTTTGGGTATGTAACAATTCCCACTATGTCATTGTCCGCTTTTTCATTGATTTTTTCATTTCTTCTTGCTAAGCGTGCCCGCTCGTTGTAGAATGAGGCATGCGACTCTATAATACGTTAACCCGAAAAATTGAAGAGCTCACTTCTCAAAAAGAAAACTTCATAACTTTCTACTCTTGTGGATTTACAACGTATGACTACGCCCACATAGGACACGGACGAAAATACATTAGTGATGACATTCTAAAGCGAACCCTGACGTATTTAGGATTTGAAGTTAAACACGTCCAAAATGTTACTGATGTTGGGCATTTAGTAAGCGATGGAGACGAAGGAGAGGACAAACTTGAGAAAGGGGCTCGAAAATATGGTAAAACAGTTTGGGAAGTTGCTGAGTTTTACAGAAAGGATTTTGAGAAATCAATGAGGCTCCTTAATATATTCTCCCCCAGTATATTATCACCCGCGACTAAACATATCCCTCAAATGATAGACCTTATTAAACGCCTTGAAAAAAAAGGGTTCACGTATGAAACTGCTGAAGCAATGTATTTTGACACATCAAAATTTAAAGAGTATGGGAGATTGTCAGGACAGCGTCTTGAGGACAAGATACAAAAAGCACGAGAGGAGGTTGTTGTTGATCCTCAAAAAAAACACCCAGCGGACTTTGTCTTGTGGTTTAGGAGAGTAGGGAGATTTAAAGAACATGCGATGCATTGGGACTCACCTTGGGGTGATGGATTCCCGGGGTGGCATATTGAGTGCTCAGCCATGTCAATGTATTACTTAGGAGACACAATTGACATTCACTCCGGTGGCATCGATTTAATTCCAGTTCACCACGAAAATGAAATTGCCCAAAGTGAGGCTGCAACTGGAAAGAAGTTTGTACGGTATTGGTTTCATACTCACTTTCTAAAAGTTGAGGGAGTAAAAATGAGTAAATCCTTAGAAAACTTCTATGCCGTCTCTGATCTAGTTAATAAAGGATTCAATCCGCTTTCATTCAGATATCTTTGTTTTCAAACCCATTATCGCAAGACTTTGAATTTTACGTTTGATGCCCTCACTGCATCTCAAAGCATATTAAATAAACTTTACGACACAGTTAGGCAGCTAAGGACACAAAACGAAAGGACTCAATTATCTGAGGAAAAATTATCACAGGTTAATGATTTTAGAAACCAATTTAGAGTCGCCATCGGCAGCGATTTGCAGATACCCCAAGCACTAGCTGTAATGCATGAGGCGCTCAAGTCAAACATTCCGTCAACTGATAAATTAGATTTACTCTATGAATTTGATGCAGTGTTGGGACTGGACCTAAGGAATGTTGAAGAAGTTCAGATCCCAAGTGAAATAACTAAACTTGCTAAGAAAAGACAACAGGCAAAAGAAGATAAAAATTTTGAAAAGGCGGATAAAATAAGAGTCGAGATTAAGAATCAAGGATATGCTATTGAAGATACGCCTCAGGGTTTTGTAATAAAGAAAAACTGAGATATATTTTGGCCCTTTTTAATTACCATTTCTTTTTTTGAAACCCGCCATCCGCAATTGTTTACTGTGTTTCCTATTGAAAAATCAGTTGGCGAGGTTAAAAAAACCGCTTCTTTTTTGTCTTTTGGCAAGTAATTGCAAATCTGTGAAGACTCGATTGAATTTGGCAATTTTCTTCTCCCCGCATCAACAAACTCAAATGCATTCCCTTCCGGCTGGCCCCATTCTCCCCAACCACTTCCTATAACAAAAACAGGAGTGGAGGAGTCAATTAGTGCTGTTCTTTTTCCAATCTCCTCAGCAAATGCGACATTATGATTTGGAAGTGTTTTCGGATATATCACCCAATACCTATAGAGATTAATAGATACAATTAAAACGAAAATAAAACCAACTAACGCTGTCTTTATTTTTTTACTAATATTCAATTGTTTTTCTAGTTTCCATAATCCGTACCCTGCAATTGCGAATATAAATGGCATCACTCCGGATATTCGCTCATTATTTGGAATATAGACAAGATTGTGAATATCAAGGATAGCCGGCAGCTGGATTAAAAAAAACGGAATAATTAAACACACGCCAATTGGCCAAAATAGTTTTTTAATCATTTGTCCTTTCTCTGGGGAGTTAATGATTTTTTTAAGAGTTAATATTCCAAATACAACACCGGCGATCAGAAAAAAACCGGTTATTGGATCAAGAAGAGGCTGACCGGGGACAGTTGTTCTAAATGATTTGTCGCCAAAAATAAAAAGACCTCTCACTTGACGAAGTAGATTATAAAGGATAATGCCAACAATCTGAAGCGAAGACACGACGCTGTATGAGTTTATCTGCAGTTTCTCACCAATGTGAGAGGAGGCGCTAAAGAATGTGTCTGGGGCAGTTGTCAGTTCTCTAAAAAAGAAAAATCCGGCGACGATTGAAGCCAAAAGTGTGAGTGGATGAGCAAACGACAATAAAAAAAGTCCCCAAGCTGCAGCCTGCGTATAAAGTGATAATCCTATTAGGATGCCAGATACCACAAATCGTTTTTTAAGGAGGAAATAACCAATTAAAGCAGCAAACAGGGGAACTAACACAATTGGCTTGCCAATATGGGAAATTGAAATGCTCCAGAAACTGGATGTCATTAAAAGTCCTGCATAGAGCCCAGCCTTTTTACTTTTTGTAAGCTCGCTTACATATAGAATTGTTGCCCAAACCATCAAAACGCTTAAAGTTACTGAAATCAACTTTAGAGTTAAGAATTTAAAGCCAATAAGACGAGTTATTATACTTGTGATTAATGGGAACATTGCCCCGTCTCCTCCCCATCTTACAACTGAGAAGTTTTTAGCCAGATTAAGGTGGTATATCACGTCACCAAAAAGAGACTCCGGTATTTCTTTTAAATAAATCAGTCTAATTACTAAAGCAAGCGCTAAGACTAAAAGTGTTTTCTTTCTCATTGCTTCATAATAAAATATTGTTTAATAAGATTAAAAAATGACACAAGTTTTCTTCCTTTTGGAGTTATTTTAAAACAACCATCCTTTATTTTAACTATTGATCCCGTGACCTCCTGCTCATTAAGCCTTCTTCCAATTGCATCTTCTCTTTTAAAAAAATCCTCAATAAATACTTTTTTTAAGTTTTCTTTTGAAATTCCTCCCTGTTTACAAGAAATAGTGGGGTTGTTAACGGTATTAAGCAAAAAAGTGGTTATTGACCTGTCAACAGTAACAGGAAAAACCGTCAAGAAAACAAGACATATGCTTGATGCAGTTGCAACTGATGCGAAATATGATTCGATGAATGATTTCTTTTGAATAGTCAAATAAAACGCGCCCAGAAAGAATAAGAAAAGTTCAAAAAACAATAATTTTATTCCTCGATAAAATAAAACAGTGTCACTTTTAAACAGGAAAGTTGAAAATAATAATAGATAAATAATGAAAAATATGGAAATTATTATTAAATAACGTAGTAAAATTTTTGCAGTTTCGATCATTTTTTTACGCTTGCATTAATTATAAATTATTATATCTTGATTTAAGTAAAATTAGTTATCTATTCAAAACGTATTTCTGTTAAAACCAATTAAAATCCTTACAATAATAATTTCGATCTTTATTGTCAAAGGACTAATCACAATTTTTATTATACCCCCATGGCAATCTCCTGATGAGCCAGGCCATGTTGCGTATGTAATATATTTACTACAAGTAAAAAAGATTGCCGTCTTCAAACAAGCCGTTCATCCCTAAAAGTCTTCAAAAATCGGTTCTGAAAAAGGACATTCGTCCTCAACGAGACAATCTGTTTAAAATAAATGACAGAGATTATAGTCCCAAAAGCGCACCAATAGCTTCTCATCCTCCAATCTACTATTTATTCCTATAGCTAGCGCAATTCAAACTGTCTAATTTGTCATCCTGAATCCCGAATCAAGTTCGGGACAAGTTTTATTTCAGGATCTCATTGTTGAGATGCTGAAACCCTCCTTCGTACAAGACTACGGAAGGGCGCAGCGAGTTCAGCATGACAGTATAAAAAACCGACATTTTGTTTTGCGGTTGCTATAGTATCTGGCCATTTGTTACAAATGACTACTTCTGTTGAAATTATTGACTTTATTTGGTACATTATAGAGTGTTTATGACAAACAAATACCAGTTCGTTTTTATATTGCAGGATAATGACGAGGCAAAATTAAAACAGGTTGAGGAGATAATTGAAAAACACAGTGGCAAAGTTGAGAAAAAAGATACCTGGGGCAAAAAAACATTTGCTTATCTTATTAACAAACAACTTGCCGGTCATTATTTTGATTGGATAGTGTCTACACCCGGAGCCAATGTTAAAGAACTAAAAGATCTATTTAACCTAAACCATGACGTCGTTCGTTATTTATTATTAAAGACCGACTGACCTATTTAATAATATGGCTAACAAATCACTAAACAGAGTTGTTTTAATGGGGAACCTGACTCGAGATCCAGAGCTTAAATATATACCCAGCGGAACTGCAGTTTGCACATTTGGACTTGCCACTAATCGCACCTGGACAACCGGAACAGGTGAAACAAAGGAGGAAGTGCAATTTCATCGTATCGTCGCCTGGCAAAAGTTGGCAGAGCTCTGCGGGAAATTGCTTGCCAAGGGCAGAAAAGTATATCTTGAAGGACGATTGGTTTATCGCTCTTACACAGGCAAAGACGGGACTCAAAAGCAAATTACCGAGATTATCATGAACGATTTTATTTTGTTTGATGATAGATACACCAAAAGAATTGACGAAAATGGGCAAGCTGCCCCAGCACAGTCTCAAGGGACAGAAGTTGACTATAATATTGATGAGGATCTTGAGTCAATTGACACCAATATTGAAGAAGTTGAAACGCCTGTGCCGACTAAGGATGAAAAAAAAACCGATGATAAAGGTGATGACGATGATATTCCATTTTAACTATGTCAAAACGCTGTTTTTTTTGCCAACACAAAGCTGAACCAACATTTAGAGAACTTGATAATCTGCTTAAGTTTACCTCGCCTCGAATGAAGATCGTGTCGAGCGAGAAGACTAATGTCTGCGCTAAGCATCAAAGACAATTGTCGAAAGAGATTAAACACGCGAGATATTTAGCGCTACTGCCATATACTTCTTATCAACAAGAGAAAATGCGTCAAATCGTGGGATAAATTGAACACATGGTATACTGATTATCATGAATCAAGATATTATTATTAATATTCCTCAGGGCGCCAAAATTAACGTATCCATTGGCACTCCTATTGGTCTCACCACGAAACTCTACACAGTATCAGACACTGAAGATGTATTGATTCCAATAACCAAACCTCTTAAGACAAAACCTGAGGAGATTTTCCAACTTTTAAATCATGTGATTGGAGATTCAATAAAACTTGACGAACTTTTGGCAGTAAAAAGAGGTGTTTTGGGAACTAAAAAAGTTTATAGTCCTGTCGAGGGCAAACTAAAGATTATTGATCATGAAACAGGCGAAGTTGTTATTGAAGTTCAAAAAACTGCAACAAAAGATTTTTTATCTCCTGCCGAGGGGGTCGTTACCCAAATTGATCAAAATAGAGGATCCTTGTCGATTTCAATCTCGCCCGGAGATGAGATTGAGGTTGACTTCATAACTAACCTAACCGGAGGAGAGATGTCATTTATTGAATTAGGATATATGGCAGCTGATTTAACAAACATTAAAGATAAAGTAATCATTATTGAAAAAATAATGCCGGCAACAGCTTCAAAATTTGAGGCGTTAGATGCAATCGCTTTTGTATATTTATCAGGCAACCATAGCGCTGATCTTCCCCATGCCAAAGTAAAGGACAGTAAGGAGTTTGAAAAATTAAAAAACTCTAATAAAAAGAAGGCGGTAATGCTTCCCAAAATAAAAAGAATTATTGTATATTAACTCTATGTTTGACTTTCGAAAACCAGCGAATATCCTCCTTACCATAACTGCGATTCTTGTTTTATTCGGACTTGGGTTTAATGTTGGCAGACAATATGACGAGGGTAAATTCGAGGCAAAGTTTAAGAATTTTAAAACAACCCCAAGTATATACTCAGGCAAGGCTGATATTGATTTTTCTTTGTTTTGGGATGTTTGGGACAGACTGGATCAAAGATTTGTTTCTAAAGACAGGCTTGATCCACAAACGATGTATTATGGGGCGATAAAGGGAATGGTAGCAGCGCTGGATGATCCATACACTTTCTTTTTAACTCCAAATGAAAACAAACAGAGTAAAGACGACTTAGGTGGATTATTTGAAGGAATCGGGGCCCAACTGGGCTTGAAAGAAGGAAGGATTGCGGTAATTGCTCCGATTAAGTCGTCACCGGCCGAACGTGCCGGGATTCAATCAGGGGATATTATTATCAAGGTTAACAACGAATCAACATCTGACTGGCCACTCCAAAAAGCAGTTTCTAAGATAAGAGGACCAAAAGGGACCAAAGTAGTACTGACAATTTTCAGGAGTGGGGAAGAGAAAACATTTTCAATAATAAGAGACGAAATCAAGGTTCCCTCAGTTGAGCTTGATCATAAAAATGATATTGCAATTATAAAATTAAACCGTTTTGGGGACGATACCAATAGTGAGTGGGATAAACATATTGTAGAAGTTTCAAATGAGTGGAAAGCAAATAAAATCAAAGGAATGATCTTGGACGTTCGGGACAACCCGGGCGGATTTTTGCAAAGTGCAATATATATTTCGTCAGAATTTTTGCCCCGTGGAGTTGTTGTTGTGAGACAAGAATATAAAGACAAGCGAAAAGCTCAGATATTTAACGTTGACAGAGACGGTAAGCTTCTTGACATTCCACTTGTTGTGCTTATTAATAACGGCTCTGCATCAGCTTCAGAGATTGTGTCTGGTGCGTTAAGAGATCACAAAAGAGCTAGGCTTGTTGGAGTAAAGAGTTTTGGCAAGGGATCAATTCAGGAAGCGCTTGATTTAACCGGTGGGTCGGGCCTTCATGTGACAATTGCTAAATGGGTGCTTCCTAATGGTGACTGGATTAATGGCAAAGGCATAACTCCTGATATAAAAGTTGATAACGAAAAATCTGACGGGAAAAATACTTTAGCAAAAGATAAAGACGCCCAACTTGACAAAGCCCTCGAGACGGTATTAAAATAATTTTCACAAAATGAAAAAGCTAACGGGATTACTTGCTATTCTATTTGTGTTATTGGTGATAGGTAATCAGTATGATCTGATTGAGTTGCCGAAAAGTTTTTTCGAAAAAAGTTCCTCTCCAGCTTTAAAAGACGTCGTAACAGAGCAAAAACAAACTGTCACAACCGAAGAGTCGGCGGTTATTGATGCGATTGATAAATCACTGCCTTCGGTTGTGACTATTGGCATTTCAAAAACAAGCAACACCGGCAGAGGTTTTGAAATTAACCCACTGGATCCTTTCAATCCATTCAGACAAGTGCCCGGAAAAAAGCAGCAGATTGACCAAAACATCGGATCGGGATTTATTATTGCAGCTGACGGATTTATCGTCACGAACAAGCACGTTGTAGCTGACACCGAGGCCACTTATCGTGTCATTACCCAAGACAAAAAAGAATATAAAGTCATCTCAATTGCGAAAGACCCGTTAAATGACTTAGCCATTTTGAAGATTGAAGCCACTAATTTAAAACCTCTTCTACTTGGCAGCTCAGATAATTTAAAACTTGGCCAATTTGTAGTTGCAATCGGCACGCCACTGGGTGAATTTACAAACTCCGTCACATCGGGCATAATTTCGGGACTGGGTCGTGGAATCACAGCAGGTTCTCCTTATGAAAATTTTGTAGAAAGACTCGATAACGTAATCCAGACTGACGCAGCAATATCTCCGGGTAATTCCGGCGGGCCTTTGATCAATCTTAAAGGAGAGGTTATTGGGGTTAACACAGCCGTTTCTCAAGAGGGGAGCAATATTGGCTTTGCCATTCCTATTGACGTGGTTTCCGATTTACTCAAGAATTTTAATAAAGACAAAGGGTCTATCGAAAGGCCGTTTCTTGGAGTGAGATACAAGATAATTGATAAAGAAAATGCTATTTTAAACAAGATTCCACAGGGCGCGTATATTTTGGAGGTTGTTGAGGGTTCTCCGGCTGCAAAAGCAGGAATTCAGCAGGAGGATATAATCACCGAATTTGAAGGGTCAAGGCTAACTGAGGATAGTAACCAAACACTGGCCAAGCGCATTGCATCTCACAAAATTGGCGACAAGATTAAATTGAAAATTTATCGTGATGGCAAACAGATAGATAAGGAAGTAACTTTAACACCCCCCTCACAATGAAAGTATTTTTATATGCTGCAACATCTGCTGATGGATTTATAGCTACAAAAAATGGTGATTCTGAATGGGTATCAGATATTGATGCTTTTAATTTTGAGAGTAAAATAAAGGAAATTGGTTGTATTGTCCTTGGAAGAAGAACGTTTGATCAATATCAAGGCGAAATATATCCAGTTGCAGATATTACCAATATTGTTATGACCACAAATCATTCTTTACTTTCAACTGAAGAGAACGTTATCTACGCCTATTCTCCAGATGATGCGCTGGAAAAAGCAAACAATAATGGTCATAATCAAGTTTTGGTTATAGGCGGAGGAACCACAAATGGGCTTTTTTACAAAGATAATTTAATTGATGAGATTTTTATTGATATCCATCCGCTTGCATTGGGCAACGGCATAAAAATTTTTGAAAATGTTGAGAGGGCAGATAATTTAGAACTTATTAATCAAAAACCACTCGGAGAAGGACAACTTTATCTTCACTATAAGATGATTAAGTAGTCGCCTGCCGTCTTCTATCAAACAAAATTTCCTTGATAAATGACTGATAAGGTATATCTCTCTTGTCTGCCTCAGCTCTAATCCAATCAAGCAAACCTCCCGGTAATCTGATGGTTATAGGATGCGAAGTAAGGCTTAAATTAGGAAAATTGATTCTTTGGGCCTTGCTCCAATCAATATACTCAGTACTATCATGAGTCTGCCAAAACGCATCTTCCTCAGCATCTGATTTAAAGTGGGGAATTTTCTTTAGTTTTTTCATATAACCTCCTTTCTTTTATGTTGCATCGCCTTGCAGAAATTATTCTAATTTTGTCTTTCCTGATGGTAAATACAATGTATAAGATTTTATCCGAACTTGTTTTTCCTATTGCCACATATCTTATTTCATATTTAGAATGATTTGTGTCCCGTTTAAAAAATGCATTTACATCCTTAAAAATCTCCTCTGCTTGATTGGGGCTAATGTTATGTTTCTTATAGCTTTTATGAATATTCCCTTTATCCCATTCAAATTCAACCGGATCTCGCTTATTAACCATGTACATATGATACATGTACAGTTATTATTTGTCAATAGGTTTTTATAATATTACTGTGCTATAATTTGAGCATGTCGGATATACAACTTCAACCATTAAAGGGGTTTAGACAGCTCTATCCTGAAAAGAAAGTGATCCAATCTTACGTCCTAAACAAAGCGCGTGAAGTTGCTAGATTATTCGGTTTTGAAGAATACGACGGTCCGCTACTTGAACCAATTGAATTATATCTCAACAAATCATCGCGTGAGCTTGTTGAGGAGCAGAGTTTTAAAGTAAATGATAAAAATAACAATACATATCTTATGCGACCAGAAATGACTCCGACTTTAGCTCGAATGGTAGCTGCCAAATATAAAGAACTTATTCTCCCGATACGATACTTCAATGCAGGACTCAGATACCGATATGAAGCGCCACAAAAAGGAAGAGACCGCGAATTCTATCAAATGGATTTCGATATCATAGGTTCAAAAAGTGAAATTTCTGATATTGAAATATTGGCAATTGTCGCAACTCTGTTTAAATCGTTGGGTGCAAATAAAGACAACTTTGTGCTTTATTTAAATTCAAGAAAGATTCTTGCCAAGAAACTTGCTGAAATAGGCATTAGTTCGGACCAAAATAAACTTGTAATGTCTCAAGTTGACAGAAAAGAAAAAATTTCGGCTGATGAGTTTGAAAAGTTATTGATCGAGACAAACATAACTAATGATCAGGTGAAAGGGGTAAATCGTCTTCTTAACGACACGAAAGGCTATAGAGAAGAATTTAAAAGCATACTAGACCTTGCAAAACAATATGAAATTGACGACTTAATTGAAGTAAATCCAACGGTTGTACGTGGTTTGGATTATTACACTGGCATAGTTTTTGAGGCGAAATCTAAGGGCAAACTTAATCGATCGCTTATGGGAGGTGGCAGGTATGATAATCTAGTCGCCTCATATGGCGCAACAGAGGCAATTGGAGGTGTAGGTTTTGCACTTTCTGACTCAGTAGCTTTAGCATTTATGGAAGAATTTGGACTACTCCCTCAGCTAAACCCTGTCCCATCACAGGCACTTGTCACCATGTTAGATGCATCTGCAACTAATATAGCATTAAAAACTGCATTTAGATTAAGGTCCTCTGGGATTAATAGTGAAGTTTACCCAGATTCGTCAGCAAAACTCGACAAGCAACTTAGATATGCTGATAAAAAACAGATTCCAATTGTTGTCATTATTGGCCCAGATGAGGTAAAAAACAATACAATAACGGTTAAATACATGAATGAGAGAAAACAAGAAACACTTTCAGTTGAAGAGCTCATTCAAAAACTTAAAAAATAATTTCTATGCAAGTCAATCCAAATGTCGCTATTATTGAGACTAATCCCGGAGTCGGGGGAGAGGAGGCTAAAATTTGGAGCATAACGCTCCTTACCTCATATATAAAATATGCCCAAAAAAAGGGGTATAAAGTCGAATACTGGGCTGATAATGTTATCCAAGTTAAGGGCGAAGGAGCATTTAATACGTTCAAAAGTGAAACGGGAGTACATCGGGTACAACGTATCCCAACAACCGAGAAAAGGGGGAGAGTTCACACTTCAACAGCCGTTGTTCTGGTACTCCCGAAGATTATTCAAAGTGACGTGCGCATTAATGAGTCAGACATTGAGTGGGATTTTTATCGTGCTGGAGGACATGGAGGACAGAACGTCAACAAAGTAGCTACAGCAGTGCGTCTTACGCACAAACCAACCGGGCTCGTCGTCACCTCATCTCAGGAACGTTTTCAACAGGCTAATCGTCAACTTGCACTTGATCTTCTTCTTGCAAAACTTTATCAACTTGAACAAGAAAAACAATTGGGTTTGCGATTTTCATATGTTAAAGATGTTGGGACCGGGGAGCGGGCAGATAAAATCAGAACATATAATTTTCCCCAAAACAGACTAACCGATCACCGAGATAATAGAAGCTATCACAATTTATCTGGTGTTATCGACCAAGGCAGATGGGAAAAAATCCTTGACTGAATCCCGAGGTGCCAGGGAGAGTTCACCCCCGGGGTGATCTGGGTTGGCACCTCGGTAAAATAAATCTCTGATGCTTTATGCTTGTAACCTGAAACTCGTCGCTGTATAATAACAATTCATGAAAGCATCAATCCACCCTACATATTTTAAAGACGCTCAGGTTGTCTGTTCTTGTGGAAACACATTTACAACCGGATCAACGAAAGAACAGATCCGTGTTGAGGTTTGTTTTAAATGCCACCCGGTCTACACGGGTGAAAAAAGATTTATTGATTCATTAGGCCAAATTGGCAAATTTGAGCAAAAACAAAAAATTGCCGCTGACTACAAAGCCAAATATGCCCCAAAGAAAAAGGAAGATAAGGGTCAAGAAAAACGTCCTAAGAGCCTTCGCGAACTACTTCTTGAGATGTAATACCTTTAAGTAGTATCGACCCAATTGAAGAGACAATTACTCTATTTGCTGCAATTGTTGGAAAACTCTCAGATAGTAAATAAACTAGCTCATCAAAATGTTTGTAATCACTAGCATATTGAGCTAGCGTCCTGTACGTTACGTCAATTTCGACTTTGTCTTTATGATCAACTAAATGTTCCTCCAAGGCAAGCCGGGCATGTAAATGTGATTCATGCTTTATTGAATCATCAACCTCACTCTGGACTATTGCCATAAATTTAATATAGTCAAACTGTTCAAGTTTGCTTGACTCTTGAACTGATGAGCTGGCATCAACTAATGAAGTTTCAATTTCCCTCTCTATTTTTGGTGTGACAGCTTCAAAATATGCGTGATCATATTTATCCTTAAGAAGTTTTGTTGTGATCGCCCAGCCTTTAATAGCCTCACGCATTGAAACAAATAAGAGAGCGATAGAGGCATTTGTTATGGACAAATTTTTTAGTTTTGCTCCTATAAAGTGAGCTGATGTCTCATTTTTGAAAATGCTTTCAAGAAGTTCGTTGGCAATTGCCGAAGGTGAATATACTGATGAATAAAGATCTAAGCATTTGTCTTTACATTCATCACTTAAGTCCCAAAAAGCAGCGCTTTTTAGATTTGTCTCAATTGATTTCCAAATATATTCAAGAAAATCTGGAAAATTGCCCATGTACTGAAAAAATAAGGGAATGGCATCAAGTTTAAAACCATCTCTTATCCGGCCATAGATGGCTACAACACCATCGCTGGCATTTTCATCTATTACAGGCTTGATATGGAGCATTTCAATTAGTATACACCTTCTTCTTGAGCTTGACCTGAACCCAAAATTCCGCTATACTGGAAGAGTCATGACTGCAAATGATTATACTGGTGAGTCTATAAAGGTCCTTGAGGGTCTTGAGCCTGTTAGAAAGCGCCCCGCAATGTATATTGGTTCAACATCAATTGATGGCGTTTATCATTGTTTGGCTGAAATTATTGACAATTCAATTGATGAGGCCCTCGCTGGATATGCATCAAATATATTTATTCGTCTTGAGGAGAATAATTATTTAACTGTTATTGATGACGGGCGCGGGATCCCAGTTGACGAAGTTAAAGGATACAAAAAATCGGGATTAGAGATTGTCATGACTCGTCTTCATGCCGGAGGGAAATTTGATGGCAAAACTTACAAAATTTCAGGAGGCTTGCATGGAGTAGGAGCATCGGTTGTCAATGCTCTGTCAAGTCATCTTCTTATTGAAGTTGCCCGTGACGGGAAAATTTACCAACAAGAATATAGCCGAGGATTACCTAAAACAAAACTAACCGTTGTTGAAAAATCATATTTTAGTGACAGTTTCAAAACCGGAACGGCAATAACTTTTTTGCCCGATAATGTAATTTTTAGGGAAGGAATCGAGCTAGCATTGAAACAGGTTCAAAAAAAAGTTAAAGAACGAGCCTACTTAATTAACAATGTCTTTTTTAAGATCGAAGATGCGCGCGTTGAAGCAACTGTTGGGTACTATTTTGATGGGGGAATCTTGTCATTGATCCGAGATTTAAGTAGAAATAAATCGACTGTCCACCCCGCAATTTATTTTAAAAAAGATATTGGTGAAGTTGAACTTGAAGTAGCCATTCAGTATAACGACTCGTTGGCTGAGAACGTCGCCTCATTTGTTAACGTCATTAACACCAAAGAAGGAGGCACTCATTTGACTGGATTTAAAATCGCCTTAACACGGGCAATCAATAGCTATGCTAAAAAAGAGGGATATTTAAAAGACGCTCCGGAGGGACTGACAGGAGACGATACAAGAGAGGGATTAACGGCAGTCGTTTACGTCAAGATGCCATCAAATGATTTACAATTTGAGGGACAAACCAAGACAAAACTTGGCAATGCCGAGATTCAGGGGATAGTTCAACAGGAGACCAATAAATTCTTAGATGCTGTTTTTGAAGAGGATCCTAAGATTGCGCGGTCAATTATTGGCAAAGTTTTGCTTGCTCAAAAAGCGCGTCTTGCAGCCAAAGCAGCTAAGGAGGCAGTTATCAGAAAAGGAGCGCTTGAGGGGTCAACATTGCCGGGAAAGTTAGCCGATTGCCAATCTAAAGACCCGGCTGATTCAGAATTATATATTGTTGAGGGAGACTCAGCAGGAGGGTCAGCAAAGCAGGGAAGAGATCGACGCTTTCAGGCGATTCTACCTTTAAGAGGAAAAATATTAAATACCGAAAAAGCTTATCTTGATAAAGTAATTGCCTTCAAGGAACTAAAAGACCTTGTTGTGGCACTCGGCATGGGAATTGGAGAGACAGTTGATTACAATAAGCTCCGTTATCACAAAATTATCATTATGACGGATGCTGATGTTGACGGAGAACATATCATGACGTTGATTCTTACTTTTTTCTTTCGTCACATGCCCTCGGTTATTGAAAAAGGTCATTTATATGTTGCCCAACCGCCACTATATAAAATCCAGCAAGGCAAAAAGTCTGAATATGTTTACTCTGATGAAGAGAAGAATAAAATAATTGCGAAAAATGGTGGGAACGAGAGTAATAAAATTAGCATTCAAAGATATAAGGGTCTGGGAGAAATGAACCCTGACCAGCTTTTTAATACCACAATGGACCCGGAAAATAGAATTTTAAAGCAAGTTCATATTGAGGATGCCGATAATGCCGACCAGACATTTTCAATATTAATGGGGGACGAAGTGCCCCCTCGACGCAAATTTATTCAGACTCACGCTCACAACGCTGAGTTGGATATATAAAGTTATAAATTCGTTCCACGTTAAACGTTAAACGTGGCACGTTATTATGGACTTATCAAAACTGACGGCTGGAGAGAAGTCGCCCGATGAGGTAAATGTTTTTATTGAGATTCCACAAGGAGGAACGATTAAATATGAGCTGAACCCCGATTCCGGCTTCATTTTTGTTGATCGTTTTGTGTATGGGGCAATGTATTATCCGTTCAACTACGGTTTTATACCACAGACTCATGCAGAGGATGGTGACCCTTTGGACATATTGGTTGTCTCGACATTCCCTACTGCCCCGGGAACGGTTTTGCCCAGCCGACCAATTGGGATGCTTGAGATGGAGGATGAGGAGGGAATAGATACTAAAATAATTGCGGTTCCGAGAGCTAAAATCGATCCATTTTACAAAGAGATTAACGATGTGACAGATTTGCCAGAGATATTAAGAGAGAAAATCAAAAACTTTTTTGATAGATATAAGGATTTGGAACCAAACAAATGGGTCAAGACTCGCAGTTTTTTGGGACGCGAAAAGGCATACGAAGCAATTAAAAATTGCTCAAACATAAAGGATTGAAAATATAGCGAAGACACCTTTTGTGAGTAACATATGGGGGTCCAGAAGTTACGAATAAAATTATGTCGAGCCTTGTAAGAATTACAGAAAAAAATATGGATACTAACAAAACAGGAACAGTAATCAGATCCGAAATCTCAACTGAGATGAAGAGAGCATATTTAAATTATGCCATGTCAGTCATTGTCTCACGTGCCCTCCCTGACGTCCGTGACGGGCTCAAACCGGTCCACAGACGAGTACTTTATGCCATGCACAGACTTGGGCTCACTCATAGTGCCAGGTTCTCAAAGTCGGCCAAGATTGTCGGTGAGGTTTTGGGAAAGTATCATCCTCACGGAGACGTGCCTGTTTATGACTCTTTAGTTAGAATGGCTCAAACATTTTCAATGCGCTACCCGTTGGTTCTGGGCCAGGGAAACTTCGGTTCAATTGATGGGGACCGGCCGGCAGCCATGCGATATACCGAAGTAAAACTAACCAAGATTGCAGAAGAAATGCTTTTTGATATTGACCGAGAAACAGTTAATTGGCAGGATAATTTTGACGCCACTCTTAAAGAGCCCGTGTTTTTGCCGGCTAAAATTCCTAATTTGCTTCTTATGGGAGCTGAAGGTATTGCTGTCGGGATGGCAACACGAATTCCACCTCACAATCTAACAGAGGTAATTGATGCAATTTTTTATCTTATAGACAATGCCCACGAGATTAAAAAATCAAAAAAAGAAGATGGGGAGCAGACAATGTCTCCGGTCATTACCTACACTCCTCCTTTGGAGGACGAACTCAAGTTTGACTATGAAGGAAAGATGCGGGAAGAAATAACAGAATTTTCCCAAAAAGTTGGCTTGACCATAACGCTTGAGGGGTTAATGCAGCATATTAAAGGTCCGGATTTTCCAACGGCAGCGTCAATTTACGGGCAAAATGAGATCGTTCAGGCATATGGAACAGGGAGAGGATCGATTTTAATGCGAGCAAAGGCCGAAATTGAAGATATTGGGAAAGGTAAAGAGGCAATTATCATAACTGAACTACCTTATCAAACCAATAAAGCAAATCTTGTTATGAAAATAGCAAACCTGGTCCGAGATAAAAAACTTGTTGGCATCTCAGACCTCCGTGATGAGTCAGACAGGGACGGAGTAAGGGTGGTCGTTGAACTCAAACGAGACGCGTCAGGAAAAAAAGTCCTAAATAATTTATTCAAATTCACCGAACTCCAGACAACATACCCAGTAAACATGGTTGCCCTTATTGGCAACGCTCCCCAAATCGTGTCGTTGCAGACAATTTTAGAGGAATATGTGAAACACCGAGTGTTAATTATCAAAAGACGGTCGCTATTTGAACTGCGCTCAGCCAAACGCCGGGCCCATATTTTAGAGGGGCTTCTGAAAGCTTTAGACCATATCGATGAAATCATTGAGGTTATCAAGAAATCTCCTTCTGAACCTGAAGCAAAAGCACGACTTATTAGTAAGTTTGATTTTACCGATATTCAGTCGCAGGCAATTCTTGATATGCAACTTAAGCGCCTTACTGGCCTGGAACGGTCCAAAATTGAGGAGGAGTTAAAGGAATTAACTAAAAAAATCAACAAACTTGAGGCAATTATTAAAAATGTCTTTAATATTTTTGCCGAAATTAAACGTGAGTTGCTTGAAATACGAGAAAATTTTGGTGACGCTCGATTGACCAAAGTATTTAAACATCGCCCCGGAGAAATCTCTGACGAACAATTGATTGAAAACAAGGAAGTAATTGTAACTTTAACAACCGAAGGGTACATAAAAACGGTACCACGTGAGACTTTTAAAGTGCAAAAACGGGGCGGAAAAGGAGTGAGTGGCATGGCAACGAAGGAGGAGGATGAAGTGGGGTATATAACAAGCGCGCAAACACACGATTATGTTATGTTTTTCACCGACAAGGGTAAAATTTATCAAACACGAGTTTGGGAGATACCCGAGGCGACCAGAGTGTCAAAAGGAAAGGCAATTGTAAATTTGTTGAACCTTGCCGGGGACGAAAATGTCACTTCGGTGCTGACAACATCACCTGAAATGATTGAAAAGGAGAGCGGTTGGAACATATTTATGTGCACAACACTTGGAACCGTAAAAAAAACGCGTCTTAATCAGTTTAATAATATTCGAACAAACGGAATTATTGCCATTGGGCTCGAGAAGGGCGACTCATTACAGTGGACAAAGCTCACTAATGGATCAATGAATGTTAACATTGCCACTCGCTTGGGCCAGGCAATTGTATTCCCCGAAGATGACGTTCGATCGATGGGAAGGAATGCTGCCGGAGTGCGTGGAATTAAACTTGATGTAGCGGACAAGGTAACATCAATGAATGTCTTTGAAAAAACCGATAAAAAACGAAACTTAATGGTTCTATCTGAAAATGGAATTGGTAAGGTTTCAAACATTTCACTTTTCCCGGTGCAGGGAAGGGGCGGAAAAGGAGTGAGACTGGCCACAATTGATGATAAAAATGGGCCAATTTGTTTTTCAGGATTTGTGACACCTGACAAACCAACCTTGCTTATTACATCCCGTCAGGGTCAAGTGGTTAAAATTAATGTGTCTGCAATCCCACGACTGTCAAGAACTGCAAAAGGAGTTATATTAATGAGATTTTCTAAAGAGAAAGATCAGGTTGGGAGCGCAACGTTTGTGTAAAGTATGGTAATACCAGGAAAATTGATAGCAGGCAAGCTGCTTGAAAAACTCAAAAAAGAGGTTCGCGAGGGAGTTAAAAAAGGCAAGAACGCCCCCAAACTTGTTGTTGTTTCTGTCGGCTATAATCCAGCAAATGCTCAGTTTATCACCAATAAAGAAAGATCGGCTAAGTTTATTGGCGCCAACTTTCAACATATTCATTTTAAGAAAACTCCAAAATTTGAAGAGTTTATAAGAATAATTTCAACTATTGGTCATGATCCTGAAGTTGCAGCTATGATTGTTCAACGCCCTCTTCCAGCAAACCTCGCGTCAGAAACATTGATTAATTACATTCCACCTCAAAAGGAAATCGAGGGTTTTTCAAAGAAAAGTCCCCATATTCCCCCACTTGGTCTTGCTGTTTTAACTGTCTTGAAATATATCTATAATCCTGCGGGAAGAGAAACTACTGATAATATTATTGTTGATCTTAAAAAGGATGTCCAATTTATCAAAGGACTAATTAAAAGAAAGAAAATAGTATTGCTAGGACGCGGTGAGACGGGCGGAGCCCCCGTTGGGAAAACCTTATCTGATTTAAAAATTAACTACATTAACATTAATAGTCAAACACCGCATCCTGAGGGTTTTATTCAAGAGGGAGACATTGTCATCAGCGCAGTTGGAAAAAAGGTTATTACCCACAATGTCCTTAAACAGGGGTGTATTCTAATGAGTATTGGATTGCATCAGGAGGGAAATAAGTGGATAGGGGACTATAGTGAAAATGAAATTGAGCCGGTAGCCGGATTTTATACACCAACACCCGGAGGGATGGGGCCATTAAATGTAGCTTACTTAATGTTTAATCTGGTTGGAGCGTGGGGTCTCAAATTATCACGACTAGCACATCTTCACTCACTTTCTAAAGATTAATTAATCTTCTTTTACAAATAGTCTTAAGAAGGCTTCTTTTGGAATTTCAACAGTCCCAACTTGTTTCATAAGTTTTTTGCCCTTTTTTTGTTGTTTCAATAACTTATCTTTTCTGGTTCTGTCTCCTCCGTAGAGTTTGGCTGTGACGTCTTTGCGAAGCGGTGAAACTCTCTCTGAGGCAATTATCTTCCCTCTAAATTTTGCTTGAATTTTAACTTCATATTGTTGGCGAGGAATCAATTTTTTTAGTTTTTTACAGATCTCGCGACCTACCTGAAATGAATTATCTTTTATTACATATCTTGATAATTCGTTAACCGGGTTATCATTGAGCAAAATTTCCATCTTATCAACTTCAACCACCTGGTAGCCGGACAACTCCCAATCAAGCGATCCGTATCCTGAAGTAACAGTTTTTAGCGTATCAAAAAACCCGGAGATTAGGTCCATCAGGGGCATTGTGTAAGTTATTACCGCATTATCTGTTGGGTTATCCATATGTTCAAAAACGCCTCTTGACGAGTTTGCAACTCGCGTCACCTCGCCAATATATCTTGAGGGCACAACAACACTCACCTTTGCTATTGGCTCCAGATATTGACTCCTTTCATTCTGTATATACTCAACCGTTGGCGGTGTTAGAATTACGTTGACTTTAAATTCGCGCTCTAGCCTTTCTCTAACAACATCGGCGTGAAGTAATCCTAAAAACCCAACTCTAAATCCCGTGCCCAACGCATTGCTTTTGACCGGTTCATAAGTTAAAGCCGAGTCATTTAACGATAATTTTTCCAGACCCATAGTTAATTCAGAAAGAGCATCCTCATCAGTTGAAAAAACAGAGGAAAATATCATTGGCTTGACTTTTTTATAACCCGAAAGAGGGGATGACGCCTGCGGGTCTGACATTGTGTCACCAACGGTAACCAAATGGATATCTTTTAGTTTTGTAACAACATATCCAATCTCACCAGATGATAAAGAACTAGAGGCAATTAAGTCGGGTGAAAAAACCCCTACCTCATCAATAATAAACTCATTATTCGTTGCATGAAGCTTTACTTTTTGACCCTTAGAAAGACTGCCGCCAAAAACTCTAACGAACGCAATAACGCCTCTATATGGATCGTAATAGGAGTCAAAAATAAGAGCCTGGGCACTTTCACTCCCGATGTGCCAACCTAGATCACCCCGAGGGTGAACTCCTCCTGGCACCCCGGGAGATGGGACTTCTTTAACAATTTGATTTAACAATATTTCAACATTTGTGCCATTTTTGGCTGAAATTTTTGTGATGGTTTGGGGGTCGATCCCTAAGAAATTTGACAGCGAGGAGACAGTTTTTTCGACCTGAGCCTGAGGGGAGTCAATTTTATTAACAACAGAAATAATGGTTAGATTTTGGGAAATTGCTTTGTATGCATGGGCAATTGTTTGCGCTTGTATCCCTTTTGTCGCATCAACCAAAAGTATTGCTCCTTCAACACAAGCTAAAGTTCTTTCAACTTCATATGAAAAATCAACGTGACCTGGAGTATCAATAAGATTTAAAATATATTCATCGTACTCCGTTCCACGTGACACGTTTAACGTAGAACTTAAAACAGGATATTGCATCCTTACTGGTGCCAGTTTTATTGTTATGCCCCGTTCCCTTGATATTGGGTTTCTGTCAAGTAATTGATCTTCATGCTTATCGCGCGAGACAACACCAGTCAATTCAAGCAACCTATCAGCAAGAGTTGATTTTCCATGGTCAACATGGGCAATAATTGCAAAGTTACGAATATTCATAGATTATTAGATATTATTTATTAGTTATTGTTTATTAATTTTTAATTTGTTATTCTTCCTAAGATAGGATATAAACTTTGCCATACTTAAAGATAATTTTTCATATTCGATAATTAGTTCTTCCTTTTGATTCTGAGAGAGATAGTTTACTTCAAAAAGATAATTTTTCATATTCGATAATTAGTTCTTCCTTTTGATTCTGAGAGAGATAGTTTACTTCAA
>MGAM01000020.1 GCA_001789725.1 Candidatus Roizmanbacteria bacterium RIFCSPLOWO2_01_FULL_39_19 | reverse complement strand
CCAAGTCCCAGTTGTTAACTTTTTCAAGATTATTAATATAAGCCTCATATACCTCTTTGGGACTATCTTTAAACTGCATACACAGAATTTCAAGTCCGCAAAGTCTCACTTCATGAACTTCATGATGCAAAAGAGGGATAACATCAGCAATAGGAGCACTCTTAAATTTTTTGGCAACGCTCCTTGTTTGAGGCACTGTTAATCCCCAGAAGATGTCTCCTTCTCCGTAGTCTCCTTTGCCTGTTTTGAAATACCTTAAAAAAAGCACCGCTTTTTCAGGGTTTTTTAATTTTTCTAAAGCTAAAATTATTGCGTTTGTCATAATGAAATAAGTTCTTGGAAATTGTGGCGTGTGCAAATCAAGATGTCCGCTTCGGGTAGAAATTTATTAATTATTTCTTTTTGTGGAGATATTAGCTGGACACTAATCCTAGAATCAACGTTTTCAATTTTTTGCAGATGTTCTTTTGTATACTCTGCCTTGATATTTGGAATATTATTTCGAATAATAAGGATTTTCATTACTTTCATATTTTAATCCATAAAACTCTGTTCCAAGAACGGTTTAGTTGTGTGTTTAGTACCCCATCTTTAAAATGAAGTTTGGATTTTCATTTTCTTAAAATCATGATCAAAGGTGAAAATCTCGTCAAAAGCGAACTCTTTAAATAATACGTACGAAGTGCAATCGGTAAAAGAAATTTTGTGCTCGCTGAATTTAATAAAAGTATTGATTGCTTTTTTATGAATGGTTTCGTCAACGTGCACTATCCTAATCTCATTGTTTGCCTCAACTTTTTTGAATTCGGATATAAGTTTTATGACAATATTCTGGGGTCGATGATAAGAAAACCAAGTCAATAATTCATCAACAATATAGTTTGAAGTGAATAGAACATCTGTGTTTTTACGGTAAACTTTATATTTCTCTAGGGCATCTGCGTGATTATCATCAACTTTGACAAAATATGCAATAAATGCTCCAGTATCAATAAAGATTTTCATAAATCTCTATGATAAATATCATCCACTGTCTCTGAAAAATTAGTTTTACCAATTGCCTCTTGCTTGTCAAATCCGGCCAGATCATCCATACGATATTTTGTAAGGACGACCGGTTTGACCTCAATAATAAATCTCTTTACAGTGTTGGCGTATCTATCAACAACTCCCCTGATAAGTTTGGAGCGAGAAATATTAACAATCCTTTCAATATTGTCAAGTACAGCAACGGAATCTGGATTGAGATATACCTGGTACCTTTTCATATACATACACCATATCACATGGTGTATATATTGTCAATCGTAGCCTTCTCTTATTTGGACAAGCTGGAAGTAGTTGCAATCAATGTCTTCGTATGTTGTTATTAAGCCGTACCCCTCAACATGATAGGTTTCTGTAGTTTTCTTTACCCCTTTTCCGTCAAGTCTTGCGACCTCCTCATCCATGTTGTCAATCTCAAAGTTTATTATCATTCTCTTTGGATCAGTTGCCGGGCCGGTAATGTCGGAGTGGTCATTAATATACAGGAGGCTTCCATTGGCAAGAGAAAATTCAAAGGCCTTTTCTCCCTTATCCCCAATTTCCATCTCCTTTCCCATTGCAAGTCCAACTGTATTGCGATAAAATTGTGCAAGTTTTGTGGCGCTATGGCTTGAAAGTAAAACCGATTCAATACCTTTTATCATATATTAATCACCTCCCTTTCATAATCTAAACTAATGTCAACAATATAATTTTAAACACAAAAAATCCATTCAAAGTGTCGTAACATCTCCTTCTTCGATCTGAAATCACTCCTCAACTTCAACTTCCCTAATGCGTCGTCCCCTTTTTGCCGTTATGTAATAACGACCAGTTGAATATTCGATCCAACGGATAAGCTCCATGAACAAATATCCTATAGCAACCGCAAAACAAAATGTCGGTTTTTTATACTGTCATGCTGAACTCGCTGCGCCCTTCCGTAGTCTTGTACGAAGGAGGGTTTCAGCATCTCAACAATAAGATCCTGAAATAAAACTTGTCCCGAACTTGATTCGGGATTCAGGATGACAAATTAGACAGTTTGAATTGCGCTAGCTATAAAAACGCGTATGCTAAAAGTGCAATGAGAGCATTAAATTCAACAATTGACCCGCCTGTTAAAGTAGGAGGCGGGAACATTCCCTGAAATGGCCAAATCAATGCTCTCGACGTCTCATAAACCCAGGAAACAAATGGAGTTGCTGGATTTGCTGCAGCGAGTTTCAAAATAATACGAAGACCTATAAAGAATTCAATTATTCCTAAAATTATGTTTATTAAATTAATTATCAATGTTTCAATAAACATACGCAGGATTGTAGCAACTTGTAAACAATAATCAATTAAAAAACAGTAAGAATTATGTAAGAAACTATTGAATAGTTATTGTTTCTCCAATAATTGTTGGAGTGTAAATATATCCTGATTTACTGATGTTTGTTATTGTGCTTTTATAAGTTCCTTTAGCATAGCTGTTTCGAAGAATAAATGAGACAGCGCCTGATGAATTGGTTGTTCCTGACCCCACGAAGTTAAAATTATTTGGCATCTTAGTTGAGATGCTTACTCTAGCCCCAGCCATTAAATTATTTTGGTTGTCTTTGACAGTCACTTTTGTAGTAATTGTATAGAGCGAGTATCTTGTAATGTAAGACATTGTAATTAAGGAGGCAGTTATTGTTTTTTGCGCAGCAGCTGGCGATGGAGTTGGCCCGCCCGGCGTTGCGGTCGGGTCTGTTGGGATTGTTGTTGGCCCGCCCGGCGTTGCGGTCGGGTCTGTTGGGATTGTTGTTGGCCCGCCCGGCGTTGCGGTCGGGTCTGTTGGTGTTGGAGTCATTGTTAAAGTAGCTGTTGGAGTGGGTATTGAAAGCGACAAAACACTTTTCTGTGCATCAACTCGGCCATACTTAAATTGGCTGCCGGTTCCAGTTATTGGGTCGGCGGTAGTGAAAAGTTGGCTCAAGACACAATCCGGGTTTGAACAAATACCCGATGACCAAACCAATCCGGCAATGCCTGACACATACGATGTAGCCATTGATGTTCCCGAGTAATAGGCATAACTATCACCTAACACCGTTGAATAAATTGATGACCCCGGGGCAGCAATATCGACCCACGTTCCATAATTTGACCAACTTGCTTTTACATCACTTTGAGTGGTTCCCGCAACTGACACTACCGGGTCATAACCGGCTGGGTACGATTTTATTGAACTATTTGAGTTTCCAGCTGCAGCAATAACAACAACACCATGTGATATTGCATAATCGATAGCGTTGTTTAAGGTTGATGAGTTGACTGACCCTCCCAAACTCATATTAATGACATTTGCGCCGTTGTCAGTAGCCCAGATAATCCCGCTTGCAATACCCGAATATGTTCCATATCCGTTGTCTCCTAAAACTTTTCCGTTTAAAACCTTCACTCCATAAGAGATTCCTGATATTCCGAGATTATTATTGCCGACTGCTGCAATTGCCCCAGTTACATGAGATCCATGCCCGTCCATGTCACTACTTCCAGATGGAGAATTGGTAAAATCAGCGCTTTGCACAACGACTCCAGACAAATCAGAATGTGCGGTATTGACTCCGGTGTCTAAAACTGCAACTTTAACAGAGTTTGCGCCATTTGTTGTGTTCCAAGCGCTTGTTCCCTCGTTAGACGCAACTTTCATAGTATAGAGTCCCCACAATTTTGGTAAATCAGGGTCATTGGTCTCTCCTAACTTTTGCGCTTTATAATCCGGTTCGATCAATTCTATTCCACCAACTCCAAGCCCATATGTTTTCATTTGCAAAATATTTGTATCAGTTATTTCAACCGACACGGAGTTAATTTTCTGAAGATGAGTATTTACTTGTCCGGTTTGTCTGATTTGTCTTTTGCCAAGCCTCGCCTGCATTATACCAATTGCCCCGTTTCGCTGGGCAGATGATGTGTTTTTCCTAAACGTAATGATATATCTATTAGGAGTAGCAATCTGATTCTCTTGAGCCAGTGTGATAAACTTTGGAACAAAAAAGATATCTATAAAAAATATAATCAAAGAAGCGCGTCCAATTAAACGAAATAAATTTACCTTTAGCATATGTTAATAATAGATAAATAATCAGGGCGTGTCAAATGCTAACCGACAATTTCACAAGGTCGGCTCTCTACTCTTTGATGACATATCCAAAACCGCGAATTGAGTGAATCAGTTTCTTAGTAAATTCAGCATCAACTTTTTTTCTTAAATAGCCGATATACACATCAACTACACGAGTATCAATGTCAGGCGAGTAAAGCCAAAGTCGGTTAAGGATCATGGTTCGTGTTAGCACTTTTTCTTTGTGCATCATTAAATACTCAAGTAATTTAAATTCCTGAGGAGTAAGAAAGATCTTTTTTTTACCTCTCTCGACTGTGATTTTTTCAGTATCAAGTACTAAATCGGCCACTTGAAGTTGATTTTGAGGATAATTTTGGCTCCTAAGTCGTGCATTAATTCGGGCAAGCAACTCCTCAATCTCAAATGGCTTGCTGACATAATCATCAGCGCCTAAGTTCAATCCCTTGATAATGTCAGGGGTTGTGTTTTGGGCGGTCAAAATGATAATTGGAAGCTCAGGGTACATCTTTTTTGTTTCAATGCAAACTGTCTCCCCTCGGACTGTTGGCAATCCAAGATCCAAAATCATCAAGTCTGGCTGCAGCTTCTGAAGTTCTTTTAAAGTCTCTGTACCGTCATGTGCTGTTCTTACAACGTACCCATTGTCAACCAGAACGTCGGCAATATACTCTGAAACTTCTTTCTCATCCTCAACCAAAAGGATAGCGTAATTCATGTTTAAAATTATATCACTCCCTTGTCTTTTTTAATGTAGAATTAACTTTCATGAATATTCTTTCTCTGGCCCTAATTGTTTTGGGACTATCTCTTTTTGAAATTATCACAAGCATTGATAACGCCATTATCAATGCGGAGGTATTGTCTGGCATGGGCCAAAAAGCCAGACGCTGGTTTTTACTTTGGGGGTTTGCCATAGCAGTGTTTGTTGTTCGCGGGCTGCTACCTTTTTTAATTGTGATGTTGGCCAACCCCGGGTTAACTCCCTGGGAGGTAGTGACAGCAGTTTTTTCAGGTGATCCGCACGTTGCCGAGTCAATTGAAAAGTCATCCCCTCTTCTTTTAATCGGCGGGGGTGTTTTCTTGATTTTTTTGTTTTTCAATTGGTTGTTTTTGGAGCCTAAAAATTTCGGACTTCGCAGTGAGAGATTTTTTCATGCCCAGGGGGCCTGGTTTTTTGCAATTGTGTCTGTTCTTTTGACGATCATAGTTTGGTTTGCTCTGCAAATAAGCTCAATGTTGGGGTTTGCTGCCGTTGTTGGATCAACAGCATTCTTTATTATTCATGGATTTAGACAATTTGCCGAAAAACAAGAGGAGGCATTGCTTGACACCAAAAATAATATGTCTGATATTAGTAAAATTGCATATCTGGAAGTGTTGGACGCCACGTTTTCAATTGATGGAGTAATTGGGGCATTTGCATTCACATTTTTTGTGCCGTTAATTTTAATCGGTAACGGCTTAGGAGCCTTGGTGCTTCGAAAATTGACAGTTTCCAATATTGAAAGAATAAAAAAATACAAGTATTTAAAAAACGGTGCCATGTATTCAATTTTTTTCTTAGGAGGAATTATGATTTTGGACAGTTTTGGATTTCATATTCCTCATTGGCTCTCTCCTCTAATAACTTTTGGGACGGTTGGCTATTTCTTTCACAAATCAAGGATTGATTTAGTTAAGGTAAGCGAATCCTTAGCAAAAAAATCTTCCTGATGCTACTCTAGTTCTTTTATGTGGAAATCGTCAAAATTAAATTTATCAATAATGAAAATAAGAAAATACAAATTATGAACACAATGGTAACAATCGCCATCTTTTTAGATATAAATTTTGGAAAAGGGTATAATTTATTGAAAGCGCTATCATTTGATACGAACTTTTTTTGTTGAGACAAATACGAAGGACTTTTCATATCTCCACTTATTATAATTTATTTTGTAAGATCTACTAAATCAAATAAAAACTTACTCTAAGTTTGCAAAATATTTGTCAATCAATTCTGCAATCTCGCCAAGTTCAAGCAGCATGTCTGACTGTTGACAGGTATTAAGTGGTTTTGATTTATCATTTATTCGTGCCCTAAATATATCAACAACAGGCCTGTATTTTGCTCCAATCTCTCTTTTCATTTCTGAATTCTTAAGTTTTGGAAAGGCGCAACAATTTCGTGAAAAATCAGCAAACTTGATAATACATACCCGCGGATCTTCAATTATGGAAGCTACATGTTGAGCATAAAGTTCCTTCATTCTTCTTGAAAATTCGGGATGATCTTTATCAATTCCTTCACTTGCTAATATTTGTCCGAAGTTAGGATTTGTTAGGGCGGTCACTAATTGGGCAACATCGTCTCCAAAATCATCTCCGATCGCTTCAAGTGCCTGCGCTTGTGTTGGCCTTTGCTGATCAAGCTGTCTTCCTGTAAGCCTAACGTAGGCTTCGCTCTGATCCTCAACAACATCATGGAAAAGTGCTGCGATTACTGCTCCTTTGTCTGGGTACGCGCATAAAGCAATGACGTCCCGTGCTACCTCAACGGGATGGAAAATATATAAACTTCCGTCTTTTCGTCTTTGACCAATGTGAGCCTGCGCCATAATATGCATTGCGCTGATAACTCCTCCTATTTCAGAAGGATTAAAAGTTTCCTTTACTGTTTGCTCAAAATCTCTAAAAATCTGGTAAGTTTTACCATCAGTATCGTCCTCTAAACCAAGAGATCTAAGTAAATCATCAGTTGAAAGGGTTGCTTCAATATGTCCCATGCGACGTATTATACAAAGTAGAAGACAAATTGTGTTTTTGTAGTACTCTAAGTAGGAGCTGGTGAATTACGTTAAAACTTATTTTACCCACAGACCTTTTCCCATAATAGTTTTAAATTATTGAGACTCTCATTCTGTACGTTGTTTATTATGTAATTTGCTCTATCCTGCGGTCTATCTTCAGTAATATACTCATTCTCATTTGGACGATGATATTTTTCCCAATCTTCATCGTAAAAGCCGTCTCTTTTTTCTACTTTTTTATCGACATCTTCTGCCTTAACCCAAATTGTCATATCATAGTAATTTTTTAAAGAGCTATGGCTCGAATATATACCTTCGATAATAACTACCCCCTTTGGTTTGACGATTCTCTCTTCACGTTTCTGACCATCAAATTCCAGATATTTTGCAGATTTTCCCTTGGAGAAAGGTATGAGCACTCGTAGTTCTAGCTGGTTGATGTCTATTTTATGTAGTTCATCATTTAAGAAATCATCTGTTGTTATTATGTCAGCATCAGGAATTTTATGTTTAATCAGTAATGCGCATGTCGTTTTTCCTGATCCTCCTCTACCGTCTATTGCAACAAGAACGAAATCTTTTAATTCATTAATTGACTGGATTTGATGAATGATTTGAGGAATCGTTTTCATAATGAAAGTATATCATCAGAATAATGGTCTACTTTGATCTACTTATGGGGGTTAGTGTTCGAAGTTGAAGGTTTTATGTTTTTCTTACACCTTCCAATACAACATCGTTTCCTTGACCCAGCATTTTTTTTATTTCCGTTCTGATCACTTGGTTAAGATACGAAATGCCAGTATAGATATCCTGAAGCTGAAGACTATTTGTTCCTTTCCTTATTTTACTAGTACGCAAAATGAGGTCTTTGTATTCATCGGGTATATAAAGTTTTACAGTATTTGTGATTATTTCATCATATCGCAGGACATACTTCTTTTTTCGAAGCATTATGAGTAATCGGGATCCATACATAATGGCTTTTACAAACTGATCACTGGCAGTCGATATGTCTTTTTTCCTAAATGATAAGAGGGCGCCAAGAGCATAAGCTATTTCAAAAGATATCTCTTCAAGTAGATCGCTTGTTAATATCGCCGGTGGGCTAGTCTCCTCTACAACTTTTTTACCATATAAAGTAAACGCTCCCCCATCAAATAGACTTCGCAAATAAAGCGCTTCGGGAAATGGTGAATCTAGGCTATATTGAATGAAATCTTCATAGATGAATGGATAGATATTTAGATTTTCAATCGAATGCATTTCCTGGAGATCAAATCTATGGATTTTCTCAATGGCTTTATATAAGATTCCTACTTTGTAGTCACTTTTAGGTGTTGCATCACCTCGTGCCTGTGACCCATATAAAAAAATTGAAACCGGTGAAGTTTTGCTATATATATCTTCAAGAGCAAGTTTTATTTTATTTGGGAGATTCATAAAGATAGTATATCAAAAGCAGGAGTTGGTGAATTGTCACAAGTTCAATGATTAAATGCAACGGTTTGTATACAATACCGTTGTATGAAAAATGAACAGTACAGACACCTAAACGAACACGATCGAGTTCGTATTGAAGTATATCTTTCGGAAGGCAAATCTCAGTATGAGATTGCCAGTTTGTTGAATGTTAATCGATCAACAATTTCTCGTGAGATTAAAAAGAGAGGAGGAATCCTGAGAGGATATACTGCCAATTACGCCCAGAAAGATTACCAGCGGGCAAAGCAGCATTGTGGTATCAGATCAAAGATCAAACATCATGCAATCGGCAGCTTTGTCATTGATCGGATTAAACATGGCTGGAGTCCTGAGACGATCTCAGGAAGACTGAAAAAAGAAATCACAGAAGGAAAACGACCAGAGGACGAATATGTAAATCATGAATCAATCTATCGATTCATTTACGAATCAGACTATGGAAAAAGGGAGAAGCTGTACCAATATCTGAGGAACGGAAAAAAGAGACGAACCAAAAAGTATGGAAAAAAAACCAAGCACGAAATCATTCCCAACAGGGTATTTATCGATGAAAGACCAGAGGAGATCAACAATCGTACCTCCATTGGTCATTGGGAAGGAGACACCATCATTTATGCTCACAAACAAGCGATACAAAGTATTGTTGAGCGGAAACTCAAATATACGATGTTAACGAAACTTAACAGAAAAACAGCAGAGGAATCAACCAGTGCATTTGTTAATCAGCTGGAAGACTATTACGTTGAATCGTTAACGCTTGATAATGGGACAGAAAACAGAAGGCATGAGGTGATTGCAGAAGAACTTGGTATCTCTATCTTCTTTTGTCATCCCTATCACTCATGGGAGAAAGGAACAAACGAAAATACGAATGGCCTGGTTAGACGATATCTTCCTCGTGAATCAAGCTTAGAAGATATTACCCAGCACGATCTAAATGATATCGCCTGGGAGTTAAACAATCGACCACGAAAAACACTCGACTACGCAACACCTCAGGAGATATTAGAATTGGAGTACTCAAAGTTATCAGTTGTTGCACTTAATTCTTGAATGTAGGTGTTAAAACTTATTTAAAATTTGTTGGAGACATGATTTGGGCTTTACCAAAAAACCTCATGGCAAGAAGTTTCTTATCAAAGGTTAAGAATATGTCACAATCCTCTTCTGCAGCAGAATGTAGATGAATATTATCCTTGAGGTCGTTTGTAGGTCCTTTTAGGAATTTGTTTATAATGTTTTTGTCCAGATCAATGAGGGTAAAGTCATCTATAAATGAACTAAGTTTTTTATTTGGTATTTTTATCTTATGCACATAGCAAAGAATGTGACATGATAATGGAGATATAAAACATGGTATGTTCCAGCTTTTGCTTGAAAAGTGTTTATCGAGGATATTCTTCGGGTTTACTTGGAAGTTTAAGGAGCTCCGATTTTAGAAGGTAATCTGTCATTTCAGTACCTGTCTCTTTCCTTAATGAACTTTCACAAATTGGATGTTGTTCAACCAAATTTCTTGCAACCATTGCCGCCTTTCTTGGATTACCGTGAGCCAGGATTTCAAACAAGGCTCGGGATTGAACAACTCTTCCAAGATCCCAAATAGCACCAGCAATATCCGAAGGGTGTTCATCTCGTAAGCGTAGTAGTTCTTCCTCGTCAAAACCATTCGTGGCAGATTCGCCCCAATCAAAAAATTTAGGGTACCGTCCAAATATCGGTTGGTAAAATGATACCTTTTCATTGCTAGCATACCATAAATATTGTATATATGGGGCATATGTCTAAAAAAAGTACTGCCGCCCTCTGTGCAGCACCACCAACCACGTTATCAAATGGGGATATCGCAAAAAGGGACTCAGATATTTTTGCAAGACGTGTACAAAGTACTTTTCAGTCAATGCATTCTTCACTCATACCACTGCAATTCTCAACGATCATCTTGACGGGATTTCATTCAGAAAGCTTGCTACAAAATATTTAATATCAAAGTCTCAAGCTTGGAATATCTGTCATGAAGCGTTGAAAAAGCTTCCTGACAGCAATCAATTCACCCACAAGTATTGCGATCGCTTCTCCTCCACGCTTATTGTTGATGGAAAATATTTTAAGGTGAAAGGAAAGAAACATGGCTATTGTCTCCTGTGGAGAGTTGATTACTTTCGACATGACATACCTATCGCACTCATTGCACCAAGTGAGAACTATCACAGCTGGGCTCGATATTTTTCGTACTATCGCATCATCAATGATCATCCAGAACTACTTGTCTGTGATGACAATGTCAATATCAAGATGGCTGCCAGAGCACGATTCCCAGCAGTGGTTATACAAACATGTACGAATCACTTCAAGGAAAATATCAGGCGTACATTGCGTGTTCGATCAGATGACACCTACAAGCCCTTTATGCGATCGCTCAACAGTATTTTGACAGGGAAAAGAACTGACGCTGATCTATTCAAAAGGTTACAAATTTTGTGGGACGTACATCAGCATGATTCAGCGTGCGCGTCGGTACTTGCCAACATACAAAAGTACCATCACGAACTCACGGGATACCGAGGCTTTAAGGGAGCTCCAGTGACAACAAACATTATTGAAGGTTTAAACAGTCACTTACAAGCTCGTTTGAGAGCACTGAGATCTTTTGAATCAGTGGCACACGCAAAGCTGTGGATGAACGGGTATATTCTCAAACGTCGCTACACCAAATGGACTGACTGTACAGGAAAATTCAGAAAATTAAATGGGACACGAGGGGTGGATCAGACAAAAAAACAAGGGGTTGATCTACCAAGCTACTTTTGAGAAAAACCAACCGTTTTGTGGACGGTTCTCTGGCAGGGGCGCCAGGGCTCGAACCTGGAACAAAGGTTTTGGAGACCTTTATGATACCATTTCACCACACCCCCTGTGTGATTATTTTAACACACTCAGGAGCTCAGAATGCTTCTATTCTATCCTATTAGCATAAACTAGGAGTCTCTTGCTGTCAGCAAACCCAGTACAGGTATATAAAATTAAAATCTCTCCCCTACTTTCTTTGAGTGCTTGGGTATTTGATGGCTCAACTACTTTTTGTCTACTTACAAGATAAAGATAATGGTTTAGCCCATCAGACAAAATTATTTGGTCTCCCTTCTTAAGTCCATCTATCTTGCCAAATTGATTATTTCGATTATGAGCGTAGACAATTATTGGTTTATTCTCGTCAGGATAACCTGAAGTTGATAAATGAGATGCTCCTTCATTAAAAACTTCCCAGACTCCATTCTTAATAATAGTTTGTTTAATAGGGAGAGAAATTTCTAGAGATTTAATAATAATTTGTTTTGGGGCAGTATTGACAGAGTGGGATGATTTAACAGAGTAGTTTCCATTGAAAGACAAACTTCTGTTTAAGTGGATTCTATAACCTAATCCTAATAGGACTAAAAGCAACCCACAGATAACCAAAAGTAGGACTTGATGTTTTTGCTTACCTTTTTTAGGAGTTTTTTTTGCCATACAACATCGAACCTACCCCCATAAGAAGCGCACCTGAAAACGTCACCATATTGGCGATAGTCTCTTCAAATACTCCTGTTGTTGCAAGTGTCGTGGCGCCAAGCACTTGTCCTCCTCCGGTTGATGGAGAAGAGGATGACGATGAACTACCCTGACTTGAACCGCCACCCACTGGCACTTCAGTTGGCCTGATAGTCGGTTGAGGCGTAGTGGTTGGCGTAGCCGGTGGAGTTCCTGTTGGAGTTGGTGTTGCCGATGGCCCGGTCGTTGGAGTTGCTGTTGGACAATTGTTTAAAAATGGTGGTAAGCAAACATCAAAAATATTATCTTCAATAATATTACCTCCTGTTGGAGTTGGTGTTTGAGTTGGCGTTAGACCATTGTCTGAAAAATCAAGATCAAGCTCTTCATTATTTAAGGGTTCATTTGTAGGAAATAAGTCGCACGGAACATTCATATCATCGATCCAGCAAAGTTCATCCGTAGTCGCCCTGGCATTTTTAATAGATAAAATGCCGGCAAAGAGTAAAATAGATATAACTATAGCAATAAGATTATTTTTATTATTTCTCATATATTAGTTTGTTCTAATAATAAATTAATGATCCCGTAGTATATTATACTCTTCAAGTAATGTCAACTATAGGATGATAAATTAAGAATGTTCAATTTTCAGAGTGTTTAAATCTACCTTCAAGTCGTTTACCAATTTTGTTCCATAAATAAGCTTCACCTTCGCTGCCTTCTCCTCCTAACAAAAGGAAAGCCGACATTTTTGCGATAAACCACCTAATTTGATAATGTAATATTTCATCAGTTTTGCCTGCTGCAATTTGGGCCGGGAGAATGAAATAAGTGATAAAAGGAAGTGGCAAAGCTGAAACATGTTGAGCAACCCTCAAATCAATTTCTGACAACCTAGAAATTCCTCTTGTTATCTGTGGTCGGATGAGTGCTGGAATTACTTTCCATAAAACAAGCGCGAGTCCTCCCTGTAAGATATCCTCAGTTGAAACAGATCCTCGTTCGATTGCCTCAAACATCATATCACGTGCTGCATCAAGCCCTATTGTCCCGGCGACTAAATCCCCAATAAATCCCGCAGCAAAATAGCCAGTCTGAAGTCCAGCGTATGTTAATTTACGCTTTCTTTGGGAAGGGTCATACTTATCGTTTTCAACCTCTTGCCACAACCTAGCGTATTCATCTTGAGTAATAATATCAAGTTGCCTTGCTCTCTCAACTCCCCTCATCACGCTTTGTCTATATAAATAATGAGTTCTAAATTCTGGATCTTTGATAATAGCAATGGCTGTCTCAAGCACCGAATTTCTAAATGTAGGATTATGGACGAATTTATACCATGGGGTATGTTCCTCTATATCTCGTGAAAGTTGACTTAACGCGACAACTACACCAACAGCATCTCTTCTAGTTGTTGGTTTTTTTTCAAAACCAGCAAAAGTTACATCATACAGTTCAAGATCTCTCATAACTCTCCAGTAGCGGTCTTTTCCAAACTCATCCTTATGAGCTTCAACCACACTTCTGAACATATCGGTGTGAACTTGATTGAAAGTTGGGACAGGTGATTTAAAATATTTTTGAATTTCTTTATGAAATGGGAAAACCCTTCCCATTGAGTGTCGCATTGCCGGTGCAACATCAACCCAAACCCATGTGTTTGTATTGGGATCTTTCCATAAATTAGAAAGTGCGAACGGATTATTAGGATGAATTTGGCCGACCTGTTCAAGTCCTAACGAATATGCCAAACGAGTTAGTTCTGTTTGAGCCTGTTTAAATTCTTGATATTCATCTACTTCGGTATCATATCTTAATACTCTTCCTTCCATTTTTTCAATAAGTTGCGCGTACCCATTTCCTAAATACGTATATCCATAAGACGCGGGACTTCTAAATTTTCCATGAGTTAAAACAGGGAGAACTTCATGAATTAATCTTGTTGATAAATGTTCCAACTGCGCAGCTCTCTCATCAACTGAATGAGGGAATTCTTTAAATCTCCAGTTTGGCATTCGCATCAAGTCCTGCAGTGGGCCGGGTTGGGGCGTTTTAATAACAAAGCCTTCACTGACTGGAATTATTACTTTGCCGAAATATCCTCCTTGTTTTACTTCCCCCACTGTCACAGAATAAGGAGACGGCACAAGCGCTCCTTCATAATTAAATGACAATCCGGCAAAGTCTAAAACTTTCCCTCGGTTATACTCGCGATAACGCCGACGTCTCAACGCCTCAATGCTTTGCATTGGGCTATTATAGCAAGAAAATTTTGGGAGTTGAAAATATTTCTATTCCAAAATTGATCGGGTGTATTTTTCTACCTCTTTTTGTAAGTAGGTCTTAACTTCATTATCAGAATAATTATCTTTTAAAAATTTGACCGGAACAATCTTTACGTCATCAAAATACGCGAGCTGTCCTAAAAACAATTTTTCATTAAATTCTCCTTGATATTTTTGATTAGTTAAAGATATTAAACTTTGTATATCGTATAAATTTTGTTTCAATAAAAAAAATATATCGATATAATCCCTCCATTGTCCCCGCCTTCCAATTGTATAAGCTTTATTTGCAGCTAAATCATCAAGATGAAAAAGTGGCAATGAATTAGTTTTGATTACTTGACGGAGAATTTTATATGGGTAAGTCACAAACGTCATCTCTACGTCGTCTTTGGTTAGGAACGTAATAACTTCGTCTGTTTCGTTTGTCTTGATTGCTCCGTTAAATATTTTGATTACTTTACGGGTAAAATTTTCAGAAAATGGTTTCGCTGAAAAACAATCAAAATCATAAGACTCTCGATGACCAATTTGCAACATAATTGCAGTGCCACCGGCAAGGACATAGTCTTTGGAAAATGATGCAAGTTTTTTAAATACTTGCTGCCGTGCGTCGTTTAATTGGCCCAGATATGGAGGTAACATAATTGTCCTCGTTTAACTTGATCTTATTCAAATCAAGAATATAGTTTTTAATAAAATAATAAACGGGTCGGTTATATACCCTAGTAGGATGATGAATGAACTCATCACGTAAGATTGCTTTAGAATATCTACCATAGAGCCATTTGATCTGGTCTAGTGTTCCGTATGCAAAAATTTGATGTATGATATAATTTTTATCCTTTTCAATATCAAGCTGATCAACTCCAACCGACCACAAAACACCCTGAAGCTCACGTGGCACAGCAGTCGTTTTCATATCTATATTGTACTACATTACGCTCAAAATATCTCAACTCTTGTGCCAATTGGGGCCCAATCGTAGAGCCATTTTGAAGCTGGGACTGGCACATTTACACATCCATGGCTGGCCCGTCTGCCAAAGGCGTTATGCCACCAAGTGCCATGGATAGCGTATCCCTGATAGAAATACATAATATTAGGGACATCCTTCAAATGATATTTTTTGTATGGTTTGACTTGGCCGATCATGTCTTTAAGCGGCACTTTTCGTCTAACCTTATAACTGCCTCGCACGGTTGGGGCAAGTGCCATACCTGTTGATACGGGTGTTTCAAAAACTATCTGTCCGTTGTCCCATGCAAAAAGTTTTTGTTTGCCTGTGTCAACTGTTATCAATTTTTGATTGGTGATAATATCTTCAGCAGAAACAGGCCGTACAACAAAAAAGGATAGAAGAATAAAGACAACTAGACACAAAGTTAATCTTCGTTTCATCATTTTCATGATACCTAAAAGATTAGTCTTATTCAACACTTGACAATTATGGTCATATTTAGTAACATTTAGTCATGTTAAGCACAAGAGCATATTCCCCAGAACAGGTAGCCAATATGTTGCAGTTATCCAAAAATACTGTTTACGCTCTTATTAGTAAGGGTGAAATCATTGCCAAAAAAATTGGAAGAGTTTATCGTATTCCCGCTCGGTCGCTATCTTTTATATTTACTGGCATTGATGATGATTTATATATAGCAGAGGAAAAAGATAAGAAAAATCTTCCACGAATAAACAAAGAACTTGTCCTAGTCAGGAAAATGCAATGAAAAAGATAACTGTTTTTGTTGATTCTGACGTTGTAATATCCTCCATTCTGTCGAAAAACGGAACTGCGAATATGCTCACAAAGTCATCGTCCTTTATAAGAATAATCTCTACCATTTCTCTTCAAGAAATAAGGATTGTCGGTAGTCGTCTGAAACTTGATAGTGAAAACATTGAACGGGAATTTGTTAAATATAAAATATTAAAAATGGGCATGACAAATAAGTTAATTAATGATCAATATGGGCGTTATGTCATTGACCCAAACGATGCTCATATTGTTGCTGGTGCATTTATAGCAAAAACTCAATTTCTATCTACATACAACACAAAGCACTATAAAATTGAACAAATTAAAAGGGATTTGAATATTATTGTCCTGCCTCCTGGGATGATTCTTCAATATCTCCGCAGTAGAAGTTAAAATACTGATTTTCAAGACATGAGACGCGATCATTAATTTTGATAATATCTATAAGACCCTCAATTTATGGACCAAAACTCCTGAGGTGATAATTATTATCCCCCCAATAATCTGAATCGGTAACAGAATTTCTTTAAACAAGAAAAATGCTGCAATCGTCACAAAAACGGGGGTAAATGACAAGATCATGGTGACGTAAGACGCTGACGCATATTTATATCCCCTAAATAATGCCAGTGTAAAAATAATACTGCTTAAACTCAACAAAGTAATTAATCCCATATTTTGTGGAATATGAAAACCACTTTTTAATACAACAATAAAAAACAGTGGGATCATACCGGCTAAAAAGCTAGCAGATGATGCCAAATCAGCATGCATATATTGAGTTAACTTTTTCCCAACCACATTGTTGCCAAAGGCTGCAAATGCTGCTTCAATTATCGTAAAACCGTCCCCCACCGTAAACGAGAAAACTCCTTCTTTAGATAAAAGTAAATATGAACCAAACAACAAAGTTAATGCAAGAAAAATTTTTTTGCGGGTTAATTTTTCGTGAAGAAAAATTGCAGCAAAAACAATTGTGAAGATGATGACCGTTCTATACAAAAATGCGTAATTAGTTGCCGGGCTAAATTTTAATGCAAACATTTCAATAATATTGATGCCGATAGTATTAATAAGCCCTCTTATAATTAGTAGTTGTATCGCTTTAGAAGTAAGTGTTTTAAATTCACGAAAATGTTTCTTAAAAAGATATATCCAAAGAGGTGATTCTATTAAAAACGCCCACAAAACAACAGTAAACGGGTCTCCCCCGTCAGACATAATAAATCGTGTCAAAATAATTACTGAGGCATAAGTCAAAGAAGATAAAAGAACAAAAGGGAGAGCTTTATTAAGATGCATACTTGAAGTATTATATACTCAACTACAATTGCAATAAAGATACCGCATATAGAATTTTAAGGTGACCTGTGTATTTATACCCCTCTGCTCTCAAAATACAACGGGCTATGGTGGGTATATAATATACCCATCTAATCCACTATCGTAACATGAAAGGTTGCGAATTGGAGTAAGATGGGCATATTCTGACTACGCAAACGCATGATCTATATTTTTCCAGTTTATTAATCTATAATTTTTCACCTTCGATTCAATATTTCCATTGTAAATAACATAATTATTTCCATCTTGTTTATTCTGTTTGGGTAATCCGTCCCAATAGTCAAAGCCTTTAGAAAAATCCGACTTGTATGTTTGACTTGCCTTTATTTCAAATCTGTCAATCATATTCCCTTTGTCGACAAGAATGTCTATTTCGTTTCCTGTACTGTCCCTCCAAAAATACGGTTTTATATGAGTATTAAAATTTACAATATGTTTCATAATTTCAGCAACAACTAAATTTTCAAACAACGCTCCGCGTGCAAAATGAACATCCATATCTGTTGTGCTATTGATACCAAGTAAATAAGCTAATAATCCGACATCATGAAAATAAATCTTTGCATTTTTAATTATTCTTTTGCCAAAATTTCGAAAATATGGTTGTAGTCGAAAAATAATATATGTAGCCTCCAGAATGTTAAGCCAAGAACTTATTGTCTTACTATCAACATTTAAATCATTTGCAATCGCCGATGCGTTAGAGAGTTGTCCTGCGCGCCCAGCTAAAAGCTGTATAAACCTTTGAAACTGAGAGATGTCACCAATATTTTTAATAAGTCTGACGTCCCGTTCGATATATGTATTAACATAGTTACTGTAAAAATCTGTTGCAGAGATATTTTGATCATAGATGCGTGGATAGAACCCTTTGTAAATTTGAGCAAAAACATCTTGATCAAGTAGCTTATCAGCTTGTAATTCAGAAATTGACAATGTTAAAAGATTTAAAACAGCAACTCTACCAGCAAGACTTTGAGAGACTTTTTCGGATAAAAGCAGGTTTTCTGAACCACTTATAATGTATTGTCCGGGTTTATTTGTCTCATCAACAGTGACCTGAATAAATGAAAGTAAGTCAGGATATTTTTGCACCTCATCAAAGATAGCACCTTTTTTTGTTATGTTTACAACCTGTTTTGGGTCGTCTTTGATAAAGCTCCTTGTATTCGGGTCTTCGAGATTATAATACTCGTAGGTAGGAAAACATTTCTTAATCAACGTTGTTTTGCCCGATTGTCTTGGACCCGTAATAGATACGACGGGGAATTGGGTTGTTGCATGTTTGACTTGCTTCTCAAGTAATCTTTTTATCATAAAATTGAGTATAATCTGTGTAATTTCGGAATTCAACTCCAAATTTACATAAGCTGTAGACGTTATCTGGGTAGTTTTTAAATCATTTTGAAGACTATTTTAATTGCCTCGTCAAGAAATTTCCGCAATCTTTTTACAGTACAAATATTAGTTTACCTTTGTGGGAAATTCGCCTTTTGAAGCAAGTATTGTCGCCTCAATCCAAAGCTCTGTGTTTTTTCTAAAAGATTCTGTAGTACACCAACCTAGTGCTGGCCCTGCCCAGACGTTCCCTTCATAATTATTAAATGTTTTACCACCCTCCTCTTCAAAAGCATAGCCAAAAATTTCTTCATTTTTTGTTTTATTAAGTAAATATTCATGATCATAGATTCCATGATTAACAATACTTACAAAAATTGCAGTTTTTCTCATTGTATCAATCATTTCTGACGTAATCATTCCTTTCGTCTCGTGGCTTAAGGGCAAAGCAAGAAAAATCACATCAGATGTTTTCATGAGTTGCCCAAGCTCAACATATTTATATTCTTCGTTACTTTGTCTTCGTGACCAATATTGCGTGTTCATACCAATTCCAGACACAAGCTCAGCAATTCTGCTCCCGATCCTACCCATCCCAATAATACCTGCAGCTTTATCTTTGAGTTCTACTCCTTGTAGATTATAATCCTGAACCCATCCATTTTTGACAATTTTTGGAATATTTCGAGCTGTATTTAAGGCCATAATAAGAGCCCATTCTGCAACTGCCTCAGTTGAGGATCCTCTTAAATTAACGACAGGAATTTCCTTTTCTTTACAATAACTTACGTCAACCCAGTCAAAGGCATCGGTTTGAAGAATAATCGCTTTTAAGTTTGGAATTTTCTCAATAACTTCATTTTCAACCCTCCAGTTACAAAAGTCAGGGTCAATAGCGAGAATCCTCTCCTCTGTTCCCTCATATAATTCTGTAACCTCAAGAAGTGG
>MGAM01000019.1 GCA_001789725.1 Candidatus Roizmanbacteria bacterium RIFCSPLOWO2_01_FULL_39_19 | reverse complement strand
CGGGTGATCTGATTGGTGCCGGAACGTTTCGTGCTGCCTTCCCATTTGCAGCAGCATAGGCAGTTGCATCAGATAAGCGATAATCCATGAGCCCCGCCTCTTCCCACTCATCTGCCATATCTCTGCCAAGTAAGGCCTCAATAAACGTCTTGTTACCCACTCTCCCGCTTGTGCCAATGCTAGCCCCTCCATGATAATGAACCACTGGTCTTTCATTTGACCCGCCGTGACGCTTATAACCAATACTTTTTAATTTCTCATAATTTGCCGGCACTCTAATCCCGCCCGCCATGCCCAAGTGGTGCAAATGCTCGGGAGACAGCGCCTTAAGTAATGTCACATGTCCAAACACCTTTCGTAGTCCAGGATCGTCCTCTGCATCAAGATTATGTGCAACTCCCTCGATTGTCCCATCAGCAGCAACTTTTGCAGCTACATACGGCCCGTTTAGATTGAATTCCGGTATTTCAGCTCCAGCAACATCACAAGTTTCGTGTAAACCCAATTCAACGTTTCTCTTTAATTGTTGAGAATATAACGCGTGCTCCGTCATATATCTGATTAAATCCTCATCAACGCTTTTTTCAAGAAATGAAACTATTGCTTTGTATGCTTCGTCTCTTTTATCATCTTCAAGGGTCATAAAGTGACGGAATATATTTTGAAGTTGATGATATCTTAGTTCGAGACTCCTCTCTTCAATATTGTCTCGTGGTTCTCTGTCGGTCATATTTCTTTTAAATTGTCACAATTATATCAGATCACCTGCGCAACTTTGCGTACCCGGCGGGATTTGAACCTGCGACCTTCAGATCCGCAATCTGACGCTCTATCCAACTGAGCTACGGGTACAATCATACACAACTATTATACCTCATTTTAGCTTTCGATAAGCGACAAGACTTGCTAAACCACTCACAAAAACAAGTATAAAACTGAAATAAAAAGGCGCTTGAAAAAAAAGTTTCCAAATAAAAATCCTCCCAGTGCCGGGCCAATCGCTTGAGCTAATGAGTTGGCTCCTTGTGAGATTCCCAGAACAACTCCCTGTTCGCTCGGGTCAGAATAGGCCGAAATTTCTGATTGCAACGTAGTAATTAAAATTCCAAATGGTACGGCAATTAATGTTGCCCCAAGATAAACAAACCGTTCTTGGTAGATAAATAAAAATCCAAAAGCAAGCACAAAAAGACTGATTTGAATTAATCTTTTCTCAGTTATATAAATAAGAAATTTTCGAAGCAATATTCCCTGGGCGATAACCAACATAAGGCCGATATATGCAAAAAATATTCCAGTAAACCGTGCATCCCACTTAAAAACGTCACTGGCAAATAGTGGGAAAACTCCCTGAATAAGAGATGCTGAAAGTGACATAAAAAAAAGAAGTAAAATAAGGTGCAAAACAATTTTTGGCTCAATAACCTCTCTGATTATTTTCATATTCATCTTTTTCTTGTCCTTTTTGACAGAATGGTGTTTTGGTTCAGGGACAATAATCATAATCAAAACTGCATTAATAAATGATAAAATTCCGGCAAAAGCAAATGGCATTGCAAGCCCATATGACGTTAAGAGTCCTCCAATTAACGGACCTAAAATAAATCCTAAACCAAAAGACGCCCCAATCATGCCGATTGCTTTAGTCCTTTCTTTTCCTTGTGCAACATCGGTTATGTATGCTTGGGCTACCGAGATGCTTCCACCGGTGAGTCCTGCGATACTACGTGACACAAAAAACATTGCAATGCTCTGTGAAAACACAATCAGGATATAGGAGATTGCACTTCCAAGAAGCGACAGTGATAAAATAGGTTTTCGGCCCACACGATCAGATAATTTTCCTAAAATTGGCGATCCAAAAAACTGGAAAAAAGGATAAGCTGACATAAGAAGCCCGATTATTATTGCTGATGCACCAAATTTGGTAGCAATAAAAGGGAGTGTTGGAATAACAAGACCAAAACCAAGCGAGTCGACGAAAATCACCAAAAATATTAACCAGAGTTCTCTCTTCATTATTTATTTGGCAGACCCTTTAATTCCTTAAAGAAAATATAATATGCGTAAATTGTAACTATAATATAACTCGCTAAAAGTGCTAGTGGTGGGCCAAATAGCCCATAATTTTGTGCTCCGTAGTAACTTCCTACTCCTATTATGGTAAGTAAAATAGCATTACTTATGAGAACATATTTTGGTTTTTTTACGGCATACAGGAAAAATAACATAGGAATTTGCATGACCACAAAGAAGATATTAACCCCTGATAAAAGTTTTGCAACGGGTGGCATTGCAGCATACTGAATTGAGAAAACCAAATTATAGATAAAATCTGGCGTAATGATCGCCCCGATTAAAAGACCGATTGGCAGAATACAAAAAATTCCAAAACGTCTCATTAAAAGATTAACTTGACTTTTTGTTTTAACAACTGAAAATTGGGGGGACAAAACCTGAGTGACGCTGCTTATTGTTGTCAAAATTGAGAAAACAATTTTCTGAGCTAAGCCATAGTAGCCAACTTCGGTTTTGGTTAAAAAATGGGCAATAATGAAAAGGTCCAGACGGGAAGCAATAAAGTAAAGTTGAGTGGCGATAAAGAAAACAAACGAATAGCCAAGGTTTAGGTGCTTTCTAACAAGAGATGCTTCGATAAATTGTTTTGGAAGCTTTGGATAGATTACTACGATTAGTAGTATAAATAATATCGGGGCAAGAGGTCCAAAAATAATCAATAACCATTCAAGATTTAAAATTCCATAGATTTTGAATAATAAAAGTAATAATAGACGAGTAATATTTATCATATTGATTAAGACATTTGCTGTGAAAAACCTACGAGATGCATAAAGCGTGTTAAGAATAAAATTCTGCCAAATAAGAAGAGGTATCGTTCCGAAGGCCCAAATGAAGTATCTAAACGGAACATGAAGCTTAAGCCAATCATTATTAATTGGGTTTATTAATAAACTTAGGACTATTAATGCTGCTGTTGCCAATATCGTTTGGTAAACAAATGTGATCTTGAGAAATGAGAAAGATTTGGTTTTATCTTGCAACATTGATGGCAGATATGAGTATATTGTCGCCGAAGTACCAAAATCAAAAATGTTAGTAAATACATATACTAACGTGAATAGGACAATATATATTCCATTCTCAGATGGCGTAAAAAATCTTGCAATTATAACAACATAAAGAACCGAAAAGAAAATATTTAAATAATTTCCTATTGTATTGACAACAACTTCGGCAGTAGTCCTTTCTCTTAAAAGAGTACGAATCTGTTTCATAGAGGATTTTAAGATAATTCTACACTACAAATACATTAACTTGACTATCTGCAATTAGTTCATACTATATCATCTTTGAAAACTCTTACAAAACTATTACAATTTATCTATTGATTGACTAAAATTCTTCTGTTATATTGATGAAATCATGAAGAAAACGGCCTTGATTGTAAGGATGCTTGATCAGGGCAGTCTCTGCCTTACGCAACTTTCTATTGGAAAAGACTATCGGTCATATGTTATAAGTTGCAACCTATAAACACTATGTGGAACTGGAGCTGGTGGGGTGGCTGGTGGAACTGGTGTAGTCCATGCAGATGGACTTGCTGGAATCCATGCCAATCTCAGTGTCTTTAAGCTTGTAGCTTAGGTCACATTAAAAACAACACAAAATGGCGCCCTATGGGACCATTTTGTGCCATTAAATTTCATGCCAAATGATTTTTTTATCTTGCCTCATAAATGTAAGCTGGCGATGAGCATATTGAACCTCCCTTAAAGTCCACTCATTAACACATTCTTCTTTGGTTAGATTGCCCTCAATAAAATTTGCTATTTGCCTGATTCCTATTGATGTGAAAGCCTGAGAATCCCTACTGACTCCCCTTTTAATAATTTTTTTTACCTCCCCGACTGCCCCATTCTCCAATCTCTCCTCAACTCTTTGCTTTATTCTCATTCTCATCAGTTTATTTGTTTTATGCCTTAATCCAATAATTTTTTTTGGCCTAATAACGTTTCTTCCCAAAGTGTAAATCTCCTTCACTCCGGGAGTGAAGGAGAGGCTACACATCGGGAATGAAGCAATTTCTATTTTACGAATTAATCTGTGAGGATTATTCGCTTCTGAATTATTCAGAGCATTAAAGATACCACTGTTTATTTTTCTGAGTTTTCTTTGTAAAGATGCAACTGATTCGTTCTTTAGTTTTTTTCGCAGTTGCCAATCAGGTGCGACTGTGACATCAGTTCCATAAAGAATTTGTTTTAAATATAAGTGAGTCCCACCAACAAATATTGGAGTTTTACCTCTCTTTAAAATATCCTCAACAACAACTTTAGCAAGGTTTGAATAATCAAATGAAGAAAATCTTTGATTGGGATTAATGATATCATAAAGCCAAATTCTAGTTTTTCCAACTTCATAATATCCAACTTGATGATTATCTTGTTTAGTGAAAAGAGTAAAATGAGAATCTCTTGGAAGATCTTTTCCAGCAACTACATCAAGTTTCTTGAATATTTGTCTTGAGTCAAAATTAACAAGCTCTCCATCAATTTCTTTTGTAAGATTTAACGCATATGAAGTTTTACCAGTTGCAGTTTGTCCTGTTATAACTATCGTTTGGCCTAACACTATTTTAGCGGTATACCCAGTGGGGTATCGTCAGGTAACTCAATAAGAAGTGGTCGTCCTTCAATATCAGCTGCCAACATCATCCCATGTGATGTCTCCCCTGCCATAGGGCGCGGTTCTAGGTTAGCTAGAAACAGCATTTTCTTGTTTATTAAATCTCCCGGAGTGTAAAACTCGGCAATACCAGTGAGGATTGTTACTCGACTATATTCATTTCCCAAGTCAACAGTTAATTTAATTAACTTTTTTGAATTTTCAATCAAATTTGCCTCAACTATCTCTCCAATTCTTATGTCAAGAGTGGCAAATTGATCATATGCAATTACAGGTTTTTTCATAGTGAATGAACTATTTTTTTTCAAAATAGAGAGTGACGACGGATGATATTGTTTGTGTTCCCGGCTCAATTTGTGGTCCGCCTTCCCCGCCACTCATCATGGTTTTCTCCGCTGCGTAAATAATTGGCGGTTGACTGCCGGACGACTCGACAATATTTGTGATTTTCCCTAATTTAATTCCCAAATTACTAGCGAGCTTTTCAGCTTGTTTTTTGGCGTTGGCTATTGCCTCATCTCGTGCTTTCTCACGGTAGACTTCAGGATTTTCAACGGAAAATCTAACTCCCTGAATTTGATTGGCGCCGGTTTTGGTTGCCCCGTCAATAATCTTTGACGTTAGATTAATACTATTTGTTTTAACTGAAACAGTAGCTGAGCCATTGTATCCGCTGATACTGTCGCGTCGGGTCGTCTCGCTATAGACCATGTTAGGGTAGATGGAATAATTGGATGTTTGAATGTCTTCTTTTTTGACCCCAATGTTTTTCATTGCCTCAATTATTTTGTTATTGATGTCATCAATTTGTTTTTGAGCCTCAGGGGCAGTTTTGGCATTTGTGATAGTTATCCCAACATCAACCGTCGCCGTGTCTGGTGTAACATCAATTTTCCCCTCCCCAACAACTGAAAGCTCACTTGATACTTGAGAGGTCCTAAGGGTGATCGGGTAGGCTATGTCA
>MGAM01000018.1 GCA_001789725.1 Candidatus Roizmanbacteria bacterium RIFCSPLOWO2_01_FULL_39_19 | reverse complement strand
GGGTAGAGGATTCGAACCTCTGAGGGATTGCTCCCACGAGTTTTCGGGACTCGCGCCATAAACCGCTCGGCCAACCCTCCTTGATGTGTTGATATTTTATCAAATAAAATCTTGCTACGTCATATTGATCAAATTATAATATCTATAATGATACTTTAGACTGTTACAATAGGCTATATTATGTTAGTCTCTTTTTTAGCACTAAGCAATCCTGTCTGCCAGATATTTACTATGGCCAAATTTTTTATTTGGCCTCAATTAATTCTCTTTTATCTTTTTCTGGTTCTGTTACAATAGTCATACTTTTAATTCGAAAATGTAACGCTATGCACGAAGCTGCCCAAGAGATAAAGTCGAAAATTGACATTGTCGACTTTTTATCTAACTTAATCACATTAAAGCGTGCTGGACGTAATTATAAAGCCCTTTGCCCATTTCATCAAGAAAAAACTCCCTCATTTATGGTCTCTCCCGACAGGCAAAACTGGCGTTGCTTCGGTGCTTGTCAGGAAGGAGGAGACTTAATTAGTTTTGTTATGAAATGGGAAAACTGTACATTCTATGAATCCTTGCAAGAACTTGCCAAAATAACAGGTACCGATCTTTCTCGCTTTGAAATACATGATGAAACATATAAAAGAAAAAATGACCTAGCAACGATTAACGATCATGCAGTAAAAGCATTCATTTATTATCTAAACCATGTACGTATTGGCAAATCAGCTCAAGATTATCTTAAAAGTCGGGAAATCAACAACAAAATTATATCAACTTTCAAAATAGGTTTTGCCCCCCCTGCCAAAAAGGCACTCGTTAGCTATTTGGTAAAAAAGGGCTATTCATTAAAAGACATCATCGAAGTTGGGCTAGCAGTTAAAACATACTCAGGCGCAGTGGTTGATCGGTTTCATAATCGTCTTATGTTCCCCATCTTTGACCCAAGGGGAATAATTTTGGGGTTTTCAGGAAGAACTCTTGATAAAGACGTGAAGCAGGCAAAATACATTAATACGCCAGAGACTTACTTATATAAAAAAAGAGAAACTCTTTTTGGAATCAGCTTAACCAAGAAACATATTCAGGATAAAGATTGTGTAGTAATTGTTGAAGGTGAGTTTGATATGATTTCCTGTTTTAAGAGTGGGATTATCAATGTTGTTGCTATTAAAGGCTCCGCTTTAACACAAGAGCAGTTAACTCTTTTATCGCGATATACAAAAACAATAACACTGGCACTTGACGCAGACTCGTCAGGACTCTCAACCACAAAACGCGTGCTGCCAGATACTGAAAAAATGGGTTTTAAAGTACAAATTACCATGATAACAGAAGGCAAGGACCCAGATGATGCATTAAAACAAAATCCTCTCCTTTTTAAAAAATCAATCGAGAAGCCTGTTCCTGTTTATGATTTTATTATTGATTACGCTAATAAAAAGTATTCACTGAGCGATCCTTATCAGAAAGCTTCATTTATTGTTGAGGTTGGACCATTTATTTCTAAAATTGAAAACCCCATCATTAAATCTCATTATCTAAAAAAAATAAGCACTCTACTTGACACCGATATACAAACAGTAGAAAAAAGCCTAACATCCAATAAGATTTCACGCTTGGTTCAATCTAATATTCTACCCGTAAAAAATCCCATTAAAGAAAAAGAGGAGTTTATTGCAGCATTATTTTTTCAATCTTCCAACTGTTATCATCTTTTCGACACAACACTTACTGGTTACAATGATCTTTTTTCAACTATTGCGATTAGAAAGTTATTCACACTTTTTGGTGAATTTAAAAAAAATAATTCTCAATTTGATATGAAAAAATTCACTCAAGAATTGCCAGCTGAGCTAAGTGATAAGTTCGACCAGATATTTTTGCTTGACACCAGTGATATTGAACCGGTAACGGTAGAGAAAAAACTTATAAAAGTAGTCCTTCAGCTCAGTAGAGTTCGTATTAAATCAAAGATCGGGCAGTACTTTAAGAAAAAAAAAGAAAATAAGAATAATAACACTCAAATTCAGAGCCTCACAAAAGAATTATCTGAGATTGAAAAAAACCTCTCTCTTATGTAAAATTGGGGTTTGCACATATAATGAGTATCCAAAAAATCCCCAAAAACATTAAGGAGCTCGTCAAACAGGGTCAAGAGAATGGGTTTCTTGTGCTTGATGACATTTTATTTGTCTTCCCCAACCCCGAGGCCCATATTGATGAGATCGATGATCTTTTTGACATGGCGATCAAAAATGACATCGATATTTTTGAAAACGTCTCATCGCAGGAAGAAGAAGATGCCAAAAAATCAATTGAAGAACTTGAAAGAGAACTCAAACAGCTTATTACATCAAAACAGGGTGAGTCGCTAGACCCGATTAAGATGTACTTGAAAGAGATTGGCAAACACCCATTGTTGAAATTCGAGGAAGAAATTAGTTTAGCCAAAAGATATGAGAAAAATGATCTAACAGCCCGCGAGCAACTGATTAAATCTAACCTTCGACTCGTTGTCTCAATTGCTAAAAAATATTTGGGCCGAAGGCTTTCGTTTTTAGATTTAATTCAGGAAGGAAACCAGGGACTTATCAAAGCTGTTGAAAAATACGATTGGAGACGGGGATATAAATTCTCAACTTACTCAACTTGGTGGATTAGACAAGCGATAACCCGGGCCATTGCTGATCAGTCCAGAACAATTAGGATTCCCGTGCACATGGTTGATAACATCAATAGATATTATAAGACTCAAAGAAAGTTGGCCCAAAAACTGGGAAGGGAACCAAAGAATGAGGAAATTGCCGATGACATGAGCATAGGCGTTGATGATGTTGAAAACCTTATCAAAATTTCCCAGCATCCAAAATCCCTATCCACTCCAATTGGCGATGATAAAGAAGCAACGCTTGAACAATTTGTTGCTGACACTGATCAACCAAGTCTTATTGAATCAGTCTCAAAGGAGTTCTTAAGAGATTATTTGAACGAGGTTCTAGAAACATTATCAGAACGTGAGAGAAAAGTTTTGATTATGAGATTCGGACTTGATGACGGGAAAAGTAAAACTTTGGAGGACGTTGGAAAGGAGTTTAGCGTAACAAGAGAAAGAATCCGTCAAATCGAAGCAAAAGCGATAAGAAAACTCCGACACCCCACTCGTGCCCGCAAACTGAAGGACTTTCTAGATTAGAATTACTTAATCTCCGATTTTATAATTGTTTCAATATCGCCAAAGTTTTGCATTCTTTGACCGTTAAGGAAAAATGTTGGAGTTGAATTTACACCTAGACTCTTTCCGTCAGCTGTGTCGCTATTAATCTTATTTTTGATATTTTTATTTTTCAAATCTGCTTCAAATTTTTTCGTATCCAACCCTAATTCTTTGGCATACTTCTTGAAAATTGCGTTTGAATCGTTTAAGTCAGACCATTCCGACTGGTTGGAAAACAAATTATCTTGCATTTCCCAAAATTTATTTTGAGAAGCTGCTGCCTCAGCAGCAACAGATGCTGTAAAACCATTTTTATGCTGAGGGAGAGGAAAATGCCTAAAAACATAATTTAAGTTATTTTTATATTTCTCTACCAGACCCTTTACCAACGGATGGGCCTGTCCACATGCCGGGCATTGGAAATCGGCAAATTCAACTAGAGTTAAACGAGCGGATGGAGTTGATTGAATCTGCGAATCATCTCGTACTAAAATTTTGGTATCAACCGAAGGTCCTTCAAGAGTAGGCGATTTCTGTTGCCTAGTCAAGAAGATACTGGCAACAACGATCAGAATAACTGTGATAATACCAATTCCTAAAAAAAGTTTCGTGTCTGTGTTTAAGTTCATAGTTACTAAGAAAGTATTATAAGATAAATCTCATAGAAAACAACCGCATTCAACACTCGCTGTTGGATAGGTTCAAACATTGGGGTCTATTTTAAAAATTCTAAATTTCTAATTTCGGTCGTTACTTTTTTTATAAGTTTTTTTAGTTCGTCAAGTTCCGAATCATCAAGTGAAAAAGTCCTTTTGACATAAACGCCCCTTGTTTTGTCCGGCTCAACAAAATCAAATTCTCCTTCGATAACTTGTCTGTCAAATGTTCTGTCCTGATCTGTTAATAATTTATAAAAAAGCAGTTGGCGTTTATAGGGACTTTTTATGCTGTCGGGGAGCTTTATTTCTCGCTCAGTCAATACCACAGATTTGATTGACCCAGTTAGTTCGCCCATTGTCTTGGGTGATCCGGTCTTATAGTCAACGACCTTTACCAATCCCCGACTTTCATCAACCCAATCTATTCTGTCGATCCTACCAGACAACTGAATATCATCAAAAATTACCGGCCGGAAAGAACCTCCAAAAAAACGCTCGACTAAATACGGTTTTTGCGCCGATGCTAAGTGCGTCTCATAATACCCTTGTATAACTTTTTTCCCATATTTAAATCGTCTTTTGTAGTCATCATCTGTCAATAATTCTTGTTTTAATTCTGTTTCAAATACTCTAACCAAATCTTTATATAAAAGAGTGACGTTGTTCTTCATTAGTTGTTTGTAAAAAACTTCTAAGGTTTTGTGTATTGCTGATCCAAATGCCATTGGCGCCGATTTAGATCTTGGAATTCTAAGAAGAAAGTTCCGCACAAATTCATCCGTGTCCCTAATATATGTGTTCAGGGCGGTCGCTGACATGGTTAGGTTGTTGACTAATGATTTAAAGAATGAATCTTCAATTTTTTTAAAGAAAAAGGTTTTAGGAGGTGTTAGAAGGGTCTTTAAGAATTCTGACGATTCTTCAGAAGTTACAAAATGGGTTTTTTTGATAATAGTTTTGGCTGGAATTTCAGAGATAAACATTGAAGAGTTCGTTTCTTTTGATTTTGTCTGAGAGATAATTGTTAGGGGGTAACTAATACTTATTTGTTTTTTTGCACGAGTCAATGCCACGTAAAAAAGTCTTCTCTCGTCTTCATTGAGTTCTTTTTTTGATAAATCAGTATTTTTTAAGATTAAGTTTGGCAGCGGGATTAAATCTCTAACAGTCGCATTACCCCATTTACCATCAATGCAATGTATTAAAAATACATAATCCCACTCTTGGCCCTTAGCTTTATGAACTGTTGAAAGTTTAACAGTCCCCTCGGAAATATTAAGATCCTCTGCTCTAAGTTCTATTTTGAAGTTAGTTATCGTCTCAACTATCGCAATAAAGTTTTTCAACTTAAATGAATGAGTGGATACTGACAAACTTTTTATCTCTCGAAAAAGAGTTGATAAGTTCGTAAGCAATGCTACCTTATTTTCCTGACTTAGTGCCCAATCAAGACAACCGCTTTCATTGATCACTTCTTCAAAAAGTTGCGGGAAAACAGCATTCATATCTCGCAGTCCCCACTTGAGAATATTTTCGTATAACTGAACCAAAGTTTGAAACTCCAGCATTGTAATCTTGCTAACTGCAGCAAGCGTCATGTAATAATCAAACCCCTTTAAAAGTATTGTGTTGATGGTTATTTTTGCGTGGCCGGCAGCTTGAGCAACTTTGACAACTGCCCCTAAATTCAAGTTAAACCAAGAATATGATAAAACTTCAAATAGATCTTCTGAGTGTTCTTTTCCTTCTCTGACTTTGAGAACTAAAGAAAATAGGTTAACCAACTGTCTGATACTTTCAGTTTTTAAAATGTCATCACCGGAGTCAAGTTCGTAAGGAATTTCCCATTTATCCAATGTCTCTCGTAATATCTGAGCATCGCTATTATGCCGATATAAAACAGCGATTTTTTCAGGGTTAACGTTTTGTTTTAATAATTTCTTAATACTTTTAGCTACATAAATATACTCGATAAGTTGTGAAGGAACTTCTTGAACAATAATGCCTCCCTTACCCGTTAGCGCGCTGTTAATTGGCGTGTTAATAAATTTTGAAAGGGCAATATTATCAGTTAAATGATTTTGCCTAATTACAGAGCTTGCTGCGTCATAGAAAACTTGCGTTGCCCGATATCCTGTGTCAAGTCTTATTACGGTTGCTTTGGGATACCATTTAATAAATGACAACATGTTTTCAACCGATGCTCCCTGAAATCTAAAAATTGATTGATGAGGATCGCCAACAACAAAAAGATTTGCATTTTCTCCCCAAAATTTGGCCAACAATCTTAGAAGTTGATTTTGGGAATTATTGGTATCTTGGTACTCATCTACTAAAAAGTAGAGCAGCTTTTCTTGATAGTCGGCAAGTAACTCTTTATTATGTTTAAATCCATCAACTACAAATTGAATCATGTCTTCAAAATCATAACGTCTTATTTCTCTTAACTTATTTTGGTAACTACTATAAATTTTCAAAAGCTCCTTATTTTTTTGCTGGTTTCGAGTGGAGGTTAGATCGGTAAACTTTTTATTGTCGATAATACTTTTATACTTATCAATGCTTACTCCCTCTCTTTTTAAGAGAGAAATTGCCTGAATAATATCTTTCAAATAATAAAGGGGACTGTTAACCGGGGTAAGAACATCAAGCGAGAGTCCAAGAAGAATACTTTGAAAAATTTGATATCGCTCCAGTTCTGATAATGGTTCGCTTCCTCGCTCGATTGAAAAATAGTCCGGATGAGTCTGAATAACTTCAACACAAAATGAATGGAACGTTGTAATCTTTACGTAATAGCCCGTCTGCCCTATCATCGAAACTAACCGACGCTTCATGTTGGCAGCGGCTGATTCCGTAAAAGTTAAAGCGAGAATACTTGTTGGATTTGAGTCGGTAAGCCGTAAAATATTGGCAATCCGGGCTGACAACACCTGAGTCTTACCAGTTCCCGGCCCTGCAACCACTAAAACAGGTCCATCGATCGTATTGACCGCTAGTTTCTGGGTGTTATTTAATTGTTTAAATATCTTTTCAAACTCTTTTGTCTGCAAAACTTTCATTTTCAAATAAATCGCATTAAAAATTTTCTTATGATGTGGGCTGTATTGTACAGATGATAAAGTCCTGGATCTAGTATAATGTCATAACTCCCTACAAATTCAACGTATTTTGATCCATAACCCTCCTTAAATCTGCTAAAACCAGCCCATGTATCGTTCGTTTGAATGTTGCCCGGCGGTAAAGTTCCCCATAAATCAAATTTATTTGCTCTATTTTTTATTCCAAAAAGGATCGATTCCCACATAATTAAATTGGATGCCATCAAATTACGATACTGAGTTGAGGATCCTCCGTATGGATAGTACAAAATACCATTAAAAAGAAAAAGTTCATAGGCTGATATTGGTTTGTTATTATACGAAGCAACTAAAATATGAGCAATATCATTGCAAAAAGTGTTAAATAAAATCTGATGATAAGTTTTTGTATGTCCGTGATATTTTTGTCTTTTGCATGTTTCAAAATATAGCTTTATGAACTTATTAAATCCGGATTCATTAGTCGCCTCGGTTACAATAACTCCCTTCTTTTTTGCCAATTTTATGTTATATCTGGTTTTTGGTTTGCACTCATTAAAAAGTTCCTCTTCAGTTCTGTTAAGATTAATCACCTGAGTCCAATTTGGAAAAAGTTGATGAGGAGACAATCGAACAGTTCTTGTTTCTAAAAGTTCATCTATTTTTTTCATGTTGTTAATATTTTTTTCTTCATATGGTTCAAATTTGATAAAAATCGCTTTTTTGGCAACTGCCAACTGTTGAATAAACTTTAAAACTTGCACATTAAATATCTTGCTTCTTGGCAGGTAGCCGATCGTATAGGGAGTAAATGGAATTTTATGAAACGTTATTTGAAATACTGACTTTATTTTTCTGTTTTCTTGCACTGCTATCCTTACTACATCAACTCCATGGACGCCTCTTGCTTCCCCCCATTGCCACGATTGTAACGGGTGGGGGGCTACTCTACTCCATTCATTTTTCAGTTTTACGTCGTAAACTAGTTTAATAGTCATAGACTTGGGTTTGCCCGCTTAAAAAACGAGAAGGGGCGTTTGGTTGACGCCTGCCAAACATATACCGATTTCTCGTATGGGTAATATATAACTTTTGTTTTGCGCGAGTCAAAGCCACATAAAATAATCTTCTCTCCTCCTCAAGTTCATGGTTGTCCAACAATGATCTTGCATGAGGTAATAAGCCCTCCTCAACACCAACAATAAATACCTTATCAAATTCTAATCCTTTACATGCATGCATTGTCATCATTTTAACTCCATGTCGGCTTCCCTTTTTCTCTGCCTCAAAGTATTCTGACTCAACAAGAGCAATTTGTTCCAATAATTCATTTATGTTCGGGCAGCTTAAGGCAACCGAGCGTAGCTCTTTAATATTTTCAAGCCGAGAGTAGTCTTCCTCATTATCAGGATCGTATAGATCAAGATATTCGGTTTTATCAAGAATTCTTTGAATCAATTCGTCTGACGAGATCTGAAAGAGCTTGTCTTTTATCTGTTCAACTAATTCCTGAAACTTTAGTAATTTCCTCTTACCGATTTTCTCGGCTCTTTCCCGCGATACTGAATCATTTTCATTGATAGCCAGCCTAAGATAAGAGATAATATCTTTTACCTCCCGACGGGCGTAGAAACGAGTTCCTCCAATTAAAACATAGGGTACACCATAGTGCAATAATGCCTCTTCAATAGCGCGAGACTGGCTATTAACCCTATATAAAACAGCAATATCATCAAGCTGGACATCCGTATTTGACGCCAATTTACTAGCGATAAAAATCGCTTCCTGATTCTCATCGTCAAGTTGAATCACATTAACTTCGTCTCCTTCGTTATTGTTGGTGAATAACTTCAATATGGGGTGCGTTGTATTATGAACGATAATATCGTAGGCGAAATTAAGTATTTTTTGAGTAGAACGATAGTTTTGTTCCAAGTAGAACACACGTGCTCCCTTAAAATCGTTTTGAAACTTTTCTAGATTTCTAATTTGGGCACCGCGCCAGGAGTAAATACTTTGTGAAAAATCTCCAACAACAGTAATATTTTGTTTTTTACCGGCAAGTAGTCGAGTTAGTTCATACTGAGCAGTATTCGTGTCTTGAAATTCATCAACCAGAATATATTGAAACGACTCATTATATTTAGATAAAATATCAGGATTTTTTTTTAGAAGTAAGACTGTTTTAAATAGAAGATCATCAAAATCAAGACCTCCGGAATTTTCAAGCTTCTTTTGATAAAGCCGATATCCTTCAGTTAGAGCTTCTTCATATGAATTAGTTGCAAAACGGGCATATTCGTCTACATCTAATAAATTATCTTTTGCGCTAGATATTTTATAAGATAATGTTGAAACATTTATCTTTCCATTAAAATTAATCTCGGGAATAGCTTTTTTGATCATTGTTTCCTTATCCTCCTCGTCAAAGATAACGAAGTTGGATGGTACGTTTATTCTATATCCATCTTTTCTTAATATTGATGCTGACAGAGAATGAAACGTGCCGACAAAGCCAATTGGAGCCGTGATTTTTATTTGAATTCTTTTTTTCATCTCTCCTGCTGCTTTATTGGTAAAAGTCACCATAAGGATGGCTGGCGGGCTAATGTTTTTCTCTTCAATCATAAAAACAGTTTTATTTGTTAATACTCTAGTTTTGCCAGACCCTGCTCCGGCTAAAATGATTGATGGTCCGTTGACGTGTTGGACCGCGTTAATTTGAGCGTTATTTAATTCGTTGAGAATGCTATGTTTCATAAGCTATACTAGTATACTATGCAGTTTCTCATTGCCAACTGGAAGTCGCACAAAACTATAGGAGATGCGGTTGAATGGATGAATATTTTTACCTCTTTTAGTCTCTCCTCGCTGTCGCCTGAGCTAAAAATTGTTGTTTGCCCGACATTCCCTCTTCTTGCGCCTATTGTAAATATCGCCCAAAATCACTTAATAAAATTGGGATCGCAAGATATCTCCCAGTTTTCAGTTGGAGCCCACACCGGAGAAGTCTCTGGGGAAAATTTATCTGGACTTGTTGAATATGTAATTATTGGTCATAGTGAGAGAAGAATAAATAATAAAGAGAGCGAGGAATCTGTGAGAAATAAGATAAATCAGGCAAAATCCTTCTCGATTGAACCAATAGTTTGTATTAATGCAAACACAAACACTAATTATGATACAAATATAATTGTTTTTGAGCCAGTATCATCTATCGGATCGGGTCACGTCGACTCACGTCAACATGTTATCGACTTTAAGAGTAGCCTAAAAAAACAATATCAACACTTTTTGTATGGAGGATCAGTAACAGTAGAAAATGCAAAAAATTATCTGGAGAGGAGAATTGTTGATGGACTTCTAGTTGGTGCCAATTCTCTTGATCCGTTAAGCTTTTTCTCTATTGCCAAGCAGTTCTGATTAGCAAAGATTATTTTACAATAGGAAGGCTGCCAATATAAATGTTATCGCCAAAATAAATACCCCCGTTGATAATCCAAATATTCCTGACTCGGGCAATTTCTGAGTTTTCGTTGGCGCTAGCGTCGAAGACACACTGGCAATGTTGATCGAAGATGTTGGAGTTGGCGAGTTTGTCAAAACAGGAGTGATAACAATATTGACATCCGTTGGAGTCGGAGTCATGTCGCCACTTTGGGCTGTAACCTCCTCACCAGAACCGGCTGCAAGTGCATTAATTTGGCTATCTTTGTTTTGAGGCTCTAGAGTTGGAGTTATTCGATTAAAAACAATAAGTTTTGTATATGTCCTCGATGAGGCTTTAATTTTTGTTGGGGCAATCGGTAACGAGGACTCTTTGGGGTTAAGGAGTATCGAAAGAACCAATGAAACCGAGACTACAATGAGCGTTGCCCCAACGAGCAATAGTGTTGTAACGTTCTTATTCATCTTGATCACTCTTGCAGCCAACTATCCTGTCTTGAGTGTAGCTGGGCATCAATTTTTAACGAGGATTCGTCAGTTGCAATTTTGTATTGAATATAGAAAACTTGTTTTTCTTTATTAAATGCCCTTGTCTCATCTCCTAATATCCAATCTTTTTTGTTTATCTTGATTCTCGCCTTATCAATATCGGCATTCTTAACTGTTTCAACGCCAACGTAGAGGATATCTCCGTCAGTTACAGCAATATTCTCAAGCTTAATTTTGTCCCAATTTGAATCGAATATTATTATTCCACTTGAATCAACTAGCTCTATCCTGGGCGGTGAAGTAGTTGGAGTCACTGATGATATTGATGTTGATTGCTGGCTTAACATATAATTACCAAAAACTGCCATTAATCCAAATAAAACAAGAAGCAATGTCGTTACCACCAACAATCTTATCATCGATTTCATCCGCTTTGGATTATTGACCATTGCTTTGGTTGTTGCAATTTTAGCTTGATCTCCAAATTTTGGGTCAAAATTGGGGATTTTAATCGCACTTTTCTTTTTTTTCTCTTTAAACATCATTGAGACTTCAATGATAATCAGAACCAAAATAGCAAAAAATGCAATTATGGCAATTTTGTTGATCGATTGAATAATTGAAAAATAATTCATACTCCTAGAAAATTAGTATAATACCTGCGCCCATCACAATTAAAGCAATTGATGCAATTATTATAATTGGCATATTAAATCCACCCGACACCGGAGGAGCCGGAGTAGCAGTTTCTAACGTTGTTGTTGGAGGCCTGCCTGCCGGTGGGGTTATCGTTGCCTCAGCTGTTGACACAGGAGTTGGCGTGAATGTTGCAGAATCCGTTGCTGAACCAAGGACTTGTTCTCCACTTTTAGTGATAGTGAATATTCTATTTAAGACAACCGGTTTGCCAAAATCATTTGAAGACTCAGCTATAAGTTCATAGTTTCCGGGATTAAGTTTTGTTGCAAATTGTCCTCGCCACAATCCTGTACTATCAACCGTTGTCGAAGTTGAATATTTTGTCTTTTTAAGACTAAGCCTAATAGTTTCGCCGGGTTGTCCAGTTCCTTTAAGTAGAGGAGATCCAAATGGAACAGAACTCTCGCTGGCAGGATAGATTATTGAAAAAGATTCTTTTTTTGTATTAATTTGCTCTGACACACCTAATATTGGACTTGTACCTGTAGATTTTTTTTCTTTGACCACGCGATTGTCTATTGTCTTTGATCCGTTGGAAAATGTTAACGGATTATTGAATGGTACCATAGAAGACAAATAGTCATATACAATCAACTGATCCCCATCTTCACTTATAATTTCGGCAGTAACTTCATCAGTGTCAAGTACCGTTTTGCTCTCTAATGTCGTTGCGTCGATAATACAGCATGTGGAAAGTAAGAATGTCCCGTCTTGTTTACTTAGGGTAACCAGAGGGTACGATTTTTTAAATTTTATAAAAATGACAGCGTCAGATATGGGCTTGCCTGATGAGTTAGCAATCTTTCCATAAATAGGGTTAGGGGATGATTCACCAACACGAGTTGCTGTTTTTACCGTAAACGGAGAGGCGTTGTTTATTTTAAAGAAATAAGCCGTCGCAGCAGTTGCATGCTCAAGTGCAAATAAATGGTTACGACGAGGAGTTTGAGAATTTTCTGTATCTCTAACGTCATACATTTTAGTAAAATCTTTGTTCTTTGTCTTTGAGTAGGCAACCTCAGGTACGGTCGGGTCAGCGGTACGAAAGTAAAAACTTATATTATTGTTTGTAATGCCGGCAATATCAAGACGGAGTAAGCTGTTTGCTTTATTAATTGAGGGCTTAATATTTGTTTGAATTGGTTTTATCAAGACAATTATTAAACTTAGGATAACAACTCCAACTCCAAAAAGAAGAAATAGAGGAATTTTCTCATTATTCCGATATGCCAGCTTGTAGTACATTATTATTGTCTATCTTGTAATTGTTTTAAGACATCCCTATCGAGTGTTATTCTTATGGGAGATAAAAAGCGCCGGTCCTTTACCTTTACTTTCTCTGTATTGGCAACATGAAATAAATCACCCAGAATCCAGGTTAAAACTGTCAAGAAAATTGTCACTGATATTATTAAGGTCTCTTTTTGTCCCATAAGATCCTTATAAATGATAACCTTTAATTTCCATGTTAATTGTTAGGAAGTTGGAACCTTTTTTATCTTGCTCTTTACTTAATGCAATTTTACTCACAGTTTTAAGTCTTTTTTGGTTCATAACTCTTTTGATGAATCTTACCGCTTGGTCAAAATCGGATTTAACAATCAATTGAATCGTAATTGGTTTTGCGGTAATTTTTGATTTAACATCTTCAGAAGTATTTAGTTTTCTAGACAATTGAACATTTTTTATCTCTTCAGACTGTGTAACCTCAATTGTTTTTAGTTCCATACCTTCATCAAGCGCAGAGGCACGAATATCTTGCATAAGCTGCTGTATTGATGGTTGTTTGGGAACTGCAAGGTCAACTAAATAAGTTTGTGATCTAATTTCCTGCATCTCATTTTGAAGGGCTACCATGTTGTTAATATTTTTTTCAAAAACAGCGTTAACTTGTTTCAATTCCTTTGCCTCTTTATTGAGTGATACTGCAATTGAAAGAACGGGCTTAATAACAGAGAATGCGAAAAATGATGAAACAAGTAGGAATAGAATGGCATAGGTATAATCTTTCGCTTCCTTTGACCCGGTAATTTTATTGATTAATATTGATTTATCAATCATTATTTTAAGTTTACTTCTAATCCAAATGTGTATCCACCATCAGACGATCCTGTTAATTCTGTTACTTTAACACCAGTGAACCGACCGTCTTTGACAAGTTTTATAAATAATCTTTTGACTGATATTATGCTGTTTGACTTTCCATGAATTTTAATTGAGTCGTTATCTTTTTGAAGACTGGCAAGACTTGTATCTTGTGGAATTATAGAAAGAATGTAAGTAAAATCGTCAATAAACTGTTTCTGGACTGTTAAAATAACCTTAGCATTATTTTGTTTAACAACATACGCCTCTGCTTCTTGAATAAGGGGTTTTGTAATTTCAAGAATTGCCTGTTTATCAGTAAAACTCTCCTTAAGATCAACAATCTCCTGGTCCAGGCTAAACCGGGCAAAGAAAACTGAGATTACAACAATTTGAGTTAACACGATAATATAACGGAAATAATGCAGTAAAAAAAACATTACTTTATCAAGAAGCGTTTTTTTTTGTTTTGGAATTAAATTAATCGAATACCTTTTCATCAATTTCAATACGCAATTACTAAATCATCCCCATTGGCCCGAAAATGTACTTATTTAGACTTCGTACCTTTTGCAATTCTCGATTTAAGTCGAGCTGCTTTTTTTTTGTGAATTATCCCTTTTTTTGCTGCTTTATCTAGGCTTGAATAAGCCGAGGTCAGAGAACTGGCTATTTTTTTGCCCGCTTTTTTTGCAGCTCTGGCTTTTTTAACCACCATTTTATATGTTTTTTTATATATAGCATTGGCAGCTGTTCTTTTTTTATCCTGCCGCATCTTTTTTTTGGCCGATTTTATTATTGGCATAAAAACACCTCCTTATCATTAAAACACCATCCCGCATCCGGGTTAATATTAGCTTACATTATAACGGAAAATTACACAAATAAGACTTGAACAAGACTGATATAATTTAAGCAGATGGAGCGTTTCTTTAATAACACCAAAAAACTTATTTTTCATAGGCAAAAAGACATTTTGTCATCTGCTTTGATTCTTGCATCGATGATTATAGTCTCACGCTTTTTTGGGTTCATTCGTTATCGAACCTTGGCAACATTTTTTACTAAGGAAGAATTGGACATTTTCTTTGCCTCATTTAGATTGCCCGACTTTGTTTTTGAAATGCTAATAACCGGGGCACTTTCCTCAGCGTTTATTCCAATTTTCATTAAATATAAAAAGAATGAGAAAGACTTTGCGGGAAACATTTCATCAATTATTAATCTCATTAGCGGATCATTATTTGTAGTCGTTGTTTTTTTATTTTTGACAGCCGGATTTATTATTCCAAAAATAACACCGGGTTTTGACAGGGAGGTTATGTCAACCGTAATCACCCTTTCTCAAATATTGCTTCTCACTCAATTGCCTCTTTTGGTTTTCGGAAATATTTTATCGGGTATTGGCCAGGCTAATAAGATTTTTATTATTACCGCTATTGCACCAGTCCTATATAACGTGGGAATAATACTGGGAACAATTTTCTTTTCGCAGCAGTTTTGGCTATATGGCCCAATTATGGGAGTTGTCGTTGGCGCTATTCTGTTTTTTGCTATGCAATTGCCAATAATTTCAATTACTCATTTTAGATTTATACCCTTTGTTTTTGAAAAACAAGCCATAAAAGAATTTATTGGGTTGTTTGTCCCTCGAGTAATGTCCGTTATGACAGCTCAGATAGACATAACAATTGATTTGACTTTATCAACGTTGCTGGGAGCTGGTAACTATACGATTTTCTTCTTTTCTCAGTCGTTGCAGTTATTGCCAGTGTCGGTTATTGGTATGGCATTTGGCCAGGCGTCGCTCCCTTATATCTCCGAATTGTTTAAGGCTGATAAATTACTTGAAATAAGAAGAATTATTATTGACTCGATCTTGCAACTTTTTTACGTGAGTATTCCCTTTTCTTTTTTCCTAATATTTTCACGAACTCCGCTTGTTAGACTAGTTTTTGGAGGACCAAAATTCGATTGGGTTGGGACAAACTTAACTGCCCTTACTGTCTCCATTTTTGCAATTTCAATTCCGGCTCACACAATTTTTTACTTTTTAACCCGCACTTTTTACGCAGCTCATGATACCAAGACACCATTCTATATTAATGTCGTTTCAATTTTAATAAACACTTCAATTAGCATATTTGGCGTTTTGGTTCTTCATTTACCCGTCTGGTCCTTGGCTTTAGCTTTCTCAGTTTCGATGATAATAAATACCCTCCTTCACCTTATTTTTCTTTTCAAAAAGGTGGGCGGACTTGATGTTAGAAAACTATTTTCCCATACCATAAAAATATATTGGATTAGCTTTATTGCCTCCATTGTCGGATATTTTTCAATGAGGTTTTTGGATATTTTTATCTTAGAAACTACACGAACGCTTCATGTATTTATGCTTCTTTCAACGACCCTTGCTATATACATGGGGATGTATGTCTTTCTTTCATGGTTTTTCAGCATCGAAGAAATTTATGTATGGGGGAAGTTGTTGGTAAAAATTGATTCTCTTAAACGGAAAGTTCTTGAGCTTTATACCGGAGTAGGAAGTTGAGATTAGCTGTTAACTGATCGAAAACCCGCAGGAGGCGGGTTTAAGTATTAAAAATGATACAATGTTAATGAAGATATGAAAAATATTCTTCGTGTTGTTATTCCAATAGTTTTGGTTTTCTTTGCATTCATCTATTATAGGGAAGGACTGCTTCCTGTTAATGCTTTAAATAAAACCTCCAAAATCTTTGTTATCGAGCGAGGGACACCAGTTCAGACAATTGTGAAAAACTTATACAAAGAAAATTTAATTCGTAATGAAATTTCTTTTTACATTCTCATAAAACTAAAAGGAATTGGAAATAGTTTGCAAGCGGGAGACTTTAGGCTTAATCAGTCAATGTCAGCTAGTCAAGTCGCGGTTGCTCTAACTAAAGGATCGCTGGATGTATGGGTAACATTTATTGAAGGCCTAAGGAAAGAAGAGATTGCTCAAATTTTAGCCGAGAAGTTATCAATTCCAACAGTTGAATTTATCACAGCAGCCCAAGAGGGATTTTTGTTTCCTGACACTTATCTAATTCCAAAAGATGCGACAGTCGAGACGGTTGTGTTGATTTTTAAGAATAATTTCGATAGAAAATATACAAACCAGATGAAAGATTTAGCCAAACAAAAAGAGCTGACAGATAGTCAGGTTGTTACATTGGCTTCACTCGTTGAGCGAGAAGCTAAAAGTTATCCAGATCGAGTTAGGGTAGCATCAATAATGTTGAGACGATTGGCCATGGGGATGAAACTTGATATTGACGCAACGGTTCAATACGCACTAGGATACCAAAATGCAACTCACACTTGGTGGAAAAAAAATTTAACAAGAGTCGACCTTACTGTTGACTCGCCTTATAATACTTATACCCGCGCTGGTCTCCCACCGGGACCAATAGGCAATCCTGGGCTATCGGCAATAAATGCCGTTCTTGAGGCATCCTCAAGTACCCCCTATCTGTTTTATATTTCAAACAGAGACGGCACCGAAATGCACTACGCATCAACCATCAAGGAGCACAATCAAAACATCGCTCAATATTTGAGGAGATAGCCTATCACTAATTCAACACAGAGTTGAACTGTAGCCAAAAACGAGATTATCCTTCCTGTTGTGAACGGCTCAAAATCTCTCTTGGTTTGGATCCTTGCTGAGGACCGACGTATCCGGCAGACTGCAGTTGGTCAAGAATTCGTGCTGCCCGGGCATACCCAACCTTGAATCGCCTTTGCAAAAATGACGCACTTGCCTGTCCTGACTCAAATATCGCATTTACAGCGTCTTGAAAAAGTGAATCAGAATCATCAGATTCTCCTGCCACCATTATTCCTCCCCGGCCACTTCTCTCAACTCTTTGTTTCGTAACTTCATCAGTATAGTCAACTCGAGGCACCTGCCCTCGAATAAATTCAACAAGATGCGAGACATCTCCTTCGGTGATAAATGGCCCTTGAATACGACGAGGCTTGCCTTGATCGGGTGACAAAAATAACATGTCGCCCCGCCCCAACAACTTTTCAGCACCGGGCGTGTCTAAAATAACACGCGAGTCAACAAGAGACGGCACATTAAACGCCAATCTAGCTGGAATATTTGCTTTCATTAGTCCGGTTATAACATTAACTGAGGGACGCTGTGTGGCTAAAATTAAATGAATTCCTGTGGCTCGGGCTAATTGAGCAATGCGGGTAATTGACTCCTCTGTTTCAGTCGGCGCTATAGTCATAAGTTCTGCCAACTCATCAATGACAAAAATAATGTATGGAATTCGTTCAACCCCTTTGAGTTGGTTGTAGCTTTCAAGATTTTTAGCCCCGGCTTGGGCAAATAATTTGTACCGGCTTTCCATTTCCCCGACGGTCCATTTTAGAGCCGAGAGAATTTCTTTTGAATCAACAATAACTTCTGACAATAAATGAGGGATTCCGTTATATTGGGCAAATTCAACCCGTTTTGGATCAACGAGAATTAGACGAAGCTGATTAGGAGTAGTTCTAAACAGCATAGATGCAATCCATGCGTTTAAGATGACTGATTTACCCGATCCTGTTGTTCCGGCGATTAACATGTGAGGCATTGAGGCAATATCAATAATCTGGGGTTTACCGGAAACGTCAAGCCCGAGCGGTACAATTGTAGGCTTGGGATTGCTAATCATATCGGCGCTGCCAATTAATTTCTGAAGAGGCACAATTTGGACTTTTCTGTTTGGAATTTCAATTCCTACCAATGATCGCCCCGGAATCGGTGCTTCAATCCTAATCTGTCCTGTTGGAGCAGCCAAAGCTAACGCCAAATCATTTGATAAAGCAGTAATTTTTGAAAGTTTGGTACCGGTAGTTATCTGAAGTCCATATTGTGTAACAGTTGGGCCCTTGTTAACTTCAACAATTTGGGCCCTAATCCCAAAGCTGTCAAGTGTCTTCTCAATAATGCTTGAGTTTTTTGTAACATCCCCAAAATCTGCCGAACCACCGTGAACGTCAGTTAACAGGGAAAGGGGTGGGTATTGCCAATTATCAAAATTGAGCGTTGGCAATGATTTAATTGAAAAATCAGACAGATTAACAGATGTCCCGCTTGATTTCCCAGTTTTTTGACCATCTTGAGCAACTGGGGCAACAGCTGCGTGTGTTGCTGCCACGTTTTTTTGTTCAAGATAATTATGTTCATTAACTTTAATCCCTTCATGTCCTAGTTTTTGCTGGCGAAGTTTATCTGCAAGGGGGGAGATAATTGAACCTTGCAAGGCAGTGTAAATCTTTTTTAAAACTGAGGCTGTGATTACCAAAAAATCGTCCAAAGATGTGTTCAAAAAGATTATCGCCCCTACTAAAAACGTTACCAAAAGGATGATAACCGCTCCAATAATTGAAAAATCTTGCTGTAAGTTATCAAAGATAAATAATCCATATTTTCCTGCTCTTAAGAGTCCCAATACGGAAATAAAAACAAAACTAAGCCCAACTGTTATATGAAATTTAATTAATTTAAGTTTTGGTGAATTGAAAAAATGGGTTGCAAAAAGTATAATAATAATCGGAAACAGCAGCGACACCGAACCAAAACTTTCAATAATTTTGGCATTTACCTTTGTTAACAACTCTCCCGACTGCATAAATGAGAGCAAGCACAAAGCTCCAAATGACAGTACCAAAAGCCCAAGTATGGTAAAAAATGTTCTTCTGTTGATTTTCAGATTGAATTTTAGGAATGGGATCCTAAACTTGAACATAGATTTTCTACGAGCCATAATATCTATTCATTGTAGAATCAGGCCAGAGAAATGTCAAAGGATGATTGAGCTTACTTATGTCGGTAAAGCACCGCCATTGGCTGTGGATTGCCTTTTTTACCAGTAGAGATTAGTGTTAGCATTCTGCTTGAGTTCTGGTAAATAGAAATGGGATACTCTGACATTATCGGTGTTGACACAGTTACTTTATTGTCTGGTGTCATGCTGCCAAAGACAAAAGTTTTGACAGCGTGATAAAGAACATCGGTTGATCCAAGATAATAAGTACGAAAACCACGCTCACCGCCAAAAATATCCTCATTAGTACTAGATAAAACAATTGAAGCAGTTTGCTCCGGTTTAAAGTCGATCGAATATGGCATCTCCTTAAAGGAATAGAATGGCGTCTCTGTATACTTTTTTGTCACTATCGAGCCGGTTATTAGAACATTGTTACCCATACGAGGCAAAATAACCGGTATTTGATTTTCTTTTTCATACAGTTGAGCAACGCTGGGATCAATCATTAAATTGTCAACAGTCTGTAATTTTATCGGCGAGCCCGGTTGGTAATTTGCCCCAAATTTTACAAGGGAAAAATCTGTTACATAATTATGTACTGGTTTGCCGACATACTGTATTGTCATTGTTGTGATAAATAAATTGCCCGACTCATCAGTTTGCAGACTATTTAGATAAGGGTGCGATCTGCCACCAGTCAACTTAATCGTTGCAACCGCTTTTTTTGATGTTAATAATTTGTCAATATCGTAGATCAGAGCAAACCTGTTTGATTGAGAACCGTAAGGATCCTTACTATTGACTGTTGTTCCCAGAAGCGCTACATTATTGTTAACCCGAAATATCATTGGTGTCTGAATCGGATCAAGATTATCGTTTAGTCCAAGCATAAGAACTTCCTTCGAGATTGGATTGTTGAGATCGCTCATATCTATCAAGGACATTC
>MGAM01000017.1 GCA_001789725.1 Candidatus Roizmanbacteria bacterium RIFCSPLOWO2_01_FULL_39_19 | reverse complement strand
AACTATTAGAGATTAAATAACCTAGAGACTAAACAACTCTTTGAAGCGATGCTGGATAAAAGATAGATTCAGAAAGTTTTCAAAGCCAGATTCTCAAGATAAACATTTTAGGCAAAAACGCATTTCATAATTTAAGGTATTTATATGGAACATCTATTAAAAAAATATTTTGGGTATGAGTCATTTCGCAATCTTCAAAAAGAAATTATCCAGCATATACTAACAGGCAAAGATTGCGTAGCACTTATGCCCACAGGCGGAGGAAAATCGCTTTGTTTTCAGCTTCCCGCTCTTATGCTTGATGGCGTAGCCATTGTTATTTCGCCCCTTATTTCATTAATGAAAGACCAAGTGGACGCGCTTTGCGCCAATGGTATTGCCGCCGACTTTATTAACAGCTCGCTTTCTCCGGTTCAAATCGCCTCGGTTATAGAGCGGGCAAAATCGGGTGAGCTAAAAATTTTATACATAGCTCCCGAACGATTGAGTTCCGATGGTTTTGAAGAATTTTTATTCAGCATTAAAATAAACATTATTGCCATTGACGAGGCGCATTGTATTTCTCAGTGGGGTCACGATTTTAGGCCTGATTACCGTAATTTGTCTATGTTAAAAAAGCAATTCCTCAACATTCCTATTATAGCACTCACCGCCACCGCCACACAAAATGTACGAGAAGATATTGTAAAGCAACTTGGCTTGCACAACTATCAAATGTTTATTTCCAGTTTTAACCGTCCGAACTTGCATTACGAAGTACTGCCCAAAAGAGATTCTTTAACAACAATTCGCCAACTTCTTAAAACCTGCCGTAATCAAAGCGTAATTATTTACTGCTTTTCACGCAAGGATACAGAAGCCCTTGTTTACAACCTCAAAAGTTATGGATTTAAAGCGGCCGCTTATCACGCGGGATTGAATGCTAAAACAAGAAAAGAAAATCAGGAAAGTTTTATTAAAGACAAAATTGATATTATAGTTGCCACCATTGCTTTTGGTATGGGCATAGACAAACCCGATGTCAGGTTAGTTATACATCACAGTTTACCAAAGTCCATTGAAGGATATTACCAGGAAACTGGACGAGCCGGAAGAGACGGCCTACCTGCTAAATGCGTGTTGTTTTTTTCCTACGCCGACAAATTTAAACACGACTATTTTATAAGCAACATTCGCAACGATGAAGAACGACAAAAATCACAGGAAAATCTTGACGAAATGCTGTATTACGGAAATATACGAACCTGTCGCCGCCGTTTTCTGCTAAACTATTTTGACGAAAATTACCTTGAAAAAAATTGCGCCAATTGCGATATCTGCTTACCCCAAACTTCACGGCAAACACCTAAAAAAAGTTTTATTGTTCCTTCGCCTCCCGTTTTTACTTTTAATCCCGAAAATGCTGATTACGACAAAACATTATTTGAAAAGTTAAAAAATCTAAGAACAGAGGAAGCCCAGAGATTAAAAGTGCCCCCTTATGTTGTTTTTGGAGATAAATCTCTTATCCAAATGGCAACCGATTTACCAGTAACCGAACAAGACTTTTTAGAAATATACGGAGTCGCCCAACAAAAACTGTCTCAATTTGGCAAACAATTTATATCGGTTATCAAAGAACATAAAAATAAAAAAGACAAAAATAAATAGACAGAAATGGGGACAGCCACCATTTTTATCTCATGGAATTTAGTGAAAAAATTGGGGCGGAGAGGGTGGGATTCCCCTCCGGTAAATTTCCTGACGGAAATTTCCTCCGGGCCTGCCCTCACAGCACTCGCCTTTCCTTCGCTTTCGCTCAGGAAAACTCGTGCTTTGCTCCGGGCTTCTCGTCCCACTTCTCTTATTTAAAACTTTAATCCAATTAAAATTGGATTAAAGTTACTAAAGCGGTGTTTTTTGATTGATGTTCGAACTTTTTTTGAGCAAAACCCCCAATAAGGAAGCCAGCCCCGCCGCCGCTCGCTGACGCTCGCCACCCCGCAAAAAAGTTTTCTTCGCATTTTTTATTTTGCGCCCCCCGATTTTTTTCTAAAAGGAAAAGAAAACTATTTTGCGGGGTTCTGCTCTTAACGAGCAGGACGGCAGGACTGGCCTCAATTTGATTTCGCAAAGGAAAAGCGGAATTCTCTCCCTTCGGGAGATCTCCCGCAGGGACGACTTCCCCCCAACCCCCTTCCTTTTTGCCCGCCTGCTTGAACGGCCAGAATTTTTTGCGAGCGGACGGCGGGACCTCAATTTGGGTGGCGGGCGGGTTAAGAATTTTTAAAATAATCCGCGTTCACATTTATACTATCAATTCTTGACGAATTTATCCAGTCAAGAAATACAGATTTTTGAATACCATAAACGGCCCCAAATCTAGCATTGCTTATCAAATAGCATTTTTTTCTTGTCCTTGTGAGTCCTACAATGAGTTGGCAAATTTCATTATCGCTAGGATTATTTTTATCAAAAGGAAAGCCCGCTAGTGTTTTCCGTGATCCGTTTACGACAACGGAATTTGTATTATTCATACCAACGAGGAAGACATAATTTGCGGAAAGTCCTTTTGATCCATTGATCGTTGTAATTTTTATTGAAACAGTCGTATCTTCATTGGTTTCCCTAGCTCCCAACTCCGCACCATCTTCAATCCCTAAAATTTTCTGTATTTCCTCAAAAGTATGCCCGCAACTTTTTGTAACATCGCTCGTTTCTATTGCCGTTATCTGTTCGCTGGCTTTCATTTTTTCCAAAATAGCAACAATTGCTAAATGAAAATTTTTAAAATCATCATCAAGTTTGTTGCTCAGTCTTTCTGCGTTTCCATGAACTTCTTTAATAATTTTTGCTTTTTGTTTAATATCCGCACATTCAATAATAATACGCCAGCCAAGATTTGATTCTCTATCTTTCATTAAAAATCTATATCCGTCAAAAACATCAATTTCTTTATCTCTTTCCTCTGGATAATCAATATTTGTAAATTTTGGCTTTAAATAGGCGTATATCTGCTTTGTGTAATACGACGGTCCAGCAATCAAAACGCAGGGGAAGCCCTTCTCTCTTGCGTTATCGATATCCTCCTGCGGAATTGTCAAAATTTCTTTTTCAATAAATTTGGAAATATAAGGGGCTTTGCTAGTATGTGTGGAGCAACTTGCGTGGATAATTTTAGGAAATTTTATGCTATCCGTTTCCTTATCAGGTAAAAAGCAAAAATATTTTTTATCAACTCTATTTTGCAATTTATTTAGGGTCTTTGCTTTTCCTGTTAAATCGTGAACTGCGTCAACGATAACTTGAGTGCAACGACTGCAATATGGCAATTCGAATTTTTCATAATCATTCGCTTTTTCTCGAACATGTTTTGGCGAAGCATTTTTAAAGTCATAAATTGCTTGGTCATCATCTCCGGCAATCAAAACAGGGCTTGTTTTTGCCAACTCATCAATAAAAGCAACTTCAAGCGGATTGAAATCTTGGTATTCGTCAACGACTATTTGGCAAAATGTAGGAAGCAGGCTTGAATCTGCTTGAAAATACTTTAAAACTCGGAAAACCGCGTCGCTGTGGGAAACAGCATTATAATAATTTCCTCGTTCCAAGTAAAAAACTATTCTCTCATCTTCTACAAGCGTATGAAATGCTTCATCAACTTTTTCTAAATTAACGCCAATAAACGCTGAATCTGAATCAATCAACAACGGCAATTTTGGATAATAATGAAAATTTGTATCAATTCCGTCCACGGAAATTCGATGTAATAGTTTTTTACAATAACCATGGAATGTGTGCGATTCTGCCGATTCACCTAAATCTTTCTGTAAATCATAGGCAAGATTATTGATGAAAGTAATCGCTAAATTATCGCCACTCTTTGTTTCTAAAAACTTTTTGAAAGTAAAACTCTTGCCAGTCCCCGGACCAGCAATAATAATCTTGTTTCTCGCAGTTGATTGAATAATCAGCGTTGAATATTTTTCTCTATCCTGCTTTTGTTGGTCATGTAAATTTTGATCTGGCATAACTTCATAATCTTATATTTCACTTATTCAATCGCCATTTTTTCTAATAGCGTTGATAGAAACAATCAATTCTTCTTCAAGAGAGTGTATTGTCTTTTCATGCTCAGAGATTTTTTCGCGCGTTGTTCTAATAACGCTACCTATTTTCTTTTGTTGATTTGTACTAAAATCATCAATTAACAAATTTGCAAAATCTGTTTTATTTATTGATTGTTTGCTTACACCTTTTGCCAATAATCTAACGAGTGGTAGTCTAACGCTCTTAAAATAGTATAAATAGAATAGTAAATCTGACTGACTTTTCTTTTTTGGAGTTAGAATAAAGCACAGATCACTTACTATAAATTTTTCATTTACATATTGAACCTTGCCCAATGATCCGCCTGCGGCGACAGCAATAATTAAGGCCTCCGTGCTATGTGTAAATTCTTCGTGCGTAAGATATTCATCTGACGCAGTAATAAATCTATATTGGCCGGGTGTGGCTTTAGTGCTTTGAAGGACACCTTTTTTTATTGCAAAAACATCGGCTACTCGAACTGCTTTCTTTGGACTAACTGCAACAGAATTTTTGTAAATATAGGTATTAGGGAAAAGCGTTAATTGATCTATGTAATGATAATATATATCCTTGTTTAGCGTGTTTAAGTTTGTTATCGTTGCATTTACTTTATATTTTTTTAAATCAAGTGTTGCAGACTTAGAAGAATTTTTAAAATCTTGCAACAAGCGAGTTAATTCTGGTAAATCGTCTTTTTCGATTTTGGCTCGCTGAACCCCTTTTTGTAATCCGTCATTTTCAACCTCGGCAAAAAGTATATTATTGGAATTTTTTAGAGATTTATCAAAAAACAGGATACATGTTTTTGCTCCCGCGTAAGGTTTAAAAACATATTGATGTAGAGATACAACGGCATATAAGCCGTTTTCGATTATAAATTTTCTTAAATTTGTAAAACTTTTATTATTTACAATTCCGTCTGGCACAATAATACCGGCTTTACCATTGATATTTAAATGTTCTATTAAATAATCAACAAATAATGCCTCCGCCCTTTTCGTTTTTATTGAAAATCTTTTGTGGGGTTTAATGCCACCCTTCGGGGTCATAAACGGAGGATTTGCCATTATGACATCAAAATGTTCATCCCACTTATCTTCGCTTGTTAAGGTATCGTATTCATCAATTTTCGGCTCTGGAAATCCATGTAAATACATATTTACTCGCGACAAACGAACCATGTCAGGCGAAATGTCGTAGCCGACAAGATTTTGCATCAATTTTTTCTTTTCGTCTGGTGTTAGAGGTTTATTGTGATTTTGTTTCAAAATATGTTTATAGGCAGAAATCAAAAACCCCGCTGTACCGCAAGCCGGATCAAGAATTGTTTCTCCTTTTTTCGGGTCAACTATTGAAACAATAAAATCAATAATATGGCGAGGTGTGCGAAATTGTCCAGCGTCGCCCTGCGAACCAAGAATAGAAAGCAGATATTCAAAAGCATTTCCTAAATCTTCGCTGTGATCATATGTAAAACCATTTATTTCTTTCAGAAATAAAGTCAAAGTTTCAGGGCTTCGGTATGGAAGAAAAGCGTCTTTGAAAATATCTCGGAATAATTGCGGGATGTGGGGATTTTGGGACATCTTCGCAACTGCTTCGCCGTAAAGCTCCAATCGCTCGTGTCCGCCAAGTTTTTGATCAAGTAATTTCGTCCACGCGTACTTTTCAAAACCTTTCGTGAAAAATCGTGCTTTGCCACCAAGCTCAATAGCTTCTTTATCCATGTCGTCCATAAATTTATAAATCAACGCAGTCGTGATTTGCTCAACTTGTGCTTTGGGGTCTGGAACTTTACCGACAAGAATATTGCGGGCAGAGTCAATTTTTCGTTTTGTTTCTTGAGTAAGCATAATTTACATAAAAGTATTTACGGAAACATAAT
>MGAM01000016.1 GCA_001789725.1 Candidatus Roizmanbacteria bacterium RIFCSPLOWO2_01_FULL_39_19 | reverse complement strand
AAAGTTGCCCTGACTATTCGTTTTAGCCTCAATTTGGCTAACAAGGTTTATAGCAGAGTTGTTTTCTGGCATATGAAACAAAACATTGCCAGCTGCTTCTGAGTTCATTTTTATACGAACGGTTCTATCTGGAATAGATTGACCGCTAAATTGTATTTTCTCATTCGGCGCATATTCACTTTTTGTAGTCGTGAATGTCGGAGCAAGGATAATTGGGCCTATGCCATAAAGTTTTTCATTGTAATAAATAGGGAAACAAGTTGGAGCTGAAGTTCTGCCGTCAGTGTCATGGGAGGCAAGACACAACTCTTTAGTATCTTCATATATGGTTGTTGCCGGAAAAGAGAAATAACCACTGGCAACCGACGTTGTTGAGTCTGCCACAGCCTGACCGGTAACTAAAACACGCGCCAATGGACTGGTAAACCCAAAAATTTTTACCTGTTTGCCCTTTCCCTTGCCTCTTATTGCTATGATTGCCGATATTGTCGTTTGTGATGATTGAGATTGTGTCTGAGTTGAGTGGTCTGACTTTAGGTAGGAAGAAGGTGAATAATACCCATACATGACTATGAGGCCAACGATAAACAAAACCGTAATTAAGGGTAAGTGTTTACCCCATACCACAAAGCCTCGATTGTTAGATCGTAGGTTTGTAAAATATCGCAAAGTCAAAAAATTCGATCCCTCAACTGTAAGATTGTGTGTACGGGGTTTACTCATCTCTACCTCGGAGTTTTTCCTTTAGTCTTTCAATTTCACTTGATTCTTTTTCAATCCGCTCTCCAAGAATATGTTGACGGGCAATTAAATTTTGATAGAAGTGTCTTGACATGAGAATAATTAGAATTAGTGCTATAAGAATAACAGTAATCACTTTCCAGGGCATTACATAAACGTACATCGATTGTGCGATTGCCTTTCCGGTATCTCCGTACGATGCCACCAGGTTAATTTTATATCTGCCAAACATCCATTTGGTCCCGACCTTGTTGGTATATTCACGTGAGGCGTCAGGGAAGATGTTTATCTCTTCAAGTTTAGACTGGTCAACCAAGCCGTCAAACATATTTGCCATGGTAATAACTCCTCTGGGGCGAATATGATAATCGCCTCTATTTAATATCTCGGTTGTTACGGTGACAGGTCCGTATTCCTGGAAAGTCGTCGCAAAAAACCTTGAAGCTACGGCCTGTTCGGTAACTTGTCCCTTTACTCTAACGAAAACAAGCGAGGCAATTCTAGGAGAGATCCCAAGAGCACCCTCTTTAACTGTTTGGCCAATGGGCCTGCCTACGGTCAATTCCGGTTCGAAATAAACGGCAATATATCTTCCGCCCGGGCGGACGTTTTCTGGAACATTGATCCTTGCCTGAACCGTTAAAACATCATTGGCCGGGATCGTAACTCGGTCGTAATTTGTCTTAACCCAGGCTGAGCCGGAGAATCGGGGAGAAGCCTGAGAGGTATTGTCAATTATTCTAGGCGTGCCGTCTTTATCAGTAACCGTAAAGTCGGCCACTTTTATTGTTCCAGACAAAGGACTGTCGGTCAAGTTGAAGAATTTGACGTTAACTGCGCCTTTGCCCATAGGATCTAGTTCGATCTCCTGTCGGGCAGGGGAGACCTGGAGAGGCAATATTGCCTGAGCAGATACATGGCCCAAGTTAAAAGTTAAAAGTGACAAAAAAAACAGTAAATAAATTAGTATTTTTTTGTCATGCTGAACTCGCTGCGCCCTTCCGTAGTCTTGTACGAAGGAGGGTTTCAGCATCTTAACAACGAGATCCCGAAACAAGTTCGGGATGACACGGTGAGCGTTCGGGATGACACGGTGAGCGTTCGGGATGACACGGTGAGCGTTCGGGATGACAGTTCTTGTCATTTCAATTTTTGAATTGTAATTTTTCATTTTGATTTTTCAACTTTTTTAAAATGTTGCCGTTGCGGTGTATTTCACCACGTTTTGATAATATCCTGCCGGTTGTAATGCTGAAACTGAAATTCGATAACAAACGTAAATATCTTTCGAGCTTACCGGCCCGGCATTCGTCATAATGGTCGCCTTAGTTTCTGAATTCTCTTGATCGGCAACTTGTTTTGACGAAAATGTTCGGGACGATTCATTATACGTAAATCCTGCGTCGGTGCCGTCAACATTAGCTAAAGAATAACCTAGTCCGAAGTATGTACTTGCGTCTGTCCAATCAGCCGATGTTGACTCAGAGCAAACTGAGGCCCCGCAAGTAGTATCTTGGATACAGCTATCGGTGTAATCCGCAGTACCGCTCGTTGGGGAATCACAAGCATCGGTCTCTTTGTTCATCTGGTCATTTTCTTCAACAGTCACACTGTATCCGTCATCGGCGTTAGTTGAAACAGTCAGCTGTTGTGCTGCCTCATAAAATGTTGCAATTGATGCAATTGTTCCCCAAGGGACCGAATATGCGGTAGTAGTTACGTCTGTAGTTTGTCCGCAAGTTGATGTTGATGATGAAACTCCGGCCACAGTAAGATTCAGTATCTCATCAACCGTTGCCGATACCAGTACTGCCTCAACGGGAGCAACAACAAGCTCGCCGTTATCAAGAGTGACGTCAGACCCGTCGCGGGTTTTAACATTAATCTGGTATGTGTCGGCTGCCCCCTGAGTATGACCGGAGTTAATCGGGGCCGGATTGATTAGTTTGCCGGCGTTTGTGGACCCTGCGGTACCGACAGTGACAGTAATAGTTGAACCGGCAGCGCAGGAGTTAGTTGCCCGGTCAATTCTAATTGTGTGATCATTGGCGCCTGTTGCTGCGGTAATTGTTTCAGTTGTATTCCAGTTGTTATCACATCCGGAACTTGAAACAGACACATCACCAGCAGCAAGACTGTTTAAGTCAAAGCCATTATTAGCAGTTGTTGCTGCCGTGTCTGGCATTCCGTCATTTGTTTTCCCGGATGTTTGTATTGCCGGTATTGTTATTAAGATATCTCCATTTGTTGGCACCGCGCTGGTTGTGGTAAATACAATTGTATGGACTGCGGATTGCGTTGCAATAGCAAAGTCGTTTGTCATTAAGCCCCCACTTAAAGCAGTTGTTAGGTTAAACACTGTGGTTGATGAGATATTGGCGACTGTATATGTGGTTTGCGCTTGGCAGCCGTTTAAGCCTGATCCGGAAAAACACAAAACATCACGGGGAAATAAGTGATTGGTGTTTTGATCAGCGTCTCCTGTGTCAATTGTCACGGTTGATGATCCTGACGTACCACCTGAACTGCCGATGCTGGCTCGATATGAAAGGCGAGAATTGCTCAGTGTGTCTTTAAGATCGGCAAATGAAACAGTTTGCGCGTTTGAATTTTTAGGGCGGAGCAGATATTTAGCTAAAGAGAGCGAGCTTGTATCAATGGTAAAATTCCTGTTAGGAAACGTAAATTGAGCTCGATAAAAGAAGGGAAGAACTTGAGTAATGAAGAATACCAGTATTAAGGCAACAGAAACATTACCATGAATTTTATTGTGAGGTTTCATTTTATGTACGACTATAAATTCTCTTAGCTATATGTAGATAGTAAGACTTTTTACAAGAACTTGTCAAGGGGTATTTCTGATATAGATATACCTATTGACAAGGTTTTAAACGTTTGTTAATCTAATAACTAATCAGTCACGTTAGTAAATAAGATATTATGCCTATAAAAGACAGACGTACAAAAATCCTCCTCCTTCTTTATTTAATCGGCGAGTTTGAATTTGTATCAATCTCAGAAAATTTACAAAAAATATTTGATATCTACTTTAATCAAAAAACTCGCGGGGCGCTTTCATCTCTTGTCAATAAAGGGCTAATTGAAAAAGAAGATAGTGAGAACGTGTCATATAGAATCACCGATAGGGGACTGCAACAACTTTGTCTTGAGTTTCCGTATTTCCGTTTCTTCCATCGGGAATGGGACGGAACTTGGCGGATTATTTCCTATGAAATTCCGGAAAGTAAACGCCACCTAAGAGACAGCTTAAGGCGGGAAATGAGAGGTTGGGGTTTGGGTCCTTGGCATCGGTCATTTTGGCTAACTCCGCATCCGATTATTCCAAATTTAAGAGAATTAGTAACTGGCAAAGAAGAGGCGCAATATATACAAGCGTTTGAGTCGACACATGTTTTTGGTGATGTCGCTGACCTTGTTGAAAAAGTTTGGGAAAAGAGTCGTCTCGACTCTCTTTATCGCAATCTTTTCAAAAGTTGGCACACAACGCTCTCTGAGGATCGACAAAACTCTGAAAAGATGCAGGATATTATTTATGCTTTCATACGTATTATTCGTGATGATCCCGGGCTTCCCAAAAGCCTAGTTGGTAAAGATTGGATTGGTTTCGAGGCCTACAAACTGTTTAAGGAGATTCGCTCCATCCTGATGAAACCGATAACTACCTAAGCTGCAAAATGCATTTGAAAAAGTGAAATTGCAGGGCTACTCTTATGAAGATATATGGAAAGGCAGGGCGAACGCATATCCAAAATTATTGACTTCTTAAAAACTGTCGGAAAGACGGAAGCAATCTTCCTGTCTTTGTCGGTTATATTTCTTCTTCTTTCGCTAGCCATTTTTGTAAGTTCAAGTAGTCTGCTAAGCAAAAAAGACGATATTGTTGTTGCCAAGTCGTCAGACAACGAGAAGATATTTATTGATGTTGGGGGCGCTGTTGAGAGGCCGGGAGTTTATCAGATGACTGAGGGGTCAAGAGTAAAGGATGCCTTAATTTCTGCCAATGGAATATCAGCTAGCGCCGATAGAGATTTTGTTGCCAGAACTATTAATGGCGCCAGAACGTTAATAGACGGGGAGAAGATATTTATTCCCGAATTTATTGCAAGTTCTCAAGCATCTACAGTTGCCTCAGGTCGATCAGTCTTGGGAACAACTAATAATATTGTTAATATTAATACTTCCTCAAACTCGCAGCTGGATAATCTACCCGGAGTAGGGGAGAAAACAATTGAAAAAATAATTGCCGGCAGACCTTATCAAAATATACTCGAACTTCGGGAGAAAAAGATAGTCGGCAAGGCGGTTTTTGAAAAAATCAAGGATTTAATCTCAATATACTAATGAGTTTACCCGACTTGAGCTACTTTACGGGGATAATAAACTCCTACCTGCCCGAGCCTCAAGCAACACTTTTAAACGGGATTACTTTTGGGACGTCAATAAAAGGGCAATATGATCTTTACCAAATGGTAAAGATCATAGGGCTTCTTCATATTGTTGTGTTATCAGGCATGAATATAACAATATTAGCGGTGATTATTATAAAATTGACATCATTTCTTAGCAGAAAGACATCGTTTCTGATAATTTCAATTTTGATTGCGATTTTTGTCATTATTGTCGGTCCGCAAGCCCCAATAATCAGAGCGGTAATTATGTGTTATGTCACGATCGGAGCATTCCTGTTTCAACGATCTGTGAAACCGGTCGTAGTGCTGTTTGTCTCTGCTTTTACGATTGCTATTTTTTGGCCTCAATGGATCACTTCGATTTCCTTTTTGCTAAGTTTTTTCTCAACACTGGGGATTGTATTATTTGTGCCAAAGACCAATTTAGCAAATATTGAGAATCAGGTAAGCAATTTTATCGTGACCGATCTTAAAACATCACTGTCAGCTCAAATTATGATTGTACCATTAATTGCGATGTATTTTAATGAAATATCTTTGATTTCACCAATATCAACATTGATCATTGCTCCTTTCATCGGGCCGTTGATGTTGTTGTCGTTAATAACGGTTTTTTTATCGTCAATTAATTGGTATTTAGGACTTATTCCCGGATTTATAAGTTATGGCATAACGACCGTGGTTTTATTGATAATAGAATGGCTTTCAAAAATTCCATTCGTTTTCGTTAAATTTTAAATGGAAACTGGCTTTAACAAGAAACATCTATTTGCAATATCGGCAATTGGAACGTTAATCGTCTTATTACAATTAATATATAGAGTAGTTTTTACAGACGACATTTTTGTAATGTGTAATATTGGCCAAGGAGACGGGATTTATCTTCATATTGAAAATACCGATATTGTGATTGATGCTGGCCGTGGCTCAAAAATTAGTAGTTGTCTGGGGCAGCACATGAGCCCCTTTGATAAAAAAATTGAGTTGGCATTCATAACAAACTCTGATAGTGATCATTATGACGGTTTTAACTCCCTGCTTGACCACTACAAGATTGAGATTGTTTTTATACCCCAAATTGCCGATTCTGAAAAAGAATATTTTGCATTGATCAAAAGATTTATCAGACAGGGGAGCAAGATTGACTATCTAAATGCCGGTGACAATATAAAATTTGGCAGTCGGGGAGAAATTCAATCTATTTGGCCAACGAAGAATTTTATTAACATGGAGTCAGATACCTGTTCCGATACGAAATTTAAATATCTGCCCAATATTAAATTAATCTGCAAGGGAGTTAATAAATTCTCACAGGTATTTTGGCTTAAATATGAGAAAAGAGTCGCAATACTTTTCACCGGAGATGTCACGCCCGAGGAGATTAACAACTACTTATTAGACAAAGTAAAAAATTACCGACGTGAAGGTAAAAGAATTATTTTAAAAGTGCCTCATCATGGTTCAAAAAATGGTCTAACGCAAGATCTCCTTGATGCTGTCAAACCGGATCTTGCAGTAATTTCTGCCGGCAGAAACAACCGCTATAATCATCCGCACAAGATAATTACTGATATGTTAAAAAATACACACGTGAAATATTATCTAACAGCAAAGAGTGGCAATATTGTTATTAATCTCAACTCTCTTTCTGTCGAGCCCTCATCCGGACAATGATTGCAAAAGTAACGGCCAAACTAACAACAAGAACGGAAATTAACTTAATCGGAATGGCGATAAATGAAGCGCTTGCATAGACGGGTGATGAGCCCGGCCCAAATGTTATTGTTGTCCCCAGTTTGTGCTCACCAATGAAAAATCCTTTCAAGGCAAAAGAAGACGGTGTTTTAACTTGAGCTGATGGGGTTGCCGGAACAAGTCGGGAACTCTGAGTTAATATATTTACGGGCGTGATTTTATGTCTTGATAAAACACCAAGCGGACCTCTCAGAATTATTTCACCATCGGGTTTGATAAGATTGCTTCCGTTGTTTTGAACAATCATTTTAATAGGCAAAACGGAAGTTGACTCTATAATGTTATATTTTCTACCAAAAAGTTTGAATTTGGCGCTGTCTTCCAAATCAAAATGCGCGATTGCGCCTTTTGCTTCAACTCTGCCGGTCGCAGACACTGTTACTAAAATATTTGACCCCACTGTGGCAGTGCTTTTGGAAACATTCTGGCCCGTAAACAAAGGGCCTGGGTCGGTTTTGACAAAGAATGTATAGTAATAATCACCCTCCGGGGCGTTATCGGGAACTCTCATTTTAAGCAAGAACTGCTGCTTATCACCGGTTTTTAGAAACACGCTTTTAGCCAGTGTGATATCGGCGTTCTCAAGATTGAACCGGACCGGCCCCAGCAATTCGTTTACCAACCTAATATTCCCGGTCTGTCCTTGGGGAACAAATGAACTTACTTGGGGTGATAAAATAACAGGGTCGCCTTGGTTGACAACGGTATAGGCAACCAGTATGGATTTACCCGGCTTTATCATCAACTCAATCAGCGGGGGAGTGATGGAGAGGTTTACGGTCTGAGCATGGGTTGAAGGCACACAAAAGAAAAAGGAGAAAGGAAAAAAGAGAAATAATAAAACAATTAACAACTTGAATTTTTTGTAATAATTTTCAATTTTCATCTTTCAATTTTAAAATTTGTTTCAATTCTCAAATTTGTTAAAAAGAGGGCGTTGCTATAAAATTAATAACTGTCTGGTAAGTTCCCGCTTCTTGAATGCTGGAAATGTTTGCCTTAAATTTTATTGTTGAGGCACGGTCTTTTCCCACGTTCGTACTTGTCATAATGACAGACGGTGTCTCTGATAAGCTCCTATCCGGGAACGGTCGGTAGTGGTTGCTGGTTGAAAAATCTGCCGGAACATCATTCCCCGACATATTATAGCCAAACCCGTAAGCAGTTGATGAGTTCCATAATTTCGCTGTTGTCTCATCGCATGTTTCGGCGCCTCCATTACAAGCTGTGTCGGCAATCGAGATATTATTTGATGTTCTTAGCTTCCCAATTTCCTCAACAGTTACCTGATAAGTCCCTGCCGAGCCAAAGTCAACAGTAAGCGTTGCATTTTGGGTACTTGACGTGTCAGGGGAGAGCGTGCCTAAGTCGATTGATGTTGTTGAAATTGTGAAAGTAAAGGGAATGATTGAATAAATATACTGGAAACCGGCTTTAATAATGTAGCCGGCTGATGAATATTGTCCCGCTGCTGTTTGACCAAGAGTGGTGGTTAAATCATAACTGGCGCTTGAGGCGCTTTTGCCACCGACGTTAATATTACTCTCCTCAACACGATATTGAGTTGATTCCATGTTAACAGCAAAAATATTTCCGCCAAGAGTCAAGAATAGCATCAATAGTGCAAACGTGTTTTTTTTAAAAGACATTTTTTATTCATTAATTATCAATAACCAATACTTATCAATAATCAATACTTACACAAATCTCGCTTTAAGTTCTTGTCATTCCGGACCTGCCTTCCGGCAGGCTTGATCCGGAATCTATAGCTAACGCAATTCAAATTGTCTAATTTGTCATCCCGAATCCTCACCGTGTCATCCCGAATCCTCACCGTGTCATCCTGAATTCTCACCGTATCATCCCGAACTTGTTTCGGGATCTCGTTGTTAAGATGCTGAAACCCTCCTTCGTACAAGACTACGGAAGGGCGCAGCTAGTTCAGCATGACATGGTTGATGTTTACTTATAAAGCGAAACTCGTAAAATTGATTATTAGTGATTGAACGCTAGTTCTCAATTATTGTCTCAAGCTCTTCCCGGACGTGCTCAAGCTCTTCATTTTTTTTCCTTAGTTGTTGGTTTTTTTCATATTCTTGTCCCAGCATCATTGAAAACGGGGTCATTAATGGCAGAGAGAGAAGTTTGATAACTTGATTGAAAGAGCCTAGGGGTTGGTCGATTAAAATAATTGCAATAATTGAAATGGCTGCAAACAGAGAAATTGTCGGCTCAAGAAGCATAGCGAGGGTAAAAAGCAAAAAGTAACACAAGAAAAAGAAGGGGGAGTCGATGCCGTTGGTAGAGAGAATTATGTTAGCTACGACAAACGTAAACATTGCCCCGTCGAGCAAGTCATATTTATGTTTAGTCAGCTGAGTCTTCCTTTTTAAAATGAAATAGATGATAAAAAGTATGGCCGTAATTTGAAGATCGTAGGGACGTAAAAAACTCTGGCTAATAACATACGATAATCCTAAGGTTGATGCAAGAACGATGGCATGAAGCAATTCTAGGCTCATAGCTTATTATTATACAGATTGAAATATTGTAATTACAATGTGTCATTGTAATATGCCACCATTTCTCAGAAAACTTGCCGGTTATGTTTTAACTCACTATCTTCTTTTTATTCCACAAGTTTCGCTTTAAGTTCTTGTCATTCCGGACCTGCCTGCCGGCAGGCTTGATCCGGAATCTATAGCTAACGCAATTCAAATTGTCTAATTTGTCATCCTGAATCCTCACCGTGTCATCCTGAATCCTCACCGTGTCATCCTGAATCCTCACCGTGTCATCCCGAATCCTCACCGTGTCATCCTGAATCCTCACCGTGTCATCCCGAATCCTCACCGTGTCATCCCAAACTTGTTTCGGGATCTCGTTGTTAAGATGCTGAAACCCTCCTTCGTACAAGACTACGGAAGGGCGCAGCTAGTTCAGCATGACATGGTTGATGTTTACTTATAAAGCGAAACTCGTATATTCTTTAGAATTTTTGAATTCTTCACTTCCAAATCGTAATCTTTCCTGATATACTTAAGCTTAAGATGGAAGAGAAACCGGATTCAAAACAATTTGTCGCGTCAATTAGAGATGAGCTTAAAAAAGTCACCTGGCCAACCCGGAAGCAGGCAACTCAGTTAACCCTAACAGTGTTTGTTCTTTGCTTGATTGTGGGCGGGTATGTGGGTATAATAGATTTTCTTTTGGCTAAGATATTACAAGTATTGACCAAGTTAGGATAATTATGGATATTAACAAAGATTTACAATCTGCACAATCAACCAACAATATTACTCCGGCTGAGGAGGCCAAGTGGTACGTTGTTCATACCCAGTCGGGATTTGAGATGAAGGCAAAGCAGTCGCTTGAACAGAGGATTAAAACACTTGGGCTGGAGGATAACATATTTGATATCGTCATTCCGATGAGGGACATTGTCATAATCAAATCAGGCAAGAAAAAGGAAGCTAAAGAAAAGGTTTTTCCCGGATATATTTTAATAAAAATGGTCTTAAACGATAATTCATGGTTGGCAGTTCGAACAACCCAGGGAATTACCGGATTTGTAGGAATAGGGGTTAAGCCAACACCAATATCTGATAAGGAAGTAACTGCAATTATGCACTTTGTTCAGCAGGAACAACCCAAATTTAAAACGAAATTTTCGCCTGGAGAAGCTGTTAAAATAACCGACGGTCCATTTTCCGATTTTATGGGCAACATTGAACATATTGACGAAAACAAGGGAAAGGTTAAAGTTTTGGTTTCAATATTTGGTAGAGAAACCCCGGTCGAGCTTGATTTCTTACAAGTTGCTAAATTGTAAATTTAAATTTTATGGCTAAAAAAGTAAAAACACTGATTAAATTAAATTTATCGGCCGGTGAGGCGACCCCGGCGCCTCCGGTTGGCCCGGCTTTGGGTCAACATGGCGTGCCGATTATGGATTTTATCAAGCAATACAATGACAAAACGTCCGACCTTCGCGGTCAAATCATTCCAGCATTGATAACGGTTTATGAAGATAACAGTTTCACGTTTGTGACCAAACTGCCACCAGTAGCGGAAATGATAAAGAAAAAACTTAACATTAAGCTTGGAAGTGGTCTCGCTGGTAAGGAATCTGCAGGTAAACTTACAAGATCTCAGGCACAGGAAATTGCCAAAGAAAAACTTAAAGATTTAAATACAGATGACATTAACGCAGCAGTTAAAATTGTTTATGGAACCGCAAGGTCGATGGGAGTAGAAACGGAGGATTAGGTTATCAATTATGTTATCCTCCAAATCTTACTTCAAGCCTTCGAGTACTATTCGTACACGACTTGAAGAGCGATTTAAGGAGGATCTAAGAAACTGTAGTTACTCAACTATAGTTTCGTAAACAGTTTCTAAGATGGGAAAAATAAAAATAAAAACACTGGGACTGGAGAATATTGAAAAGGAAGAAAAACAGGCTGCCAAAAGACGTCGTGAGCAAAAACAACTTCGAAAAGCTGCCGTTGATGGTCCTCAGCCTGAAGTTGAAGAAGAAGTTAAAGAGGTAACAACTGCGTCAGACAAAGAAACTATTACAAAAAAGGAGACGGAAGTTAAAAAGTCAAAGAAACAAAAGAAAGTAAAAATTCACGGTAAAAAATACTTAGACGCTAAAAAAGTGATTAATCAGAATAAAAAATACTCTCTTAAAGATGCTGTTTCAGCAATCCAATCTTTTCCCAAGCGTAGCTTCGATGAATCAGTTGAACTTCACCTAGGTGTCGCTGATTCTGGCATTAAGGGCGATGTTAATCTACCTCATGGAACGGGTAAAGCCATGCGTGTTGTCGTTGCTGACGATGCCATCCTCTCTAAACTTGAAGAGGGAGTAATTGATTTTGATATTTTGTTGTCAACCCCGGCTTTCATGCCAAAACTGGTTAAATTTGCTAAACTTCTTGGACCCAAGGGGTTAATGCCCAATCCAAAACAGGGGACAGTTACTGAAAAAACAGATGAGGCGATAAAAAAGTTTTCACAAGGATTGCTTTACTTTAAAACTGAACCCAAATTTCCTCTAATGCATTTGTCAATTGGTAAAAAATCTTTTAAGGCTGATCAACTTATTGAAAATATTCAAGCAATAATTGCCAGTCTTGGCAAGCCAAAAGTCAGAACTGCCCATATTTCATCAACTATGAGCCCATCTGTCGAAGTAGACATAAACTCTCTATAGTGGACAACTTTCGCACTCGGCGCATTACTTTGTCAAGATCTGCGGTGCTCGACAACGTACCGTTTTAAGTACGTCTTACTCCGTTCCTCAATCTTTCCTCGTGCTGCATCCAATTGCGAAAGTCGTTTAATATTTAACGCCTTGCAAAGATAGTTTTTTTGGCATATATTCTTAGTATGAATCTGTTTTTGAGGAGGATTGCTTGTAGTATTTTATTTCAGAATCTAGTTTTCTTTTTCCTGTTCTTATCTTTTGCCCCAAATTCAATACAGGCCCAATCCAGAGAGTCTCATATTAGTCGTTTGTCCCTTCCGGTTGCCAGCAATGTCCGCGTTGTCATTAAAAAAGGCGCAGCCGAAGAAAAAGTAATCTTGACACAAGACTACCTCTCCTCAACCAAACAAATAATAAAAGAAGACGGCAGTATAGTAGAACAACCATCATATTATCCCTACGGAACCTTTTACCCAGACACCCCCGGGGTGAAAGATGCCCGCACCCCGGGGGTGAATGATAACAACAGATACTACTATACCAACCAACGTAAAGTAACCAATGACTCTAACCTCTACAACTACAACGCCAGATACTACAACCCAGACTTGGGTATATTCATCCAACCGGATACCGTAGAAGGAGGGAACCGTTTCAGCTATGTAGGAGGCAATCCTGTCATGAATAATGACCCCACAGGAGAAAGATATGAAACTCAACCAGGAGGAGGTGGATCGGGAACTCCTTCATGGTACTTAAGACGAGAAAAAGAATTTCCTAATCTATTAACTTATCTTGACTATGAAGCTGGAGAAGCAGGTCTATGGAGTATGGGTGCGCTAGCTGATCAAGTATTTGACACAGTAACCGGTATTGGCTATAACCCCAACAATTCATGGTTTGCCTCCCATCAAGAAAGTTTAGAACCTTATCATCTCAAAGATCAAAACGGTAACAGACTTCTTGCGGGGGCGGTA
>MGAM01000015.1:7676-78504 GCA_001789725.1 Candidatus Roizmanbacteria bacterium RIFCSPLOWO2_01_FULL_39_19 | reverse complement strand
AACTTCGGGCTCGGCTACTCCAAAAAAGTTAATGCGCCTTTCAATTATATTTCGAGCCCCCTCAAGAGCCTGATCGCGGTCGGACGATTTCAGTGATTTTGTGTCGGCTAAAAAAACTAAATGCGCCCCTCCTTTTAAATCCAAACCCATTTTGGTTTTAAATTCTTTTTTGACAGTGCGCCCAAACAATTTAAAGTTAATGACTGGGGGATGAAGAACGGGATGACTTTCGGGTAGATCTATCCAAATAACAAGCAAAAGTGAAATAATAAAAATAACAACAGAGAATTTTATCTTTTTCATGAAAGTAGTTCTTGCTCAGACCCAAGAATCATAATTTTTGGCTGGAGAAGGAAATTCCAAATAAACGGATCTTTATTCTTTTTTCTAAAAACAAATTCATCTGCTGTCATTACTGTGTAGTTAATTTCATGAGGAAAATCGTCCTGTTGAGATTTTACAATATCCGCAACTTCACTCACTACAACCGTACCTATTATGAGCATATAAATCTCGCTATCAAGAATTTTCGTTTTTAAGGCAAATTTCTCCGACATTGCAATCGCTTTTACTTTACCCAACCGAGAGACGTTTTTAATAAATTTCTGCGCCAAAGGAGCAGACTTTGTGAAAATTGCCAAAAACTCATGAAAAAAGAGATATTTGTCATTTAGAGAGTAGAGCATTTTGTTTAAACGACGCTCTTTTTTTAAAAGTGATGCCTTCTCTAAAATATCAAGCTCTCGCTTGACGGCATTAATCTCTTCATCCACTTCTCTTCCAATTCTCCGCATATGGTACCATGCGTCGAGATTGCTATAAAAAAACGCCAATATTTTCCTTCTTGTTTTAGATGTAACTATATATTCAAGCATATGACCGCTGATATGACTAGTCCCGTATGAGAGTGATTATACAGTAAAAACGGCAGAAAAAAGAGATTAATATGAAATTTCGTTTCCTTCTGGGACAATCTCAATCCATATTTTGCCTCGATTGAATTTCAACTCCCGACTTTGTTTTGTTGTTAAAACCGTTCTTGATAGCGTGTCCTTTTTACTCCATGAAATATCAACCGCTGCTCCGTCCTGAAAAACAACCCCTTTGCCTGACCCGGTAGTTTTATACAATCTGTGTCCACCCGGATAGCCATCATTAGCAGGAGATTCTCTGACAAAAAGAACAACGACATTTTTTGCAATTAGTGGTTTATTGGTGTTTTTATCAATATGGGGAGCATCCGAGTGGTAGCGAACATAGTTGTTTTCCTTGAGCTGATATTTCCAGCCGACTGAATAATCAGACTTATTATCCCAAAATCCGAAAGAAATGTCGATTGCAGATGGATCGCTTGACGACTCATCATCTTTAAATTTCCATTTAACAAAACTCTTATCCCACGAGCTCCCTTTCTTGTCCGTGTTGCCCAAGTTTCGTTTTTCACGGGCAAAATCCCACAATTTCTTAGTAGAGGAATACATTGTATGTTCTGTTGCTCTATTGGGAAGTCTTTCATAATCTCTGAAGAAGTAGGGAAAGGGAATTGAAAATTGATTAAGGTCATTATTTCCGGCCCAATTAAGAGTTCTTAATTTTCCCAAGGCATCGGCCGGTCCTGGAGTATTGGCACCCCCAACATGGGCGTATAGTGGTTGCTGGCCGTATTCTCCGGCATAGTCAATAAAATATACTCTTGCCGAGCGGACCGGACCAATAAGGGGAGCATCTTTACAGTAAAAGACGCTGGCGAACCGGGTAATTCCACCCTCTGCTACTACCTCGTATATCACGTCAGCCTGCGACAATCCCGATTGGGGACGAGCGTCAATGTGATTTTCAATCATTACAACTAGGGGTCTTCTCTTTTCCCATACGAGACGCTCCTCTTTAGTTAACTTTTCTCCATTAATGGGACATTCTTCTGTTTTGGGACCGGAAAATTGAGTTTTAATGGTATCTTTCCCCACCGATGGTTGGGCAACTTCAATATTTTCCTGTGTCGGCAGGGATTGAGTGCCTGTTGAGACCGACACCAGCGATTGGGTCGCATAAAAAGATACTCCGAAAAGCAGAACCGCACAAATTGCAACTATTTTTTTATCCATAAGGAAGAGTTTACTCAATTGGATTTGTCGGTGTCAATATCGTATAATTAAATATGTATGCCCCGGAAAAGTAAGGCCCAAAAAATCAGAGCCGATAGAATTAGAAAAAATCGCCAAATACATATATCTGTCGAACCACTTGAAAATCGAAAACAGGCCACTATACAAGTTAAACCTGTCCTTCAAGATCCTCAAGAGCGGTTAACTACAGTAGCTACAAAGAAAGACCTAATTAAAACACTTCTTATAGTTGCTTCTATATTTGCACTTGAATTTACTATCTTTTATGCTACTCTTAAGTGAGTTAGCCTCAATGAGGCTTAAAATTTAAGAAAGGAGGTGACACATTACATGGCATCAATGTATTGCGTCAAATGCAGAGCAAAAAGAGACGTCGACAATCCACAAGCTGTCACCATGAAGAATGGTAAACCAGCAATGAAGGCGACTTGTCCCGTTTGCGGAACAAGTATGTTCAAAATAGGCAGAGCCTGATTAACAATGATATAAACATGGGGATCCCCATTGTAATCTGGGAAAGCTTAATCGTACCTGAGGTTGTTACTTCTATAATTATTGCATGAAATTAACTGCGGACTTTGTTGCATCAAAAAAATATTTTTTTTTGCTTGGTCACACAACCTCTTTTATAGCACGGTCTCTTATTAAATATGCCAGAAAGCATAATATTTCCATTGAGACTGAAGCAAAAGAGACACAGACTACAAATATTTTTGTTGTCGACCCATCCACACAAAATCTTAATATTAAACCAAGCCCGAACGTTCAAATTCACCTGATATTCACCAATCACTCAAGAGAGTCACTAAATAAGGGGAACTCTTTTCTTGCAAAATATAGGGAACAAACTCAGTTGATATATCTTGATTCAGACACTGATAATGAGGAAATTGTTGAAAAAATTATATGGTTTGCACTATCAAAGGGAGAAGAACCAACTATATTTATAAGAACATTAAAATCGACTCCTGAAGAGACATTAAAGCCAATTGTTAAGCCCAATCAGTTTAAATTAAAAAAACGTCACATACTAGTGGTTTTTTTGTTGTCTCAATTACTATTTTTGTTACCACTTAGCATTTCAATCATTTTTCTATCCCAAGCAGGTCATTTATTCAAAACTGGCAAAATTATTGAAAGTAAGAATGCAGTAGCGCACGCAAAACAGGTGTCATTTGGCACCCATATTCTATATTTTATTGCAAGACCACTTTTAGGCTTTTTATACATTGCTCCAACAGTTGAAAACATCATTAATGCTGTTGATATTTCAACGACTACACTTGAACTAACGCTCTCTTCAACAGAAAATGCCCATCAACTTGTCGCTCTTATTACTCATAAAGAACCCGTCCCGTCAGACAAAGGCGAAATTTCGCTTCGTCTAAAAATTCTTAAAGATAAATCTTTGCAACTAGAAAAAAACTCAAAAGTTCTCTCAGGCAAGCTTAGCTTGATCCCGATCATAAAACAGACCGATATTGAAAAATTGGAAAAATATTCAAAAATATTGAGCCAAGTACGCGATTTTATTGACATAGCCCCCCAATTTCTGGGGAGAGATGGTGAGAAGAAATATCTCATTTTTTTTTATAATAATATGGAACTTCGCCCGGGGGGAGGATTCTTAGGATCATATGCAACTTTGACACTCAAGAATTATCATCTTCAAAGTTTGGAGCTTTTTGATATATATGACATTGATGGCCAGCTTAAAGGCCATATTGAACCACCCGGGCCACTAAGGATTTATTTAAATCAGCCTCATTGGTTTACAAGAGATTCCAATTTCTCCCCCGATTTTACAGTTAACTCAGAAGTGGCTAAGTCTTTCCTGGAGAAAATATTTGGTCAAAGACAGGACGTGAGCGGTTATATTGGAATCACAACAAGCGCGTTGTCAAATATTTTGTCTTCATTCCCCCCTGTTTATCTGTCTGACTACAATGAAACCATAACTCAAGAAAACTTCTTTTTAAAGACACAAACTGAGGTTGAGAGCAATCATTTTGAGGGGTCGAAAAAGAAAAAAAATTATCTTGGCTCGATTATGCAGGCATTAATTCTCTCGTCTGACAAGGCATCTTTAACTAAGTTGGGAGAAGGGTTGGGTAAATCTTTAGCCGAAAAACATATTGTTTTTAATATTGCTGACAATCGAGTTAATATTTTTTTTAAACGGAATGGTTGGGGAGGTAATTTAACGGTTCCGCAGTGTTTGGAAGGTAAGAATTGTCTTGTTAATTATGTATCGGCAATTGACGCTAATTTGGGAGTTAATAAATCAAACTATTATGTTACCCGCCAATTTAATATAACAAGCAATTTTGTCTCAAAAAAGATCTTAAAAAGTCAGGTTTTAATTATTTTCACAAATCAATCACCCAACGGCTCATTCCCCGGGGGAGAATACAAAAATTATTTCCGGTTATATATTCCTGCTAGTGGCCAAAATGTTGGAGTTGATGTTAACGACACCCCATCGTCAACATTTTCTGTATCCTCTGATAAAGGCTTTAAAACAATTTCACAGTTTATTACTGTTCCTCCGCAGCAAAGTACAACAATAAAAATCATCTACAATCTTGATGTGCCCGATTTTGTTGACAGCTATCAGTTGGTCGTGCAAAAACAGATAGGTTCTATTAACAACGAAATGAGCTTAGCGTTTGACACAAACAAATCTTCTTATCATCTAAGACCGCAGAACTTTGCTCCCGTTGAAAAAGATCGCCAACTACTATACAATACAGTCCTGTTATCTGATAGAGTCTTCTTTATTAAGCTATAAAATCATAATGGAAAAATCAAAAAAGGAAAAAATTGAGCTTAATGCCCATAAAAGAGACATTCTGGGTAAGAAAGTAAAAAAACTACGGGCGGAAGAAAAATTGCCGGCTAATATTTTTGGGGCTGGATTTACTTCTCAATCAATATGGATGGAATTAGGAGAGTTTAAAAAAATTTATAAAATCGCGGGCGTTACTCAAGTTGTGTATGTGACTATTGACAAAATGGAGTATCCAACAATAATTGATACTGTGCAAAAACACCCAATCACCCACGATCTACTGCATGTTAATTTCAAGAAAGTTAACCTGAAACAGAAAATTGAAACTGAAGTTCCAATCCAATTTGTAGGCGAGTCAGGAGCGGTTGAAAAGAAGAAGGGCGACATGTTAACTCTTAAAGACACGCTCTTGGTTAGAGCCTTGCCGGATGCAATTCCGTCTCAAATTGAAATTGATATCTCAATCCTTGTTGAGATTGATGATGAGATCACTCTTGGACAACTAACAAAATCTGATGATTTTGAACTTATTGAAGAGGCCGAGACAACTATCGTTAGAATAGTTGCCCACAAGGAAGAGAGTATTGAGCCAGACACAACGGCTGAAATTCCAGAAGAAGAGGCTGGGGTAGAGACGACCGAGGGTGAGACGCCCGCTGAGGAGCCACTTGAGTCAAAAGATGAGTCTTCAAAAGAGAGCGAGCAAGAATAATAACTTTTTGCTATCATTTATAAATGGGCAAAGTTGTAAGAGTTGGCTTAAATGGTTTTGGAAGAATTGGCCGGTGTTTTACTCGTATTGCCTGCGATAATTCAAATATCGAGATTGCTGCCGTCAATACATCAAGATCCACTCCAGAAATTCTTTCCTACTTACTAAGGTATGACTCAATATACAGAACATTTGAAAAAAATATTGCTCACGCCTCAACTTCAATTACTATCGATAATAAATCAATCACTTGCTTTAACTACAAAAATCCTCAAGATATACCTTGGCATACACAGGACGTTGATGTTGTTGTTGATTGTACCGGCGTTTTTGAAACTCGACAAGAGTTAGCCAAGCATATCGGCGCGTCTGTTAAGAAAGTCGTTCTTACCTCTCCTTCAAACGACAAAACAATTCCTCATATAGTTTTGGGAGTCAACGATAAAGATTTTCCATTTGAGAAAGCTGATATTATTTCAAACGCATCGTGCACCACCAACTGTGCAGCCATCATGTTTAAAGTCTTGCATGATTCGTTTACGATAAAAAGCGGGTATATAACAACTATCCACTCATACACCTCATCCCAACAATTGCTTGATAATAGCGGTCATGATTTTACAAGATCAAGAGCTGCTCCCTTATCAATCATTCCCTCAACAACTGGGGCGGCGGATGCGATTGTTAGAGTTATTCCTAAACTTGAAGGTTTGATTGACGGCACTTCAATTAGAGTCCCTGTTCCTGTGGTGTCTTATTCTGATATAAGTTGTATTGTTGAAAAAAACCCAACAACTGATCAAATCAATCAAAGTTTCAAGAATAGAGCAGAGGGCGATTTACATCGGTATCTTGCATATGAAGATGAGCAGCTTGTCTCATCAGATTACATTGGAAGTCCTTATTCCTGCATATTCGACGCAAATTATACTGCAGTTATGCCAAATAACTTAATGAAGATATTTGGTTGGTATGACAACGAATGGGGGTACTCTTCTCGATTGGTCGATTTGGTTGAGAAGTTAGCTGATTTTGTCTAATCCTTAACCAATCTTGCGTTAACTACGAGTCGTCTTGAATAGGTTTTTTCTTTCGTAATCCATACTCCATCACAAGTAATCAATCGGATTCCTTTTCCTTCATATTTTGAATAAACCAACTCTTTTGGAAAAGAAGTATATTCTTCACTGTATGACGACTCCACCTGAAACTTTAGTATTTTCCCCAATGCTGTTTTAACGACAATTTCATCTCCTGTGTTTAGATCAGATAGATTGTAGAAAACTGCCGGCTTACCTTGAGTATCATCATAATGGCCGTTAATTATCGCGGCTCCTTCCTCCCCGGGGCGTATCCCTTTGTTATACCATCCGACCTGACTAAAGTCACCTGGGGTTTGCATTGTGTTATCCTCTGCAATCCCAACTGGGACAATATGGGTATTAATTGAAAATTTTGGTATTTCAATAGTTACTGGATCGCCAACAACCAGCAGTGTGGGCGTTGGAGTATTGGTAGGCACTGATGTGGGAGTTGGCGTTATTGTCGGCAAGACAATAGATTGTGCATTTGCTTCTTTCACCGGCTGAAATAGTGAGTCGCCACTACTTATAAGTGTGTGAACAAAAAACATGTTCGACGCCAAAACAATATATAGGCCAACAAAAAAAACAACAACGTGTTTAATGACTTTCATAATATATGATAATGACAAACGTAAGTTATATTGTCAAGACAACTATTTCAAGATGTATATTTTTGAACTCGCCTGAAAGATTATCTTATCTCCTTTAATAAGCGCCATATTGGTCGCATCTTTTAAATACCGAGACACAATTTCTTTTTTGTACTCTCCTTCTTTAGAAAAGACAAACACTACCCCTTGCTTTTGGTCAAAGACGTAAAGATTATCAGTATTAATATTTGTAAGTACCTTCGAGACCTTAAGTTCTCTAGGAGATTTCAACGTAAAATCTTGTTTTATTCCGCTTATATATTTCAGCACTTTACCGTCAGAAAAACCTATATAAAAAGCTCCATCTACAGCAAAGCTTGTAGCGTTTTTAAGGTCAACAGATTGTCCAGTCTTGAAATAAGAATTTTTATTGGAAAAAGTTGACGCATCAACAACTAGATATTTATAGATTTCATCTTTTTGGATATCAAGAAGATAGAGATTACCATTGAATGTTATAAAATCAACAACGTTGCCCCATTCTTCATGGTTAGCAATCTTCTTGTTATTTGTATAATCATCCATGAAAATACCGTCAGAGGTTGTGAAAAACAATCTGTTCTTGTCGATAACCGCCAGACTTTTATCAGTTAATTTTTTTGGCGAGAAGGTTTTAACCGATTTTTTCTCTATTGCCACTTGATAGATCTTTTTATGTTCCGTGTCCAGAAACCCAATTGAATCGTCGTCCGTTGGCATAAGTCTAGTGATATTAACATTTTTACTTAAGAGAGTAAGATCGTAAAATTCCTCAGGTTTTTTATTCCCGACATTACTTATTTTAGAAATAGTTGCTTCAATTCTTTCGTGAATTTGTTTTACGTCCTTTTCTTCTGTTAAATTATTTTTTTGGGCTTTTTGCCATATTGGTTCAAAGAGTAACTCAGCCTCAGAGGCTAAAGATTTCGCTGCATGGGGATCAAATTCAAGTTCCTCTTCGGCGTCCTGTATCTTTGATTCTATCTGGGGTTCTGTCTGTTTTAACACGGACAAAATCTCCTGTCGTTGACGACGTTGATAACCAAACACTACGCTCCAGAATAGAATCAGTATTATTACAACGGACGCAATTAGTGTTATTTTTCTTTTTTTTGTACTACCGGTTGTTGTCGAGAGTATTTCTTCTTCATTTGGAACGTTTTTATTGTCTTCATCGGGTCTTACTTGAGCAACGGCTGTTGTTGGGACATCTTGCATAAGGTGGCTCACGACAAAACCACCAATATCGTGCAGGCTGTATAAATTGGTCATTTTTTCATCAAATTCTTCTCCGATTAAGTTAAGGCTGGAAGTCTGAGCATCTTTGAAAGTTGTATCGTACGCCCCAAGTATTAGCAGCTCGTCTGGTTTAGGGCGACCTGAGGCATTTTGTTCTCCCATGATAAGACGGGCTACTTTGTTATTTTGGGTTATAAATATTCCACCCAGACCGGCCGTTACAAGATAGATTCTATCTTCAATTAAATAACATGCTGAAAAAGCAAAGCTCGATTGAAATTCAAGCGCAGTTAAAACAGAATTTATTATCTTGGCAAATTGGGTCAGCGTTGTTGGTGTTTTATCTTTAATTTCTTTTTGAATATTTTGGAGTGGTCCTTCAGTCAGCAGTCCCTCGTCCTGCTTTAAAACTCTCAAAAATAGAGCCATAGAGTCTTCACAAATCCCATCGGTTAAATATTGGCTATCGGCTACCGCCTGGAGAAAAAACTCATGCTGTAGTTTCATACTACAAGATTACTACTGCGTATAACAAAATTCCAATCGCTGCTACAAATTGTATTTGAGATAAAAGTAATAATATACCCCGGTCATGTACCTCAACAACTTTCTTGAGAGTAATTACCTGCTGGACCATGACGAGTGTAAAAAAAAGATAAAGTCCTCCCAGGACTATTCCAAAAAGTTTTGTAAAAAAGACAAATAAGTTACCGCTTTGAATAAATTCAAAAACTCTGTCAATTATCTCCATGAGTAGCTTGAGCAAACTGATTAATGATCCCAACTGCCTCGTTTGGATGAGGCACCGCTAAAAATTCAATATTTTCATTTGTTCCTGCTGTTTGTACAAAAACGTCTCCGTAGTTAAATAGGTTTGGGAAAAAACCCGTGGTTCGAGCCGTTGCATCGGTAATGTCATATATTGCAGCTTCGGTTATCTCTTTTTGGATAAAAACATAATCAACGTCTAGCACCCGCTCGTTAGTTATAATACCAACATTAAATACCCACCTTAACAGGTTGTAGAATGCAAAACTCAAAACTATCAAAGTCCAGAAAACATTGGCAAATAAAACCACTAAAACTTGAGCTCGTCCGACTAAAAAAACATCCAAAACAAAAGGCGACAAAAACCCAATAATTGAAATTATAATCCAATTAGTCTGGGTAAATGGGTGAGCTCGAAGTGTTAAAATAACAATTTCATGTTCGTGCTGACTTTCAAAGGCAACTTGCGGATATTTACAAAAGGTGTGAAAAACACTATGAGATTGTAACTTGGGTAAAGGAGATATGTCTGGCATTTGACTTGATTATAGCAGATATCCCAGCTTGGTTTTTTGTTTTTGGCCAAAAAAAAGCCCTGGCAACGACTTATTGTCCCCCAATAAGAGTATCGTCAGCGCTGTTTCGTTTCACGACTCTGTTCGGAATGAGAAGAGGTGGTTCCAAAACGCTCAAATCACCAGAGCAAGAACGATTATACAAGATTGAAAGGCTATTTTCAAGCAAATTAACGATAGGCTACTGGTTTCTCAAGAGGGACTAACACGAGGCTAATCCGACGATTTTTAGCATCTATATTTTCAATGTAAACCGATACGGTCTGTCCAACGACAATTGTGTCATTACCTTCAACTTTTGAGATATGGATAAGCCCTTCAATACCCGGTTCTAGTCTGACAATATATCCATATCTCTCTTTACGAATAATCTCACCTGTTATTGCTTTTTCTTTTGGATATTTCTTTTCAAGCTCTTCCCAAGGATCGGGGGTTAAGCGTTTTATTGAAAGATTAAGTTTTAGATTATCTTCGTTCTTTTCAACGACAACAACGTCAATTGTCGACCCTACTTCAAGATACTTACTTGAATCGATAACCTTGGCCCACGAAATTTCTGAGATATGAATCAATCCTTCAATTTTGTCAACTTCGCAAAAAACCCCAAATTCGGAGAATCCTATGATCTTTGCCTTGTATTTTTTACCAATGACAATTTTGTCGAATTTTTCTTTGATACTTTTATATGAAATTCCAAGTACTGCTGCTTTTTGAGAAACGACAAGACGATTTTTCTGGCGATCAACTTCTAAAACTTTTGTTTTTAATTTTTGCCCTTTTAATTTCTGAGGACTATCAATATACTCCTGAGTTAATTGAATTTTAGGAATAACTCCTCTTATCCCCATAAAATCAATAAACACTCCCCCTTTGCCATAATCACCGCACATTACTTCAATTTCTCCTTCATTCTTAAATTTTTCTTCCAACAAATCCCATCTCCCTTTGTCAAAAAAACGTTTCATTGAAACTACCGGATATCCTTCTTTTGATTCCTCAACAACAACTCTCACTTTGACTTCGTCTCCAACATGCAAATGCGCTGAGAATGGCCCTAGCTCCTGAACTTCAAGCTCGCCAAGAACGGCGTAAGACTTCCACCCCAAATCAAATAACACGCCTTTTTTTGAGATTGAGACAATTTTTGCGTCAGTTTCAAGACCTTTTTTGGGAGGTTGAAAGGAAACAGATTGAAGAAGCTGATCCATTGACGTTGCGGGGAACGGAGTATTCTTTTTAGTAACCTTTGGCATAAATCATACCTCTTTTCGTTTTTCGATGCTAGTAATATATCAAAAACTATGTCAAAAAACAAGGCCCCCTCGTGTTATTCACCCTTATTTAAATAGCGGCTATGCACTTGGGATCTTGCCGCTTTATTAAATTCAGCAACGGACGTTACTCCTGCTTCTTTAGCCGTAAAATCAGGATCAAGAAAGTATGTCCACCAGTTTTGCAAAACACCGTCAGCTCCCCTGCCCACAACTGACGGGATATGACTAAACCACCACTGATAATATCCAGCTTCAGTTTGCCCCCATGTTAAACTGTTGACTTTAACAAAATTATTTTCGTTAATTACCGGATAATCAAAAAAACTTTGACAATAAGAATCTACCTCGTTTGACAAAAGATAATCATAACCTTTAACGGCGTTGGGCGGTGCATGAACGCTGCCGCAGCCAAAAATTTTGGCTCCTTGCACTGCGTGGCTTTTGGCAATAACATATTTTTCCCAATTATTTGTTGGCGGATAGTCCCATTTAAGAGAATGGTACACAAGCGTCATTGTCGACTCCATTCTGTGCCCTAAAGAATGTATTGCTAATTCTGGAGCGCGAGTAATATCAATTCCTAAAATTGGAACGTTACGGTTACATTTGGTATTCTTGACAACCAACCCGTTTACATTGTAAGGATTAGGTCCGACCATGTCTCCCTCACCAACCCCCGTAAAAGGCAATGCCATATTCCACACCTCATCGATCTTGTTATCATTAACCAGATCACAGATTTTAAGCTCAGGCTCATCAAATAGCTTTATATAATCAATGGTACGGCTAGAGAGGCGCGTACAGCCCGGATTATCAGCGGATACATGCTGTGTGCAAGCAATATAATCCTGCTCTTGAGTGGTTGTCCCGCCAATATCTTTTGCCGGTGGCATATGGTCATAATCGATAATCTTGGTAAGTTCATAGGTTGCAACCGGAATACTCTTGTTTAAATATGAAATGGCATCGTTGGCAAGCTTGTTTTGATCAACATATGTATAAAATACTTCAAACAATCGTTTGTGTAGTAGTGGCAGATAAGGATTTTGCTTTAAAAGAAGCACTTTTTTAGTTACTTTTTGTGCCGGATCAAGATTGAGATCGGTTATGTTTGTTACCAGCTGCAGATTATCCTGAGGAGCGCTGATATATTGGTGAAATATTGTAAGAGGAGCGGGTCGGCCGGCAATTTTAATGATTGACTGTATGCCGTAAGAGTTGCCTGTAGTAATTGCGCTTGTTGCCCCGTCCTTAATGTTGAAATTAACTTCAAACAAATTTCTGCTCTTTTTAGTCAAATTAAGTGTGTTGCCCGGTTTTGATTTGGCCAAATAACACTCTTTACTGTCACGATCGTTGCGACAGATATTGAAGTCAACATCATTAATGTCAAGATTAACTCCGGTAGTGTTTCTGATTTGCAGTGTTCCTTTTATGTGGGACGGGACACGGAAATCAAATTTATACAATGGCCCCGGCATTTGCGGTTGATATTTTTCAACCGACGAGATAATACAACCCAACTCGCCGTAAGGCTCAGAACAATTCTCGCGAATAATTTTCATGTAGGGATCAATTAACATCTTGCCGGCGCTGTCATAAAGTCCTTTTCGGGGTGTCAGCAAAAATTGCCCTTGGGGCAGCCGGGAAAAGTCTTCATTAATATAAAAATGCAAGGGTAAGTTTTCTAATATTCCCGACACTATAAACATCGCGCTATATTTTTGACTGCAATCGGGCTGATTATTTACTATCAGACAAGCATCAAACATCGGGCCCCAATTATCATCCTCTGCGGAAAAATTTAACCGGCTATCCATCTGCAGGGCCATCGGAAGTGACCAGCCTGTTTCAGATAGTGTAATTCTGAATGCAACATCAGAATACCACTGCCCGCCTTTACCTACGTCAATAATAGTCTGATCGTCAGAAAATGGTAGACGATAAGGGGGGTAAATATTTGATAAGAGTGAATATCTGGTACCTACCGGATATGGAATCGGTTTGGATGAGATTGTTCTGTCCTCTTCAAAATAATACTTGCTCATGCTGGCAACATATCTGCCCTGAGGAATATCGGGAATGACAAGATGCTGGTAGCCGCTATAGCGAAAGGTGAGGGTTTGAAACGGCGGCAGACAATCGCCAATTATCTTTGATAAACTCCACTTACAAAGCTTTACCTCGGCAACATAACCCTTGATAGGTAAGTACCCATTGATAAGAATTTCCCCCTTTATTACACCGCGATCCTCAGATGGAAATAAGAAATAAAAATCAGCCTGGGAGGAATAGCCATCTCTGACCCAACGGTAACAATGGCGCAAATCAGTGTCGTATTCGTCACATTTTCCCTCAAGGGGGTTTATTCCGGTTTGGTCAGGAAGGGGAATGGCGTTGCCTCCCCAGTATTCAGAATAAGAGTCGGTCTCAGTAGTGATAAGATACTTTCCGGGAGTAAGAGACACGGGAGAGGAGAGAATAGTTGATTGACCATTGGGTGGAATAAGAGCAAATAACGATTTTTGACTGTTTATCGGATCAAGACAGGTGTTGTCAATCGGATCAACCCGGCAGGCAGTAAACTTTAAGTAACGACCGGCCAGATTCTCAGTTGAACCGCCGATTTTTCCTCCAATTGCTAACTCTCCAGTTTTAGATTCATCAATTGGAGGAAAATTTATGGTGATGTCAAGGTTAATAACACCCCCATCACTAGGAAGATTCAACTCGCATTCATCCGGTCTTGACGAAGATTTGCAGGGACCATTGTAAATTATTTTGGTCCCTTTTGGGAATTGCTCGATTATATCTCCATCAGAGTTTAGAAAATCTTTTCTTGAATATATCACAAAGTCACGCCAGCCACTACTAAATCTTTCATGGGGATTGAACTGAAAATCAACTCCGTTTGGGGATATTTTGTATTTACTCAAGCTTTGATATTCGCTACCATCATCTTCCGTTCCAGCTCTACGAAAGAAAAAACGAATATACCGACGAGGTTGGACCCCGCCAGTAAAACGGATTTTCCCTTTTACGCCGTGCGTAAGCGGTTGCAATGCCGTTGGCGTTGGCGGAGGCAGACAACCACAAGAAAGGCTTTTTGGGCAGGCTGCAGCCCGACAAACTCCTTGAAATGTTTTCGGGCAGGCTTTGCCCGATAGACAGCTTGAGACACACACGAAGTCATCCGGACAATTTTGCTCTTTAACATCACATCGTGTATTGCAACTTTGGGCTGAGCTTTGAGCTGCCGCGTTTGAGGCAAATTCTATTTTCGGTTGGGGTTGGGCCAGGATCGTTAGTGTTTTTTTGCCACAAAACGAGCTGAAACTAACAGAATTTTCTGTTGAATCAATAACAGATTCATCAAGTTTAGCAGCAACTATTGCAAATTCAGACTGGTCAAATATGAGTTTTCTGTTTTGAGATCGATCGTCTTGTATTGTAACATTAAGATCAGCAGTCGGCGAAAATTTATTAATAGTTTTTAGGATTGTGTTATCTAACCCCCAACTAAGTGATGAAAAGTTGGTAAAAGTCTTCCCGGCCATATCAAGAATATTGAGTTTTATATTACTCCTACATTCACTTGTGTCTTGGGCTTTTGGTTGGGAAGGTTGGGATTTTTGTAATGAAACAAGACTAATAATCCCGATTATTATTAAAATAACTAATCCGACCAATTGAAAAAATTTTGTTGAAGTTTTTTTATTAGCAGGCATCATTATTGATGATATATTAAGTTTTCACATTAAACAATAATTATTGAGGCTCAAATACCCGGAATTGAATTGCCTCAAGCAAATGAGGAGTTTGTATACTACTAGATCCGGCAAGATCGGCAATAGTTCTGGCTACTTTTAGAATTCTAAAATATCCTCTGGCCGAAAGACCGTAGCGGTCAATGGCCGTTTTTAGATGATTAAGACATTGTGTGTCTAAAGCAATGTGTTTTTTAATTTCTTTCTGACCCATTTCCGAATTTGTCTGCATGGTTTCATTTTTAAATCTTTCATATTGTCTTTCTCTTGCCTTTTCAACACGAGCGTGGATGATTACGCTTGACTCGCTTGGATCCATATTAAGAATTTCCTTTGTGTTGACTGCTTGGCAGTGAACATGCAAATCGATTCTGTCAATAATTGGCCCTGATAGTTTCTTTTGATATTTAACAACGTCAGATGCCGTGCAAACACAATCTTTTTTAGGATGACCCAGATATCCGCACGGACAGGGGTTTGAGGCACAAACAAGCATAAATCTCGCCGGGAACACTACTGAGCCTGATGCACGGGTCACAGTAATAACTCCATCTTCCAAGGGTTGCCTAAGCGACTCAATAATTGAACGGGGAAATTCCGGAAATTCATCCAAAAACAATACTCCTCTATGGGCAAGTGATATCTCACCCGGCAGAACTCTGACTCCGCCACCTCCAACCATACCAACAATTGAGATTGTGTGATGAGGACTTCGAAATGGACGTTTTAAGGACTTTATAAAATTTCCCTCACGACGAGCGACTGAGTAAACCTGAGCAACTTCGACAGTTTCCTCTCGGGTTAGTCTTGGTAAAATGCCGGGTATTGCCTTGGCGATCATTGTCTTTCCGCTTCCTGGAGGACCGATCAGTTGGAGGTTGTGCCCTCCAGCTGCAGCAATTTCTGAAGCGCGCTTAGCAGCCGTCTGACCTTTAATCACCGCAAAATCAGATGACAAATCTAAATTTGATAACTCGTCAATACCTAAGGAAGTAAACTCTGGTAAAGTTATTTGTTCATTGAGGTGCTCAATAATTTCAGCTAACGTCTTAGGAGCAAATATATGAATATCATCTAAAAGAGATACCTCTTTTAGGTTTCCATGTGGAACAAAAAAAGTGTCTATATTTTCTTTCTTTGCCGAAATGGCAATTGGCAGCGAGCCAATAACAGCTCTTATTTTCCCCTCAAGGGAGAGTTCGCCAAAAAATAACTTCTTTTTTAGTGTTTCGGGCGGGACAACGCCGGATGATGAGAGTATTCCAAGGGCAATAGGAACGTCAAATATTGAACCGTCCTTGGGGATATCAGCAGGAGCCAGATTAACAATAATTCTACCCTGTGGAAACTTAAATCCTAGATTTTTTATTGCGGTTTTGACTCTATCTTTGGACTCCTCGATCGATTTGCTCGGTAATCCAACCACCCTGAACTGGGGAAATCCCCGATTGTACACATCAACTTCAACCCTGACCAAAACCCCTTTAAGGCCGATTGTTGTACCTGAAATTACAGTTGAAAGCATTAAGAGTTAGTGTCTATTTTTCGATACTTCAATTAAGATTGTCTCAACAGCAAGAGCAATTGGAACGCCAAGAATAATTCCAAAAACTCCACCTAACTTGCCACCGATGCTAAGGGCAATGAGTGTTAAAACCGGATTCATCCCAACCGCCCGTCTCATAATCATTGGAACAATTAAGTTATTTTCAAGCTGCTGAATAATTACATAAAGAACGATTATTGTCCCGCCTAAAACGGGCGAGACGGCACCTGCCACAAAAAACGCCGGAACAGCTGACAATATCGGCCCGATTATTGGCACAACTTCCAGTAATCCCGCTATAACGGCCAGGGACAGTCCAAATTTTACTCCCAAAAAAGAAAGTCCAATATAGGTCATTATTCCAATAATCATCATTAATACAAACTCTCCCCAGACCCATGCGTGCATTCTTTTCTCGACTTTATCGATAATATCAAGAATTAAGTCAGCCTTGTGTTTTTCTAAAAACTTTCCAACAAAACTGCCTAAGAATTGTTCCTCCAGAAGAAAATAGTAGGTAAAGAACAATACTGATATTAAAAATATCACATTCGAAAAAACGCCCGTAACGAGTCGGAATGCATTGTTGGTAATATTAGGTAGCAACCCAACCAAAGAGTCCGTGTTGATTGATGAGGCAAGGAACGGAAAAGCTGCCGTTATAAGAGACGGCAAATTTTTAACAAAAATAATAATTTCACCAACTACAGGCGGGAGGATAAACCTAAACAAAAAGACGGCCGACCCAATTGCTGTGGCAAATATAACAAATGCAGCAATCCCCCGCGGGATTTTTTTCCGGTGAAGATAAGATACGGCTGGCTTGAACGCACTCATAAAAATGAACGCAAACAAAAGCGCAAAAATTAGTTCTCTAATTATCCATAAAATCCAAAGGAAAAGGAGGAAAAACACGGTGAAGATTATCGTCCTTGAGGAGATCTCGATTTTTTGAACCATGTATCTTTATGTATAAACAATTTATTAACTCATTTCAAGCGCTTGGTTGTATTTTGCCTGATAAAATTAAGGCAAATACTTGGATCACTCCGCTTTGTTTTAAAACCTTGCAAGCCTCAAGCATTGTTGCTCCTGTTGTCCAAACATCATCAACTAAAACAATTGTTCTTATTTTCTGTTTTGTGTTTATCTCAAAAGCGCCTTTAATATTTTCAAATCGGGCTCCTTTCTCTTTAATTGCACTTTGGGCGGTTGTATCTTTTTTTCTTAAAAGAATCGTCTCGTCAACGTTTAATTTAAACAGGTGACCAAATACATCGGCTATGTAAGCTGCCTGGTTAAAACCACGGCTACGATGTCTTGATGAGAACAATGGTATTGGAATTAAAATAGCATCCTGTGGAAAAATCTGTCTGCATTGATAAGCCAGACGCGTTTGTCCTTTTGAGATAATTAAATCTCGCATTGCTCCTCTGACGTTTCGATATTTAACGGCATGAATGATCGTTCTTAACAGGGGTGCGTAGGGAAATAGAATCCATACGCCGTCAATTCCGTATTTTTTCAGACAGTTCTTGTGCGTTTTGCCATTTTCAACATAATCATAACAATAAACACACTGAGCTACTATTCTTGGCTTAATTTTACTCAAACAATTAAGACATAAATCTGTGCCGATTGATCCGCAACAAACACAGAAATGAGGGAAAAAACAATCGACAATGCGATACAATAGATTCACTTATTTTGATATTTGTATCTTTTAAACAACCTAAATCCTCCGAGTAACAAAAAGATCGCCGGCAATATACCTAAAATTCTAAAACGCACTCTGTCTTTCTGCTCGTTGTTTAATGGTTTTAAAGGATTGGTTAGAGTGGCTCTGGCACGAATTCCTGACAATGCACCTCCCGACACATATCGATTAAGCACATTAACAACAAACTCCACGTTTCCTTGCGCTTGGGCTAAATACTGCTCTCTTACAAATCGGGCTGACGGGATAACCAAAAGTCTACCTGTGTTTACGCTGCTTTCTGCAATTAAGGAATATGAGGAAAGTTTGTTTTTTTGTGGCGCAGGGATACCATTTGGAATAACAATAAAATTCTTAGTTTGGACCCATGAATTTGAAGGACTCTTAACCAAAGTTTTTGCAATTGTTGATGGGATGATGCTTACTGAAGATGCCCAAGGGAACATCAGCTGTGTAATGTTAATAAAGTCGGACGTTTGTTTTGAAAACTCACTTGTTGCAACCCAAAGCGGATATTTCACAACAAACGCTCCTAGTCCTGTTGCAAAAGTAGCCGACTGGGCGCTAAATGATAGCGCTAGGTTTTTGTTTAAAACAATTCCATATTTTTTAAAGAAATCAAATAAATCGTGAGTTGCAGGCCCCACTTCAAGCCCGTCAGAAACAGCAACTCCATCAGCAAAAACAACCAGCGTCCCGCCATTTTCGATGTAATTGGCCAGCTGTTTATGAACTTTTTTGGTTGATGGCAAAAATCCATCAGCAATAAATAAAGCTGCCCTTGTTTTTTTGGGGTCAAGAGACAACGAGTCGGTTGCCAACTTGATATTTTCTATTTCAAACTGTTTCCCCAGTGACCTTTTAAGTGTTGTAAACATATCTTCTCTAGGATCATAAGCTTGGGGAAAGTCCACCAAAGCAATTTTTTGAGGCGTGACCCGAGTCATCTTATAAATCGCGGAGGTGACATCATATTCGAGCGTTGAGACGGTTACGACTTGGGGCACAACTGCCGTATTTTCTCCGTCACTTAGGGTTAGTCCAAAAAAAGACGATGAAACTTTATATTGATCTTTATCAACTTCTGAAAATTGGATTTGAGGCACGCCGGCTTTTACTGCCTCAGTTTTAGCTTTATTGTCCTTTGTCGGGTCTTTAAAAGACAGTCCTATCTTACCTCCTGAGGTGTTTTTGTATTCTTTCAGGAAATCAATTACGTCTCGTTTAAGCGGGAGAGTACGTGAGGGAATGTCTGATGAGACATAAACGGTTATCATTATTGGTTTGTTAACCTTGGACAGGATTTTTTTAGTTGGCGTAGAGAGAGAATATGCGCTTTGTCGCGACATATCAAGTCTTAAAGGGACAAGAGAGGCTAGAATATTAGTGACTAAGCAGATAAAAATAAAAAGGACAAGTTTTATACTTGTTGAGGTTGAGAACAAAAAATTTGAAAATTCTGAAAATGCCCTGTTAATCATGATCTATTTTTCCTAATTGACAAATAGCTAGAAACTAAAAAAACTAAAATAAATGTCAAGAAAAAGATAACCGATCTTAAGTCAATGATCCCTTTATAAAAAAAGTCCAAATAGTTTAAGGGAGACATAAAAACCAGTATGTTTTTAAGAGAAAGGGGTAAAAATGAACCAAAAAAATCGCTTCCAAATACTAAAAATACGAATGATACAAGAACAGAAGACAATAAGGCTACAATTTGGCTTGTTGTCCTGCTTGAGAAAAATAATGATACGGAACCAAGAAATCCAATAAACATAAAAACTCCTAAATAGCTAACAATAATTGTCGATACAGGAGGACTGGATATAAAAAATAATGAGACGGGAATTGAGAACGTTAGGGTAACGGCAATAAAACAAAAAACAATTAGTGACAAAAATTTTGCTAAAACAATCTCTTCAATAGTTACCGGAAAAGACAACAGCAACTCAAGTGTTTTTAAACGCTTCTCTTCACTGAAAAGTCTCATAGCAACGGTAGGGACAAAAATCAATAGTAACCAGACTAGAATTTCAAAAAATTGCCTCATCGATCCGTCCCCTACTAAAAATATGTCTTTAACAAACACAAAAGATGCAAATATTCCAAAAAGAGTTGCGGCAATATATCCAAATGGGTTGTTAAAATAATAACCTAGCTCTTTTTTTGTTAAAGACAAGATAATGTTTTTTCTTAATTTAAGAAACATATTTTTTAAATAAAACTTCAACCGATCCTAACTTTCTCGGATTCTCTCCATCATAAACAATGATTCCTTTATTAAGGATTAAGAGTCGGGTTGCAATATCTTCAACTTCAGATAAGATATGTGTTGAAAATATTATTGTTTTATTTTTGCCAAGATTAACTATTAAGTCTTTGATCTTTTCTTGTTCAATTGGGTCAAGGCCCGATGTTGGCTCGTCAAGGATAATTATCTTTGGGTCGCCAAGCAAAGCTGTTGCAAGCCCAACTCGTTGTTTGTATCCACGAGATAATGTTTCTATTTTTTTGTTTAGATATCCTATTAAACCTGTTTGCCTGATAATGTCAGTAAAATAATCATCGCTTGTTTTTTCCTTAACCGCGCTTACAAACTTTAAATATTCCTTAACTAACATATCAAGGTATAGTGGGTTATTCTCAGGAAGATACCCAATTAAAGATGCTGTGTTAAGATGGTTTGCAATTGGATCGTAATTATTTACTCTCACGACTCCCTCATTTGGAGACAGAGCGCCAACAATAAGCCTCATTGTTGTAGTTTTGCCGGCCCCATTTAACCCAAGAAGTCCGACGATTTCTCCCTCTTTTATTGAAAAAGTTAAGTCAGAGACAGCAGTTGTAGTTCCAAATTTTTTGGAGACTTTTTGAAAATTTACCATGTGATGAAATATACATGACACATCTCACTTGCGCAAGAGGTCGGGGCGGCGTTTCTTGGTTAATAAAAAAGCCTGTTTTATCCGCCAATTCTGAATTTCTTTATGATCTCCCGATAACAATACTTCGGGAACCTTATCTCCCCCAAAGTCGACAGGGCGGGTGTAGTGAGAGTATTCAATGAGTTTTACCTTCTTAATATTTTTTTTAAAAAGATTTAAAAGATCCCCGTCGTCGGGAATTAACTTAAGAAGCTCTTCAGTCGAAACATCAAAAAAACTTTCCTCGGCTGTTGCCTCTGTCTTCTTTAAAACTCCCGGGATCAGTCGAACAACAGAATCAATAATTGCACAAGCTGCTATTTCTCCTCCAGTCATAACAAAATCCCCCAACGATATCTCCTCATCAACATAATCCACGACTCTCTCGTCAATCCCTTCATAGTGTCCGCATATAATGGTCAAATCATCAAGTTTAGAAAATTCTTGAGCAACCTCTTGTGAATATTTCTTTCCTCTGGGAGAGGTAAGAATAATTTTTTTCTTAATTTTTATTTTTTGATTTTTAATTTTTGATTTCTTTATGGCTTTTGCCAAAGGCGAAACCATAAGGATCATCCCCGCTCCTCCTCCATAGGGCCTGTCATCAACTTGTTTATATGCCCCCTCCCCAAAATCTCTTAAGTTAATAGTTTTTATTGTGACCTTGCCTTTTTCTTGGGCACGTTTGATAATACTTTCGTTTAAAAAACCCCGTATCATCTCAGGAAAGAGAGAAATTATTGTTATTTTCATGCTTGTATTATACTTTAGTTTGACACAATGATAAAAAAACCGCTTGTTTCTTTAATCAAATGGTATCAGAAAAACCAACCATTAAGATTGCTCGTGGGAAGTCATTTTTTACTTTTTGGTGGAGATTGTAAATTTCACCCAACTTGTTCTAAATATTTTGAGCAGGCTGTTAGAAAATACGGGGTAATTAAGGGGAGTAGTCTTGGTGTCTGGAGGATTGTAAGATGTAATCCTTTTTCAAAGGGAGGACACGATCTTGTTTAGTAAAAAAATAGCATAGATTGTCTCTATGCTATAATATCCCCAAATGACTATAGAGACAGCCGAGGAATACTTACCATCTGATGATGGCGTTTCCCATGCATTTGATCTGATTAATGCTCGATATGCCCAATATTTAGGCAATGCTATATTTTTTCAACAACAGCTTGCCACTCAAAATATTGGAGTGTTTATTGACTATATCCATGCAGGTTTAGGATGGTTGGCTAATAGGGCATTAAGTCCATTCCTCCGTCAAACTGGCACTCAAGCATGGCGCTTGTTAGAACCTGGTCCTCACCCCGTTGTTACGGTGCTTAATAATGATCTGCTATCAACAACCGCTCAAATAACGAGACTTCCGGTCATTCGACCTCCTCATTTTGTACCCGAGGGCATTATAAGTACTCGGTCTCTTCATGATGACAGAACCTATTTCATAATTCCCATCCAATTTTTCTTACATGCTCAGGCTCATCCTGTTGAAGCTGTGGCTCATTTGGCAGGGGGGGCAACTCAGATGAGAGATATTGAACGGATCTCTTGGCAAGATATACAAACACAGCAAAAAGCAATTGCTGTTATGAGAGAAATGAACATGAGGGCTGTGTCAGCTTCGACACAAGTCCTTTTTGAGGCAGGAGATAGTTATAGACCTTCGTCACAAGTATACGATAGAGTTCATCGTATGGGTAAAAGAATGTTTCCCAACGGAACAAGAGATTTGCCTATTAAGATGCAATTCTAATTTGGCAGAGATGTTGGGAGTCGAACCCGGGTCCAGAATGGTCTTTAAAAAATGTTGTAGCGGGGGGTAGATTATTTTTCAAGCAAGACGTAATAGGTTTGTTTTCCCACCCCGACCTTGATAATTTGCCTTAATTTAACTAATACATTTAGGCTTTTATATGCACCTTTACGGCTTAGTCCTGATATTTTAATATAATCTTGCATTCGCAGAATTTTATTTTTTGTAAACCAAACTAAAGCTTTTTGTTGGCTATTAGTTAATAATATCGGTACCTGTTTACTTTTTGACTGGAGTTCAATTATTTTAGACCTTGCTCTTTCTGCCTCAACAAGCATTCCTTCAATAAAATATTCGAGCCAAAGCGTTAAATTTTCTTTTCTGTCAATACGATATTTATCTATGGTTGATAATGCTTGATAATAAGCTTTTCTGTCACGATTATAATAAGTTTCAAGAGAGAATAACTTAGTAATGTTATAACCAAATTTCATCAGAATTAATTTGGTTAAAATCCTTGCCGTTCGACCATTACCGTCAGCAAAAGGATGAATGGCAACAAAACGATAATGAACTATACCAGCATAAAGAAGTGGCGATAAGTCTGTTGGAGTGGGTTTATTAATCCATTTGACAAACTCCTTCATTAGTCTTAGAACTTCATTAGGTTTGGGAGATAAATAATCACCAACAATAACCATCTGTTTTCGATATTGACCTGATCGATTAATATCAAGCTTGTTGGTAATAATTTTATGTAAGTTAAGAATTATTTTTTCAGATATATCGTCTTTGGTTTTCGTAATTTTTATTAGTTCCTTAACGGCTCGATGATAATTTTTAACTTCTTGGATATCCTTTTGCATAGCAATAATTTTTTTACCCTTAACAACTTTTCTTATTTGAGAAGGAGTAAGAGTGTTACCTTCAATAGCAGTTGAAGAATTTATAGTATCTATAATTACTTTTGTTAGATATTCTTTTTCGTAGGCTTTAGGGATACGAGTGGCTTTTAAAAATCCAAGAATCTGTCCAATTGCTTCCAGAGCACTGCTTATTCTAGGTGAGATTTCAAAAAATGGCTGATACATAGGTACGCGTATGGTACTTATACTTTACCACAGGATATAAGTCCTGTCAAACATCAACGCGTTTATCGTTTTTGTTTGCTTGATATAATACATTTATGAAAGCGCTCATTTTACATGCTTGGTATGAAAAGCCAGAAAACAATTGGTATTCGTGGTTAAAACAAGAGCTTGAAAAACGAAGATATCAAGTTTATCTTCCCGAACTTCCAACTATGGATACGGACTTACCTGACATGAAGAAACAGTTGGATTTTATTAAGAATTTATTAACTATTAATAGGAATATGATTATCTTTGGCCACAGCATTGGCTGTTTACTAGCAATGAGACTGGCTGAAAAATATTTGTTTAAGAAAATGTTTTTAATATCGGGTTGGGATTTTAATGATTTAACAAAAGAACATCGGCTGTTTTGGCCAAATGCTCTGGATCATGAAAAAATTAAGAAAAATGTTTCAGAGATTTATTGTATAAGCTCTGATAATGATCCGTATTGTACTTATTTTATTAATGAGCAGATGAGTAAAAGGCTAGGAGGGAAAAGTGTTTTAATTAAGGGGGCCGGACACTTTACTGATACGTTTGGTATAAAAGAAATACCACAATTACTCCAATATGTTTGAATTCTTCGGTGGACAAGTTTGCTGAAAATTGGAACCAAATAGAAGAGTATGTTTGGAAATGGTATCCGGTGCTCAATCATCTGAATCTGAACTTGCCTGAAGATAGTATGCCAATATCACATAGGAGTGTTTGAACATGATGTTTTGCTTTTGAAGCATTTCATGGTATAATTGAATTATGTTGACACAAGGCTACATAAAAGGAATCAATAACTTTTTTACCCTGCTTACGCGGGGTGACTAATGTATTGCATTAGAAAACACATACCCCGCAAATAGGCGGGGATTTTTTTTGCCAACAAGACCCGCCACCCGGCGGGTTTTTAGTATGCCAAATATAAATTAAAACATGAAAGGGGGTGAGAAATTATGTCAGAAGCATTATCAGGAAAAGGAGGTGTTGAAAGAGATAGTCATTGGTGTCCAACCTATCAAGGCTTACAACGACAGCTTTCAGCTTTGGAAAGAATAGGAGGAGGGACAATTCGTGTTAATTATTCGCAAGAACACGCACCGGAGGTTTGGGAAGGAAGAACCGACTACCCGGCTGAAGAGCTTATTCCAATGTTAGAAGTTCAAGAGGCAAGACAAGGTCTTTATCAACACCGCACATCATGTGAACCATGTGTTGCCCATTTTTCACCTCGGAGTGGCTAGTGTGGCATTGATACCATGCGGGGAGGATGATTCCTCCCCGCTTTGCCCAATCACAAATTTATTAGTTATAATAATTGAAATATGGAAGAACATGAAGAATTAAAGGTCGTTATAGTTGTCAGTTCAACTTTAGGAATAGGGTTAGCTGCAAATAGAGCGGCAGTTCTTGCAACCGGTCTTGCGATGCATATTCCAAGCTTACCCGGTCAGAATTTAGTTACAAAAGATGGGATTGAACTTTTGGGGTTTACACAAATTCCTATTCCCATATTGACTGCTAAGCCAAATATATCATTTCTTGAACTTTGCAAAAGAGGTGAGGAGTTAGGGTGCAAAATTATAGTATTTCTGACTCGTGCACAAGGAATGAGGTCGTATGAAGAATACAAAAAATCGGTCGCGGAGACCAATTACAATGATTTAGACATAGATGCGATTGCGATCTATGGAGACAAGAAATCTGTTACTAAAGTTACAGGGAGTTTACCATCCCTTAGATAATTAAAAATCCTATGAATACTAAACAAATATATTACCAAGACCCTTATCAGACCGAGCTTGATTGTACTGTTGTTAGTGCCGAACAAGCCGGGAGCCTACTAAACGTTGTTTTAGATCAAACTATTTTTTACCCCGAGGGTGGTGGGCAACCATCTGATAGAGGAACTTTGGGAACCGCTCATGTTGAATATGTGAGAGTATCGGATGGTGAAATCATCCATCAAGTTAAAGGAGACCTGAAGAAAGGTGACGCCGTTAAAGGCACTATTGATTGGAATTGGCGATATAAGTATATGCAAATTCATACTGCCGGTCATCTTTTACATGATGTTTTAATGACGATCGTCAAAGACCTTAAACCCATAAGAGGAGGTCATGGTAAAAAAGCCTTCCTTGAATATGAAGGAGAACTTGATGTTTCTTTGAAGGAACAAATTGAAACCGAGGTCAATAAAATTGCACAATCCGGGCTTGAAGTTGTCACAAAAGAAGCAACGTACGAGGAGCTAGAAAGAGATTGTCAATTCTTACCACCAAATTTACCACGAAATAAGCCTTTGCGGATGATCAAGATAGGAGACTACCCTTCTATGCCCGATGGTGGTGTTCATGTTAAAAAAACCGATGAGTTAGGTAAGATTTGGATTGCAAACATAACCATTGAGGATGGAAAAACAAATGTACGCTATGGAGTTGTGGGGAATAACTAATACTTGTCTTAAATAAGAAGGTTTCTGTGTGTTGGCGGTATTAAGGTTGTGGTGTTTGGGATGTGGGGTTTAACTCCTCCATTTCTTTCTTTGATAATGGTTTCAAATCTGAATAGCTACCTCTCATAGTTAAGAGTGATCCAATCAAGCCTCCCAATAACGTGGCTATTGTTTCATTGTTCAAAACATTGTTTAACCCTAAAACAATTATTGATATTAAACTAACAAGTATCAAAACAAACTTCAAAGCATCAAACGTCAAAAAGTTTGCGGTTCTATTGTCTTGGAAATATGCCGTATTCCTTATTGTGATAACATAATTAAGATATGTTGTTGCTAAGAATCTTACCGAAATTGAGCCTATTACAAATAGGGAAACAACGAGAAGTGTTTGCTGATCAATTACCTGAGCGAATTTAAGAAGAATAAATCCAAGGAGAATGACTATTTGTATTATCTCTATGAAATACGTTGAAATAATATCAATCGCTTTACTGTTTGGACTATCCATACAAGCTGTATTGTAGCACAAATGATAGGATTTTTCTATGATGTCGGGGGGTGGCATGACGATGGGTTTGGGTCACAAAAACTAGTGGTAAGACACCTAATCAAATCGCACAATAATTTTTTAGAAAATAATTCTTGCTTGATATAATATGCTATGCCCTACATTGCAATTAACAAGCATAATCCTTTTGGTCTTACATTAAGACAACAACTCTTTATTGCTCATTTAGTGACCGCTATACGCATGGGAAAACCGATCAAGCCGAAAGAATGTATAAAGAGGGTGTATGACGTTAAAACCGATGCTACAGCTCGCTCAATGGCGTCTGAATACCTTTCAAAACCTAACATTGTAAAAGCATTGCAACATGAACTCAAAAAGGTTGGTTTGGTTGGAAATAATTCTAAAGTAGAGCGACGATTAACCGAGGGACTTGACGCCGTCACAAGCAATGGAATGGTAGATTACACGGCACGACTTCACTACATACAAGAGATACATAAAATCGTTGGTTTGTACAATGCGAACTGTTAAATATGGATGATTTTATGAGAGGTTAGACGTATCACCCTGTCCGCTGTTAAAGAATGTTGCAATATAAGAACGGCTTTGACCCTTTTTGATATAGTTCTTATGGATTGACCTAAAGACTACAATTTACTATTCTTATAGTAACAATTAGCAGGATAACTATCTCCTGAACCAAACGATATGCCGGAAAAGGTAGTTTTTTGACTACTGATCACCGAGGGAGGCCTTGGGAAACACGGAACGCTAAGTTGTCTAACAAATAATGGCAATGGATTATAGCTTTCTGAAGTTTTTCCTGAGGCTTTTTTTGAAGCTGAAGGAAAGAAGCAATTACGAAAATGCTGTCCCTTCAGAAGGCAAGAGAAAAATTAGGAGAAAAGTATTCACAATTAACCGACAAACAAGTAGAGGATATAATGATTCTGCTTTATAATTTGTGTGAAAAGACAATCCATGAAGAAACAAAAGGAAAATCAAAAACAACCAAATGAAATCCTTCATGCGTTAATCTATTGTAGGGTTTCATCACCTAAGCAGGTTAAAGAGGGGCATGGTTTAGACTCACAAGAACAAAGATGTATAAATTACTCAAAAGATAAAAACTATCCCATTGAAAAAGTTTTTCCTGACGAAGGAGTATCAGGTGGTTTATTTGAAAGACCTGCAATGAAGGAGCTTCTTGCCTACCTTGACGCTCACCCATATAAATCATACGTTGTTATCTTTGATGATCTATCACGCTTTGCAAGAGACGTTGCAGTACATATTAGATTGAAAGCTGAAATTATGGCACGAGGGGCGAAGATTGAATGTCTTAACTTTAACTTTGAAGACAACCCGGAGAGCGAATTTGCTGAGCTTGTACTGGCAAGTGCGAGTCAATTAACTAGAAAACAAAACACACGACAAGTCATGCAAAAAATGAGAGCTCGTCTACTTGATGCGTTTTGGTGTTTTTGTCCTCCTCCCGGACTTAAAAACGAAGGACATCCCATCTACAAAAAAGTTTTAACGAATGTTGAACCCTATGCGACAATCTATAAGGAAGCAATAGAGGGATTTGAAAGCAATAGATTTAATACACAAGATGAAGTACGACTTTTCATTCTAAGTCAATATGCTATACACGGAATTAAGCGAACACTTTCATTAAATGGCACAAAAAACATACTGACTGAGTTGTTGTATACCGGTTACATTGAGTACGAACCATGGGAGATTCCTTTAACAAAGGGGAAACATGAGGGGTTTATTAGCCTTGATACCTATAAAGCGGTTCAGAATAAGCTCGCCGGGAGAGCAACTCCGAAATTAAGAAATGACTATAATCTTGATTTTCCCCTCCGACCTAATGTTTTGTGTAATGCTTGTGACCAACCATATACGGCAAGTTGGAATAAGGGAAGGAATCAAAAATACCCTAATTATTGGTGTAAAACCGATGGTTGTATTTACCGATATAAAACAATCGGCAAGAGTAAAATTGAGCCTGAATTTGAAAGCAAGCTAAGTACGATAAAGCCGGGACCGGGCGTAATTGAATTAGCGAAAGAGATATTTAGTGAAGTATGGGACAAAACCAAATCTGATGACGCCGGGATAAATAAAAGTAAAGAAAAAAGAATAATAGAGATAACTGAAGAAGCGGAGGGCTATGTCATAAGGAGTGGCAAAGCAAAAGATGAATCGGTAGCCAATCTGTTTGAGAATAAACTTATAGGACTTATGAAGGAAAAGGCTGAATTAGAAGAATCACTTGGACAAATACACTACACCGAGGATGAGTTTGGAACCGCCTACAACAAGGTCTTCTCAACCCTAAAAGAGCCTGTTAAGATGTGGAAAAGCGACAATATAGAAACAAAAAGAACGATACTTTATATGTACTTTGGAAAGAAACCGAGTTATGATTATGAAAAAGGGTTTGGAACCGATACTTTGTCCCTTCCTATCAGGCTAATGAACGATCATGGATCGTCTAAAAACCAACTTGTGGAGATGCCGGGAGTCGAACCCGGGTCCAGAATGGTCTTTAAAAAACGTTCTAGCAAGGGGTAGATTATTTTTACCACCAAGCTATAAACAAAAATAATCAAACGTTTATAGGTGGGCGAGTAAGGGTTTCAACAATAATCCACTCGCACGATCATTGTGATCTTTTTAATTGGTTACCTCAGAATTTAGGTTGAATCAAAAAGTAAAAAACCTAAAATGAGTGCTTGTGCGTTGCTGTTGGTTAAGCAACTGTGTAAGCAAACCGATTGTATCCAGCATTTCGTCTTACGATTAATGCCAAAACACGATCAGCGAGAGCGTTTATGTCGTTCTCAAGTATTTTTTTTCTATTTGACGCATAGGTGCGCCCTTGCCATTTATTAAAGTACCTATCATCCTGTCGAATCCGCTCATCCCCTGTATTTTTCTTTTATTTCTTTCTCGACGCGTCGCCTTTCACTCGTTTCTTTTTCAACCCGCTTTTTTTCCCAGGTCTTTTTGCCTTGGGCAAGCGCGATTTCACATTTGATTCGATGTCCCTTAGTATAGCAGGTCAGAGGCACAATTGTCAAGCTGGAGCGCTCTGATAATCTAATATTTAGTTTTAATATCTCTTTTTTATGCAACAGTAGACGCCGGGTGCGTTTATCGTCATAATCAGGACTCCCATCAAACTTGTAGGCATGAATCTGGGCGCCCACCAAACACGGCTCTCCTCCAATAAATCGAACATAAGAACCCGCCAAACTCATTCTTCCCCCACGAACTGACTTAACCTCTGCTCCAGTCAGCACAATACCAACCTCGAGTTTATCGAGGATAGAATATTCTCTATTAACGTTTTTATTGATAATTTTCATAAGAGTTTCTATTATTGTAGCAAACATTCATGCTCAACGTTAATTCTATAAGACAAAAATTCACACCATTACTTATCTTCTTGCTAGTGCTTTTTCTGCCGACTCAGCTAGGGAAACATTTTTTCTTTGATTTTTCTTACATCAACGGAATAAGGGTTGATTACTTGGCAACAAAGTTTTATTTAACGGATTTACTGGCCCTTTTACTTATAATCCTAAACATCAAGATAATTTTTGGGGTTTTGGCCAAATATAGAAAATATGTTTTGATTGTCTTAGCTTTCTCTGTAATTAATATTATACTGTCTCCTCAGTTAATGGTTGGGACCTATATATTCACAAAATATCTAGAAATCGTTTGTATTGGGATTATTTTTTATAGAGCACCAACCAACTTTAGAAGGGTTATCTTTGCTTTTGTTATTGGAGCGCTCGTTGAGTTATTTTTGTCAATCTCACAAATTAAGACTCAGTCGTCGCTCCAGGGGATTTTTTATTACTTAGGTGAGAGATATTTTTCAGTCAGCACTCCGGCAATTGCCAAAACTGCGCTAAATGGGGTTGAAATGTTGCGTCCCTATGGAACCTTCTCTCACCCAAATAGTTTAGGAGGGTTTTATGTCTTGGTCTACACTCTCGTTCTTTTTCAAAAATATCTAAAACTTGCTAAGAATTACTCGTTTTGGTCGTATATTTTGTTATTTTTATCAAGCCTCCTTGTGCTTTTCTCGTTTTCTAAAAATGCAATCTTGACTTGGATGGTTGTATCATCTTTCTATTTGTTTTTTTTTACTTTATCATCGTGCCGATTTTGCAAAGTGGCGAGATTTTTAAGTGTTGGGACATTGGGGGGATTGTTTTTAACATCGGTAAACAATACCGTGTCAATTACGGAGAGATTATTACTACTGCAAAACGGGATTGTTTTATTTTTTCAAAAACCACTATTTGGGTATGGGTTAGGACAGCATCTCTATGCTTTGTCTCGGCTCCCTACAAAATCTTTGTACCTTTTTAATCAACCAATCCATAATATTTTTTTGGTGGCGCTTGTTGAGTGGGGATTATTGCTTTTTGGAATTGTTGGGTTTTGTTTGTATGAGTTGGTCAAAAAAAATAAGAAGTCTTTAATATTTTTTGGGGTTATCGGATTAACAGGATTGTTTGATCACTACTCTATCACCTCACAACAGAACATACTTTTTGTTGGGGTTTTTATGGGAATCGTTTTTAACGAAACAAACCCATTCAAGAAGGAATGAGCCTGTCTCTTGTTAACAAGTATTACTTTGTAAGTCTCTTTAACGATTTTCCGGCGGTAAATCCCGGAGTTACCGTTGCTGGAATCTGAATCTCTGCTCCGGTTTGAGGATTGCGTCCCTTTCTGGATGCTCTTTTTCTAACCAAAAATGTTCCAAATCCCGTAACAACGACTTTTTCCCCTCGTTTTAGAGCCTCGGAAATTGTTCCAAATACTGCGCTCACTGCATCTTTGGCAGCCTTGTTTGTAAGATTTGCTTTTTTGGCAACTTGGGCAACTAAATCAGCTTTTGTCATTTTGCACTCACCCCCTTTTGTGTTTTTGTAATAGAAAAAAGAATTTAATAATTTTATTAAACCTTACAAGACATGGTAATAGGTTTGAAGCCTCTTGTCAATCCGGATTTAGAATAACTTACTGTAACAATCTGTATCAAGAATGACTTGTTGCAACAGTACGCACTTCTCTGATAATGGTAATTTTCACCTGGCCTGGAAATGTTGGAAACTTCTCCTCAATTTCAGCTCTTATATTAGCTCCCATTATTGTCATCTCATCTTCGGTGACTTCCTCGGGGCGAACTATTACCCTTAGCTCTCGTCCCGCCTGAAGCGCGTAAACTTCTGCCACTCCTTTTTGTAACTTTGCTGCTGCTTCAATTGTTTTAATTCTTTTTAAGTATTCTTCAAAATCCTCGTGTCGTGCCCCCGGTCTGCCACCTGACATTGCATCAGCTATGTAGACAATAACCGCCTCAACAGAGGAGAAGGGAACGTCCTCGTGGTGAGAAGCAACAGCATCGATCACTTTTTGGGGAAGTTTGTGTTTTTGCAGCAGATCAACCCCAAGTTGAATGTGTGAACCTTCTTTATCGGCGACAATCTTGCCAATATCATGAAGCAAGCAGCCAAGTTTAACAGTCATCACATCGGCACCAACCTCATTAGCAATAGCAATCCCAATTTTAGTCTCTTCAAGAGTGTGAAGAATCATGTTTTGGCCGTATGAATAGCGATATTTAAATCTCCCCAGCATTTTAATTAAATCAATGGGTAGGCTATACACGCCGACGCTATGGCACAAGTCCTCGCCGGCTTTTTGCATTACTTTTTCAATATCCTCACCTGTTTTTTTAACAATCTCCTCAATCCGAGGCGGTTGAATACGGCCGTCTTTAATAAGCCTCTCCATTGACACTCGAGCTATTTCTCGCCTGACCGCATCAAATGAGGACAGTTTAATAACTCCTTCTTCCTCCAGATCAACATCAACCCCCGTTGCCAGTTCAAATGACCTAATATTCCGACCTTCCTTACCAATTATTCTCCCCTTAAATTCGTCGTTTGGAATTGCGATGGTAGAGAGGGTGTATTCTGCCGTAAAATCAACCGCCCCAAAGCGCATAGTATCAACCAGAATTTCTCTAGCTACCTCTTCAGCTTTTGCCCGTATATCTTCTTCGCTCTCGCGGATTCTTCTGGCAATTTCTCCTTTTAGTTTTTCTTCCCAGCCTTTTAATATCAAGTCTTTGGCCTGATCTTTCGAGAGTCCCGAAACCTTCTCTAGTTTTTGAAGAATTTCTTCTCTTTTTTCTCTAACCGCTACTAGTTCTTTTTCAAGTTGGGCCTGTTTTTCATTAGTTCTTTTTTCGGCTGTGTCAAGTTCGGCCTGTTTGGCATTGATCCTTTTTTCTAGTTCAACAACTTCCCCAGTTATGCGTTTTGCAGTATCTTCCGCTCCTTTTTCAATTCGAAGCGCTTCCTCTTTTGCCTTAACAACAATTTCTTTGGCCTCGATCCTGGCCCTATCGAGAGATTCTCTGGTCTCCCGAGTTGCTCCAGCATCTTCTGGTAATTCACCTATTTGAACACCGTCAATTTTATTTCTTTTCAGGAAAGGAACCAGCTCCTCAAGTTTTATTACCTTCATAAAAAGCAGGTTATTTGTTTACAAATCTTTATAGAGCAAGGAGGATAAAAGAATGCGCCTGCCCGAAAGCAGCGTATTTGTGAAAAATTCTTTTATAAAAATGCATGGACTTTAAAGATTTGCTTAAAATGTATAATGATTAAACTCAACAAACAACTTGTTAATAAGCATTCTACTCCTTTGAAAGGAAATCTTCAACCGCATGTCTTGAAAGTGAATATGAGTAGCCACGGCGCATTAAGAAAACAATCAATTTCTGAGTCATTTCTTCTCCTGTGTATTTATGACTAAAACTGGGTATTTTCTTTTCAAGAAGGGCTTTAATTGTATCTTTATCATTGGCTCCACTTTCCTTTAAAACTTTCTCTATGATGTCTTTACTCACTCCTTTTTTGTAAAGTTCATGTTTTATTAGAAAAAAAGAGCGGGGACGTTTCAGTGTTCTTGCATCAACCCACCAACGAGTAAAGGCTAAATCATCAAGAATTCCTGAGGAAATGAGTTTTGTAATGTGTTTTTCCTGCTCATCCTCACTAAGCTGAAGTCGTTTTTCAAGAAAATCTTTCGTTTCTTCTATGGAGCGAGGGCGAAACCCAAGAAATCTATCTAGGCGGCGATCTGTTGGATGTGGTCTTCCCATTATTATTCAGTCTGTGGTGGAGGATCTTGTACGCTTGATGCTTTTTTTTGCACTTCTTTTTCTATTTGCGCTTTTAGTTTAGCGTCCTTGCGAAGAAGATCAGCAACTTGGGTTCGTCCTTGGCCCAGTGTTTTATCGTTGTATTTAATGAAAGAACCTGACGCTGACATGGCGCCCGTTTGCAGTGCTGCCTCAATCAGTGAATCTTCCTGATCAATCCCTTGGGCGGTAACTGAGAACATTGCGATCTTAAACGGAGGAGCAACTTTATTTTTAACAATTTTTACCTTATGTCGCGAGCCGATGACCATTTCTCCTTTCTTGATAACCTCACTTTTCCTAACGTCCATTCTTAAGGAGGAATAAAACTTCAATGCGAGTCCGCCGGGGGTTGTTTCGGGATTGCCAAACATTACGCCAATTTTGAGTCTGATTTGGTTAGTGAAAATCACAATTGTGTTTGATTTTGAAACAACGCTCGTCAGCTTTCTTAAGGCCTGCGACATTAGTCGCGCTTGCACTCCAATTGAGGAGTCGCCCATCTCCCCCTCAATCTCGGATCTTGGGACTAGCGCGGCAACGGAGTCAATAACCAAAACATCAATTCCGCCAGAACGAATTAGGGTTTCGGCAATTTCAAGTGCTTGTTCGCCGGTGTCAGGTTGGGAAATAAGCAAGTCATCAAGCTTTATTCCAAGCGTCCTTGCCCAGGCAGGGTCAAGAGCGTGCTCGGCATCAATAAACGCTGCCACTCCTCCCTCACGTTGAGATTGGGCAATAATGGCCAAACAAAGGGTTGTTTTCCCTGAGGCTTCTGGCCCGTAAACCTCAAGGATCCTACCTTTGGGTACGCCACCGACGCCAAGGGCAATATCAAGTGTTGGAATGCCGGTTTTTAAAACCTCAACTTCCATAGCTGACCTCTCTCCAAGTCGCATAATTGCTCCTTTACCAAATTGTTTTTGAATGGCTTCAAGAGCTGAAGTTACGGCTTTTTGTTTGTTTAGATCGAGTTTGTTTGAAGTAGCCATAAATAAAGAATTGGTTTAGTATAATGGGGTGGTTAGGAAAAAACAACACAAAATTCGGTAAGAGTCTTGTAAAAAAACAGGGTGTGGCGCAGAGGCTAGCGCGCTGTTCTGGGGGGACAGAGGCCGCGGGTTCAAGTCCCGCCACCCTGACTATAGGATTTATAATCTAAAGGGTCTAGGTTTAAATAGCACTACTATGTTGTATATTGATGATATATATAGTATCTAATATTAAGAATCATGGAGCAACAACTAATTCGCGCCCTTGCGGCACATTTTATTGGAGATTTTGCCTTTCAAACTGACTGGATGGCTCAAAATAAGGGTAAAAGTTATGAGGTTAACTTTTATCATGCTGCAACTTATACCGCAACATTTGTTTTATTGGGAGCCGGGCTTTCACCATTACAACTAATAATCATTCTTGTGTCGCACTTTTTTATCGATCTTCTAAAAGCTCGCTGGGGAATCGTTAAATATATTTGAGTTGACCAATTACTCCACGTTGGAGTAATTTTGTTGACAATACCCTTGAACATATGAAACTTTTGGATATTTACAACCGATTTTTTATTCCAGAAAATTTGCGTACCCATATGTTGCGTGTTGCTGGGCTTGGGAAAATCATAGCTGACAATCTGTCGAAGGATATTAAGATCGACCAAAATATCCTTATTAAAGCACTACTTGTCCATGACATGGGCAACATCGTAAAATTTGATTTTTCGGTGAAAACTATTCCTATCAGCCCTTCTAAGATTGCTGAACTAAGGGACGTTAAAGACAATTTTGTTCAAAAATATGGAGCAGACGCACACGTTGTGACTGAAAAGATTTTAAATAAGATCGACGTCAGCAATTCCATTATTGAGATTACTAATAGTAATTAGTATTGAGGAATTAGGGCTTATTTTATCGCAAAATGACTGGCCACTATTAATTGCCACCTATTGTGATTACCGCATTGCGCCCGGGGGAATTGTTGGATTTAACGAGCGTCTCGGTGATTTGGTAGCGCGACCTGGTCACAAACCAAATTCTCAATGGGCATCGTCTCAGATCGTACGAAAACATCGAAACAACCTCAGAAAATGCGAAAATCTTTTACAAAAACACCGTTCAATTGATCTGTCTGATGTTCAAGGGAGTACAATTAACGATGCTTTTCAAGATTTTCTGACTTGGGAAATAACTTAGATCTCGGCTAGATATTTTTCAACTTCAAGCGCAGCAGCCACGCCCATGCCAACCGCCGTTGCTGCCTGTCGGTATACATAATCAACGCAATCCCCAGCTGCAAATACCCCATGAATGTTGGTTTGATACCAGAACCCAGATTCAAATAGCTTTGGATCGGCTTTATAGCTTGAACATTGATGGTGAAATCCTTTTTTTGACTTTTCCTCCCACGCGCACCTGCCGGCAGTGAATAAATATCCTTTCTCATCAATCTCGACTCCTGAATCTTTTAAAAATCCCGTTGCCGGTTTGTGACCGATTGCTAGAAAAAGCCCTTGGGCATCAAGGTTTGATTCTTCTCCGTCAGTCTTAATTTTTATGCCCTCCACGCGATCTTCACCTAATACTTCCCCGACTGTTGTATTCCATAACACTTCAATCTTTTCGTGATTTAAAACTCTCCTTTGCATAATTTGTGAGGCTCTGAATTTATCACGACGATGAATTACATACACTTTTGTTGCAAATTTAGTTAATGTTAGCGCCTCCTCCATTGCCGTGTCTCCTCCACCCACAACAGCAACTTCTTTTCCTTTAAAAAAGAATCCATCGCACGTTGCACATGCTGAAACTCCTTTACCTCTTAAGCGCTGCTCTGACGGAAGATTTAGCCAGTCAGCGTCCGCCCCGGTTGCAATTAGAACCGATTGTGATTTTACGGCTTTACCCGATGAGAGAGTTAGAGTGAGGGGTCGTTTACTAAAATCAACCTTACTTACGTTTTCTTCAATAAAACGGGTCCCGAATTTTAGAGCGTGATCCTTATACTTCTTAATAAGATCGGGGCCCGATATTGACTCATATCCTGGGTAATTTTCAACGTCGGCCGTCAACATCAACTGCCCACCTGAGGGGGAGCCGGCAATAACAAGAGGGCTTAAAAATGCCCGGGCGTTATAAATTGCAGCTGCCAGCCCCGCCGGTCCTCCGCCAACGATAGTAATTTTTTCTATATCCATTAACGGGAACATTATACCCAAAAATCGCCCTGAAAATCCTGCTGGTTTTATTGGTATACTGGGTGCTAGTATGGAACCACATTCAATTCCCCGCCAAATCACCACTTTTGAGTTTAAATTAATAGGTTTTTTAACTATAAAACAATTTCTCTACATTATTTTTTTTGCCGGTCTTGGATTTTTAATTTTTCTTCTTATACAAATTCCTTATTTAAATTTAATACTAGGGGTTGTGGTTGGTAGTGTCGGGGTTGCTTTTGCTTTTATTAAAATAAACGAGCGACCTTTTGATGTTTGGGTAAGGAATTTGTTTATCCGCCTTACCACTCCCTCTCAATATTTTTATAAAAAAGACGTTGGTGTCCTAGGCGTATTTCAAGCCCCGCCCAATCCTGATCCTCAAGTTGTCAATACCCACATTGATGCTCAAGATAAGATTAATAAATATCTTAATATTGGTAAAAACAACATTCAAACACCAACCCCCCTCGTCATGCCCACAGAGACAATTCATGAAAATTCCCAAGCGCAAGATGTAACATTTGTAGAACCCATGCCAACGCAGGAGCCCCAGCAGGAAGCGGCTGTCCAAGACCAGCCGGACAAACTGCAACAAGAGCCTACAACCTCTCAAAAAGCTGCATCAGCGGGCAGTACAGAAGAGACGGCTTATATAAAAGGAACCATTGAAAATGGTAAAGGAATTAAATTACCAAATATCATGGTGTATGTGAAAGATAAACAATTAAACTCGGTAAGGATGCTTAAAACTGACGCTCGGGGAGCGTTTGCTCTATATCGCCCGCTGAATACGGGAGAATATATTCTTGAAGCGCGCGATTTGGGCAATAATTATTTTTTTGATACAATAAATTTTCACATTACGTCCCCAGATATTCCTGTTGATCTTAATTTACAATCAAAAGAAGTCGTATGAGCAAGCAAAATAATATCGTTGCCCCAGTTAAAGCAACCACACAACAGTTTGTTGAAATTGAGGCGGTTGATGACGATGTTCTTTTAATGAGCGATCGAAGGTGTTGTTGTATTATTGAGTCCAGTGGAGTTAATTTTCAATTACTGTCTCCTGACGAACAACAGGCAATTATCTTTTCATTTTCTCAGTTAATCAACTCTCTCTCGTTCCCCATTCAAATTCTCATTCTTTCAAAAAAAACCGATATTTTCTCCTATTTAAATTACCTCAACACTCTTAATCAGCAAAACGAAAAAATGATAACTTATTTAGAATCTTATAAAGAATTTATTAAAAACACAGTGAGACAAAACTCAATAATTGAAAAGAGTTTTTACATTGTAATCCCATTCTCCCCCCTTGAGATGGGAGCGGTTGCTTTGAAGAAAACCGACCCAGCTTATGTTTTTGCCCGGGCCAAAGCCTCCCTTTATCCTAAACGCGATCATATTGTTAAAATGCTTGAGAAAGGCGGGCTTGGAGGACGGGTTTTGAAACAACAAGAGATCGTTGAGTTGTTTTATAATCTATTTAATCCGTCACAAACCGGAAGACGATTGGCTCCAATCAATACCTATACAAATTTTGTTGTTACTAAATAACATGCTTTTTTTTTCACAAAAAAAAGAATCAAAGCAAGAAGTTTCTACGAAACCCTTTTCTCAACAAATGGGACGGGGGTCTGTTTCTGTTAAAGATTTAATTGCTCCCTCATTTGTTGAGGTTGATTTTAATCATTTGAAAATTGATGATAAATACTACCGAACCCTTTTTGTTGTTGGTTACCCTCGATATGTACAATCAAACTGGTTAAACCAATTAATTGCCTATGATCATCCTTTATACATTTCCTATTTTATCTATCCCACCGAGTCGGGAGAAATGCTTAAACAAATAAAGAGGAAAATCACCGAAATGGAGGCAACAATCGAGGGTGATATAAAAGCAGGAAAAGTCGTTGACCCATCGGTCCAAGTTGCACTAAACGACGCCCTGTCTATCCAGGCAGAGTTGGCCCAAGGGTCAGAGCGTTTTTTTCAGTTTGGCCTCTATATTACTATTCCTGCAGAAACTTTAGAAGAACTAGAAACCATCACCCGTGAGGTTGACTCTCTTTTGTCGTCACTGCTTGTTGTTGCTAAAAAGGCCACTCTTGAGATGGAGGAGGGGTTCAAGTCCACTCTTCCTTTATTCACCGACAGATTACAAGTTTGGCGGAATATGGATACTGCGTCTTTGGCTATGACATTTCCATTTTCAACTTCGTCATTAACTGATACAATGGGGATCCTATACGGGGTCAACCAGCTTGATGGAAGCTTAATTTTGTTTGATAGGTTCAAGCTTGAATCGGCAAACTCCGCGGTCCTTGGCAAGTCAGGCGGGGGAAAAAGTTTCTTGATAAAGCTCGAAACCATTAGAACGCTTATGTTGGGGATTGATGTTCTTGTTGTTGATCCTGAAAATGAATATGAACACATAGCTGACTCGCTTGGCGGGGAATTTTTATCTTTTTCACTGAAGTCTGAGTTTCGGGTTAATCCGTTTGATTTAAATACAATAAATCCTGAAGTTGATGAGCTATCAAACAAAATTCTCAACCTTCATTCGTTAATTGGGGTTATGGTGGGAGACTTAACCCCATCACAAGACGCAATTGTTGACAGGGCAATAGTTGCTTCCTATAAGCAGAAGGGGATAACCGACGATCCAAAAACGTTTTATAATGAGCCGCCACTTTTGGAAGATGTTTATAAAATAATGCTGGGGTATGAAACACAGGAGGGACAAGATATCGCCTATAGGTTGGAAAAATTTATTAAGGGATCAGCGTCTGGAATTTTCAACAGTCAATCAAACTTTAAAATCAACAACCCCTACACTGTGTTTGGGATAAGAGATTTAGAGGAAAATTTAAGACCAATTGCAATGTATGTTGTTTTAAACTTCATTTGGAACCTAATTCGAAATGACGACAAGCGCCGTATTCTTGTTGTTGATGAAGCTTGGTATTTAATCAAACACAAAGATTCCGCTGATTATTTATTTGACTTTGCCAAAAGGGCCAGGAAATATGACCTGGGATTAACAACGGTAACTCAGGATGTTGAGGATTTTTTGAGCACTCAACAGGGCCGGGCAATTTTAACCAACTCGTCTCTTCAAATACTACTCAAACAGTCCCCCGCAGCAATAGAATTATTATCGGGTGTTTTTAATCTAACGGCGGGAGAGAAACAGCTTTTGTTATCGGGCGGAATTGGGGAAGGGCTTTTTTTTGCCGGACGGTCCCACGTTGCAATACAAGTAATTGCATCAAACCAAGAAAAAGAAATCATTGAAACAAAAAAGTAATTAGCCTTCTATCTCTTCTGTCCTTAGCGGCATTATTATATGAAGATAGTTGGGATCCCCACTGTCTTCTTTAAAAACAACTGGGGACACAGATGTGGTTAACCCTACGGTTATTTTTTCAAATGGAATAATATTTAAAAAATCAAGAATAAAACGATAGTTAAAAGCAATTTTAATTGGTTCTCCATCAAAAGAAACTATCTCTTGCGTAGCGTATGAACTTTCTCCTTTTTGTCCTTTGGGCTTAATAGTAAGAAGGTTTTTCTGAATATCCAGAATAATAATATTAGATTGATCTCTTGCAAAAATAGAGACTGCTTTTATGTTTTTTGAAAGTTTTAAAACATCTAAAGTTATGTTCGTGGTTGATTTATCAGGAATTACCTTTTGATATGGCGGAAAATCTCCCTCGATTGTTCTGGATATAAGGCGGGTGTTCCCAAATTTGGAAATAAAAACCTTATTTTCTTTTGAATATTTAAGATGAAGTTCCTTGCCTTTGTATAAAACAATTAATTCTTGAAGGAACCTACTTGATGCGATAAACGACCAGTTGTTAGCATTGTCTGTTGTAAAGTTTGAAACCGAAAGTCTAAACCCGTCCGTTGTCACAAACCGGGCCACTTCGTCTTTGGATTCAATTAGAACCCCTGTTAATACTGGACGAGCATCATCGCGGGAGGATGAAAACAAAACAAGGGGTAAGGTGCTTACCATTTCTTCAGTCAATACAACTTCTTCTTGGCTGTCGGTTTCCGGAAAAGCGGGATAGTCATCTAATTGAAATAGATTAAACTCGCCTTGGAGTGAGGGCGATAATATTAACAACCCCGACGGTTTAAGGGATATTGTTATTTTTCCTTGCGGTAAAACATTTAAAAATTCCAGGACTTTTTTGGCATCAAAAATGGCCTTAAACGAGTCGCTGCTTTCTGTAGGTAGAGTAGTTTGGTAAAAGTCGTTTAAGTTTGTTGATTTTAGAGTAAAAGATTTGTTTACAAGCTCAATAAACACTCCCTGAAGAGAAGGGAGCGAAGATAGCTGGGAAGAAGTGAATTTTACGGCGTTGGTTATTTCTTTTTGAAAAACATCTTTATCAATTAAAAATTTCATATAAGTAATATGTATATATTAGAAGTGTTAGATGTGTGTATAAGTTTATAAAAACAGCCTGTTCTTTTCAATGGATTGAACTGGCACATAGGATATCAATTTCAAGTCTGTGGACAACGTGGTTGATATTATGTGTATTCATAAACTGTTAATAATTCGCTGAATCTCATCATTTATTCGATCGTTTGTCATTATTTCGTTTTTTATTTTGTCAACCCCATGCATAATTGTAGTGTGATCTTTTCTTTTAAGCAAGAATGCAATTTCTTCGTATTTCATTTTGAGTTCAATTCTAAGGATATACATAATGGTTTGTCGTGCCCGGGCAATTGAATCCTTACGAATAGGACTTTTAATATATGATTGTTTTATGTCATAAAAAACACAAACCGTCTTAATAACGTCCGATGCAGTTGTTTTTTTAATACGGGTTTCTTTTTGAGTTTTGATTTCATAAGTTGCAAGATCGTTAGTAATTTGGCTTGTATTATTTAAAAGGAGCGACTTAGAGTAGATATTAAGAATCATACCCTCAAGCTCTCTTGAATCTTCAATTTTTTCAGCTATTGTTTTAACCGCCATTATGTCAATTGGGATGTTTCTTTGTTTTGCTTTAATCATAACAATAGCACACCGGAGCTCAAAATCCGGCTTTTGAACATCGATCATTAACCCCCCCGAAAACCGAGAACGAAGGCGGTCCTCAAGCCCCGAAATTTCTTTAGGGGACTTGTCCGAAGTGAAGACTATTTGATGGTTAAGTCTAACCATAGTGTTAAACGTATGGTACAGTTCTTCTTGGATGTAAGTTTTACCAGCAATAAACTGAATATCATCGATTAAAAGAACATCTAGGGTTCTATATTTGTTTCTAAACTGCCCGGTGTTTTTGCGCCTAATAAGCTCAATAAGATCATTTGTAAACTCCTCAGAGGTACAATAAAGAACTTTTTTATCGGGCGAGTCAGCGAGTATCTTTTGCCCAATTGCGTGCATTAGGTGTGTTTTCCCTACTCCTACTCCACCATAAAGAAAAAGCGGATTGTATTGTTTCCCCGGATTTGTTGCAACAGCGTATGAAGCAGCGTGGGCAATCTGATTTGAATTTGAAACTGCAAAATTTTCAAAATTAAACAGTGGGTTAAGGTTTGCTTTTGAAAATGCAGCCTCGGGCGAATCTTGGTAGGAGATAAGAGGAAGACTTGAGACAGGCGCTTTCCTCTTTTTCTCTTTTAAAGTTATTACAAGCTTCGTTGGGTGGTTATTAAAAACAGATAAAAGCTCTTGGATAACCTCTTTCTTATTCTCTAAAAGGAGCCTAGACCCCTGGTTGTCAGCCTCAACCACTAGCATGTTTCCATCCTCCCTAATAGGATTTGTTTTTTTTAGGATCGAAGTTAGAACGGGCGACCCAAGCTCCCGTAATGCAAAGAATAAAAACTTGTCCCAGGCAATCATAATGTGTGTGGATAACTTATCCACAAATATTAGATAAACATTATCCACATTTCAACCACATTTTTATATAACAATCAACAACAATATCGGCGTTTCTATTTCAAATAGAGAAAGTGATATAATTTGTAAGATTTTTTTGGGCCGGTAGCTTAGTTGGTAGAGCGCCGCGCTGGCAGTGCGGAGGTCAGGGGTTCAAGTCCCCTCCGGTCCACCACTACTGAACATGTAGAAAAAAGCTCATAATGCCCGACCCGTGATCAATGTATTTTATCTTAATGATTGGGCCTCCACAGTTTTGACTTGAGGTATAAAGCGTGCCACCCTCAGGGGCGCGAATTACATCACTTGACCGGCTTACCATATCAATCCCAGTGTGGACTCCTCCGCTGTAAGCGTAGCGCCACGAATAGGGGGTATGGCCATATCCTTGCGTGATAATAATAGGAGATTGAAGTGGCCAGTCCCAAGATCCTCTTCCTCCCTCTCCTGCCGATAAAAACTCCAGAGGGTCGGTCCACTGACTACTTCTCCTAACCTCAAAATGTAGGTGTGCCCCCGTTGAACAGTTGGGATATCCGGTATTTCCCACAAGCGCAATAGGCTCTCCTTTCTTAACAGGACCCACAACAGAGCCTGTCGCAACAGCTCGTTCAATTGCTTGGAATTCAGCCAACGCCTGAGAGAGAAGTTGGGAATATTTTTTTTGGTCGTTTTGGGTTTGCTCAAGGAGGGTTTGTTTCTGTTTTTTTTGAGAATCAAGTTCTGTTTTTTGTTTATTAAGCTCGACGGTCAGATTTTCGAGTTCTTGCTTTTTCTTCTCCCGGAGTTCTTTTTGTTCTTCGTAGTTAAACTTAGCTTGCTGCAGCCGGTAAGCAACTTTCTGATCAGACCGTTGGGCTGCTTTCAGATATTGTGCCTTGCCAATAAACGTATGGGCACTATTTGAATCTAAAAAGATTTCAAATAAAGAAATGTCCTTACTTTTATAGCTCTCTGAAATTTTTTGAAGCAAGAGTTTTGAAAGATGGCTTAAAGATGCGTCAAGTGTTCCAATTTTAGAACCCAGCGACTCAATCTCATCGGTTGTTTGGGTAATTAAATGTTGAGTATTTTCAATTCGCGCCGATGTTAAATATATTTGAGTATCCATCCGGGCAAGCTCTGAAGAAAGATTGTTTTTTTGTTCTTTTAGCTCCCCAAGTTTTTTTTCATATTCTTCTATTTTCTTTTTGCACTCATTGGCGTTTATGCACTCCCCTGCCGATACGGGGACTATAAAACAGAACACCAACGTAGACAAAAGAATAATTCTTGGTAAAATTGAGGGGATGACTTTTAACAAGTGTCTCATTGTTTAATTATATACAAACACCCAATGAGGATAGGGGAGAGAATGTGCCGGCTGCTTTAAACGATCGTAGCAGTTAGTACGGTAATAATTCGGTAAATATGCGGTAAATATGAAAATAGCGATTTTAGGAGGGGGATTTTCTGGTTTGGCCTGTGCTTTTGATGCTTCAAACAAGCACGATGTTGTGGTTTATGAAAGATCGTCTGTTTTGGGTGGGCTGGCCTCAGGATTTTTTCAACCCCATTGGGAATGGCCAGTTGAACGTGCCTATCACCATTTGTTTGCCAACGACACGGATATTATTAATTTTGCAAGAGACACCGGCTTTAATGGAATTTACTTTTCAACCCCCACAACAGCATCTCTTTTTGAAGTAAGCGGAAAGTACGAAACAACCCCGTTTGACACCCCGGCAGATTTACTTCGATTTAGACACCTTGATGTTTTATCTAAACTGCGCACGGCAACCATATTAGCAGCACTTAAACTTGGCCCAAATATTCCAATTTATGAAAGAATGGGCGCCCATGAATTTATGACAAAAACAACAGGGGAGAGATCGTGGAATATATTATGGGAGCAGCTTTTTCGGAAAAAGTTCGGTAAATATGCGGAAAATATTTTAATGTCGTTTTTATGGGCGAGAATTCATAAGAGAACAAAACGGTTGGGCTATATTAGGGGGGGGTTCCAGACATTTATAAACCACATCGAAAAAGCGCTTAATGATAAAAAAGTTCATATTAATAAAAAAACACAAATACTGTCAATAAAGCAAAACAGAGGAGAGTACGAGGCATTTATTGACCAGAGTGGGCAAAGAACCAAAGAAAAATTTGACGCGATTGTCTCAACACTTCCTTCGCCGATACTGCCAAAGGTTACAAAGAGCCTTTTTGACGGCGATTATCTCGGGCGTTTTTCCAAACTAAGATACTTAAACGCACTGGCCTTATTACTTGAGACGAAACAACCCATTCTTGATGATATTTATTGGTTAAATATTTGTACGCCGTCAATTCCAATGATGCTTATTGGGCAACACACAAATTTTGTTGATAAAAAACATTATGGGGGCAACCATCTGAGTTATATTGGCTATTATCTTGAAGCGTCAGACCCGCTTGTTTCAATGAAAAAAGAGGAGCTTATTAAGGCGCTTTGGCCTTATTTGGAGAAAATTAACCCCAAAAATAAGGAAAACAAAATTCTCAAGAGCTTCTCTTTTTACGGACCTTACGCACAGCCCTTATTTGAAAAAGATTTTTTAAAGTATAAACCGGACTTTGTAACACCCAAGAAAAATTTTTATGTTGCTAATCTCGACATGACATATCCCTACGACAGGGGGACAAACTATGCCGTGAAGTTGGGGAGAATTGCAGCGAGCCTAGTTTAACAAGACAAACACCGTTGTTGACCAGCGCCCGCCCTGTTAGTTGTCAGGGTCTATTTTGTATACGTTTTTTCTTGCGTGTCATAAACATATCCACGATCTTTCATTGCTGCGTCAATGTTCCTTTGTGTTTCATCAGCGAGGGAGTGCGCTTGTAAGCGACGCGCGTCTTTAATATAGTCGAGCCATTCGGCTAAGCCCCCATCTTGATTGCCTCTGATTTTACCCGCCTCCTCAAGGGCTGACAATCCTTCACCTACGCTGATGTCCGACGTTGCAAGCGGAATTCTAGTTAACGCAAACCCCTCATACCAAACCGCAAGATCATCATCTGTCCAATCATGACTAAGCTCTTCTCTTCTTAAACGCGAAAGCTCCACAAAAGATAGGTCGCGCAATGCATCATCTATTCCTTGATTCAGTAGTCTATTAAGATGCTCTATTTGCTTTTGAGCCGTCACCAAGTCGTTATCAGAGCGTAAAAGAATTTTTCTGACACCGTCAGCCGCGGCGCGTTTGAACCCAGCATAAATAAGATTGGCCCTCGGCGCCTCTCTATCACCCTGAAGGCCACGAAGCCATCGCAAAAAGGTTCCTGCATCAATTCTCATTTTAGATTCAGCTTGTTGGGCGATGCGAACCTTTTCCGGATCTGTATCAAGTTCCGCGTAAAGAGCGTCAAAGCCCCACTTTGTAAGCGCTCTTTCTCGATCAGCCAGGGCTGATTTTTGAGCTCTTGTGAGATTGGGTCGTTTTCGATCTTCAACAAGACCCTCTTCTCCTCTCTTTTCTGCCTCAGCAACGGTTTGTGCTTGATCCGAAGTAAGGTCAAAATAGCGAGGATCCATTCCTTTTTGTTGTTCAACATCTCCTGCATCAGCCATAGCAAAATGGTACTACTACTACTTGTACTTGTCAATAGTGCTTATGTATTCCGGCGCTTCTTTTAAGGTTTGGCTTATTAATTATCTTATCTAATTGCTCAAACCGTTGTTTTTTAATAGGGTGAGGAACATCGTCATTCATAACACTGGAAGATGCCGTAAATGGCCGGGGAGAATACATGGCAATATATGCTTTGACAAAACCAATATCCTGACAAATTTTAACCGTGTTTTGAAACTGCTTGTCTGTTTCGCCACAAAATCCAACAATAATGTCAGTTGTAAATTGTGCCCCTGGGACACGACCTCGAATTTTTTGGATAAGTTTTTTATATTCACCCGACGTGTACCATCGATTCATCTTCTTTAGGATGCTGTTGTCGCCAGACTGGAGCGCCAAATGAAGAGTTCGTGTGATATTGGGGTATTTTGCAATTACGTCTACAAGCTTGTCAGAAAAATCCCAAGGGTTAGATGACAAGAAATCAATCTTTTCAAACCCCATTTTTGCAATTTCGGCAAGCAAGTGGGGGAAAAGGGTTGGGATTCTAAGTCTGCCTAGGTGTTTAATAAAAACCGGTTTAATTGTTCTACCTGCAATTTTGTATGTTTTTTTAATTGGAGTTTTAAAATAAGTGAACTTGGGCTTTAAATCACGCATTACTTGAATTGAGTCTGGCCCTAATATTAAATCGGCTCCGTAAGAATTGACATTCTGACCAAGCAGAACGATTTCTTTATACCCACTCTGTTTTAATTCTTGAGTTTCTTTAATAATGTCCTTAAAGGGTCGTGAAATTTCTCTTCCTCTGGTGAAGGGGACAATACAAAAAGTGCAAAAATTATTACATCCGTTTGATATTGGCACCCAAGCAGTGCGTATATTTGATCTTAGCGGGGTAAAATCAAAACCAACTTCTTCAATTGGCATAAATTCATCAACGGCGGGCATGACTCTTTTAAGTCTTTGTAAGTATTTTCCTGTCTTATCTCTAAAAGCAGCTCCCACCATGCAACCAGTAACGACAATTTTTAGGTTTTGTTTGTTCTTTTTTTGTTCTTCAAGGTTTTTAACCAAACCATAAAGCCGGTTCTCGGCGGATTCTCTTACCATGCAAGTATTAATAACAACATAATCGGCGTTTTTATACGATGAGGATGACCTCATCCCACGTGCGCGGAGAGCTGTTTTAATTCTTTCTGAGTCAGCAGCATTTTGCTGGCACCCAAATGTTTTCATGAAATAACGCATTGCAGTTATTGAATGAGATTGTTTACCACACTTACTATTCTTTGGGGTGACGCTCTATCCTTCAAGCTTGATACGGCCGTCCCAATAAACTGTTTTGGGTTAAAATTAGCATTTTGCTTTTTGGCCCCAAGTAGTTTTTTAATTTCTTGAGTTAACTCTTCATCTCCCAACTCCTTTGGCAGATAACGTAAATAAATATCAATTTGACTACTATACCCCCCAACAAGGTCGTCCCTGTTTTGTTGTTTAAAAAGGATGACCGATTCCTGAAGCTGCTTAACTTGGCGTCTAATGCAGGACACAACCTCTTCGTCGTTTAAGTCTCTTTTTAAATCAATAGAAACATTTTTAATCTGAGAAAGTAAGTATCTTAATGCTTCAACCTCTTTGACGGCGTGGGCAATGAGTGATTTATTAAGATTGTCTTGCAATAATTGAAGTAACATATTAATGTTTACAATTTTACCAAAACTTGGCTTATAATAAAGCAGCACAACGAATATGCAAAAGCTAAAAGCAATGGACGTTATTGACGAGATAATGACCACGATTGAACTGAAACAAGTTACCAAGTCTCAAATGTGGGTAGACATTCAACGCATGGGTTTTAAGATCAAGCCGGTCTCAGGAGACATTGCTCTTTTTGAAAGAATTCAGGCGTTTTTTTTAAAACCTTTGTGGAAAATGGGACGAGCTGATGAGATTGTTCAAAAATACTTATATAATTTGTCCGGCGAAGAACAAGAAGTTTTGTTTGATTTTTTGGAAGAGTTTGAATATAAAACTCAATTGGATTTTAATCATCAACTTATTAAGAAGAGTTTGCATCACTCAATACCCAAAACTCCGCTAAAACTTGAGGTTTTTAAAGACGGAGCCAATACCCCAAAATTGATAAATTAACCACGATGCACAATTTATGAGATTGCCTCTTGTTATTGATTTGGAGACGAAATATACATTTAGGCAATATTCCGACCCAAAGCAACTGAGAATAACCGTTGTTGGCGCATATGATTATGCAACCGATACAAGCCACACCTTTTTGGAAGAAGAGTTAGGAGAACTTTATTCTTTAATGGAGAAAGCTTCATACATTGTTGGATTTAATATTGTCGGGTTTGATTTGCCTGTTTTGTCAGCCTATTACCCCGGGGATGTGAAGCAATTTAAAACACTTGATTTGCTTGATGACATTAGAAATAAACTAGGGAGACGTCTGAGCTTAGACATGCTTCTTAAAGCAACGCTCGGGAAGCAGAAAACCGGTCACGGGCTGCAGGCGGTTGAATTTTATAAAGAAGGGAAAATTGAAGAGCTGAAATCATATTGTTTGCACGATGTTTTATTTACAAAAGATCTCTTTGAATATGGATGCGAGCACGCAACGGTTTATTTCCTTGAAGGAGTAGCTAAAACAGCAGTCCCAGTCTCTTGGAAAACCTATAGACGCCCGCTAGAAGAACAGCACGACATCAGCCTAACTCTTCCCTTTTAATATAGCATCGCAAACAGTATAATTGTTAACTATACCTCTTATGATAAATCGTCGAAAATTGCAATTGATTTTACAAACCGCCCGGCCCAACCAATGGATAAAGAATCTTATAATCTACACATCACTTGTTTTTTCAGGAAAATTGTTTGACCCGGTTTTGTTTGGCAAAACATTTATTGGTTTTGTTATTTTCTCAGTACTCTCGTCAACCTCATATCTTTTAAATGATATTATCGACTATCCCTATGACAAAAAACATCCAAGCAAAAGTAAACGGCCAATTGCAGCGGGGAAGCTAAGTGTGCAGGACGCAAGTTTTGTGGTTTTTTTGTTGTCCTTTATTGCCCTTCTTACATCGTTGTTTTTTTCAATCCCCTTTTTTGGCGTAGCTTTTGTCTTTTTACTCCTGCATTTTTTTTACTCACTTTACTTTAAATTCCGACCAATTCTGGATATTTTTGCAATTTCATTCTCATTTATGCTGCGTGCGTTTGCCGGACAAGTGATTTCCGGATATCACATTCAGATTTGGCTTTTGCTGACGATATTTTTTATCTCTCTTTTTATTGCCACCGTCAAACGCCACGCAGAGCTGGTGGCTCATGGATCATCGACAAGGAAATCCCTTTATTCATATAAGGAATATTTCTTAAATTTTTTAACCACTACGTTTGCAACGCTGACCATAACAACTTATTCTCTCTATTCTTTCTTGGAAAAGCCAATGTTTGCCCAAAGCGCCCTCTCAAGCTTATTTAGCCCTTTGGTAAGCTCGTTTGAGGCAAGAAAGTGGTTTATGGTAACGATACCAATGGTAGTTTATGGTATTTCGCGATATGCATATCTTCTTTACGAAAGAGCTGAAGGGGAAGCCCCAGAGCGTATAATTACCCGAGACAGGCCGTTGATTTTCACGATAATGCTCTGGATTGTTATTGTGGTTATGTTTTTATATGTGTTTTAAATATGATTAACTCATTTGCCCTTGATACTAATCTTTTTTTCAATCTACAGTCCGGGCTTCAATGGGGGGGATCATCAAAAGAAGTAATTGAGAAATTCAATCAATATGCAACGATTCTTGTCCAGCAAAAAAAAGCATTCTTCTATATGACGCCAAACATAGTTGATGAGATGAAAAGTTTTTTCACCGACGAGCCGGATTATTTAAATGCATTTTTTACCAACATCATCGTGAAGTCTCCAGACAGCGCCAAAGGGACAATTGGAGCAAATGTTTTAAGAGAATTTGTCGAAGAGACGAGAAATCGTGCCTATCGAGGTATGAAGGTAGCCGAGGAAGAGATTGATGTCGGAGCAAAACTCATGATGGGCAAGGACACAATGTCTGCGGTGGATTATCAAAAAGAAATAGGAGCAGTGATAACTAAGTTTAGAGAGCGTTTTAGGCAGGCGACTCGTTTTAACTTCATCGATAGCGCTGCTGACATCGATCTTATTTTACTTGCCCGCGAAGTTGACGGCGCATTAGTCTCTGCTGATGAAGGAGTGATGCGTTGGGGGAGGATGATAGGAATTAACGAGGTTTCTCCTTCTCAGTTTCATGCTTCTCTTGAGGCTCTACAATAATCTTTTCCTCAGGTAAGAGACTTGAGAGAACCGAAGCAAGTTTGTCAGTAAATGTTTTCTGGGGCTTTTCAACAAAGACAATATGATCAGACAAAACGTCAACTATTGTCTGTAAAGTTTCTTGACTGTTGGTAATTAGATATATGTGGTTGAAAAAGGGACTGTTTGAAACAGCCGTGATTACAAAATAGTCAAAGCGCTGGGTAATATAAAATCCAGCCAAACTTTCGTATCGATATGCTATTCCGCCAACCTCAATGCCAAAACGGGTGATTTTATAATCAACATTGCCCGGAGGAGTAATAGTAAGTGCGTAAAACAAAAAAACCGATGCAGCAATGGGGAGAATCAATATCCAATCTCCAAATAGAGCAACAACAACGGACAATAAGAGAGCTAGGGCAAAATAAAATCTTAAGATCCCCTCAGTTTTTTGTTTATATGCCCGTACTGGTGCCCTCCAAGAAAATAATACCTGTGGATTAGTTATTAAATGGGCCCCGTTGTTTTTTTCCTCCATAGTGTTATTGTCATCTAATTGTCTACGGTTGTCAATTACGAGGGTGTTTTCTTAAATTTAATCTGTTTTAGAAACGCAAACAAATATGTTTGTTCAATTTTTTTTGAGTATCAACATAATTTATTTATCTTTCACGTTTGGATAACTTTCTTGATCTATTTTGTATATATTTTGACTGCTTGCATTAGCACTTTTGGTGTACTAAATTGTGTCTTACCACAAGATATAGTGTGAAAAACGGATATGAGATGTATTTTTTGCAACAAATTCGACACAGACGTTGTTGAAACGCGCCCGTCAGATGAAAGCAGTGTAGTTAGGAGAAGACGAGAATGTGGCGGATGTTTGCGTCGATTCACAACCTACGAGAGAGTAGAACAGCTGCCGTTGATGGTAATAAAAAGAGATGGCAGACATGAGCGATTTGACAGAAATAAACTCTTAAAAGGGATATTAAAATCGACCGAAAAAACTAGGATAAGTCTCGAAATAGCCGAAGAAATAGTAACTAAAGTAGAGACCAAGCTGAAACAAGAAGATGGTACCGATGTAGAAAGTCAAAAAATTGGGGCAATCGTTGCTGACAAACTAAAGAAAATAGATAAAGTTGCCTATATTCGGTTTGCGAGTGTATTTCGAAGGTTTGTCGACGTTGAGGAGTTTAAACAGGAGATTAGAGCAATTGCGTAAAAGTAGCATTTAATAGTTGCCTTAAAAAAAGGAGACATAAGAAAAACATAATGAAGTTAACCGGAGTATCAGAAAAAGTTTTTTTGGACCGTTATTCTTTAAAGGATAAATCTGGTAGTCCAATAGAAAAATCTCCTGAAGAGATGTGGAAGAGGGTTTCCCATGCCGTTTCTCAGGTTGAAAAAGGTTATAAAAACAAAAAAACATGGGAGACAAGATTTTATGATGCTTTGATCGACTTTAAATATGTACCGGGGGGCAGGATACTGGCTGGAGCCGGGACAGGATATCAGGTTACCTATTATAACTGCTTTGTCATTCCCTCACCCAAAGACTCAAGAGGGGGCATTATGGAAACCCTGACACAAATGATTGAAATAATGGCCCACGGCGGGGGAGTTGGAATTAATCTTTCATCGCTTCGTCCGCGAGGAGCAAGAGTTAAGAAAGTTAACGGATTTTCTTCGGGACCATGTAATTGGGCAGAGATGTTTTCTCTTGCAACAAAAGACATCATCCAACAAGGAGGGTCGAGACGGGGAGCGTTAATGTTGATGATGTGGGATTGGCATCCCGATATCGAGGAATTTATTACTGTAAAGCAAGATTTAACTAGGATTAATGGTGCCAACCTATCAGTATGTGTTTCTGATAAGTTTATGACAGCCGTAAAGCGCGATGAGGATTGGGATTTGGTCTTTCCTGATAAGGACGACCCCGAATATGATGAGATTTGGAATGGGGACTTGGAAATATGGAAAAAGCTAGGTAAGAGCGTTATCGTCCATAAGACGGTTAAGGCCAGAAAAATTTGGGATCTGGTATCTGATGCAGCGTGGAGATCTGCTGAGCCCGGAGTTGTATTTATGGAGCGGGTGAATAAACTTTACAGCAATTGGTATTGGAATAGAGTTAACTGTGTCAACCCATGTGGCGAGGAGCCTCTACCTGAGTGGGGAGTTTGTAATCTTGGGTCAATCAATCTCTCGGCTTTTATCAATTCAAATTCAATTGACGAAGTAGGAGAGTTTGACTATGACATGCTTCGTCAAACAGTTCACACCGCAGTAAGATTTCAAGATAACGTCATTGACATGGATCCCTATATTTTCCAGGGCATCAAAGACACCCAACTTAATGGAGAGCGACGTATTGGGCTTGGGACCATGGGGCTTGGTGACACCTTGATTAAAATGCACATGAGGTACGGTTCTGAAGAAGCCTTAAAAATTGTTGAGAAAATCTACCGAATAATTCGTGATGAAGGATTTATCGCATCGGTTGAGATTGCAAAGGAAAAGGGGGCATTTCCAAAATTTGATAAGAAACTTTATCCACAAGGAAAATTTATAAAAAGACTTCCTCAAAACATTCAAGTTGATATTGCCAAACATGGAGTAAGAAATTCTTTGCTTTTTATGCAAGCGCCAACGGGGTCAACTTCACTTATGGCAACAGCCTCCTCGGGAATTGAGCCGGTGTATGAATTTGAATTTGTCCGTCGCGACAGACTTGGCAAACATATTATTCGCCATCATTTGTATGATGAGTGGTTTGCTAATCATAAAGCTGAGATTGAGACCGGCGAAGTAACCCGTCCCGAATGGTTCGTATCAGCTAACGACTTGATCCCTGAGGATCATGTCAAAATTCAGGCGACAATCCAGTATTATGTTGATGCTTCAATCTCAAAAACCGTCAATGCTCCCAAAAATCATACCGTTGATGATGTAAAGAAGTTATATAACCTAGCCTACGATCTTGGGTGTAAAGGGGTTGCTTATATGAGAGAAGGATCACGTCCTGGGGTACTGGAGCGGGAAGACTCCGATTCTAAGAAAAAAGAGGAGAAAACAAATGCCTCGGTTTATTTAGTAAAACCACGACCTATGGTAGTTAGCGGTTCAACTTATAAAATAAAAACACCCGTTGGAACTGCTTTCGTAACAGTTAATACCAATGGGAACCAAGAACCTTTAGAAGTGTTTATTAATGTCGGCAAGGCCGGTTCTGATGTTGGGGCAATGGCTGAAGGATTGGGACGAATGATCTCTGTTGCATTGAGGTTTTCATCTCACTTACCACCACACGCTCGTATTAAAGAAATTGTCCATCAACTTTCCCACATTGGAGGAGCTCAAGCTTACGGATTTGGCAAAGAAAGAGTTCGAAGCTTGCCCGATGCAATTGCCAAGGTTTTAGCGATTCATTACAATCTTGATAGCAAACTAATCGATGCGACAAGCGAAAGTGTTGCTGCTAATGGAAATGGGACCCATACTCCCACCCAACTTAAAGAGCCGATTGGCAGCATCCCTGTGTCAAACGTCAATCAACCACATTTATTTAGCGAAGAAAAGCAACACTTTGATATCTGTCCCGAATGCGGAGGAGCATCGTTAGTTTTTGAAGAAGGTTGTAAAAAATGTTATAGTTGCGGGTATTCTGCGTGCTAACAAAAAATGCCTGTTTACACAAGAACCGGAGATGATGGGACAACATCTCTTTTTGGAGGGAAGCGTTTGCTTAAAAATAACGCTCAAGTTAAAGCTTATGGAGCAGTTGACGAGGTAACAAGTTTCCTTGGTTTAGTTCTTTTACAAAATATCGATAGCAAAGATAGGTTACTTTTGACATCAATTCAAAAAAATCTTTACAACGTGATGGGCTTCTTATCTGGGGCAGGGAATAAGTTAATAAGAGATTTAAGTAAGGCAACAGTTTATCTTGAGGAGGAAATCGACAGAAAAGAAAAAGTATTACCAAAGCTAAACCGTTTTATTTTGCCTCAAGGAACGCCCCTTTGTGTGTTTTGTCACATTGCTCGTACAACGACACGACGGTGTGAAAGGCAACTTGTGGAGTTTTTTAAATTAAACGTTCTTGAAAAAAACAGCGTTTTAAATGTGATTGCTTATATTAATAGACTATCTGATTATCTGTTTGTTTTATCTCGGTGGTATAACAGAGAACAGGGCGATATGTTGACTTAGTTTTTAGTTTCTGTTTCATCCCCCAACATGATTGGGAGATGGTCACTGTCCCGATGTTACTTTGGGATGGGAAGGCCAGCGCATACGTGCGTGTGAATGGGAATGCTGTGTAATTCAGCAGCTGTGCCGCAGCGGTTAAAGCCCGAATACCAAAACAGATTAATTCCCCGAAGCAGGGAAAGTATTATGGCAAGTGAACTTAGTTTATATGGTTTTAACTCTCAAAATGAAGCGAGGCGTTTGAAAGAAGGCGGGCCAGCAAGCGTAAGCTTGCTTCGAGCAAACTTAGAAACTTTTGTAGATCATGGATTAACCGATACTGCCGTATCCAAAAAGTATAGTTTGAAACTTTATCCTGATGGAACACAAAGATTTGTATTAAGCAATGGACAAATAGGTGACATCATCGAAACAGACCCTTCTCAAAGGGGAGGCATAACCCAACCAGGAATGGCTGCGGTTTTTGAAGCCCTACGTAATTCACCATTAAGAACGATTGTTCTTCAATATAGTCCAATTGGCCCATCTTCTTTTGAAGAGACTCAACGGGGAGACTATAAAAGGGGATATTATCACAGTGGCCAATTGTATGTTTTCAGACATAATAACGACGGGGTTGCTGAGGCATCAGCTGTAACTATCTCCAATGAAGTGATCGCCCTGGGGATACTCAATAGTTTTGGATTGCCCCTACCAAAAGGGCTTAAACAGACAACAGAAGATTTTATTACCTACTACACACTATCTCCAGTAGCTACAAATTTAGACATTTGTGACTTAACCAATAGATTAAGAACGGCGTCGTGGAGGAATATGATGGTTCATAAAAACAAGCATGGTTCTGTTGTAACGCTATTAAACATTGCCAACCAAATTAATGTGGCGTTTGAGGGAACGCTTGAAGGCGAGGGTAAGATTCTTGCAGAGAAAATAATAGACAGATTTATAGAAGAAAAAGGCACCGTGAAGTTCACAAAGCAACAAGTGCGAGAAATTTATTTAACAACAACCGTTTGGTATGGAAGACGATATGGCTGGAGTGATATTGAGATTGCAACTGCCTGTGGAGGGTCAAAGCATGCCATGGGTAGCTTGATAAGAGAGCTTGCTTTGAGCACCTCATTTGGTGAGTTATTAACACCAAGTAGTCCGCTTTTTAGAAAAATGAGAGAATCACTATCATTAGCTGTAACGGGTGATCTTCGAGTCACAACGTGTCCTATATGTAATAATGAAGTACGATTCTTAGCCTCAAACGTACTTGCCAGAAGTTATTTAGAATGTAGCAATTGTGGAGCCTCAACCAACTGCGTTGAACCAATAGTTAAGGGCTCAAAAGCTGCATAGTTTTTTTAAAGGCAACTTAGATAAAAAACTGATACGATAGTAGTGGACATGCAAAACTACACTCCAATTGACCACCTACTTAGTACGGGAGCAACGCCTTCGTTAGGAGTTGAAAGACAAGAGGCTATTGTATCTCCAAAGACATTTGAGAATGCTCCAATGCACGAGATTGTTGAACATAAACCAGAACAAGAGGTACAAGAATTTGTCGAACATAGACCCGATGTTATCGAAATAAGCCCCGACCTTCAGTCGATGGGAGTTGAAAGCACCGGCGTTTCTCAATTTACAACTACCCAGTCAGTAACGCTGCCTCTCTCTGACAATGCAGTGATCACCGGTCTTAAGGCCCCCTATTCATCTTCTCTGAGGTGGCTTTCAGAGTTTTGTCTCTATCTACTTAGAAGAGCTCATATGCATCTTAAAATGATCCATGGAAGGATTATGAGGATAAACGACCCTATAAGGCCAGCTTGATTTCCCGCTCAAAAAATGCTTTATCACGAGCGCCAATAAATTGAGATACGACCCGGCCTTTTTTAAATATCATAAATGTTGGGATAGATAAAACATTATAACGGGCTGCAAGTTCGTTATGGGCGTCAACGTCGACTTTAACAAAGTTAACATCTTTGTAGTTTGGACTTTGGGAAAGCTCTTCGACAATCGGCTCGGTCATTTTACAGGGCCCGCACCAGTTAGCGTAAAAATCAACAAAAACTACTCCCTCCTTTTTAAGAACATCGGTATCAAACGTTGATGTTGATGTGAGTGCTATTGCCATAAATTTTACCTAATCTGTCAACAAACAGGTAAGTATAAATCTTGAAAACTATTCTTGTCAATAATTTAATTTCGTTTAGTAATATCAAAAACTACATTTTTGCTTTTGTAGTCGACAATCGGTTCGCCATCAAAACGATACTCTGTTAGCAATCACATGTCAAGTCTGCTAGTCGTTACTTTCTCTCTGCATTAAAAAGTGGCCCAACGATTTGGAGATTGGCAGGAGCGCGCAGGTTAAAGTAGTTTTTGAATTCACCGCCATCAAACGATGTAGATCCGCCATCTCCAGAGAAGTTAACCGAGGTGGTTTTGCCTATTCCAAAATCGGCGCCAACTAACACTGATGAGATCGAAGAGTAAGGACTAATCCCGCGATTTTTAAGTTCCTGTTTAACTCGCTCTATATCCCACGTGTCAGTTCCGTCGGGGTTGGGTTTGTCAAGTTGGGAAAGATGAGGCTGCGTTGAGGAGTCAGCCTTAGCAAGAAGTATGGTATTTACAATATCAGCAACTTCTTGCGGTTTTAACCAGGCGGATTTATTAAACTCAGCCCTTGATCCTTGAGCTGCATAAAAACAAGGAGATTCTTTATCATAGGCACTATTATTTAGATCTGTAAAATTTGAGTAGTTTGCCGGAGAGTCGGACATGCGTTTTGTCCAAGGTCGTGTTCCCCAGCCCACATCTGATGAGGTATATGTATATCCTCCTGCCGTTGAGGCATACCATGCTGTAATTACCTGTCCGTCTCTTGTTAAAACCTCACCTTCAGTATCATGAACCGCCCTTTCCCAGTCACCCCCTTTGTTACCTCCCTTATATACCTGACATGATTGCGTAGTGCAAATTTCCTTTTGTCCGTTATTGGTGTATGATAAGGCGTACGACCTTGCTGCAACCACCTGAGCTTTAAGAGCTTCGATCGGCCAAGACCCGGGCATTTCATAAATCCCAAGTAAATATTGGTCAAGATCTATCTCGCCAAATCCTTGCACTTTTATTTTCATATGGGGATCTTTTTTTTCGAATGTTACGCCGTCAAAGTATGCATTCAATATGTCCTTGTAATTTTGGCCAGCTTTAGAACGCCCAAGTGCTCCGTACTGATTCATTCCCACGCGATGGGGAATGCCATAAGTAAAGAATGCAAAAGCTTGCCCAAAACCCGGATCAAGCTTGCGATCGTCGGTGCAAAACAAGGGACCGGCGCCAAGAGAAGTCGGAAGGTTAAGACTGGCAAGTTTTCGGGCGATAAGCTGTTGTTGCTGAGCTGAAAGTTGGGCAATTTTGCTTGATAACTCAGTTTGATATTGTTTAGCCTTTACAACTTCGTTGTTTAAGAATTTCCATTGTTCATCAACTGTCTTTTTGGTTGCTGAAAGTTTTGTTTTTTCATTATCCAACTGATCTTTTTGTTCCTCAACCAACTCAATGTGGGCGACAATTCTTAAGATAATTTGTTTATCATTGTCGGCTGCCTTTTTTTGATAAAAATAACCCTGGATTGATGTGGCAGCATTGTCTGTCACAAGAAGATTAAGAAAAGAATTTTGCACTTTTTTGATGTTTTTATAATGAGATTTAATTCGCTTGTCTAGAATATGTTTTTGGGCAACAAACGCACGTTCGGCTGTTTTTATTTGTTTTTCTTTAACAGAGATACTTGTTTCAATTGTTGTTAGGCGATTTTTAATTGAGACAAGCTGTTGGTTGATTTTGTTCAAGTCAATTTCAAGAGGTTTTGTCGCGTTTCGCGACACATCAAGAGAACTTTTTAATTTCGAAAGTTCTGTGTTAATATCATCAAGCTCATCAGCAAAAACACCACCAACAACTGTTGTCAATAAACAAATTATTATGATTCCACATAAAACACGTTTCATTTGTTAATTATATCAAGAGAGAACGAGGGAAGTAAAAATTCTTTTTAAGCTCTGGATCGCTTTATTAGGTAAATGCCAGTTCCCAGAACAAAGCCAATTAAAGGGAGAGTCTCTGCTCCTGTATCAGGAATAGACGACGGGGTTGACGTTGTGCTATAAGTCTCATTACCGGAGGTGTCCTTTTTTGGTCGTTTGTCATAAGAGACAGAATCGGTTGGGCTGGTGACAATTGTTATTCTATCAGGCTTGCGGGTTGGGGTGGGAGTTATCTTTGATGATGTAAAAATCTTTCCCAGACTGCCGGTGAATGGTTTTTTATTTTTGGCAAGACGAGATAATCCAACCCCAACAATTAAGATAACGACAAAGAGTCCCACGAACAAAGCTAACACCCTATTAGTACTATCCATACTAAAAAGATTCTATCATAAATACTATAAGTTATCAATAATTAAATTATCTTAACTCTTGACAAACGGATACGTGTTGTTCATACTCATGATATGCAGTTTCTTAAAAAAAGAATCTTCTCTTTGACCGATAAATTTAACTTGTTTTTAATTGGTGGTTTTTTTGTCAAAGCAGCAAGCGACACGGTTAGGGTTGACCCGGGCCCTCAAGGATTGGGGTTTGAAATTCCCAACCTGTCAATATTATTGACATTTTTAATCCGTTTCTTTTTTGTACTCGCGGGGCTTTCGGCACTGCTTTATTTGCTTTGGGGGTCTCTTGATTGGATTATTTCAGGAGGGGAGAAAGAAAAAGTCGAGAAAGCTCGCAGCAAAATTATGAACGCGCTAATTGGTGTAATTGTTATTGTTGCCACGCTCTCTCTTATTTGGACTCTGGAACAAGTCGTATTTAAAGAGGCGCTTTGTTTTGGCGTTTCATGTGATATGAAATTGCCCGTCTTGTTAAAAAAGACATAAGCTTCAACCTATAATGGTCTCAGGTGTTGTTCTAGCTGCAGTAAACGATTGGGGCGACTGTGTTGTTGACGGAGTTCCCACATTAAAATGTCTTGAGGTTGTTATTGGCAATATTATCTTTATCTCTTCAACGGTTGCCATACTGGTGCTTTTTGCCATGTTAATTGTCGGCGGAATCAGATTCATTTGGTCAGGAGGGAATGCTGACAAGTTAAAAGTAGCCCGAGGCACGCTTACTTATGCTTTTATTGGCCTATTATTCTTTGTCGGCGCCTATCTTCTTCTGAGCATCGTCGATGTTTTGTTCTTAGGAGGACAGGGAAGGATTTTCAGATTTGAAATTCCTGAATTATAGCTACTCGCTTGGAGAAATAAGAATGACCCTCACCCCTTCAGTGTCTGGGATAGGCGATATAAACCTTGACTGCTCCTTAATGTAGGAGTAAACAACAACGATGCACAGCGCAATCCCAATAATAATAAGTCCCATTCCGACTATTTTCATATACTCTTGTTCTCATCAACAAGATAAGATGGTCTTCCCTGAATTTCTTTATATATTTTGCCGATGTATTCGCCAATTATCCCAATCGTGACAAGCTGAACTCCTCCGAAAAACATAACGGAGACAAAAATTGCTGTCCAGCCCGTAACCCAATACTCCGATGGAAGAAACAGTCTTCGATATAAACCATACACCACCCCCGCCCCTCCTAAAAAAGACGATATGAAACCTAAGTAAGTAGCAAATTTTAAAGGCTTTGTTGATAGGGAAGTGATTCCATTTAAAGCAAAATTTAGCATTTTTATGAGGGGATAATGAGTATTGCCAATTTGACGTTGCTGGCGGACAAATTCGATATTGGTTGAGGGGTATCCGCTCCAGGCAACCAGCCCTCTGTAAAATAAATTTTGCTCAGGTAAATTATTCAAAAAATCAACAACCACTCGATCAAGAAGTCTAAAATCCCCAACATTTTCAGGCACAGGTGTGTCCGATAAGGCGTTGATTAATTTATAAAAAACTGACGCGGTTTGTTTTTTAAAGAATGACTCATGACGCTCGCTTCGTTTGGCGTAAACTATTTTGTATCCTCGCTGCCATTTTTTAATCATTTCATCAATTAGCTCGGGCGGATCTTGAAGGTCGGCGTCAATAGTGATAACACAATCTCCTTTGGACCTAAAATAACCAGCAGAAAGCGCGTATTGATGGCCAAAGTTGCGAATAAATGAGACAAGCTTAATATTATTGTTTGTTTCGGATTGTTTTTTAACTTCATCGATAGTTTTGTCGTTCGATCCGTCATTAACAAAAATTATTTCGTAGCTATATTTATTAATAACAGGTATGAGCTTAGACAGAAGGAGATTAATATTTCCTTCTTCGTTATATACAGGCACAACAATAGAAACAAGAAACCCTTTTTTCATATGAGTATTATACACCAACGATTTTCTAACAGAAAGCTTGTTGCGGGGCTGAGAATTGGACTCAGTCTAGGAGATTATGCACTGTTATCTTCGATTACTCGAAGTGTCGGACTATGTCTTCACCCCAATACAATATCGGGGGTCGGCGTGTAGTCTCTACGGGGTCAATCTCATCGAAAGACGGACGACTTCCCACGGCGTTGCCCAAATACATTAAGGATTTCACCGTTATAGCCGAATTCACATACATAATTACTCATGTAGTGGCCCACTCGAGCCTCCTGTGCTACCGTACACTACCCCGCGAAGAGTAGATACCTTATTATACATTTGATTTAGCTCTTGTCAATAAATCATGAAGATGATATCATAGTACTTGAATCGCTAGATACCACTTTAAAAATCTTATATGGCAAAAACAAAACTAATGATGCTGGCCCGAAAGCTTAGAAAGAATGGAAACAGCATAAAAGAGATAGCCTTAAAACTCCATGTTTCTTCAGGTTCTGTTAGTATATGGTGCAGGGATATAGAGCTTACACAAGAACAAATTGATAATTTACAACGTCGCATGAAAGACCCATATTATGGAAAAAGAGCAATATATCTTAAGACAGTAAAAGATAAAAAAGATCAAACTATCGCCAAGCTATTTTTAAAAGGTAAACAATCTATTTCGACATTATCTTTAAGATAGAAGTACCTCGTTGGTCTTTCATTATATTGGGCAGAGGGATTTAAAAAAGATAATCAAATCGGGTTTGCAAATACAGATCCTAGGATGATAAAAACGATTATCAATTGGTTTGTAAATGTTATGGGGTTTTCATATACAGACATACGATTGAGGCTAGTAATTAACAAACTACATGAAGACAGAATTAGGGAGATAGAAGAATACTGGTCCCAAACGGCTGGAATTCCTTTAAGTCAATTTCAAAAACCTACAGTTATTAAAACACCTCTTAAGAAAGTGTTTGACAAAAGATCTTCATATAGGGGAGTTTTAAGGATTAGAGTATCCAAAAGCCTATCTATTCTCAGAGAATCTTTAGGGGGATTTGAGGGACTATATGAATCCATGATAGCTTAATAAAAAAATAAATCCATCCATTGTCTATAGGTCGGTTTGGTATGTTGGGATATACTTTGAGCGACTTGTTTTGGCGGGGGCATGATAATAATGTATTCGTTGGGTTTTGTTTTGTTAAGTTTTTCCCGGATTATCTCCTCAATGATAAAATAATCACGACTTTGAGCTATCTTGCTTTTTAATTTTTTATTCGTGACACGCTCGTTTTGAAGCTGTTTTTCATAGGTGTTATAAAAATTTTGTTTTTTTCGATACTCATTTAAACTGTTAGTAAGAGAAGCAATCAAAGCTGCTGCAACAAAGAAAAAGGCAATATTTTTGATAGTTTGAATCATAGATAAATTGTGCTTGAAAAATGACTTTATCTGTGATATTATAGGTCAACAATGGAACCAACAAATACTCGCTCCCTGATAAACACATTTATAACATCACTTGAGGGTGCGGGCAAATCAAGACACACTATTATAGCATACAAAAAGGACATGGAGCAATTCGTAGGACATCTTGCCTCGGTTGAAAAAAACGATATTAGGGAAGTCAAAAAAGAAGACATTGAGGCATTTATTGCCAAACTTTTACATGACGGATACACCAAGAAATCAGCCTCACGCAAACTTAATTCAATCCGGACATTCTTTCGTTTTTTAAAAACAGAGTCGCTGCTTCAGGTAAATCCGTCTCTTGAAGTGTCTCATCCTAAATATACTCAAGCTCCGCCTCGAATTCTCTCAAAACTTGAATACAGAGCTTTAAGAGACGTTGCTAAAGAGGACCCAAGAACATACGCAATAGTTGAGATTTTACTTCAAACAGGACTTCGTATTGGTGAGCTGGCCCGAATCAAACTTGATGATGTAGTGAATGATTCATTAAGGGTTGGAGGGCGAGATATCCCGTTAAATCAGGCGGTGTCAAAGGCGATCTCAGACTATATAAAAGCTCGTTATGACTCTAACGATCCTCATCTTTTTGTGACTAAATCAGGCAAACCTCTGTTGGTTCGAAATATTAGAAGCATCATCGCTCGCTGTTTTCGCGAAGTGGGAATAGAGAACGCCAAAGTTCAGGACTTGCGAAATACATTCATTGCCTATCAACTCATGAATGGCGCCTCAATCTCTTATATTTCTAAAATCGTTGGCCACAAAAGACTCTCGTCAACGGAGAAATATTTGGAGCTTATTAAAGAACAAGGAACCTCACGTGAAAAGCTTGGAGAACTTTAGTAATATTTGAAATATGACTCTTTCTGTTTTTACCGATGGCGGATCTCGTGGTAACCCGGGGCCGGCATCAATTGGCTTTGTTGCCCACTTGGGAGATAAACAGATTTTTTCCCATCATGAAACCATTGGAATTGCCACAAATAATGTGGCTGAATACACGGCAATCATAAGGGCATTTGAGATGCTCTCCCCCAAACTGGGAGAGTGGGACGTTGATATTATTAATTTCAAAAGTGACTCAAGGCTTTTAGTTGAACAGTTATCTGGGAGATTTAAAGTTAAAACGCCCCACATTAAGGAACTCTTTAACCAAGCAAAAATACTTGAGAGGATAGTTAATATTCCCGTTTATTATAACTGGGTGAAACGATCAGACAACGTCCACGCCGACTCATTGGTTAATAAAGCTCATGACGAGACTGTTAATACCTCATTGGGTCGATTTGACGGGCGCGAGTAAGCAACTCTCTTGACTTTTTAAAATTACCTAAACGGCGATATTCACGTGATAAAAGATATAATATCTCGGGTTGATTGGGATTTTGTTTAAGAATTTCTTCAATTTGAGCAACTTTAGAATATACGGCCTGTTTTTTTTCAGAGAATATAAACTGATAATCAAAATTGGTAAACCAGGTTAAGAAAGATTGTTGATCGACAAAGGTTGGGTCATTCTGTAAATTGATAAGTAAAGACAAACTTTTAGCTCTATTCTTATAAAGCAAAATATCAAACATATCTTTCGGATATTGTTGGGAAGCAAATATGTTAGTGGCAACAAAGAAAAAAAGTAACATTAAAAATAACAATCCACGGGTTTCACCCGTGATATTGTTGTTACGCTTTGTTTGCGCTTCGCGCCAATTATGTCGTCTCCATCCACGGCTTACCAGGCCGTGGATTTCGCTATCTTGTAATAATTTTCTTTTATGTTTCATAAAATATTTGTTTAATCAGGATAATACGATAGAAGTATTCTATAATAATGGAGTATGGAATTCTTCCAAGAGTTAGCTTCAGGAGTTTTAATGCTTATATATTTGGTCCTATTTGTGGGAGCAAGCTTTTTATTTTCAGCATCGATATTTGCTGCTGTTATCTTTTTTGTTCGATATAAGAAAAGAGAAAAGAAGGCAGTCGACTCAGTTTCTCTTGAACTGAGACTGCCAAAGGATAATGAAATCAAAATTGATGGGGCAGAACAACTTTTCTCATCATTTTCCTGGCTTAAAAAATCTGGGCGTTTTGCACTTCTTGATGTTGATGATACTTTGGGGTTTGAGATTATTGCCAAACACGCCGAGATTAAATTTATTATAACTACCCCAAAGAAATTACAAGATTTAGTTGAAAAGCAGATTTATGCCTATTATCCAACAGCTGACATCCAGGTAATTGAGGAGCCAAACATATTCTCAGCCCAAGGCAAAGTGGCCTACGCTTCACTCCATACAAAACACGCCAACTACCAACCAATCAAAACATATAAAGAGTTGGCAACCGATTCAATATCATCAATAACTTCAGCCATGTCAAAGATGGGAGAAGGGGAAGGAGCGATGTTTCAAATGTTAATCCGAGGGGCTGACTCTTCATGGAAGAAGGCTGGCAAGGGATATATTTCCAAAACTAAAAAAGACGAATCTAATCCCGAAAAAGCAACTTTTAAGGTTGATCAGAAAACACTCGAAAAGATTGATGAGAAAGTTACTAAATCCGGATATGAGACGGTGATTAGAATTGTAATTTCTTCAGGAACTAAAGAAGAGGCCGAAGCCCACTTAAAGAACATCCAGTCCTCTCTTGCTCCACTAACATCTGACCTAAACAATTTTACCAAGGCAAAAATTGCCCTTCATTACGGATTTATGCTCAATTGTATCTATAAATATTTCCCATTATTTGAACTTCCCTTTTGGCGATCAATCTCAGTGCTCTCGTCTGACGAGCTCTCCACAATCTATCATTTTCCAAACAAAACAATTGAAACTCCCCACATTAAGTGGTTGCAGTCAAAATCAGCTCCAATTGCTGCAGAAGTTCCTCAAGAGGGGGGAACAGAGATAGGCTTTGGTTATCACCGGGGTGTTAAGAGAAAAGTGAACGTCTTACTTGAAGATAGACGTCGTCACGTCTACATAATTGGAAAAACCGGAATGGGTAAATCAGAGCTTCTTAAGGAGATGATAAAACAGGACATAAGGGAAGGTAAGGGAGTATGTGTTATTGATCCTCACGGAGATTTGGTTGAAGATGCACTGCGTTTTATTCCACCTGAGAGAGCTGAGGACGTGATTTATTTTGATCCATCTGATACCGAGCGACCGATGGGACTCAATCTCCTAGAGGCCTACACAGAGGAACAGAAGCATTTCATGACAACTGCCATTATTAACTTGATGTATAAACTGTACGATCCCCAGCGAACCGGCATTATTGGTCCTCGGTTTGAACATGCGGTTAGAAATGCCATGTTGACAGTCATGTCAGAGCCGGGAAGTACGTTCATTGAAATTGTTCGTGTGTTAACTGACGCCAAATATGTTCAAGAGTTACTCCCTAAAATTCAAGACCCAATAGTTAAAAGATACTGGACTGATCAGATTGCTCAAACCTCAGACTTTCACAAATCAGAAGTTCTAGATTATATCGTTTCAAAATTCGGTCGATTTGTTACTAATAAAACTATGCGTAATATCATCGGTCAGTCAAAGTCGGCCTTTGATTTTAGAAAAGTAATGGACGAAGGGAAAATCCTGCTTATCAACCTTTCCAAAGGAAGGTTGGGTGAGGAAAACTCAAACTTTTTGGGATTGGTTTTAATTCCTAAAATCTTGGTTGCTGCAATGAGCCGGCAAGAAATTCCTGAAGAGGACCGGCGCGATTTCTTTTTGTATGTTGATGAGTTTCAAAATTTTGCCACCCCTGACTTTGCAACAATATTGTCTGAGGCAAGAAAATACCGACTAGGACTTACCGTTGCCAATCAATTTATCGGGCAGATGGATGAGGAGATTAAAAATGCTATTTTTGGTAACGTCGGGACAATAATTTCATTTAGAGTTGGCGTTACTGACGCATCATACTTGGCGCGTGAGTTTCAACCGGTCTTTAGTGAGGCTGATCTTATTAATGTTGACAGATTTCACGCATTCATGAGAACGAGTGTCCGAAATGCCCCAATTCCACCATTTTCGGTTGATTTAACAAAAGACATGGCCGAGATTAAGGCGCAATCAAATGAAAAAATAGCCAAAACGATCATTCAACTGTCCCGTCTTAAATATGGTCGCGCAAGAGAAACAATCGAATCTGAAGTTATTCAGCGTGCTCGTCTTTAATCTTTAAGTATGGTACATGACTATACCGCCTCACTTGTTTCTCGAAAAGAAGTTGCTCCCAATATTTTTCATATAAGTTTCAAGTTGCAAGACGATGGCAACTTTGTATTTGCTCCCGGCCAGTACCTACTTTTAAAAGTAAAAGATCAATATCGTCAGTTTTCAATAAGCGTCTACAAGGAGTCTGTAAGAACATTTGATCTCATTATTGAATACTTTGAAAATGGGCTAGCGTCGGAATATTTGAAACATCTAAAAATTGGAGAACTGTCTGAATTTAAGGGCCCGGCGGGAATTTTTGTTCAACACGAAGTTGCTCGCTCGATTATTTATCTGGCAACCGGAACAGGAGTGGCTCCAATTTTAACAATGATAAACTCGGTTGTAATCAAAAATAGAACTCATCCAATGTTTTTGTTCTGGGGACTTCCAACAAAAAAGGACGTCTATTTAGAGGACCAATTGCGCAACTGGAGCGAAAAAAATCAATTATTTAGGTATGCAATTTGTCTTTCAAAAGAAAAAAGTATTATTACGAAGCCACTATACAAAGGACATATTCAAGATAATATTAAAGATATAATTGGAAACACAATGCTATCTAACTGTGATGTATATATTTGTGGTGGCAAAGACGCCGTTGTGGGATTGAAAGAATACGCACTAGACAACAGGGTTGACGCCCAGCGCCTTTACTTTGAAAGATTTAACTAAAATGTTTGTATGCTCTTAAAAAGATCGTCACTAGTACTTTTAACTATAGTCGTTCTTGCTTTGTTTTTGCGGGTATATGGGATTAATTGGGACCAAAATCAACACCTTCACCCCGATGAAAGATTTTTAACAATGACAACGGAAAAGTTAGAAGTTGACGAATCATTCACCAAATATCTTGATCCTAGAACCTCAACCATGAATCCTTACAATAAAGATGTCTCATTTTATGTTTACGGACTTTTGCCAATAACAATTGTCAAACTGGCAGCAATCTACACAAATAATCATTCATATGGTGGTATTGCCCTAATAGGACGCTTCATAAGCGCCCTTTTTGATATTGGAACGGTGTTGTTTATATACAAACTACTTCTTTTATTGAAAAAAAGAATAAAAATGCCGTGGTTTGTTGTTTTTTTGGGACCACTGTTTTATGCCATATTCGTGTTGGGAATTCAGCTTTCTCATTTCTTTACCGTTGATGTCTTTTTAAACTTCTTTACATTGGCAGCACTATATTTTTCACTGCGTTTTTTTAATGATCAAAACAAGTTCGACGTTATTTTGACAGCCATTTTTTTGGGAGTGGCACTTGCTTCAAAAATTAGTGCAGTTTACATATTGCCGCTCTTGCTATTTTTAGTTGTTGTGCCAAGAAAAAGGATGGGTTTCTTATCAAGAGAATATATACTTAAAAAATCAGTAGTACTTTTATTAATCGGAATTTTTTCCTATGGCACACTGCGCATTGCAGACCCCCATCTATTTGCCTCACACAACCTTTTCAATCCGTCAATTTCATCTCAGTTTATAAACAACATTAAGGAACTTTCACACTTTGCATCAAGTAGTGCCGGTTATTTTCCTCCCTCAATACAGTGGTATGGACGCATGCCATTTTTATTTGCCATCACTAATTTGGCAATTTTTGGAGTGGGGATACCCTTAACACTATTTGCTATTTTAGGAATAGCTTTACTCTTAAAAAGAGGAAAATTGGAAATAAGAGTAATTATATTTTGGAGTCTTCTATTTTTTCTGTTTCAGTCAGCTCGATTTAGCCCAAGCATGCGCTATTTTATTATTCTATATCCTCTGTTGGCGATTTTTGCTGCATATGGATTTTATGTATTTTTACAACGATTTAAATCACAAAGGATAAAAATGACAATTGCAATTACTATGATTTTACTATTTCTTAGCTGGCCAATTGGATTTATTAGTATTTATCGTAAACTTCACTCGAGAGTACAAGCTTCATATTGGATAAACCAAAATATTCCAGCAGGTTCCATCATCGCAACGGAACATTGGGACGACGGATTGCCTCTTCGACTTCCTGATATTGATAATAATTCATACAATCTTGTTTCTCTTCCTGTGTTTGGGGAAGACACCGAACAAAAGTGGCAGGAAATTAATACTGCGTTGGAAAAATCAAATTATATTATTTTTTCAAGTAATCGCGGTTATGGTAGCATCATGAGAGTCCCTACGATGTATCCTAAAATGGCACAATGGTACGAAGATTTATTCGCCGGTAAACTTTCATTTCAGCGTATAAAAGAATTTTCATCTTTTCCCACGTGGTGTATGCCATTCTCAGCTTATTGCATTTCATTTGACGACCAGTGGTCCGAGGAGGCGTTTACTGTGTACGATCATCCCAAAGTAACTATTTTTAAGAAATAAAATGAAACAAAAAAGATCAGTTGAAGCAATTTGGTACGATAGTAATTATTACAACAAAACTGAGAAAGCGGTGCCGCAGTGGTATCGAATGCTATATCCGCGAATCAAGGGAATCGTAAACAACAACAGCAAAATACTTGAGGTTGGTTGTGGCAAGTCATACGTGCTTAAAAAACTTGCAAAGGAAAAGTTGGTTGACCCCAAAAAAATATATGGAATTGAACAGAGCGATGTCGCGATACATTACATGAAGAAATACATAAGGGGGGGCAATTTTGTTTCTGCCGATGCAAACATTTTGCCCTATAAAAATAATGTTTTTGACTTCGTTTTATTATTGGAAGTCATAGAGCATTTAGAGAAGCCGAATAAAGTTTTGTCTGAAATTAGTCGAGTTGTCAAAAAAAGAGGGACCTTATTTTTATCTTTTCCTAACTTTTCTTTTTTTCCCTGGAGAATAGCACGCTTTTTTTCAGATGTGTTCAAACTTCCACAACTAATCAACAAACAGCCAATAGATGCTATTTATACAATTAACGAAGTTATTGAAATGGTAGAAAGTGTTGGGTTTGGGTGTAAGTCGATTACGGGAGTGACGTACCTAACCGCAGGCTTGTCATCAATAGAGTCCATTCGGGAGTATGCATTGACTAAAGCATTTAATAGACTGGGTGGCTCACGGTTTTCACTTCACCCATTATTTGAATTTGTAAAATTGTGATAGTTGACCGTATGTTATTTACGAAATAAATATGATATAAACACATATAGCTAGCGCAATTCAAACTGTCTAATTTGTCATCCTGAATCCCGAATCAAGTTCGGGACAAGTTTTATTTCGGGATCTC
>MGAM01000015.1:0-7656 GCA_001789725.1 Candidatus Roizmanbacteria bacterium RIFCSPLOWO2_01_FULL_39_19 | reverse complement strand
CATTGTTGGGATGCTGAAACCCTCATTCGTACAAGACTACGGAAGGGCGCAGCGAGTTCAGCATGACAGTATAAAAAACCGACATTTTGTTTTACGGTTGCTATATGAGGATTTTATTTGATAGATTACAAGAAATTGTTCGAGGCATAACAAGAAGATTTGGTATAGACATTGTTAGGTTTTCACTTACTGAGCTTGAGGCAAGTGATAGAGAGATATATCTAAAAGTTGCTCCCTATACGATGACCAGCATAGAGCGGGTTATGACGGCAGTCGAAAGTGTGAATATATTATGAAAAACAACGTGAGTGGTCCTCTTGTAGAGCGTGGAGTATAGAGGGGGGGGAGTATGATGGCAGCAGCCCTAAAATTGATTAAAATAGGAGATGTTTCCCGGGATTTATATCTTTTTGATACTTTTGAAGGATTGGTATTCGTCCACAAAACATTGTATATACATTCTGTATCCAAAGCTTGCTCGGGGAGGAGTTTTGATCTTAGATGATTATGGTTTTTGGAAAGGTGCTAAACAGGCGGTAGTTGAATTTTTAAAAGAGACAAAGACAAAAATATTCTTATCAAGAATCGATCATACTGGTCGTATTGAAATAAAAATGTAAGTCGTCTAAAGAGGGGGTCCGTATTAATTCTGGGAGTGGAATATTAAGTCTTAATTCCAACGAGTGCGAGATTCATAAACCGTTTATCTTTTTTAATAATCCCATCCCACTTCTTGGACGGTAGTTTAAACAGCTTTACAAAGGGTGATGGTTTTTTAGTAATGTTAAAATTGAATCTGTCGAAGGTTGGGAGATTGAATTTTTCAATCAAATTTTTGCCAATTCCATAAAGCAAAAAATGAGCAAAGGGATAGCTATGAGCAACAATTCTCTTTGATCTTATGACTTTGAATTTCTTTTTTGATAATAAATCTTTAATTTCTTCTTCTTTATATAATTTTTTGTGATCTGCCCAAATACCAGCAAGCCACCAAATATGTTTGGGAACGTGAGTATTAAACAATTTCATTAAAATAAAATTAATTGGATCCCAAAAAAAAGGAAAATTTTTATGAGGAACCGTAATGATGAGTTGACCGTCTTTTTTCAATACACGAGAACATTCTTCAATGGCAGTCTGAGGATTATTTAAATGTTCAAATATTTCTGAGGCAACCACCGTATCGAAACTATTATCGTCAAATGGAAGATGATAAATTGATCCCTGCATCAAGCGTACTCGTTTGTCATTTTTTAAATCACAACCTGCCTTATTAAGATATATCTTATTTTGATCTACTCCAACAATCTTTTTAGGAAATTCAAGAAGACTAAAGAGTCGAACATAAAATCCCCTTCCGCAACCGACATCGAGAATATTTGCGGATTTATTCTTGACAATCGAGTCTAATATAAACCGTGCCCGCTCTTCAAAGGCAGGATCAGGCTCGCTTTGTAGAATAGACTCAATATAATTTGAATGTGTCATTGTTTTTGATAAACGTAGAAACATGAGTAGCATTCTGGTTGTATTTTTCCTTATTTTTGATTATTTTAACAACCCCATCCTCCAATGCCTTTATATTTTCACCTTCTACTATCTCTCCAAATCCAGTCGTTTTAACTAACATCCTAGCACCGGGAATATCGGTTACGACAATTGGCACGCCCTGTAATGCAGCCTCAATTTGTGTTGTGGGGAAGCAATCAGATCGAGATGAGATAACAAACACATCTAGCATTTTATAGAAATGCTTGAGGTCTGCTCTTGATAGAAGACCTAAGAAAACCAGATTATCTTTGTTCTTCTTAATAAGAAGATGATTTTCTTCAAAGAAGGATTCATACTCCATGTTTGTTGCTCCAGCAAAGACAAATCGAACATTTTTTATTTTTTTGGCTATACCAGGGATTGCTTTAAGCAACACATCATACCCCTTCTCTTCAACAAATCGCCCCGCAAGCCCAATTAGAATATATCTTCTAAGATGTGCCGTTTTCCTGATAAAATCCTGACTTGGTTTGGCGTTTGGCAACTTCAAAAAAGGAATATATGATTGAAATTTATCTAAAGAATACTTCATGACTCTTGAGTTGACCGCATAATCTCGCGTATACGTGACTGCTTTGTCTGCAAGTAAAAAAGAAGGTATAGTAAACACATCAAAAATTATTTCCATTACTCGATTATTAAGTTGGTTACCGGTTTGATGGGGAAGTTCTAGGTCACCCTGATGGTAGATTATCACTTTCTTACCAAAAAGCTTGGCAATAACCGTAAAAAAAAGAATATTACTATTTGGAGAATTGATGACTATTGTCTGAAAACGGGACAATATTTTTAAAAAAGTGAAAATAATTTCTATACTATAATGAGTCCGACTTAAACGGATGAAATAGGGAACTCTAATAATATTAACCCCATCGACAACTTCCTTATGTGGTATTTTATTGTCATATTTTGTGGTTAGGACGGTCATGTCATATCCTTGAAAAATTAAATTTTTAGCTATTTCATGAAAAGTGATAACGATACCCGTCCAGTGAGGGACATAATATTCTGAGATCATAAGAACCGCTGTTTTTTTCATCGTGATTTAGCAATAGTTGCGATAGTGGAGGCTGCTTGTTTAAGACTAGGATATTTTATAGGGTAAGAGATATTACGATCAATAATGTTATAAATCCAATATACTTTCGTGGGGACTTTATTATGTAGATAGGAGACGATATCCCAATTATCCTCAACAAAAATGTCAAGCTTGAGACGGTTTAGCATTTTCTCTTTGTAAAGATGTGGCTGTTGGTCGTCAACATTTGAAATAAGACTCTTAAAACTATGGTTCTTCTTAAGTCTTTTGAACCAAAACTGGGTGTTAGGTTGAAGGAAATTGTATCGTGCAGTAATAACATATGCCTCCACTTTATTTTGCTTGATCAGTGCATCAATAGGGGAGAGGCCATCAACAAGAAATATACTTGATAGATGAAGTAGAGACCAAATAGTTTCCTCCAGAAAGCCCTTGGGAATATGAAAGTGAGTTCTTTTCTCATGGAACAATTTTCTTTTGATATGAGTTACCGGCATTCTCCCGAGTCGCAGCGGGTTATATAAAAGTACCCCGTCCAGATCAAAACCAACACGAAGCGGAGTATTTTTTTTATTTCTACTTGCCATTAGATTGTATTTGGTGCATCAATTCCCAAGATGTTGAGTCCTCTTTTGAGGATTTTACCAGTTGCAATTGTTATTGCAAGGCGCAGGTGCAAAGTTTTCTCATCAGCTTTCAAAATCGGCAATTTTTCGTAGAACAGATTAAATTGTTTTGCAAGGCTATACAAATAATTACATAAAACGTTGGGGGCATATTGAGTTGCTGCAAGTTCAATAATTTCTTGGAAACGGACAAGTTCTTTAATGAGCATTTGTTCTTCCTTTCGTAGTTTAAAATCACAACTGTCAATTTTAGGTTTTATTAAGGCTTTGCTGATAACACTTTGAGTTCGGGCGTATGTATATTGCAAATAAGGACCAGAGTTACCTTTCATATTAAGAAGATCATCCCAATTAAAAACAACATCTTGAGAGGAAGTTTTTTTAAGATCGTTCCATTTAATTGCCCCTATCCCAACCTGTTTTGCAACATCACGACCTTGTGACTCAGATATTTTTGCTGCTCTTTTTTCAGCTTCACCCAACACGTCCTCAAGCCAAATGACATTGCCTGACCGGGTTGACATCTTCTGATCTTTAAAGCGATACATGCCATGTTTAATGTGGATTCTTTGTCCTTTTTTAAACCATCCTAACATCTCCTCAACCTTAAAGAGTTGCTGAAAATAAAGCGATTGCTCTGTCCCAACTTCGTTAATAATAACAATGTCGGGGCCGTATTTTTCTAACCTAAATTTATCAGTTGCCAGGTCTCGGGTAGAGTAGAGAGTGGAGTCGTCCTTCTTAAGAATCATAAGTGGGGGATACTCGTCTTTATCAAAATATACAAGTTTTGCCCCCTCATTTTCTTTAAGGAGTTTTTTTTGTTCAATCTCGTCAATGACGGGCTTCATTTTATCTTCAAAGTATGACTCTTCGTATCCGCGTCCTTTATTTTCCGTAAATATGACCCCAAGTGTTTTATAAATTTTGTCAAACTCTATCCAAGACCAATCAACGCATCTCTCCCAAATCCGTCGAGCTTCACTATCTCCCGTCTCGAGTTTACGAAACCACTCTCTTGCTTCACCATCCAATTTAGGATTTTCTTCTGCTTCTTGATGAAACTTGACGTACAGGTCAACCAACAACTTGACTGGCTTATCTGACTTTTCGATTGTCGTCTCATCCCCCCATTTCTTTAGAGCGCAAATCTGTTTTCCAAATTGGGTGCCCCAGTCGCCCACGTGGTTATCTCTAAAAACTTTGTATCCCACCGCCTCAAGCAGGTTCGCAATAGCGTCTCCAATTACAGTTGAGCGAAGGTGGCCAATAGTGAATGGTTTGGCGATGTTTGGAGAGGAGTATTCAACGATGATTTTTTTGCCTTTGCCGGCGCTTGATTTAATAATGTTATCACCTTTTGAAATTTGATTAAGATTTTCCAGCAAAATTTTATTGCTCAGCCAAAAGTTAATAAATTCTCGTGTTTCTTCAACCGATGAGAAAAGATCGATTTTTTTTAACTGATCTATGACACTTTTAATGTTAATTTTTGGATCAATAGATTGTAATTGTTTTATGTTGATGGCAAAATCGCCAAAAGAATCCTGTTTTGGCGTAAGAAGGGTAAAATCCTGGCCTCCAAAAGTTTTAGAAAGCGCCTTGATAATCTGATCTTTTATCATGACACTATTGTAGCATAGCGCACACTAGAAGCTTGGGACAAAAAGGCTTGCTGGGATTTGTGGGTATGATGAGACTAGGCGAATTTTTTTAATAACGCCAGTTGTTGTTTGTGCAGTTGAAACAATTGATCTGCCTTGGGCGGGCCAATCAGCGCTTGGATTTGAAACTGTGAGCCTGGCTCCGTTAAAACTAGCGTCAGCTCCCACTATTCGAAGAACAAGTGCGTTTGCCTCATCTGACAGTTGGGTTTGGGTATCAAACGACCACTCATCAAGAGTGTCTTCAATTAAACTACAGGGATCAATAAGTCTTCTAAAAATTGAGCGTGCTTCCGTGTTGATAAATGTTAATTCAACTGCAAAAGCAGTTGTTGCGCTGTCGCACATAGTATTTACGTCTAGGTCCGTTGGTAAAATTTCAACCAATTGGGTTTCCGGCAGAGGACTTCCGAACGTTGATGGGGGGTCAAAAGCATTCAAGTAAAACGTAAATTGTCGGTTGTTGTCAAGAGTCGGTGTTATGTAGTTTTGAGTTTGCGATGAAGTGTAGATGGCTGTTAAGCTTTTTATCCCCGGAAACTCTAGGTCGCCCTCTACAATATCAACTCCTCGTTTTAGCGCTGCCTCAATTCCAGCTTCAGCCGCCGAGAAAGCTCGCTTGGTCTGTTCTTCAAGTTGTGAAATTTGATTATCCTGAATTGTTGACTGAGCAATCGAGAGCCCAATTGTTGCCAAAATTGTTGAAAGCAATATCAAAATCAATAGCGTTTGCCCTTTTTGTGATTGCTTACTTTTTATCATTGTATTTCCTCCTGCTGAGCAGCGTTTTTTGTTGTTAACAGCGACCATAAGTCAAGATGGCGGTCAATATCAAAAATAACAAATATTCCGGGTTTGTTAACTGGAGAGTTAATTCTTTTGCTCATGGTGTCGGTTGAATGATATGAGATCATATTTCCCTTTATTTTTAGTGGATTTGGGAAAACAGGGGTATCAAGGGTAAAGTCGAGAGTATTAGAAAAGAAAATTCCATCAAGTTGAGAGACGTTTGTTGACAAACCTAAATTTTCAGTAATAATAAATGCTGCTGAAACTGATTCAAGAGAGTCAATATTGCTTTCCACTTTAACGTTGGCTTTAATAATTAACACGAACGGCTGTGTTTGTCCCTGAAACGAGTCTTCGTTTAGAGTTATTGTTGGATTGTCGGGATCATCAAAGATATATACTTTATCAGATGTTAGAGTGACGTCAGGAATAAAATTATCTAAATCAGTTTTGGTGATTACTTTATATGGTTTTTTAGCCTTAACATACTCTAAAAATTCGTCCGGGCTCATGTCAAGCGTAACGTTGCCGTTTTCCTGCTTCCAGCCTCGGTGAGAAACGGGGGCGCCGTTTAAATCAATGGACCCGGCAACGATCTCAGCACCCGCCTCGCGAGAAAGCATGCATCGATAATCTGGCATACGCGTGTCATGGCAGACTAAATCTTCAACCCCATTGTCAAACGACTGAGCCGGATCGGGGATAAGATTTACTAAATTAGTCTGCCGAGAGTACGATGCATCTTTTAGTTTAAACCATGGACCAAGTGTGGGGGATGGGGTGGGAGAGCCTGTGGGGTTCATATTTTGACAATCACACCCGACAACAATTTCTTTTTTACACACTTGTTCACCGTCGCCCGGCACCTGACAGGTGTAGGTTATGTCATAAAATCCGGCGTTCCCATACGTCATCTTTGGCGGGTTGCCCGGGCCACCGCACTGACGCTGGCCATTGCCAAAATCAACACATCCTGTTTGTGATAGTTGAAAGGAAATTTCGGCGCTGGAGCATGGGCACATAGCGCTGTTTCCTCCCACTTGAGTCTCAAAATCACACGCAGCGCAGCCATCTTCATATCCGGGTACAACTTTCGGTGGTTCACAATTTGGACAGCAAACCTGCTTGGTGCATCCGCAGGTTTGGCCATTAGTTTCAACTTGGATAGTGTAGCTTTTGCATGATTGCCCGTCAGCCTGCTTAAATTCCTGAGGTTGGGGGGTTAGAAGATCATTACAGTCCTTTTCTACACCATTAACGTAATAGTGCTCGCACTGCGTGCATTTTAGAACAGGATTAGGAGGTGGAGGAGCGGTGAGGCCGGGGATAACAATAACTTTCCCGGGATTAGTGCTTAAATCTTCGCATGATAAAGCTTCGCAATCAGGACATTGAGGACAAGTACATTCTTGAGGATTGGCAGCGGCAAATACACAAGCTCCGGATTGACATCTGTATTTTCCTTCTACCAAACTACATATTCTATTAGGTCCGCATTGATTGATTTGACTAGGATCGCACTCATTAAAACAAGCAATAAACGTTGTGATAGTGGGTGTTGGATTAGTGCACGGATTTGGCCCCGGACAAGGCGACAAGTTTGGCGTTGCCGTTGGAGGAATTGGCGTTGGCGTATTTGTTGGAGGAGACGGAGTCTCAGTTGGAAGAGCGGGAGTGCTTGTTGGTGGTTCGGGCGTGTTGGTTGGCCCCGGCGTGCTTGTTGGTATGTCTCCGCCTCCCGGCGGGGTCGGCTCTCCCGGGGGATCCCCTTGTCCGCATGAGGGCAAACCCTGGCCACCACATTCCTCACCAGGCTCGCCGCCAATTGACCCAGCAAACACCGATTTAGGATAGCTAAGAAAACCTAAAGAATATCTTAGAAATGATGTCCCAAACAGAAAGAATATACTTAGAAATATGAACGTGAAAAGAGTTTTTCTCATAATGACACCTGGTTAATAGTCTCATCATAAATCGTTTGAAGCCA
>MGAM01000014.1 GCA_001789725.1 Candidatus Roizmanbacteria bacterium RIFCSPLOWO2_01_FULL_39_19 | reverse complement strand
GTAGTCCTATTCATATTACTTTGTTAATTATTAACGTTAACGAAAGAATACTAAGACGTGTGTCCACTTTTTAGGGTACAGATCATTGGTGACCCCAACGGGATTCGAACCCGTGTGTCCGGGATGAAAGCCCGGTATCCTAACCACTAGATGATGGGGCCTGCTATAGATCAAATTATATCATCAGTCAATGGGTTAGAGCAACAAAAACAACCGGGAAGCTAATCCATTAAATTTAACGCTAAGAAATTTTTTTACTTTAACGATCTTCTAAATTCGTCTAGAACATCTTTTGCTGCGTTCTGCCCTCCTAAGCCAAATGCCAATCCCCCGGCAATTGCAACCATGGCAACGATACCGGTAAACAATATCCTGATTAGATCCTGTGCAACCCCAAGCTGGTTTAAGACGATCAGAATCGTAAAAAAGACAATCGCGTATCGACCTAAGGCTGATAGGGTGTTTGCCGATGTTGACCCAACAGTTCTGGCCGAGTGGCGAACAAAGTCAGCAACCAGATTGGCAATTACCAATCCAATCAATCCTATCACAACCGCAACTAGGACATTTGGAATGTAATATAGAATATTATTTAGAACATCAGAGACTTTGGTAAGTCCCCAGACTTCAGATGCCGGAACTAAGAACAAGATTACTACAGACCATCCGGCAAGTTCGGTTAGTAAGTCTTGCCAAACCTTCACTTGCTCTTTTTTGCCTATCCGCGCTTGCTTTATGATTTCATCTAGCTTAAATACAGAGAATAGTGTTGAGACTAAGGATCTTACAATTTGTGACAAGACCAAGCCAATTGCCAGTATTACTAATCCCCCAATAAAATTGGGAAGATACAGGACTAGACTTCTAAAAAAAGTTGTCACAATCGACTGCATCGCATCAAATACATACATATAATTTCACCCCCTCCCTTGCCCTTTAAACTCGCTTTTTGAGTTGTGGGACCCTTATATTTTTTATTTTATATCATCAGAACTAATATTTGGGTAATGTTTGATATTCTTGAAAGTTTTATCAGTCGAAAATTCAACACTGACAATGTCAATTCTAAAATTTGAATAGTAAGCGTTATAAGACTTTATGAAATAATATATGGCTCTTTTTAGTTTAGAGAGTTTATTAAATGTTATCGCCTCATATCCAAATCCTTTGCTATTTTCCCCTCTTGATTTGACTTCAACAAAGACAAGAGTTTTTTTGTCAAGACATACTAAATCAATCTCGCCTCCTCTTGTGTAGAAGTTTTTATTTAGGATTTTAAAACCTTTTTTTGACAGAAATTCCGCAGCAATCTGTTCACCCAGAAGTCCAATCTTAGACTGGTGAGGCATGATAATTATTTCGTATAAAGCCGTTCTCTAATTTCTCTTTCAGAGCGAGTTCTGATAAAACCAATTTTTGCTTTGCTGTTTTTTGTTTTTTTAACAACAGATATTTTTTTAATAAAGGGTGAGGCAACCGGGAAAATTCTTTCAACGCCAATTTTGCTCTTTGTCATTTTTCGAACCGTAAACGTTTTACTCATGCCCTCTCCTCTAATTTGAAGGACAATACCGGCATAAACCTGTGTTTTCTCTTTGCCTTTATCAACAAATCCGTAAGTAATGGAGACTGTGTCCCCCACTTTGATGGGCATTTCCTGAATTGTTATTGAGTTTGCCATAATCTAATTCTATCATTTACCTATCTCCAACACAAGATGTAATAAATTCCACGAAAATTGGATGGGGAGAAAGTGGACGACTTTTATACTCAGGGTGTCCTTGTGTTCCGAAATAGAATGGATGAGTTTTCTTTGCTAGTTCAATGATTTCTGCTAAATTCTCGACTTTCGATCTAGCTGAAATTATAAGTCCTGCCTTTTCAAAATCAGACGCGTACTCATCATTAAATTCATATCTATGTCTGTGCCTCTCACTTGTTAACCCGGTTTTTTTATTTATAAATCCATTGTATTTATCATATATGTCCCACGCCCGAGTGCCTTTTTGAACTATCGCTTCCCATGCTCCAAGTCTCATCGTGCCTCCATAAGCCCGGCGTTCTATAGCATCTTTTTGGCTAGGCATCAGATGTATAACTTGGTGGCCAGATTTAGGTTTAACTTCCTCAGTATGAGCGTCCTTCCAGTTAAGAATGTCTCTAGCAAAGGCAATAACTGCAATTTGCATACCATAACACAGACCTAAATAAGGAATTTTTTTACGCCGGGCGTATGAAGCGGTTTGTATCATTCCCTCAATTCCACGTTTCCCCCATCCAATGGGTACAATTATTCCATTAATGCCTTGCATCTCGGGGATTTTTTCAATTCCATTTTTTTCAACATCTTCTGCACTTATCCACTCAACTTGAATGTCAACTTTATTAAAAAGAGAAGCATGGTCAATTGCATCAAATAACGCAGCATAGGAGTCTTTTAGTTTATAGTCGCCGGTTTTGAAATATTTTCCAACTATTGCTATTCGTATCTTTTTACCCCTTGGGGTATGTAGTTCTTTTATCATCTTCGTCCAGCCTGTTAATTTTGGTATCTTATATGTAAGTTTGAGTTTCTTACAGATTCGTTTTGTTATATCCTGTTTCTCAAGAATGAGCGGGACTTCATAAACTGACTCAACGTCGTAAGACGAGATTACATCCTCAGCATTAACGTTACAAAAAAGGGCCAATCTCTCTTTTCTGCGTGTATCAATTGGGGTCTCTGACCTCACAACGAGCAAATCAGGCTGAATTCCCATGGAATTAACAGTGCGAACTGATAGTTGGACCGGTTTGGTTTTGGGTTCACCCAAGTGTTTAGGAGTCGGGATGTATGAAACATGAATATGAATAACCTGTCCGGGATTTTTAAATGCAAGCATTCTTGAAGCTTCATAGTATAAAATATTTTGGTACTCACCGGCAGTTCCGCCAAGTTCAATAACTGCAATTTCCGATTTGGTCTCTTCTAAAGCATTGTTAATTCTTTTAATTATTTCTCCAGTTATGTGAACGACCTCCTGAACGTCTTCGCCCTCATATTCAAACCGTCTCTCTTTTTCAATTACTGTCTGGTATATCGCTCCCATTGTCATGAAGTTGGGATGCCCCATGTCGACACTTAAGAATTTTTCATATGTTCCAATATCCATGTCTGCCTCAAGCCCGTCCTCGCACAAAAAAGGGTCGCCATGTTCAATTGGATTTATAGTCCCGGCGTCAACATTAAGATAGTTCTCACATTTAACAAGAGTGACTTTGACGCCTATTGACTGAAGAAGAAGGGCGATTGATGCTGAAGTTATCCCTTTGCCTAATCCTGAAATTATTCCACCTGAAACAAATATATACTTTTGCACATTGCATGATAGTAAATTGGAAAAGAAAATTCAACAGAAAAAAGTTAATCAGATTGAGATTTATCTGAAGTAGATTCCTGGCCTTTTGGCAATTTCCAGGTAGCAAAATCACATTTAGGGTAATTTGAACAACCAAAAAATTTCTTTTTTTTCTTAGTAAATTTAACCACAATGTCGCCGTCTTCACATTTAGGACACTTTTGATTAGTTGTTTCAACAAAACTCTTGGTGAATTTACAATCAGGATAACCTGAACAGGCAAAGAATTTCCCGAACTTTGAGTAGCGAAGTAAAAGTGGTTTTCCACATGTCGGACATTTTTCATCCGTTTTCTCTTGAACATCAATATAATCTTTTGTTTTAAATTCTTTCTCGAGTGTCTTATCAAATGGTCCATAAAATTTACTGAGAAGCTCTACTGTGGTCTCTTTACCCTCGGCAATGTTATCGAGTTGATCTTCCATACCTGCAGTAAATGAGATTTCAAAAAGCTGAGGAAATTTTTCAGATAAATAGTTACACACAGCACTTCCCAGCATTGTAGGATATAGTCTTCCTTCCTTTTTTTCAACATAGTTTCTCCCTATTGTGGTTGAGATAATTGGCGCATAAGTTGACGGTCGGCCTATTCCGTGGGATTCTAGCGCTTTGATAAGCGAGCCTTCTGCATATCTTGGGGGTGGTTGAGTGAAGTTTTCTTGAGAGGTAACATTTAGAAGATCAAGATTTGTTCCTTTTTCAATATGAGGTAGTTTTGTAGATTTGTTTTTTTGTGTGTAAAGTTTTAAATATCCATCAAAAATGATTGCTTCAAATTGGGAGGATAATTTGTATTCTTTTTTTGTTTCAATTTTGACTTTTAGTGATGCGATTTGTGCATCGGCCATACATATTGCCAGACTTCGATTCCTGATAAGTTCATAGAGTTTTCTATGGCGTGGTCCAAGACTTTTTTCAAGTTCTGATGGTGTTTTGTCAGCTTTTGTGGGTCGAATTGCCTCATGTGCTTCTTGAGCTAGACGTGATTTGTTTGCATAAAAACGTTGCTTTGGCGAGGCATACTTTTCGCCGTACTCTTGTCTTACGAACGTAGTTGTCTGAGTAATAAACTGAGAGGCAAGATTGACCGAATCGGTCCTATGATAGGTAATCATTCCTTTTTCATAGAGTTGCTGTGCAATGCTCATAGTGAGTTTTGCTGAGTAATCCATCAAACGGGATGCTTCTTGTTGTAAGGTTGATGTGGTATAGGGCGGAGGTGGAGACTTTGCATAAACTTTTTCATCAACGTCTGTCACTGTAAACGAATCGCCCTCTAAATCTTTTTCAATAGTTTTGGCGCGTTCTTTCATTATAGATGTTTTTGAAAAAGTATATGTTCCATCAAATAGTTCAATAGACGTTTTCTTTTCAAACACCTCTCCCTTATACCCATCAACACCAGCATCAAACACAAACTTATCAGGGGTATTAAGTGATGTTTTAACACGATAAAAAGGCTCTGACTTAAATTTTTCAATCTCTTTCTCCCTTTCAACAATAAATCGTAAGGCAACAGTTTGCACTCGTCCTGCAGACAACCATCGTTTGCCCATTTTTTTCCACAAAAGAGGGGAGAGTTTGTAGCCAACGATGCGGTCAAGAAGACGTCTACCTTGTTGTGCGTCAACCAAATCAACATTCAGTTGTCGAGGGGATTGTAGTGCTTGCCTTATCGCACTTTCAGTAATCTCGTGAAAAACAATCCGTTTCAGATCTGAGTTTTTGATGTGTGGTTTATTGGGCCAGTCCTCTTTTACATGCCCCAAAATAAAGGCAATGTGATAGGCAATTGCCTCTCCCTCACGATCTGAGTCTGTTGCCAAAATGATAGTTTTGGCTTTTTTTGCTATTTTTGCAATCTTGTCAACAGTTGCCTGTTTTGAGGGTAATATGACGTACTCTGGCTTGAACGTATGCTCAAGATCGATTGACATCTTTTTCTCAGGAAGATCTCTCACATGTCCCATGGAAGCCTCAATAGAAAAATCGTCACCCAATATTCTCGTGAACGTTCGAGCCTTTGTTGGCGACTCTACAATTATAAGATCCATAAGAGATGATAGTAGAGTAAGTAGGTAAAAAAGTCAACAACTTGAATAAATTGTGGTTTGTAAGACATTGGAATCGCTCATTAGTACGCATCGGCTAAACCCCTTACGGGGCTTACACCTAGCGCCTATCAACCCGCTGATCTTGCGGGGAGCTATAGGGATTCCTCATCTTAGGGTGTGCTTCGTACTTGAGATGCTTTCAGTACTTATCACGTGGGAATATAGCTACCCAGCGATGCCCTTTTGGGACAACTGGTACACCAGGGATTCCCTCTCTTCGGTCCTCTCGTACTAGAAGAGAGCCCCTTCAAGAATCCAAACGCCTGCACTGGATAGAGTCCGACATTTATCGACTATATCTTTACCCTGCCTTTAGCGGGGCGTCTGGCGTATAGTCTGTGAGGATTCTCCGCCGAAGCGGAGCCTTTCCTGCTGATTGTCCTGCTTTCCCCGCGTAGGGAAAACCTACAGGCATTTTCACTGTCCCGACGGAATGTCGGAGCGAGTAGTCTGCAGTTGTCAGGAGATCCCAGCATATAGCCAGATTTATATTCTCTTATTTTTGTTTTTCAAGAAGACCATGGAATAACATAGACTAAATCAACACGTTCTAAAGTGTCGAAGAGATGAGACAGTTCTGGACGTTACAAGCTGTCTCACGACGCTCTGAACCCAGCTCGCGTACCGCTTTAATGGGCGAACAGACCAACCCTTGGGACCTACTACAGCCCCAGGATGCGATGAGCCGACATCGCAAATGGTTACCACTATTACTAATGGGATCGGACTATATCTTCATCCAATGATTTCTAGCATTGGAGTTGGCGTATTAATCCAGTTTCTTTGGATTCTTCTATATGTTATATAGAAAGTCTCTACGGGGTCATAACACAAGCGTCCCTTGATGAAAAGAGACTAAATATAAAGACATTTTAGCTTGAGTTAGACTTCCCACGGTATTGTCCATACATAATTATATATGGAGTTCACCGTTATAAGCCACTTGTTTTTGTAGAGTGTTACCACTCTAGGCACCCCTTGATTCGACTCATAAGGTGCCGAACCTCCCCGTCAATATGAACTCTCAGGGGAGACTAGCCTGTTCATGAATATAACAAACGTTATATCATAATCAACAATTTCTTGTTGCACTGACTATATCTTCACCCCGCCTATAGGCGGGGGTACGGCGTATGATAATCATTTATATATTGACTATCTCATTACTTTCCCGATTTGATCGGGATTTCATTCAGTCGATACGGGGTTAAGAGATATTTTATATTTCATTGATGGAATAACATATTCACTAATTATCTCCATCAATTTTTTTGTTTCATTGACATTAAAAGTTAAAACAAGTCCTTTGCTTTTCTTCTTAAGAGCCGCGGTAAGATCAAAATTACTTCTTAGGGCGTCCATCAAGTATTGCAAGCTTTGCTTATCATAATTTGGAATATAAATATAAGCCATATTATCGCGATGATAATAATAACCATCATCCATAAACCAAACTGCGATTGATATTGGACTTTTTAAAAGTGTACTAATTGTGTCAGGAATAATTTTTTTTGACTGACTATAAAATAGCCTTTGAAATTTCCCAAATTCCGGACTGGAATACGATTGAATCCGCACATAATTATATGTTTTTTTCCAAACAGGATTGAAGCGAGTTATATCTTGAGCTTTATTTTGAAAATAATTTTTAAGATAATTCACTTTCCATTCTAAATATTCTTTTTGATTGGTAGTGTGTTCAAGCCTCAATCTTGAATTTTTTTCACCAGTTTTTTGCAAATATGCATCTCCAAGTATCATTCCAATTAATACGTCTTTTTGTTTTTTTGTCATATATCTCCAACTTCCCACGGTATTACCCTCTACTCTCTCGCTGTGGCAAGACCAAAACCACAAAGTAGGAGGGCTTCACCGTTATTAGCCGTATGCTAGATTCTATGTTACCATAGAATCGGGACACAGGTGTGTATCCCCGGGGTAGCTTTTATCCGTTAAGCCCCGCGGCCAATCATAGGCCATCGGGGGATCACTAACGCCTTCTTTCGAACCTGCTTGGGATGTCACCCTCACAGTCAAGCTGGCTTTTGCGTTTACACATTAAATTCCGATTTCCATACGGAATAAGCCAACCTTTGCGCTTCTCCGTTACGCTTTTGGAGAAAACCGCCCCAGTTAAACTGACCGCCTAACACTATCCCCCGCTATTGCAGGGTAAGACTCAAAACATTCGAAGAGAGGTGTTTCATTGGTCCACGTTCAGTGCGCTTGCGCGCATGAACGTGGTCCCTCCTACGCTAAACAATCAAATGCTCCTTGCCAATATCAAGCTTCAGTAAAGCTCCCGGGGTCTTCTTGTCCAAGTGCAGGTAGGCCGCATCTTCACAGCCATTTCAATTTCACCGAGCAATGGTTCGAGACAGTTTCTAACTCGTTACACCTTTCGTGCGGGCCGGAACTTACCCGGCAAGGGACTACGCTACCTTAGAACTCTCAGGGTTAGAGCTGACGTTCACCCGAGCTTGAACCAAAACCTAGCTCGTCCTCCGGACGAGACGTTCCAAGTTTCACGTTCCAAGTTTCACGTTTTTAAAAACGTGATACGTTGTACGTTTATACGTGTAACGCCTTGTCCGAAGGACAAGATCAACCTCAGTTCTTGACTTACGGGCACTGGTCAGGCCTCAGCTCCTATACTTCTCCTTACGGATTTGCAGGAACCTGTGTTTTTGCTAAACAGTCGGTTAGAAAACTTTTGCTGTGACCCCGCGGTTAAGCGGGGTAGGGCATATCGTATAACTTACGCCCAGCTTTTTTGCCGAGTTCCTTAAACCATCCTTACTCGATCGCCTTGGTCTACTCGACCTGTCCACCTGTGTCGGTTTGCGGTACGGATACTAAATGCACTCCTATTAACTGACTTTTCCTGGAAACACGCACGACTACTGTTACCATATAGAGAACAGTGATTTTGCATACTTCGTCATCAGTAAAGTGTCTAACGCACACTTAGTGAGTAGCAGAATATTAACTGCTTATACATCGAGACGGCCCCTTCGGGACGCGCCCTTAGATCCGACTTACCCTGCGTCGATTTACGTTGCGCAGGAAACCTTGGACTTTCGGCGTCTTTGTTTTTCACAAAGAGAATCGTTACTCATGCCAGCATTCTCACTTCCTTCCGCTCCACCCCGCCTTACGACGTAGCTTCACTGCAAAAGGAACGCTCCCCTACCCCCGCTCAATAGCTTGCGCTCTGAGCGGGCTTCATCGTCGGTAGACTGTTTTAGCCTCGATCATTTTCGGCGCAAAATCACATCCCGCTCAAAAACTTACGCTCTCAAGCGGGTTATTACGGTGCGCTGTTACGCGTTCTTTAAAAGGTGGCTGCTTCTGAGCCAACTTCCCGTCTGTCTTTGTGATTCTACTTCCTTTCCCACTTAACAGTCATTTAGAGACCTTAGATGGAAGTCCGGACTCTTTTCCTCTCGACCAGACTCGCTTATCCGAGCCGGTCTGACTCCCCAGAAAAAAACTTTGCGTATTCGGAGTTTGGTTGGGCTGCCTCGGCAAAGCCTTGACAGCCTATCCAGTCGCTCTACCCCGCAAAGACTTAACTGAAGGCTATACCTAAATATATTTCGGGGAGAACCAGCTATCTCTGAGTTCGATTGGCATATTACCACTAACCACAGATCGTCCCAAGTCATTTCACCGACTACGGGTTCGGGCCTCCCCCCGATTTATCATCGGGGTTCACCCTGTCCATGGTTAGCTCACTCAGTTTCGGGTCATTAAACGTATGCTTGATTGTTCGCCCTATTCAGACTTGGTTTCCCTACGCCTCCCCCCGATTTATCGGGGTTAGACTTGCATAACGCAAAATACTCGCTGGCTCATTCTTCAATAGGCACGACATCACTCGCGCCCTGCGCGAGACGTTCCAAGTTTCACGTTCCAAGTTTCACGTTCCAAGTTTCACGTTTTTAAAAACGTGATACGTTGTACGTTTATATGTGTAACGCCTTGTGCAAAGCACAAGCTCTGTCTGTTTGACAGCTTATGGTTTCAGGTACTATTTCACTCCCCTCGCCGGGGGACTTTTCACCTTTCCCTCACGGTACTAGTTCACTATCGGTCAGTTTGAGTATTTAGCCTTGGAGCATGACCGCCCCGGATTCCCACAGAGTTACCGTGTTCCGTGGTACTTGGGAAATTCCGCTCTCTACTTCTTCTTTTCAAATACTGGGCTGTCACCATCTATGGCCGTTTTTTCCAAAACGTTCTTTTAAAAAGAAGCAGAGGTATGCAGACTCCCGCAACCCCCACTCGCGCCCTGCGCGAGACGTTCCAAGTTTCACGTTCCAAGTTTCACGTTCCAAGTTTCACGTTTTTAAAAACGTGATACGTTGTACGTTTATATGTGTAACGCCTTGTGCAAAGCACAAGTAGGTTTAGGCTTCTCCGCGTTCGCTCGCCGCTACTGACGGAATCACTCTCCCGCTTGTTGCCAAGCGGAAATATTGTTTTCTTTTCCTCCGGTTACTGAGATGTTTCAGTTCACCGGGTTATCCCCCGCTCAAAAGAGCAAGCGCTCTGAGCGGGTCTCTTGATTTACATCAAGAGGGGTTACCCCATTCGGAAACCACCGGTTGAAATGTCTGTTAGGAGACTCACCGACGATATCGTGTCCATACACACGTCCTTCCTCGACTCAAACTACCTAGGCATCCACCATAAGCCTTGATTCTCCAATGTCTTACAAATCAAAACTTATTCATTGCTGTTTGATTTTTACCTACCTCCTGATTGTCAAAGTGCAGTGGATCCTTTGATTTAACTCAGGATCAAATCCATAATTTTGTTAATAATCCTTTTGAACATCAATCCATTTACACTGAGTGAGTGTAAACGAATCGAAGTGTGGACCCAAGGAGGCTCGAACTCCTAACCTCTTCGTTGCAAACGAAGTGCACTGCCAATTGTGCTATGGGCCCAATTAAGGGCACCAAGACAAACTGTGTGGCCCAATAAAAACTGCAATCAATGAAAAAGTACTTGAAACTAAAAAACTTTACATATAGTCATAACAAAAATCGTTATGACTATACAACGTTAAAAGACTGTTAGGAGAGGCTCCTGTACTTCGCGACTCCAATGGTGCCTTCAGGCAACATTGCAATTAGTCATAGTAGCTATGATAGCATAGAAAAAAAAGAAATGCAATACTTTTAAAGTTAATGTTTTCGTCTCACTTTTTGAAGCAACTTAATATCAATGGTTGACCGTCTAAGCGACTCCATTGCCTGCTGTCGTTCTTCATCAGTTTTTGCCTCAACTACCATTTTCCTAGCTCTCTCCTCGGCAAGTTTCACTTCTTTCTCATCAACTTCATCTTGTCCTGAGGCACGCGATACTAGAATAATTGCTTTTTTTCCGTCAGTTTCGAGATATCCTCCCCCAATTGAAAAAAAATAATCATCTTTTTCGGTTTTGAGCTCAACTATCCCGTCTACAAGAGGAGTAAATAGAGGAACATGATGAGTTAATACAGTTAGCTCACCTTCCATACTCGGTATTATCACCGAGTCGGCATCAGCTTCAAAAACAGTTTTCTGGGGTGTAATAATTTGTACATGCAAACTCATATCACTTAACGTCCGCGATTGTTCCAACCAAGTAGAATGCGGTTTCAGGTTTATCATCATATTTCCCATCAATTATTGCAGCAAACCCTTCAACAGTTTCAGAGATTGTAACATATTTCCCGGGTCTGGCGGTAAATTGTTCCGCCACAAACATCGGCTGAGTCAAAAATCTTTGGATTTTTCTGGCTCTTGATACCATCAATCGATCTTCCTCCGATAATTCCTCAACGCCTAAAATTGCTATAATATCTTGAAGATCTTTGTATCTTTGTAGTATTCTCAGAACCTCAAAAGCAGTGTCGTAGTGGTCAACTCCGACAACGCCTGGGTCAAGAGCACGAGACGATGAGCTCAATGGGTCAATTGCCGGATACAGTGCTTGCTCGGCAAGTGATCTCTCAAGAGTTATTGATGCATCAAGGTGGGCAAAAGTGGCAACTGGGGCCGGGTCAGTATAGTCGTCTGCCGGAACGTAAACCGCTTGCATTGAGGTGATTGACCCTTTTTGGGTTGATGTGATGCGCTCCTGAAGCGCTGCCATTTCTGAGGCTAGGGTCGGCTGATACCCGACAGCTGACGGGATCCTGCCAAGTAGCGCGGAAACCTCAGAGCCTGCTTGGGCAAATCTAAACATGTTATCGATAAATAAGAGTACATCCTGGCCTTGTTGGTCCCTGAAGTACTCAGCCATTGTAACACCTGTCAATGCAACTCTTAAACGATTGCCGGGAGGCTCGTTCATCTGTCCAAAAACGAGAGTGGTTTTTGGTAATACACCGCTTTCTTTCATTTCACGGTATAGGTCATTTCCTTCTCTGGTTCTCTCGCCCACCCCTGTAAATACTGAAACGCCACCATGGACTTGGGCGACGTTGCGAATAAGTTCCTGAATAATGACAGTTTTACCAACTCCCGCTCCTCCAAAAACGGCAATTTTCCCTCCTTTTATAAATGGGGCCAAAAGATCAATAACTTTAATTCCTGTTTCAAAAACAGTGTCGACAGTTGCCTGTTCAACCAGTTTTGGTGCGGAGGCGTGGATGCCTCTCTTTTGTTTTGTTGGCACACCACCCAGCCCGTCAATTGGGTTTCCAAGCACATCAAACATTCTGCCCAATGTCTCCTGCCCAATCGGTACCTCAATTTGATGACCAGTGGCTGAGGCAGTCATGCCACGGACCAGGCCATAGGTTGCTCCCATCGCAATAGTTCTTACTTTACCATCTTCCAGAATTGCCTGGACTTCCAGGGTCAAAGTTTCGTTTTTACCAAGAGTAACCTCTAAAGATTCATAAATCCGGGGCGTATCGACAGCCTCAAATTGCACATCAACGATAACTCCTCTGATTTTAATAATTTCTCCCTTTTTCATAAATAATGTTTCAAGTGCCACGTTACAAAATTACAGGTTCTCAAGCTGTATTCATTTTTTTCTTATGTATTATAACGTGATACATTTAACGTGTAACTTTATACTTTTATACCGTTTGGGCTGAAATAATATCTAATAATTCATAAGTAATACTTTGTTGTCTCAATTTGTTTGATAAAAGGGTTAATCCGACGATAAGATCTGAGGCAGCATCAGTTGCCTGTTTCATTGCCATCATTCGAGCTGACTGCTCGGCAGCAGCACTATCAAGTATGGCACTTCTAATCTTTTCATGAAGTACGTCTTTTATTAAAGTTGGTAGAATTTCATTTGGTGACGGCTCAATAAGATAGTGAGCAAGTGATGTCTCTTTTGCCGTCTCCTCAAGGCGTAAACTATCAACTGAAAGCACTGGCAAAAGAGACGTTATGACGGGCACATATTTGAAGCTTGAGACAAAGTCATTATAAACTATTTTCACGTCTCCATAAATTCCTTCTAAGTATCCTTGTTCTGCAACTTTAAAAACAGCAGAGATAATGTCAACTCCCGCGTCCACAACTGAAAAGTCAGCAATAATTGAGGCGCCAACGCGTCGTAAAAATGCACCACCCTTTTTCTCGATGGTTATAAAGTGAGCATTTTTAAAATCAGTATTAGCGGATAAATGTTTTAAAACATTAACATTAAATCCTCCGCATAAGCCTTTGCTTGATGTGATTAAAATATAAAGTGTTTTGGAGGCAGTATTTGTTCTAAGAAGTGGAATGTCGACTGTCAAAGATCCATCAACTTGCGATAATACTTCTCTTAGAATATCATCAAGTGTCTTGCGATAAAGTTTTCCTTCCAGAGCCTGCGCGATTGCACGTTTCATTTTAACCGCAGCAATCATTTGCATAGCTTTGGTGATTTTGGCAACATTGCTGATTGTTTTTATTTTCTTCCTTACCTGCCTGAAATTCATTTTTTATTGTTCACTGAATAACTTCATAAATGAATCAGTTGCCGATTTTAAAGTTTTTTCGGCTGTCTCTCCAATTTTCTTTGTTTTGTTGATTTCTGTAAACAATTTTTTTTGATGGGCTTCAAGAAAGACAATATATTCTTTTTCAAATTGAGATACTTTATTAACTGAAATGCTGTCCAAATATCCGGCGGTTCCCGCCCAAAAAATTACAACCTGATGGGCTAGGTCATAAGGGGCATGAACCCCTTGTTTAAGAAGCTGAGTCATACGGGCACCTCCATCTAAAAATTTCTTCGTTTCAGAGTCAAGATCTGATTCAAACTGAGCAAAAGCAGCTAACTCTCTATACTGAGCAAGATCAAACTTCAACTTTCCGGCAACCATTTTCATTGCCGACACCTGGGCAGCACCGCCAATACGAGACACCGAAGCGCCAACATTAATCGCAGGTCGAATGCCGGCATTAAATAGGTCTGAGTCAACTACAATTTGCCCATCAGTTATTGAGATAACATTTGTCGGAATATAGGCCGAAACATCCCCTTCTTGAGTTTCGATAATAGGCAGGGCAGTGAGCGACCCTCCACCATGTTTCTGATTCAGCCGACAAGCTCTTTCCAAAAGACGAGAGTGAAGATAAAAAACATCACCCGGGTATGCTTCACGACCTGATGGACGGCGAAGCACAAGCGATATCTGTCGGTAAGCCCAAGCATGTTTTGATAAATCATCATAAATGACCAACACATCACGTCCTTTTTGTAAAAAATATTCACCAATTGTTGTTGCCACATATGGGGCAACATATTGCATGGCAGCAGAATCTGATGAAGTTGCTGCGACTACAATGCTATATTCCATCGCCCCTGACGATCTCAAGAGTTCAACCGTAGTTGCAACATTTGAGCGTCGCTGCCCGATTGCGCAGTAAATACAAATTACATCTCCGCCTTTCTGGGCTAATATTGTGTCTGTCGCAATTGAAGTTTTGCCAGTTCGTCTGTCTCCTATAATCAGTTGTCTCTGACCCCGGCCAATTGGTATCAGCCCATCAATTGCCTTTATCCCTGTGTGAAGGGAAGTGTCAACAGACTGTCTTTCAATAACACCCGGAGCAATTGAATCAACCAACAAGCGAACCTTGGAAAAGATTTTTTTACCCTGATCAATTGGTGTCCCAATCCCGTCAACTACTCGTCCAATATACTCCTCCCCAACTGGAATGCTAAAAATTTCATTCATTGCTGATACTTGAGCTCCCTGCTTAATCTGCTGGTAGTTACCAAAAATGATAGCTCCAACCGTATCGGTCAAATCAACAATCATCCCAATAACGCCCGAGCCAAAATTAAGTAGCTCGCCATATCGTGCTGAGTCCAAACCCTCCATCAAAACAACTTCATCTCTGATTTCAACAACCGTTCCAATGCTTTTTTTAGTGATAGCCGTTTTATGAGTCTCAATTTCTTGACTCACGTCGGCGATAATTTTGTCAAGGCTATTTATCATTATTCGGCAATAAGGGAATTAACAATCTCATCAAGCTGTCCGGCAATTGAAGCATCAATTTTTTCAGATCCATCAACGAGCACAAAGCCTCCCAGCAATTCCGGATTTATTGTATTTTTTAGATCAACTTTGCCCGATAAATAGTTTTTCAAAAATTTTTGTTCAGATAAACTCATTGGAAAAGGCGTTTGAATTTCAACGACCCGATGTTCGTCCTTATTCTTAATTCTTTTTAAGAGGTAAGATTTTAAATCCCTTTTTATTGCTGGTGTGACTTTCATTGACAGACTATTTTGGTAACTGCTTAAATGCTTTTTCCATAATTTCTTTTTGGTTATCTTTTGTCATGGTATCCTTTAAGATCTGGCTTATTAATTGTCGGCTGGTTTTAATAATTTGACTTTTTAAATCACCCAACATGACATCACGCTCAGTCTCAATCTGCTTTGTTGCTTTTGAACGGACCTCGTGGGCTTCAACAGTGGCCTCTTCAAGGGTTTTTTCACGAGATATTTTTGCTGTTTTTTCGCTCTCTTGAACAATTATTTTTGCTTGAAGTCGCGCTTCTTTTAAGACCTGATCGGCCTGGCTGCTTGCCTCTTCGTCTTTCTTTTGAAGATCAGCAAGTATTGCCAGCTTTTCTTCCTCGTCTTTCTTTTGCTTTTTTACAAATTTAAAAAAAGATGGTGCGATAAATCTCGCAAATAGAGCAACAAATAAAATAAAGTTAATTGTTTGTGCAAGCATCAATTTTAAATCGATGCCTAAGCCTCCTGTTTCCATACTTTCTTATAGCTTGTAACGCGAAACTTGTAACTTAAGAATTTCTTGCGTTTTGCGTTATACGTTTTGCGTTATGACCACTATGTAAACTTAACAATAAGCGAAATTACAAGAGCGTAAATAGCAACTGCCTCAGCAAACGCAATACCTAAAATCATTGTTGTTCTCACTTTTGATTCAGCCTCAGGATTGCGACCGATCGCTTCAACAGCTTTTCCTCCTATTATACCAATGCCAATTCCCGGTCCAATTGCTCCAAGTCCAATGGCAAGGGCTGTACCAAGTAGTTTTCCTGCTTCTGCATCCATATACGTCACCTTCCTTCCTAAAATTTCTAGTGGTGTGCAGTTGTTGCCAAATTAATAAATACTGCTGCTAACATTGCAAAAACCAAAGCTTGTATGAATCCAACAAATACCTCTAGTAATAAAAACGGAAATGGAGCCAAAATTGGCACCAAAAATACAATTACCGCCAATAATACTTCTCCAGCAAAGATGTTACCAAATAAACGAAAGGCAAATGAGATTATTTTTGAAAACTCTGAAATCGTCTCTAAAATGCCGGTGAAAAATGCAATAATTCCACTAAATGAAATAAATTTTGAAAGATATCCTCTTAACCCTAAATATTTTATTCCAGAGACCTGAATTACGATAAATACGATTAGGGCTAGGCTAATTGTCGTATTGAGATCGGCCGTTGCAGCTTTCAATAAAGGCACCGTACGTTCTTCAACATTCACAACAATACTTCCAACTCCGGGCAGAAGTCCCAGCCAATTTGAAAATAAAATAAACAAGAATAAAGCGCTCAAAAAAGGAAAAAAAATATCGATTTTGTTTTGCAAAATAGGCTGAAATAAGTTATAGAGCTGATTCAGACAATATCGAACAAAAAATACAAAAGTAGATTTAGAATTATTTTGCTTGACCAAAAATAGTATGCCAACTACTATCGAAAGAACTAAAAATATCAATGAGGTTAAAAGAGTGTTAGAAATAGGGAACGATAAAAAATAAAAAAGTATATCTGGTGCAATGCTGACGTGTAGCATCAGGCTAATTTTCTTTTGTTAATTTAAATAAGTTATAGAAGGTTGCAAATGTTCCGAGTAGTAATCCAAACAAAACACCATACGGTGAACTTTTGATTAACTTATCTATTAGCAACCCAAAAAAGACTCCCACTAACAATGGAGTCACCAAATAATACCCAATTGATGAATATTTTGCAAGAGCAAAAAAACTGTCCTGTTCCTCCTTTTTATCCTTGTATGGTTCCTTTTTTTTAAGTGAGAGATTGCTATCAATTTTAAAGTGATGTTTGTTTTTCATAATTTCATATCCGTTCTTTTACGTCCGTTCCGCGAACGGTTTTATATGTGCGCTCCGATACGGTTAATCTTTTCATGCATTTATCTTTTATCTCTTTGAGTTAAATTAACAACCTCATCAATGATAAAACTCAAGCCCCGCTCTTTTTGAGAAATTGTGCCTTTAGCTAAAACCACTTCGTTTTCTTTCCAGGCGCTTAGTGTTCTTGTATAAGTTTTTGGGAAAACAACCGATTCAATACTGCCTGTCTCATCATAGATTGTTACAAAAATCATATCGTGATTATCTTTTTTAGTTTTTACTATTTTGATGGTCGATATAGTTCCGGCGATGATACACTTTTTGCCCTCATCATTTTCCATAATCTCTCCGATCTTTTTAGTAATTTTCTTTTCAATTATTGTTTTATATTTTGACATGGTTGATCTTTTTAAAGAAAAACCAATGACTTCTTTCTCTAAATCAGCCAGGTACCCATCATCAAACTCATCGGTATTTGGCAAGTTATCAATAAGGTTGTTATTTTGATTTGAATCGCCAAATAAACCAAATTGTCCTTTGGCCGTTGAGATTTTAGTTTTTTGAACCTCTGTTAGCGCCGATGGATAATACAAGAGTAAGGCGGATCTGGCTCCAAATTTGTCCATCGCCCCTGCCTTAATTAAACTTTCAACTGTTTTCCTGTTTACCCGCCGTAAGTCAACCCTCTGCAAAAAATCTCTTAAACTTTTATAAGAGTCCTCTTCTCGTCCCTCAAGGATCGACTCAATTGCAGCCTCTCCTACATTTTTAACGGCAGAAAGTCCGAACCTGATTGCGCCATTCTCTATACTAAAACCATATTTTGACTTATTAATACTCGGGGGTAAGATATCAATCTTCAAGTCACGACATTCTTCAATAGCGGAAAACACTTTTGCCTCTTTTTGCGCCCCAGCTACTCCTTGTAACTCTGCCGTAAGTAACGCTGTCATATATTCAATTGTGTAGTTTGCTTTCATGTAAGCAGTCCAATAGGCAATCAATGCGTATGACGCGGAGTGAGGTTTATTAAACCCATAGGCTGCGAATTTCTCAATAAACGCAAAAATTTGCTCTGCCAGCTCTTTCGTATATCCACGACTTTCAAACCGCTCAACAAACTTCTTATGTTCTTCAACCATCATCTTTTTTTTCTTTTTCCCGACTGCCATCCTCAAAATATCTGCTTCACTCATTGTGTAACCAGCTAGTTTATGGGCAATATCCATTATTTGCTCCTGGTAGACCATAACTCCATAAGTTTCTGACAGTACCGGTTCTAAATCGGAATGAAGATATTTGATTTTTTTGGGATTTCGTTTTCCTTCAATAAAAACCGGAATAAGTTCCATTGGCCCAGGGCGATACAATGCTACCATTGCCATAAGATCAGACATGCGCTCCGGGCGTAAATCCTGCGCTAACCGGCGCATCCCCCGGGATTCAAGTTGGAAGACGCCAACTGTTTTCCCGCGTGATATTAGGTTAAACGTCCTTTTATCATCAATTGGAGCTTCATAAATTGAAACCGTTTTACCAGTAGTTTTCTTTACAAATTCAATTGCCTGCTCAATTATTGTTAAATTTCTCAGTCCTAAAAAATCCATTTTCATCAGTCCCACCGCCTTATTTTCAGAGACTGCGTTGAGGTCTAAGCTATACATATCAAATTGAGTGATAATTCTATCCCCCTTAGCCTCTTTTTGGAGGGGAACATAATCAGTCAGATCCCGGTCGGCAATTACAACTCCAGCAGCATGAACCGATGAGTGGCGGGCAACCCCTTCCAGTTTTTCGGCGATGTCTAAAATTCTTTTTGTATCTTCCTCACTATCGTGAGCGGACTTTAGCTCAGGCGATTCTTCCAAGGCATTTTGAATTGTCACCGCAAATCCCTGCTTGCCCTGGGGAATCATTTTTGCAAGTCTGTCCCCCTCAGAATATGAATATCCCAGAGCTCGGGCTGTATCGCGTACCGCAAGTCGGGCTTCCATTCTTCCAAACGTTATGATTTGGGCAACCTTTTCTTTACCATATTTTTTAACAACATAGTCCAGTACTGCATCCCGTCTCGTATCAGCAAAATCAATGTCAATATCCGGTGGTGAAGGCCTGTCAGGATTTAAAAAACGTTCAAACGGAAGGTTGTAATCAAGCGGATTTATGTCGGTAATATTTAGAATATAGGCGACACAAGAGCCGGCAACAGATCCGCGTCCTGGACCAACTGCAACGTTATGGCTTTTAGCCCAGTTAACAAAATCGGCAACTATTAGGAAGTATGTCGAATAGCCTTTTTTACAAATAACATCAAGCTCATAGTCAATTCTTTTTCTTAGTTCTGGAGTAACCCGTGAATATCTTTTTAATGTATTTTTGGCAGTTAATTCCCTAAAATAAACATCTGCTGTTTTGTGGCCCGGAATTGGATAATTGGGAAAAATCATCCTTCCATAAGGGATTTCTAAATTGCAAAGATCAGCTATCTTCTCACTATTTTCAATGCATTCGGGCAAATCAACAAACAGCCCTTTCATCTCAGATGGGGTTCTAAAATAATATTCGGGGGTTTCGTACATTGTTAGAGGCCTGTCTTTTTCAAGAATTGTTCTTTGGGTTTGAATACAAAGTAAAATTTCCTGAGCATACGCATCGCCCTTTTCCAGATAATGGACATCGGCTGTTGCGACAATCGGAACTCCGTATTGTCTTGAATATAAAATAAGCGCCTGATTAACTTTCTCCTGCTCTTCAACTCCAAACGGGCGCTGCAGTTCAAAATAAAAATTTTCGGCATAGAGATCAATATATTTTCTGATCAGCTTTTCGGCTTCAGTTGTCTGATCGTATAAAATAGCTTGAGATAACTCAGAATTGAGACATCCAGATAAAACAATAATTCCCTCACGGTATTTCTCTAAAAGTTCAAAATCGACCCTCGGTTTGTAATAATATCCTTCAAGATGAGCGTAGGTTGTTAACTTCATCAAATTTTGGTATCCAGTGTAGTTTTTGGAAAGCAAGGTTAGGTGAAATTGGTCTCTGGCAACTCCTGTCGGCCGGTCAAATCGAGAATTCTTGGCTTTATACGCCTCAACGCCAACAATTGGTTTGATCCCGACGTCTCGACAGGCAATATAAAATTTGAATGCCCCATACATTGCCCCATGATCAGTTAGTGCGAGAGATTTCATCTTGAATTCTTTAGCACGGGCAACAAGATTATCAATTTTAATTAACCCGTCAAGAAGTGAGTACTCAGAATGAACATGAAGATGGGTAAAGGACATAAGTTATAGTATATCATCAAGCTGGCTTCGATTGGGGTTCAAATCGGCGGATTCTCGTTTTGTGATCATGTAAATAATTGAAGTCAACTCGTCTACGAAAGAGCTTCCTCGAGTTTGCTTCTTACCAGTTGCGCATCAGCTTTTCCTTTCATTTTCTGCATTACCTGCCCCACTAAAAACATAATACTGTTTATGTTTCCTTGTTTGTAGTTTAGAACTGCATTGGCATTTTCATTAATTACCCAATCTATTGCCCTTACTAGTTCTTCCTCGTCAGTCTCAACCGGCTTGAGTTTTTTAACAGCCTCTGCCACAAATGAATCAATAGGTTGGTCAATAGAGATTTTTTTGTTAATTATCAAATTAGCAACCATTGAGTACATATTTTCATCCTTTAATTCTTCCGTCTTGTGGCCTGTAATTAGGTGTCCAGATACTTGTTCAAAAAAATTAAACAGTTTAGAATCGCTAATTAGAATAGTTGCATCCTGATAGCGTAATTTATATGTTTTAATATAACGTCTCAGTTTCTGTTGTGGAAGCTCGGGCAAATCGGCTTTGACCCCTTCAACATACGAGTTCTCCAAAGTAATTGGGGGTATATCCGGCTCAGGAAAATATCTGTAATCATGCGCCTCTTCCTTAGTTCGTTGCGAAACCGTTCTGTGTATGTTTGGGTCAAAACCACGAGTTTCCTGGGGCGGAATGTCCCCTCTTTTTAATATTTCAATTTGTCGCTCGATTTCATAATCAATAGCCTGAACGGCAAACTTAAATGAGTTAATATTTTTAACTTCAACTTTATAGTTGGGCAGATCGGACCACATACCATGTACCGCGTTTAACGTAATATTTTTTTTACTTGGAACGTGCAACGTGGAACCTTGTACTTTTCGTATGGAAATGTTTGGCTCAAGTCTCATCGAACCCTCTTCCATGTTAGCATCACTTATGTTTAGATAAAGGACAAGTGTATGGAGTTCCTCTAAAAATTGCTTTACCTGTGTTGAATTTTCAAAATCCGGCTCAGTTACAATTTCAACCAACGGCACACCGCAGCGATTAAAATCAACATACGACTTACCGTTCTTATGAATGAGTTTGCCGGTGTCCTCTTCCATGTGAATCCTTTTGATATTGATTGTTTTGAGCTTTTCTAGTTTGTTATCCAGCAAATCATAGCTTCCACCATGGCAAAATGGAACATCGTACTGGCTTATCTGAAATCCTTTTGGCAGGTCGGGGTAAAAATAATGTTTGCGATCAAATTTTGAAACCATGTTAATCCCGCATCTCATCGCAAGTCCAAGTTTGACTACCCATTCTATCGCCTGGCGGTTTGCAACAGGAAGAGCTCCCGGCAAACCCAAACACACCGGACATGTTAGCGTGTTTGGTTCCTTGCCAAACCAGTCAGCAGGACATGAACAAAACATTTTGCTGACGGTTGAGAGTTCAACGTGGATTTCCAGCCCAATTACCGGTTGATAATTGTTCATAATATTTTAAATTTTTAACTTTAGATTTATGTCTCCTCTTGCTTGCTCGTAAGCATGGGCAATATTAAAAATCGTGTTCTCATCAAACTGACGCCCTACAAATTGTATCCCGCAGGGAAGGTTGTGGGCTGGCTCCATCGGGACTGATAATGCCGGAACTCCAGCTAAATTCATCGGGCAGACATAAATATCAGACAGATACATCGAAAGAGGCTCGTTAAGTTTTTCGCCAAGTTTAAATGGTGGGGTCGGGGAAGTTGGGGCAATAATTGCATCAACTGATTTAAAAGCGTTATTAAAATCATTAATAATAAGCCGTCTCACTTTAAGAGCTTTATTGTAATAAGCGTCATAATAACCGCTGGACAACGTATAGGTTCCAATCATAACTCTTCTCTTTGCCTCAGCAGAAAAATGGTCACGGGAATTACCAAACCTCACTCCGTCCATCCTCCCCAAGTTCGAGCTAACCTCGGCTGGAACCAGAATATAGTAAGTGGAAGTGGCATAATCCACATGAGGAAGAGAAATTTCAACAATTTCACAGCCTAAATCCTCAAGAGTTTTACATGCTTTTCCAAAGTTTTTTTTAATTTCACTATCCAGTCCCTCTTTCATAAACTCTTTAATTATTCCAAGTTTTACACCGTTTATCGGTTTTCCCAAAAGCTTGTGATATTGGGTAACTGCTACTTTGCCTGTTGTCCCGTCATTTGGATCAATCTCTCCCGTTACTGATAAAACTAATGCGCTACTAAAGACATCTTGAGTAATGTGTCCAATTGAATCGAAAGACGATCCCATAGCAATAATTCCATATCTTGAGACTCTCCCATAGGTTGGCTTTAACCCCACTACATTACAAAAACTTGCCGGAAGCCTTATTGACCCCCCTGTGTCAGTCCCGGCTGCAACGGGGGCCATACCCGATGCCACGGCTGCAGCAGAACCGGATGACGACCCACCGGGTGTACTCTTTAAGTCATAAGGATTATGGGTGACCCCAAAGTCAGAATTTTCTCCTGATGAACCATGTGCCCAGGCATCAAGATTTGTTTTGCCCAAAATGACAGCCCCCGCTTGCTTTAACTTTTTTACGGCAGTTGCATCATATGGAGGGATATAATTTTCTAAAACACGAGAACCGGCGGTAGTCTTGAGGCCACGAGTTGAGTAGACATCTTTAAGTGCAATTGGCACGCCAAGAAGAACTCCTTTATCACCTCTTTGTCTTTTGTCATCAGCTAATTTTGCCTCATTAAGCGCTTTATCATTAACTGTTATAAATGCATTAATCTGGGAATCTTTTTTTTTGATTTCATCAAGATATTGTTTTGTAATCTCAACGCTTGTGATCTCCCTTTTTTCAAGTTTCTCAAGAATAACTTTGAGTGAGTTACTATTCATTATTTTGTAGTATTGCATCAACTTCAAACTTTCCTTGTTTGGTGTCATTTTTGTTTGACAGTACTTCATCTTGAGATAGCGCCCTTTCTGGATTTATTTCATCGTCTCTTAGTATGTTTGACAAACCGGTTACTTGATTAGCCGGATCAACATTGTCTGTGTTTAGCTCGTTTAATTTTCCAATGTAGTCAATAATTGATGAAAGCTGGGTCTGATAAGTTTCTATTTCTTTATCTGTTAAAGTTAAGTGGGCAAGACGGGCCAGATGAATAACTTCCTCAAGCGTTAGTTGTTTGGTTGCCATATCACACCAAGTATACTGCAGTATTTCACGGTTTGCAGATGAAAATCAATTCAATTTAATCTCCCAAGTGCCTTGCTTATCGGGTCGGAGTTATCATTTTTTTTATTTGCCGGGGAATATACCCGTCCATATTCAATCATTCTGTGAGAAAAGTTTAGCCAGTCATTTTTAGGTATTAATTTCATTAAGTCTTGTTCTATTTTGACCGGGTTATTATTAGTTGTTAACCCAAATTTTTGAGAAAGTCGCCTGACATGGGTGTCAACAGCAATCCCATCAATAATGCCATAAGCATTGCCCATTACTATATTGGCAGTTTTACGAGCAACTCCCGAAAGTGTTAACAGCTCATTCATTGTTTTGGGAACAGCGTCATTATATTTTTCTTTAATTATTCTAGCGCTAGCCAAAATATTTCTGGCTTTTGCCCGATATAATCCCGTTGATTTAATGTCCGCCTCAAATTCTTTCTGCTCGGCGTTTAGATAGTCGCCAATGTTTTTGTATTTTTTAAACACTTTCTCTGTTACCTTATTTACTATTCTGTCAGTACATTGGGCTGATAAAATTGTCGCTATAAGAAGTTGTAGAGGGTTTGAGTAAATGAGTGAACATTTGGCATCAGGAAGGAGTATTTCAAGTTTTTTTGAAACAATAACAGCTCTTTGTTTTCTCATTAAATCGTCCATAGTTATAGATAAGTATACCCGAGTCAAATACGAAGTTTCTAACAAAAACTTTTAGAATAGATTTTGCATTGGGAACTTAACGATAGATCGTTTTACGATCGGCCATTCTTAAAATGGTAATTTCTTGTTTCTTTTTATCGATTGAGTAGATTGCTCTAAATGATCCCACTCTCATCCTATAATTTTCTTCTCCCCTCAACTTTTTACTATTTTGAGGATAAGGATTGCTAGTTAATTTCAAAATTTCGTTACTGATTGTTTGTGCTAAGCTGTGGGGAAGTTTATCGAGCTCCTTCTCGGCTTTTCTTGAAATTAACAGCTTCATGACTGTTTTTTAAAACGCTCTGCAAGATATTTATTGAATTCTCGTTTGGGTTCTTTTTTTGCTCTTTCGGCCTCAGCTGCGTCTGTCAAATCCATTATTGCTTCTTCCAACGAATTAAAGTAATTAAAGTCAACTAATACAGCTTTTGGTTTAGAACGAGTCACAATAACAACTGGCCGTTGACTGTCGACTACCCTGTTGATAGCGCCAGTTGCGTTTTGCCTGAGTTCTGAAATGGAAATAGTTTGCGTATTGTTCATGATACAAACAGCATATATATTAACACATATATTGTCAACGTTTTGCACGCAGACATCTACGCTAGAATGGGTATTGACCTACATACTTTTAAGAAGTCTTATTCTGTCCTCAATCGGAGGGTGCGTGGAAAAAAGATTCATCAGCCACTCCCCTCGACGGCCATTCTTCTTAAACGGATTTGAAATATAAAGATGGGCCGTTGCAGTTGAAGCAGTACGCATACCGCGCGGATAATCGGAAATCTTCTTTAATGCATCGGCTAAACCTGATGGATTTCGAGTAAACAACACTCCTGTTGCATCAGCTAAATATTCCCGGCGTCGCGACACGGCAAATTGAATTAATGACGCAATAATTGGCGTAATTATGATAAGCAAAATAAAAATAATTGCCCCAAGTGGCCCAGAGCTCCTGTTATTATCAGAGTCGCGCATTCCTCCCCATATCATTGACCGAGTCAGAAAATCAATCGTATAGGCAATAGTGCCCACCAGAACGGTTACAATGCTCATCAACAAGATGTCATAGTTTTTCACATGGGCCATTTCATGGGCTACAACCCCCTCAATGTCTGATCGGTCAAGCCGAGTCAAGAGTCCGGTTGTTGCAGCAACGATTGCATGTTTGGGGTCCCTGCCGGTTGCAAATGCGTTTGGAGCATCGTCGACAATTACATACAATTTTGGCATCGGCACGCCGGCTGCAATAGAAATATTTTCTGCGACCGTGTAGTAATCAAACCATTCTTTTTTATCTGCCGGCTTGGCATTATTCATAGCAAGAACTATTTTGTCTGAGAAAAAGTAGCTGCCGACTCCACTAACTAGAGAAATAAACATCCCGGCAATAAAGTAGCCCCGGGTTGAACCAAAATAAATACCCAAGAGATAAAAAACAGCTGATATAAAAGCAATAAAACCGAAAATGAGCAAATATGTTTTTAGTTTATTCGACTGAATGTGACTATATAAAGATTGGTTCATACAAAAGGTTCTATGTGCCACGTTACACGTTAACACGTAGGATGTTTATAATTTTCTTTTTCACTTGGTACGCAGTACTTGTGACGATAAGCTTTAAAAGCTTACTTTAACTTCTTTTTTCTCTTCATCAGTTGTCTGGAAAAACTCTTCAGTTTTAAATTTAAACGTGCTTGCTATTAAATTACCTGGGAAAGTCTGCATCTTCGTGTTATATTCCAAAACATTCGAGTTATAAAACTGCCGGCTAAAGGCAATTTTATCTTCAGTATCTTCAAGTTGGCGTTGTAACTCTTTAAAGTTATTACTTGCTTGAAGTTGCGGGTAGGCTTCAGCAACAGCAAAAAGAGACTTCAGCGCATCGGTTAACATATTATTTGCCTCGGCTTTACTTGCTGTTGACCCTGCCCCCATCAATGTCGAGCGAGCTTTAGTAACATTCTCAAAGACTGATTTCTCGTGTTTCGCATAACCTTTAACCGTCTCAACAAGGTTTGGGATCAGGTCAACTCTACGTTTGAGTTGCACATCAATATTTGACAGAGCTTCCCTAATTCTCGCTCTTAATGTGACAAGCCCGTTATAAGTTCCTAATATATATAAAATGACTAACGCCCCGATGCCAATAAGAAGATATGTGGTATTCATAATGAAAATTCAAATTTTTAATATTTTACTAGCCATTTGCTGATTTCCTTAAAAGTCTTACAGTTTATTATATCACTTTTTGTAAGTCCACCACGTCGAGCAAATGCAACTGCGTATCGCATATTCTCAAGTTGGGTTAATTCATGCGTATCAGTCCCAAGTGAAAATTTGCATCCAATGCCTTTTGCAAGGGTTATTAAGTTGTCCGGTAAATCAAGCTTCTCTGGAGCGCCGTTAATTTCAAGCGCAATAGATCTTTTTTTAGCTTCTTTAAAAATTATCTCCCAGTCAGCCACAATCTCATCCCTACCACCAATTAATCTTGTTGTGGGATGGGCAAAGATTTTAACTTTCGGAAAACTAAATGCGTTCAGAATTCTTTTTGTCATATCGGCCCGGTTTTGATTAAATAAGCTGTGAATTGCAACCAAAATAAAATCAACATACTGCATGGCTTTTGCAGGTATAGCTAATCTCCCGTCAGGTTTAATGTCAACCTCAGGACTGATAAAATATTTTGTACGTTCACTTTTTTTATACAGTAATTTATTTATATACTGTTGTCGCTTTCCTAACAAAGATATTATCTGTTCATCAGAATGTCTACTCACAGACGGATTATGATCAGTATATGCTATATATTTATATCCTCGCTCTGATGCTTCCGATAAGATATCATCATAGGAATCAACGCCGGCATCATGTGACGGCTCAAGCGGATAATTTGAGTGGATTTGTAAATCTCCCAAAATGTCTGCCAGTTCAACCAATTTTGGAGTTTTGTGTCTCAGAGCATCCTCAATTTCCCCTCCTCCTTGTCTAAGTTCAGGAGGAATATAATCCAAACCTAAAAAATTGTAGAATTTTTCTTCTGAGACGAAATTTATTGTCCTTGTTTCACTCGGAACGCGGAACTTAGAACTCGCAACCTTTGTTATTCCATATTCAGATAGTGAAAACCCTTTTTTAAGCGCGTATTCTCGAAGTTTGATATTGTGTTCTTTGCAACCTGTGTTGTATTGAAGCATTGCCCCAAGCTTGTTTAAAGGCGTCGTTCTAAGTTGGATATGAACGCCTGAAGATATAATTATTGCTCCTTTGCGCTCTCCTTTCCCTTCAACTATTTTAGTTTGTGGATATTTGGTAAAGTAATTAATTACATTTTCGCTATCGCTCTCTTCACAAACCGCAACAATATCAATATCCCCAATTGTCGGGTTAAATCGTCGCAACGATCCAACAGGATACAAAATTTTTATTTTTTCATTTAGAAGTAGATATTCAGAAACTTTATCAAAGATGCCGTAGGATTGATCAAGTCTCATCCTTCGTGTTTTATACTGTTTTGACTGAAAAGTCTTTACTAATGTTAAGATCTCTGCTTGAGATTTTTCTCCAAAGCCCCCAAGGGGGACAATTTTGTCATTTTTTGCAATATGTTCAATATCCTTTAGAATATTTTTGCTCTTCTCGAGATGAAATTCAACTACAAGCCGGTAAGCAGTTTTTGAGCCAATTCCAGGCACTTGCATAAGCGTAAAGACAGGGGTGGGGATTTTATTTACCTGTTTAATTAAGTAGCTGTCTTTTGTGTGTTTAAAATAGTCATTGAGACGTTTGGTCAAGGTAACACCAATGCCTTCAACATTCTCCAAAGTTTGCGACTCCCAAAGATCATACAGCTCAGCCCCCCAAGTGTTCAATAACGTCCGCTGCCCGCTCATAAGCAGTGATTTGAAACCGGTCAAAACTCCGTAAGGTATACGAGGATGCAACACAACGAAGAAGATAGGCAATTTGTGCATTTGTCTTGCCAAATTCCATGTCTATATTTTACTCTATTGAATAGCTTGCTAATTGTCTAAATTTTCCCGAAGGACAATTCGGCTATCCATTGCCTAATAAGATTGTTCCTATATTTCTCTCTATATCTGCAGCGAATTAACCGTGCAAAATCACGATATCTTGATGGGATCTGAACTCTCGTAGCTTCAAAAAAACTTTTTAATTTATCAAGATCTTTTAATTTAAACGCTCCCGTTCGAATAAGGTAGAACCCAACAAGTGTTTCGCTTGGCAGCGATGGAAATTGCACTCCTAGCAGTGAACGCGTAACAGGCTTCATATCGTCTCTGGTAAGCGTCAACTGCAAATCTCCATACTTAAAAACAAGTACCCCACAATCATTAATAGCAAGGCCGGTAGTTTCACTCGGAAGGTACTTTCTTCTCATTCTGGATTTAAAAGTTCGTCTGTTTGGAGTTACAGTATCAGAGTTGGGATAGTGAAGAGACAGGACGGGATATCCCCTTAAAACCTTTCCTCTTGAGACAACATAGCGCTCAATATCAGCAAGTTTGGTCACATCACCATTAAAAATAGAAACATCGACATCTCGGACTGATCCATTAGCCCTAAACGGCCAGTGAGTTTCTAAAACGCCACGTTCTTCTAAAACGGCTTCAATGGCAACTCCTCCGCCAATTCTATAATCATATCCAGCACCATTTAGTAATGAAATAATTTCTCTTAATCCAAGAGTAAAATTTTCCAGATATTCTCTACGACGACAATTTTTTTCTCTTCTAATCGTATCAAGTTTTAGTTTACCCTCAATCGTTTTTGCTGCAATCCTGGCAAATTCCTTACTTAAAAATAAAGTCGTAAGTTTAGCACAGATAAATAGCTTGTTTTTCAGCGGGGCATTACCCCAAATTTCATGGTCTGCAACCTCGGCGTCAACCATTTGTAAACACGAGTCAATGTAAGAAATCATCACATTCTGAGACAACCATGGGGTTAAAGCAATAATTCTTTTGGTTGTTCCACGAATTTCAGGCAAATATCCTTTACTGAGGAAAACTTTTATTACCTGATTGCAGAACCGCTGATAATCTAAAAGAGCCTTACGATCGCCTAATAAATAAAGTGAGGACAAATCTCCCATTGTTGCGCCTTGAACTTCAGGCGCAAGCTTAATCCAAGATGGTATGCCGTTGACACCCATTATAACGGCAAATTGTTGAGGAATCGTAAAACCACTAAAATCAGCATCAACGTCCGTTCTTGAACTTATCCATACTGATCGACTGCGTCTTTCGGGATTATGATCCCATACGACTATTGTAGGCTCACATCCGTCGTTAACTCTAAAAGCGACAGAGTTTCCTCCGTAGCCAACGATTGTCCCTCCGTTGCAGTCCCATCCAACCGGTAGTTTTTCTCTGGCTTGGCGCATCAATAACTCTTCATAGTCAAGGCCAGACGCAATGTTAGCTCTTAGCGAGGTTATTGAACCATCAGGATGAACTATTTGAGATCTACGCTCATTGTTCATTGTCTGATTATACTACAGGACATTTAATTTACCAGAAAAATATTTACAACTGTGAACGTTTCTGATATAGTACTGGTACTTGGGATCGTAGCTCAGTCCGGTTAGAGCGTCCGCCTGTCACGCGGAAGGTCGCGGGTTCGAGTCCCGTCGGTCCCGCCCATGTCTATCCCTGTGATTTTAAAGATGAGCCATATGAAAGAATGGAAAAATATGAAACGGACATGTTTGTTGATCTAACAGATTTGAAAAGAGAAGAAATGGCAAACATCATACAATAAACGCTAGTTTAGGGATTTTTTTATTAACACTATTATAACTCCCGATTATTACGCCGTATAGTATTACTTTGTACCATTTTGTGTTATTGTAAACGGGCCTATAGACGATTATAATCACCGAAAATAATATTCCCAATATAATATTGAGATAAGAGAGGGGGTGAATTATATGCCAAATAAAAGAACGCAGCAAGATAGAATTATTGAAACTATCCGAGAGAATTATGTTTCTGCCCTTATCGGACTTATTATAGTGGTTTTGGGCATTGGATATGTCTACAACACCATAAAAAATAGAACTAATCTCAAAAATAATCAGGCTGCCCAGGAAGAGGTGACTGAACAAAGTCAACAAGGAACAATCTCTGGTAGGACTTATAAGGTTCAAAAAGGGGACACCTTATGGAACATTGCTGAGAGAAAATATCAATCTGGCTTTAATTATGTGGACATCGTAACAGCGAATAAGCTAAAGAGTGCAAATAGTATTGAAGTCGGTCAAAACTTGACTCTGCCTGATGTTCCCTCGAAAAAAATAACCGTTGGAAAGATTACCCCAACAGCTCTTCCAACTGCAACAAAGGCTCCAACACCTTCAACGCGTCCAACTGAGGTTGTTAAAAAGCCAACGCCAACAACGCCAATTACAATTAATGGGAACAGTTATGCGGTCGTTAAAGGAGACCATTTGTGGGGAATTGCAGTTCGTGCCTATGGAGATGGGTATAAATGGGTTGATATATGGAGAGCCAACAGAAAAATGATTATGAATCCGAATCTTATTTACCCAGGACAGAAATTCATTTTGCCAAGATAAGAAAACGGGAAGGTTAAAGTACACAATGCCTAAATCGCATTTGGTAAAATAACATAAATGCGGGATTAGTTAAGCGGCTTAATGCTACCTTCCCAAGGTAGAGAGACGGGTTCGACTCCCGTATCTCGCTCATTCCGAAGAAATGTGCTGTGCTTGAATTACGCAATCGGGGTCAGGGCTCATCACCGTTCCTGAACCTTGAATCTGTGGATTATTTTTTACAATTTCAATTGCATCAACGTCGGTTAAGATCTTTATGTCCGGCTCCCCGTCATTATTTTGATCAAGTTCTAATGTCATCTGATTCTCAAACGTATTTCCCCTAACGACTCTCCCTTTAAAGGAAACAGTTTTGTCTACTTCATCACAAAGTGACCGTCCCGGAGCATACGCGGTTGTTGGAGCACAAGCTGTAAGACCAAGCGGTGCAATAGCAAGATAAGTAAGGACTGAAATTCTCCTAGCAATCTCTAAACGGTTCATCAGATGATGATTATACTATAGGATTTTACCTATAACAAGAGAGATCCTGTCGCTTATTTTACATACCCAAAAAACCTAAGTAGTAAAACCGTGATAGCTACGTTAACCATGACTCCGGCAATAAGCTGCGAATGTGTGTGGCGTTTCAGATGAAATCTGGCCCAATAAATAGCGGGCAAAATGCCCGTAACGGGTAGAAAATAAACTCCTGAGAAAACAGTCAAGAAAACTATTGTTACTGTTGTAATTCCAGTATGAAGGCTAATCTTCCAGAACAACGTTATTGCAAAGCTGGCAAGGACTGTCATAAACAAAATTAGTTGGTAATTGAACAAAAAGGCATTGCCAAACTGACGGCTTAACAAAACAGCCACAGAGAAACAAATTGTGATAATCAAAAATGGCAACACTCGTTCACTTCTCTTAGCAACATCCATATCAGTTATCACGTTTTTCTTAAAAAGCACAATCAGAACCAGCAAGGGTATTAAAAGCTCAAAAATGCCAAGAAGGACAAACATAATAATAGTTTTAGACAAGTCCATTTTTGATAATATAATCCCATAACTCATCAAAAAAACAATCAATGGAAAACCAAACAAAAGAGATAGAACTTTAGCTAGCGTTTCTTTCATAGAAAGATTATACCGAGTGTATGTGTGATAACAAGAGCCTTTTTAATGCAATAACTGACGAAAGGGGCTCACTCTTTAGACAGATTCCTCAATTTCTTTTTCAAGTTCTTTGGTTATTCTATCAGTGTTTATTGGACGCTCCATTTGAGCCAGTTCGGGGTCTGATTTTGGCCTCATTTTAAGGTGATCTCTTATTTCATCAAGCATTGTTAAAATCTTTGTAATTTCCGCTTCAGCATGAACATTAATTTGCAGGTCAACTTCTTCTCGAACATCCTGAATCAACGTTTGTCTGTTTTGAGAAATAAGAACAAAAATAGTTAGGACAATTGCTTCTATCGAAAGGATGGTCGTCATAAACGTAAAAGGGAAGGGGTCAAGAATATGAAATCCGGGAAGGACACCCAAGTTTAGGATAATCCATCCAATAAATATTATTAGATGAACGATAAGCACCTTGGCGGTTCCAAATTCCTGGGTAAGATGATCGGCTAGTTTTGTTACAAAGTCGCGATTTAGGCTGTTTTTAGCTTTTAGGCTCTTAACACGATCAATTCTGTCTTGTGAAATATCCGAGTAAACCTGTTTCATAATATGAGTATACACTTAAAAAGTTATTGAGTGGTAAAATGATAGGCAGAATGCCATCGTAGTTTCCTCCGATGCTAAAGCTCTGGAGGACAAGTAGACGAACAGCAGTAATGCCGCCTTAGCTCAGTGGTAGAGCAATCGCTTCGTAAGCGATGGGTCGACGGTTCAAATCCGTCAGGCGGCTCAGATTAAATTTGTTAAAATAGTTCATATGCAAGTCCAACCACGCCGTCAATTCAGACAAAATAACAACAAGACCCTAAGTTATCTCGTCCTGCTTATTGTAATCATAATTTTTCTGTCTACTGTCGGAGTCAGACTTTTAATTAACACATCGGTCTTTATTAATAATTTAGTAACTGGCGGGAAAATTACTGACACAAGACACACCGATAAACTTCGCGCCAACCCCGAAATTATCGATGTTCCCGACGCTACCCACTCTGCTCAAATCGCAGTTACTATTGGCAACGTCAAAGATGCAAACGTTAAAGTGATTGTCAACGATATAATTCAAAGTGAGATTTTCTATGACAACGATTCTGTTGAAGTCAACATTGATCTTAATGAAGGAGTGAATACTCTATCGGTTGAAGTAGAAGGTTCTGAAACCAAGGAAGTTAAAAGGTCGCCGGTCTACCGGGTAACATACATTGAAAACAAGCCGGAGCTGGAAGTTTCTTCTCCTGTAGACGGATCGATAACTGATAAACAAGAAATTGCGATAACCGGAAAAGTTAAAGAAGATATCAGTGTCCGAGTTAATGGTCAGCCGGTTGTCGTGTCTGGTGACGGATCATTTTTAACATCGGTACGATTAGTCAATGGAGAAAACAAGATAACTGTTGAGGCAACAAATTTAGCAGGAACAACTGAAACTCAAACAATCACCGTTCGTTATGAGCCCTAATATGTGAATAGCACAACGAGAAAAATAAAAATACAAAACTTACAAAAAATATATTTTCAAAGAAGCTTCCTACAATAAGGGCTGATAGTAGTGTTTTGCCCTCTGGTGCAGTTCGTTTCCAAAAAGATCCTATCAGATAGATAAAACTCAACAGTCCTAAAATTCCCATTGATGAGAGCGCTGTAACAAAAGATGACGGAAATCCTGATGCAGCGTTTCCCTTAGTTTCAATTCCAATATCTTCCCTTGCATATTTTATCCTATTAAACCCAACTCCAAAAATTGGATGTTGTCTAAATAATTTTAATCCAATATCGTTGGTAACGATACGACTTTTAATGCTAAATGCTCTCTCGAGCCTCACTCCTGCCCCATCTGGACGAGGAAGAATAAACAAAATCCCAAAAATTAGCATGATTCCCGTCAATAATAAATGAAATTTTTTTTGGGTAGATAAGTAATATACTATTGCGGTAACCCCCATCAAATACGTAATTCTCGAATATGTTAAAAATAAAAGGGGGACAAATGCGATTGCTAAATATATATATTTGTTATTTTTCGATTTTTGATATTTAAAAAAATTGGTAATTGTCAGAAATAAAAAAACTGCCCCAGCAGTGGTAGCATCAAAAAATGTCCCTACTACTCTATACATATGCGGATCCCAGCCCAGATAATACAATGGCCAAAAGTTTGGGAAAAGAAAATATTGGAAATATGAGAACACCAAAACAAGAGAAGAAGAAAATACGACCAATCTATCTACAACGGAGATTTTTTCTTTTTGTAAAAGTCCAAAGAAAATAAAAAAAACTAGCAAACGCAATAAATATAACAACCCAACCAGATTCTCAGGTAGAGAGTACTGCCAAAATCCCAAAATCAGTGATAAAATTGCAACTCCAGCCATCGGGATAAAAGAGAACAAATCTTTTTTAATAAAATTAACTAATTTGTTACTTTTAAATAATTTAATGAGACCATAAGCAACGTATGAAGTTAAAAATATATCATGAAAATAAATGTTCACCTGCCCATCAAATACGTTAATACGTTGCGTCTGTCCAAGTGAAAGGCAAAAGAATAAAAAAAGAAGCAAATAATTCATCTTAAAAATAATTTAGCTCTTACTAGAAAGCTATGAAAACTCATCATAAATGAGTAGACAAAACCGGCTGGCCCGTCTAAAAAGCCAAACTTGATAAAATAAGTATAAATAAATTTACTAAGAGGATTGAAAAATATTGACAAAACGGATGTTTTAACGCTATTTTTGTATAATTCCTCAGCTCGTTTTGAGCTGTAGTCATTTATTGTTCTCAAGAAAGAAATAATTGTTTGGTGAGGATAGTGGTCTATAAAATTTGAAAATCTTGCAGTTTCTCCTTGGGTCTCCCACTCTTCATGAACTTTACCCTTCCATTGTCCCGTGCCTTTTTTGACCAATCTCAGAATTCCTCTGTTTCTGGCAGTTTGGGTCTCGCCATATTTAAGCTCGCGTCCCCAGAAAAAATCACGTCTTCTCAAGTAAAAAGCAGTTGCGGCGGGGTTATTTTTAAGAGTTGCTGCTGTTTCCTGGATAAGATCATCTGTTACTTTCTCATCAGCGTCGATATAAAGCACCCAGTCGTGGACAGTTTTTGAAAGAGCGAAATTTCGTTGACTGGCAAAATCATCATTAAGTTTGCGAGGTATTACTTTTGCTTCATGTTTTTTGGCAATTTCTACAGTTTTATCAGTAGAATCATCGTCAATAACTAAAACTTCATCACAAAATCCCAGAGATTTCAGGCATCCTTCAATATTTTTTTCTTCGTTTCTAGCAAGAACAACAACGCTTAGCATAGAGATATTCTATCAAAACTCAAGTTTGAAATCTGTAGTTTTAAAGTTTGATTAGATAGTGGATTTTAGCAGTTTTCAATCTTCTTTCAATAAAAAGTCGAAACTCATTTTGTAGTTTTTGTTTAAATATCGCATCATAGACATCAACTTTTTGACTTTGGTAGATAGCTCCCCTGCCTTTGAGTATTTTATGATCTTTTAGATATTGGTCAATTTCTTTATCGGTAACCAGTATTCCCGAACCAAATATTTTCTTAACTTTTATCTGAAGATCCAACTCCTCAAGAAACTGTCTTTCTGTTAGATTTTGAACCGTTAAATATTGTTGAAAGGTTGCATTCTCCTTTTTTAACTTCTTCATCACAATGTCAACCTGCTCTTGCGCCTCTTCTTTGGTAACTTTAATTTTGCGCCGTCTAGCCTCATCATTAACAAACTTCTTGATAATAATTTTTTGCATAACAGTTTTTCCGGCGTGTTCAACAAGAAGAGAGGTAAATTCGCTTCTTTTAACCAATTGTCCATCAATAATAGCAATAGGTATCAGGTTCCGAAACCAGAGTCCAAGAAGAAAACTGAAAGCAATTGCAATTCCAAAGATTAGAGTGGTTCTATTTTTAATTCTACGTGAGGATATTTGTTCCATGACGGGCAATTATAGCACTGTTTTATCCTGTAGTAAAGAGTATTATTCCAAATATTTGGCCAAATCAACATCGCCACCCACCCACTGGTTTAAAGCAGCAATTATTGCTTCATGTGATGTTTTAAGTAAGCTACTATCAACCATGGCCGATCTGCTTCTAAAGAAAGGTAACAAAACATCATAGACAATAAGTACCCTTGCAGCATCATTACATTGTGTTGTATTGGTTTGACCCGGGAAATCTTGGGAAAGCGCAAGTAATCTCCAGGATAGGGAACGTAAGTCCATTCCTAAATGCATTACTGCATACCTACATATAGCTCTTACCTCGGCAGTTGCATTTATATCAACAACACTTCGTGGATTTTTACAAAGATAACTTAGGCATTGCCAACTATTCAGCGTAGATTGGTGTTCATCTAATTTGCCATCTGTATAAGAGCTCATCCCTTGAGGCCAGATAACACCCGAATGGACTCTTCTTAAGGTGTTAACTATCATTGCGGTATACCCTGCTTCCAATTGTTCTTCATTAGTTGACCCACCACATGTTTCAACGTGTTCGGCAGCTATTCTGCGCAATTCTAAGCCATGAGCCTTACTCCCAGATAATAAATCAATTTTACCCAGCCAGCTTCCCGCTCTACCGACCAAACCTCGACAATTCTCCGGTGTTAGTCCGATTTGGTTTAAATTATAAAGCAGAGAATAAAGCGCCATTAGATCATCTAATATAGATCTTGTAGCATTGGCGCGTTTTTCTCTTTCTCTCTGATTAAGAGAGCAAAATTCATCAAAAGATGGAAATGGTGGAAGTTGGCGAGGCGCAGGAACTAAAGCTTCGTGTGCTCGATTATAGTTTAGCGCTCGCTGTAAATCATTAGCAATCGCTGCATCGGTTAATATTTCTCGTATTGCCTCCTTTTGATTATCAGTACATTTTGCCAAACATAAAGTAACATCCGGATGTGAATGATCATATGTGCCAAAGGCTGTCCCGAGTTTCCCATTTTTAACACCAGAAGTTGAAAATGAAGCTAATTTGAGGTAAAAAAGTAGTGTGAAACCGCACTACGCCAGAATTAGAAAGGTTAAAACGGGTTCTGGGGCAACAGCAATCCAAGTTGGGAAGTATGTTGGCAAACGATTTCAACTAACAAAACATATCGGTTCATCCAAGGATCAGATAAAAATTGCTGA
>MGAM01000013.1:80060-80479 GCA_001789725.1 Candidatus Roizmanbacteria bacterium RIFCSPLOWO2_01_FULL_39_19 | reverse complement strand
TGAGGAATTTGAAGTTGATTCTGGATTGAAAACTAATCGTTGTAAAGTATCTAAAACCTTCGTTTTTCCGCTACCACGCATGCCACCCAAATACAGATAGGGATACGCCTCAAAAATTGGAAATAGATATGTGCCAATTGTCCATAATGTAATAAGTGCTGATTGATATGCATTAGTAAAATCAACATAGTATTCAACCGCTTCTTTTATCGGTAAAAACACATCCGTATATGGATCAACTACCTGCCCAGTCCCATGGTCACGACAGTCACGATGGTCACAATTACGCTCATTTTTGAGCTTAATCATAGCTTGCGGTGACCATCGAGATTCAGAATAACCAAAGGACGGGATAGCCAACGGATACATCTTACGTTCTTTTATTTCCTTATTGTCCAATTCCCAATATGTACCGGTAC
>MGAM01000013.1:0-80045 GCA_001789725.1 Candidatus Roizmanbacteria bacterium RIFCSPLOWO2_01_FULL_39_19 | reverse complement strand
TAGCTTCCTCTAATCGAAATTTATTTTTGTCAAAATTAGCAATTGTCTTTGGAAAACAAGTAATTATCACTTGATTGCGAATATCAATAGTTAGTGCTGGGTGGAATAACCGGCTTTTTGGCTTAACTGAACCTTTCGTTTTATCCTCTGTTATGCTGGATTGTTCATTATCTTTTTCAAGCGTTACTGGGATGGAGATAGTTTTGGGTTTGATTCGCTCGCGTTGAGCGATGGAAGAAAAAACATTTTTGAGTTCTGTTTGTGGTAATGGTGGATTATTGCGTTGGTTCCATGCATCAAAGAAAGACCATGCTGTTGTTGACCATTCTTCTTGAGGAATATGAGCAAGAAGTTTGCCGGCCACCTGTGCGGCAGTTTGGTTCCTTTGACCAGATGATACGCCTTCCAATAGCAATGGGTCAAATTTGTTATTATTCTGGTTTTGATCGCTGTAAATGAGTTGTAAAAGGTTATCCGGCAATGGAATCGGTGTTATATCTTCAAGTGAAATGATCCATTCATATTTTTTACCGGACTGGTGAACACTCGGTGGGATAATCACAAAGCCGCCTTCGCCTCTTAGATCATACCCTTGACGGAATCCTGCTTTGTTAGTCATGCCTTCCTGATATTGAAAATAATAGTGCCAGCCATTGCCGGTAATACAATAAGGAGTTTTTAAGTCTTTAAATAGTTCATTTGAACCTTTGTGTCGCATGTCAATATCGATGACTATTAAATTGTTCAGCTCCCCCGTTGGTAAAGCGATGTTAGCGTCAGGATATTTTTTCCACCAATCTTTGATCTCATTCTCGCTGGCACATCGGGTTTGAAACTCTCTCCAGGCAATAAAAGGCTTTTTATCTTGTCTCACAGGAAAAACTGATTTTCCAAGTTTGTGATAATGTAGAGCGGCATCGAACAAAGTAGTATTATTCATGATTATTTAGGTTATCGATTAACTCACAAAGAGTGCTCTCGATGTAAAGAAGTGCTTCCCGGTCATTGATATACATTTTTTCAATCGTGGCATATGCTTGAGGATCAAGCAATGTTATCTTACTGCGAAGAACGCCCGATTGCTGTTGAGCTTCTTTAGCAATCTGAGCTAATTGTATTAAGGTTTCTTTGATTTGATAATCCATGGTATGGTAAAATAAATATGGTCTCATTCCCGGAAGGCAAGACTGGAATCATACCTTCCGATATAGGAAATCACATTAAGCTGACATCACCTCAGCTACCACCTGGTACTGCACTTCGTTGATAACTTTGTCGTTCTTAACCAAAATTTGACAAGGTTTACTCAATAACCGTCCCACGTTATATTTTTCTCCTGGGGCTGGTTCTTTTTTCTCCAAGGTTCTTATGATATTAAAGAGCTTGGAATTCTTCCCATTTGCCGACTTCGTTATTTTTTTACTGGCGACCAAGTTCCTTTTAGTGTCTTTAAAGTCTCCTTCTGTGATGAGGAAGGTGATTTTGTAATAAGCACCAAAGTTCCCATCACCGGCTGTAATATTTTCTATAACAGCCTTGTAAAGACCTTCTGGAATCGGATCTGGCGCCTGAGCTTCTTTTACCTCGATTTCGTCGAATACTGGATCGCTCATTTTTTTTCACCCCCTTTCGGTCATCTTTAACTTTTAACGGCCGATATATAACTTTGAACATTTCCAATAGTCTCATTCCCTGTTCCTCTGCTTCTTGATAAGTAATGTCCTCACGGAATACTTTTTTGTAGATTTGGCGGTATTCCTCGATTGCTTTTGCTGTTATCATGGTGATCCTGAAAAAATCAAATCTGTAAGACTTCTTCTTGCCTCAAATACTTTTCGTGGGGAAACTATGGCTTGATCAGACCAAAAATCAGCAACAAGTTTTTCTGCAATTTTTTTAGGTGAGAAATGGAATAAAACAAGTTTTTCGTTTATTCTCTCTGTTTTTACTAAACGAACTTGACCAGAACAGAGAAGAAATGAGGCGACCGCCATATCCTTTACTACCATTGTTTCCATATGAGGAAAACCATGGAGTTACACCGATATCTTGTCAATAGGTATTTCTAGCCTCAAAATTGGCTTACACCGGGTGTAAGGCTTGGTGTACGCTGTTTTTGGAGTTAAAGAGGAGATTGTATTATATCAAAAGTGAACATTTTCGTTTCGTGATCATAATCGAAAGCAATAATAAGATTTTTAGCTTCACTGTCTGCAATTGTTCGTCTTAAATTACTACGCGTATTTTTAAACCATTTTGGTGTAATCTCGATATTGCGTTTAATTTTTTTTACCTTCACTAAGACTAATTTTAGCCAGTCATCTTTGGATAACTGAGTGACCCCATTTTTCCATGATTCATATCCGGCTTCAAATAAGATATTTTGATCGCTCATTTCACCGCTTGGGAGTTTTCTGAATGTGAGTGCGACGACTTGCTGATTTCTCTGTATTAATTTAATAGTTTTGGTTTCATAGTCATAATCGACCCATCGTTTTTGTTCTGCGGGAGTTTTACTATCAATTTTTTGTTCTAGTTTGCCCTGATAATTAATTAATTCCTTTTTATCAATAGTCAAACTAATAATGGTATTTGCACCATCAAGGTGCCCCTTAGCTATTTTTTTTATAATCTTTAAGTTTTTTAGTCGAGTTAAGATTTCAGTAATTCTTCTTAAATCAGTTCTACCACCCATTCCGAAGTATTTTCCAACGACAAGATCAATTACTGCACTGGTAACCTTGTTTTTTTCATTTGAATATTGAAGCTTGGTTAACAAAACGTTGAGAACGTCTAATTCTTGACGAAGTAAGTCAATAGGAATATTACTAAATATGTCTTCCATATCTTGCCATTTCAATTTAAACTGTATTATAAACGGTATCTTAAATATTGTAAAATATAGTTATGCATGCTCAAACAATTCCCAATGGACAGATTTCACAGAATGGTGGTGGTAGACCCCGAGTTATTCTTCCATACGTTGTCAAAAAACTAGAAGAGGCGTTATTAAGTGGTTTAAGTATAGAAACAGCCTGTCAATACGCTACAATTTCAAAACAGACTTATTACAATTATTACGAATCTGATGAGGTTTTTAGACGAAAAATGGACTCGGCGCGCGCTTATTTAACACTTGTTGCTGCCAATAGGATTACTACTGCTATTTTAAAAGAAAAAGATACTGCCACAGCACGATGGTATCTTGAAAGAAAGGAAAAAAGTGTATTTGGTAGGGATGAAAAAAACGAACAACAGGATATCAACATAGTTATCACTGATACTGCGCATGACGAAACAAATAAAATCATTAAGGATACAAGTTATTCTATGCAAACAAGATTATTAGAACGGAAGCAAGTCTGAAGATTTAACCCTTAGTGCCTTTACAATCCGAAAAACTTTTTCGATCGATGGGTTGACTAAACCACGCTCAATTTTACCGTAGTAACTGGGATTGACTCCTGCGTCGACGGCAATCTCAACTTGTTTCTTCTTTAGCTTTTTTCTTGACTGTTTTATGTTATTTCCAAGCTCCTCTTTAATTTTGTTTGTATAGTAATATGTCATATACTGCTTATTTTCCCTTCCTTAGCCATAAAATATCGTCTTTATACTGCTTTTTTAGGCACAGTATTGAACTTGAAAAGTTTCTATAGGTCTGATATACTATAGGTATAGATTTTGATCTATTAACTATGATGAAAATAAAAATAAAGACTGTCCTATTAAGTTATTTACACAACAAGCTTTTTGTAACAGTTGCTATAGGCATGCTTTTGGCAGGTGTAAGTGTCGTGACACTGCATGCGAAGTTCGTTAATACGAAGCCGATTCAAAAAGCAGACAGCAAAAGAAGTCAAAGTGGTAAGGTAGAGGGCATCAGTATTAAAATATCTCACACCCCTACACCGACGATAGTCAAAAAGCGTTCTTACGTCTCTCCTACACCAACTGCTATACCACAACAAAATCAGTCAAGCAATCCACAGGCAAACAGTTCAAACAATAACCAATCAGCACCTCAAAATAATTCCTCAAATCAACCCTCAAACAATAGTAATAATCAGTCGGCAAATAATCAATCGGTGCCAACAACAACTCCAACAGTCGTTCCAACAGTACCAACTACTCCAGAACCAACGCCGACTCCAACACCAGACAATCGTCCCTTTGAGGCGTCATGGGAAGTTAATTGGAGTGGAAATTCTGTTACTGCTGTAGTAACGGCAAATAAAGTTTTAAAACGATGTTTGTATACCTTATGGGGCGGCAGTATGAGTCTGACAGGAGAACGACCTGTTGGGGATAATACCAGCTGTACTGCTGGCCCAATGAGCGCTCAAGGTTCAAATAAGTTATGGGTGGTAGCCGAATCGATTTATGGTGAAACAAGAGAATTTGGAGATAAACCATCATCATGTAACAACTGTAATGTCGAACATGTTGCAAATTAATCTAGTTTTTTTAAAAAGTCTATGAAGTTTGATAGTAAAAACCTGTTTTCCATGGCAATGCTTATTATCACCTTATCGACTGCCTACTATTTTGTGATTTTCTTGCCACAAAAAGAATGGACAAAAATAGATCTTCAAAAAAAAGAGCAGCAGGCAACCGATAGACAAAAAGTTGCCAATAGGGCATATCTTAATATATGTTTATCAGGCGCAGACAGCGCTTACAGTGAGCATTGGGATAGTGAGTGTAAAGTTCGTGGGCTTAAAGAGGACTGCAGTTTGCCGTTTGCTAATGCGGATCGGAATGAAGAACTTCGCCGTAAGTCAAAAGATGAATGTTTTAAAAAATATCCTATCGATTAAAAAAGAATATGCAAAAAAGACAATTGAGTTGGCAACGATTATACAAATTGGTAAATATTTTAGTGCTGCTTGTAACAATCTTAAGTGCGATACTGGGATTAAAAATACTTAGCACCAGAAGTGAGCAAAGTCTTCGATTGACCGAGGAATACGGGAAATGCGTTAAAAGAGTGGGAATTGATCAAATAGACATTTGTTTCGGCTATATAGAAACTGATAAATATATTGAAAAACTAATGTGGATTTATCTTGGCATTGCTGTAATAACACCTCTTGTGTTTTATGGCGGCGGAGCACTATATCGATACTTGTTTCCGATCAAAGAGAAGGGCTCTAAATAAAAACTCTTTAATGCGAGCAGAATAAATAGAGACAAGAATGACTATTCTTTTATAACAGCCTAAACTATGATATACTACTTGCTCAAGTGAAATTTATACAAGTAGGTATGAAAAAAGATGAGATATTTAAGAAACTACGTGAAAAAAACACAGGATCCATAGTCCCTATATTTTCTGGAGGAGCTGCACTTTACCTTCTTAATCGACTTTTGTTCTCAGATCTACCTGAATGGCAATATAAAACAGGTATTATTAGTATTCTCTCTACCTTTACTGTTTCTGCTTACCTTTTTTGGAAGCTTAAATGGCTTGAGAGAGAGAAGGATCAATACTTATTGAGCACTGTTGGGAAAATTGTGGAGGATGTTTTCAGACATTATGGCGTTGCTATGGCGAGTAATGCGGCCGGACCAACGACTGCTAAACAAATGAATCCGATTATGCAAACCATTGTTAACTTAGTACGATCACTTAAAGGGTTAATAGATAAAACTTATACTAAAAACTAGTTTTGGAATATTTACAATATGGGCATAAGCGCCGTAGATAAATTAATAAATATTGAGAAACTTAGCTTAAACCCGTCGCTTAAGTTAGGAGATAAAAAGGAAGTTAATGTTAATGTCTCTAGAGACCTGGTAATTAATCAAGCATACGTTGGAACGGCAAGCGAAGTTTACCCCGACTTAGTGGCACAGCAAACACAAGAACTACTCTCGAGTGATGGTAGTATGGGAAATATTGATAATAAAATGAGTTTGACTTTAAGTCCTTTTATGGGCATAGTAAAAAGCCCTACGTTGCTGGGAACTCGTATACACTTAGAGTTCACAATAACAAATCAATATGGTTATCCTCAAGTAATCAAAGGCGTAAATATAAAATTAGGAAATGGGCCGATGCATTTCAAGCTATTTTTTAACGTTGATCAAGGTGGATCAAGATTACCAGATCTGAATATCAGATTTCCGATTGTTGTTAATGCAAGAGGAACAACAAGACTTGCTATAGAGTTTGAAAATGCTAAGCAAAAATTAATTCATAAAGGTAATATCGAGAGCAAACTGATTGTGCTGACCGGAGAAGAAAAAATTATCAGTAAGAAGTTTATATTTGAGGTAAATGAAGCAATGGAAAACACATTGGCTCATCTTCAAGATCTAGCTAATAAAAATAAATCTCCAATAGTTTTTGATGCTATGATAAAAAGTTAAATTGGTTAATAGAGTTTAGTGGAGTTCTACTCCAGGAGGCAGAACCTTAAAGCTATCCCAGATCTCTTCTGCTCCCCATGCTGCTTGAAAATCAGAAGCTGAAACAGTCCCTTCTCTGACTTGCTCTAGTTCTTTACATAGGTCTCTCATTGCTGTCCTGAAATTATCAAAATCAATATCCCCATAATGACCATTAACGTCAATAAACGCCCCAGCTGCTGCAAGATAATTCATCATGATAGTATCACCGGTATGGTATGCCTTATAGCCTCTTTCGGTTCTTGTGTCTCCTTCAGCCCGAGCTTTTGCAGTTTTATAACGAATAAACAATGCTCCTCCGACGGTAGATAAACAAACCGTATCTATTTCGTCCTTAAATCTCCCCGCTTCATCAACTGCCACAAAGCCATCAATGGTTGCCTTTAATTCTTCCAAAGCAAGATTACCCTTGTGTACCCTGTAAGAATGATTTTCTTCATGTCCGATAATCCGCAATGTTGAGCCTCTCATGAGTCTTTCTTTGGGGAATCGACTCATAAAATCAGTGCCAAAAGCATGCATCAGAATTGGTACGGCTTGACTATCTAATCCTTCCTCAATCATATTGGTGTAGAGTACGTTCTTATAACCACCATTTGGATCGTTTCGAATATCATTAAAATTTGGGTAATTTTTTGCTGTTCTTGCGGGATGAGCTCCGTGTCCAGAGGCTAGAAGTAAGCGCCTAAACTCTAAACTTGCAGGGACAGGTGCATCTCCTGGTCTAACGAAATGATTACGAGTTGTTGCTCTAATTGCATCTACTTCTTCTTGGTTAACCACAAAATCAACTTTCTGCATCAACCTAAACTCAAAAAAATTCTTCCATGGCCCAAGTCCGTTTGCATTTGCAACATCAATTGCCCATCTTCTTATGCTATCGTCATCTCGTAATGCAGCAAGGTTATCAGAATAAGACTCGGTAGGTTCTGCAAAAAAAATTAACTCTGTGTCGGGATCAAGGTGCACCCATGCTGTATCCGCCTCATGCAAATAGGGTAAATCACTGGTCCGTAATTCATCGGGTGTGTATGCTCTTCGGAGTGCATCTAAATATGGAGCTAAATTTACGGCGGACGGACTGTCTGTTGCTATCATATCTTCTAAAGCAGCAACAGCAGATTGAAGTTCATCAAAATATGTAAGACTGAAGGGAATAACGCCATATGGTGGTTGACCTCTGACCACTGCAAATGGATCTCCAATTGAAGGATTTACTTCAGCCGCTTCAAGTAGTTTTTGCGTACCGTCATTTTCATAAAAAGATTGTGGCCATAATTGATGAGAATCAACGTCAGCAATTTGAGCGTTATAAGCAGTGGCTACAGCAAAACTTAGAGGAAATGATCGTTCAACCAGTAGACGTTCTGCTTCCGGCATTGAATCCATATAGGATTGTATTTCGGGATGAACCCAAACTCCCAGTGGTTCATACCAGTTTCCGCCTCGATCTCTTTCTACTGGACCAATTGAACCCTCAGCGACTAAAAAGACCTGTTTTGTATGAGAAGCTACTTCTGCTGTCATATACAGTTTGGCCTATTATAGCAGAAAAATTGATATAGGGCCTTAAATATCTATATAACTTATCCCTCAGATTTGTGCCCAAAAAGTTCTAACGTCTGTTACGAGCCTGGACACGCTCCGTTTAGGCTTTTATAACAATCTAAAAAGCTGAGATATAATACCTGTATGAACAATACTCTCACTGCTTTATCTGGTGTTCAGGTTGGACATTCCACTCATCCAGATAAACTTACGGGTTGCACTTTTATTCTCTTCGATAAGGTATTGCCTGTCTCATACGTGTCCTACGGTGGAGCTCCTGGATTGTACTCAACAGAAAACCTGCGAAATGGAAAAAGTTTCCCAGAGAGGAGAGGGATTTTTATTGCTGGTGGAAGTTTGAGTGGGTTACTATCTGCCACACCAATTTCTCAAAAGCTTACAGAACAAGGAATAGGATGGAAAACTGGGAAGTCAATCATTCCAGAGGTTAGTGGAGCTATCGTGTACGATCTTGGAGTTGAACTGTTTCAATATGACCCAGAGTATGGTGCTGAAGCTGTTGACAACCTTTCATCAGAACCAGTACAAAACGGCAATGTTGGTGCAGGAACAGGAACTGCTTGTCAAGTACCCATTTCTTTAGACAGTTATTCTCACTTTCTCTAACCGATTTTCATGATTTTGTTTAAATTTAACAGGAGATATCTTTAAACTACCATGTATTCTTTCATTGTTGTAGTAATAAATTGTTTGATACATTTCTTCAATTAACTGTTCTCTTGTATCAAATCTATCAACGTGTCCTAAATCAACTTTAAATTGTGAATAAAAAGATTCCTGATAAGCATTTTCCCAGGGAGATGATTTGTGACTCATGGACATAACAATACCTTTTTCCATAACATGGTTTTCATACTCCCTTGCGTCATATTCTGATCCTTGATCAGAATGCAGATAGAGTGGTTTTGTTTGTATCCTCTCGATAGCTTGTTTTAATGCCTCCAAGACTAAATTCGTATCATGTCGCATTGATATATTCCAGCCGATAATCTCTCTGGTATATATATCAATGACTGTTGCCAGATAGATAAATGATCCTTGAAATTTAATATATGTAAAATCGGATGCCCAGACGATGTTTGGTGCTATTGGACAAAATCCAACAATCTCATTCTTTAATTCCGTTGCTTCTTTTCCCTCATCTTCTTTTTTTCTAAGTCTCTGAACCCTTCTTTGGTATGGTTTTATGTCGTATTTTTTCATAACACGACGTATCCGTTTGTTGTTAAGTCCAAACTCAAGAGCAATTCTTTTATGCCCGTAACTTGGATGTAAACCAAGCACAATTAAGATTTGTTTTTTCATTTCTTGGTCTTGATCATCTCTTTTTGTTTTGTAGTACAGAGACGATCTTGAAACTCCAAGGTTCTTGGCTAATTGTGTTTTACTTTCTCGTTTTTTTTCTGTAACTATCATACGGATCTCTTTAATTTTTTTTTGGTTTAGTTAAATTGTGGGTTAGTCTACCTATTATCTCTAGTAATTCTTTGTTTTCCCGCTTGAGGCGACTAATTTCCAAAACAGAACAATCTGAAATGGTTTTGCTTCGCATCCAGTTATATATTGACTTTGTAGAGATGCCTGCGTCTGCCGCTGCTTGCAAAACAGTGATACCTTCTTCTTTTATTCGTTTTAATATCTGTTCCTTTGTTTCTTTTGGTATGAATTTAAATGTACCCATAAACGTGGTTCACCTCCTCACTTATTGTTACTTTTAACACTATTTGTCAGTGAGAATATGTGTCTAGTTTAATGGATACCTGCCCTAACAATCCAAACTACAATGAGGCGGAACGGTTAGAACTTCTGATACACTTGAATAATGTCGCCTCACAGAAACATTAGAGTCCTCACTTGGTTTAACTTCTTCTCAAGTTTTCGTCTCTTTGCTGCAATCTTAATTCTCTACTTTCAAAGAATTACTGGCTCGTATGCACTTGCCATGAGTATTATTTCTGTTGTTTTTATTTCAACGGCCTTACTTGAAGTCCCAACAGGTATTTTTTCAGACAGAATTGGAAGGAAAAATACGATGATTTTAGGAGCATTATCAGGTGTCTTAGCAGTAGTTTTTTATGCAATCGGAATCTCATATTGGATTCTTGTGGTTGGAGCTATCTTTGAAGGATTAGGTAGATCGTTTTTTAGTGGTAATAACACTTCATTACTTCACGATACACTAAGAGAACACAATCAAGAACAGGAATACTCTCATCATCTTGGACAAACGAGTTCAATGTTTCAGGTAGCATCAGCAGTTTCTGCAGTTTTAGGAGGCTTCATAGCATATATCTCATTTCCGCTTGTTATGTGGCTCTCTGTTATTCCTCAGGTTATATCGGTGTTATTGAGTACACAGTTGATAGAACCAAAAGTACATACTAAAAAGACTGGGAATGTATTTCAACACTTAAATATAGCTATTAAAAAGACACTTGAGAATAAAAAATTACGATTACTCACTATCGCTGGAACCATTAACTATGGCGTGGGAGAGGCTGCGTATGAGTTTAAGGCTGCTTTTTACAATCTAGTCTGGCCAACATGGGCTCTTGGTATTCCTCGCACTGTCTCAGGAGTTGCTGCTGCGGTAAGTTATTATTTTGGTGGAAAGATAATTAAAAGATTTACACCAATAAAAGTAATTATTACGGATACTATATCTACGCCAATTATAACTACTCTTGCTGCGATTTTCATTACTCCACTCTCGCCGATCTTTATGGCATTGACTTCATTATTTTACGGCTCAGCCAATGTTGCTGAGAACACCCTTTTCCATCAAGAATTTACTAATGAACAACGAGCAACAATGGCGTCGCTTCAATCATTTACTACGTGCCTTTTAATTGCCCTGTCGTCATTTATTTTGGGCGTCATAGCAGATATTTGGGGAATAGTCCCAGCCCTTGTATGTGCACAGGCGGTTTTACTTGCTAATACGTATTTTTATAAAAGGGCAGGTTCTCTCACATAAGCTATTAAAGCTTTTATATAGATAATGGGGTTATCGGCTTAATACTTATCGGCGGTATCAGATGTAATTCTGATGGACTATTTCTATTCGTTATAAGAGCAAGCGTTGTATCATCAGGTTCTACCAATCCAACAACGTATTTAGCTTTGATTCTTGGTTGAACATCACTTGATCCAACAGCTTCTCCCAATGCCTGTATTAGGTCTTGGACTCCTCTTTGAATTCCATCAGTGCCAGGTCGTTTGAACCATCCATCAGATGCAGCGAATACAACAATCGTATCTGCTGGAAAAGTAAATTCTGCCGCCTGTAAAGACTGATTTGATAGGTTAACACTTCCTTCTCTGCCCATTGCTGCATCACCAGTTGTGCCAGTTTCTGTTGCGTAAGTTTCTGTGGGTGTTGCAATAACTACTGGGGAATCTCCTCTCCAAAAGACTTTTACCTTAGTACCCTCTGGTGTTTCATGTAAGATGGCTGTTGAGAATGTTGTGGCAAGCGGATTGATAAGATCACTTTTCAATCTACTTTCTCCATGTGTAGGTGGATACCGCTCTGACATAGTACGAAACCTTTGTGATAATGCCTCTTCAAGTCGTGATTTTATGTCTGCGGTTGATGCAGATAAAAAACCTGTATCACTCGCAATAAGTTCGGGAATAATAGATTGTACCTCTCGTGCAGCAATATAGGCTCCAGTTCGTGGAGTTGAGCCATATCCATTGTGAAGTTCTGAAGCACCTCCACCTAGTCCATCTGCAACAGATAGCACGCTCACCATCTCTCCATTTCTCGGAGTAAGACTTCCTTTGAGATTTCCTGTATTATCAAGTTGATAAGACGCTGAAAAAGGTGGGCCATCTTCATCACCAACAGTGTTGACTGTAGTGGCAAGGTGAAATCGTTCCGAAGGAGACCCTTTTGCTTCTTTTGATTGTTGTCTTTGAACTAAATCACCACGCAATCTTGATACTGGTGGTTCGCCCATATCTCCAGCTTCACTCATATAAAAGAAAGTATACATGAAACTTTATCCTTCTCGCTACTATTGAGCTCAATCCTATGACAATTTGAAAGATGGAACTTCTGATATAATTTCCTCTATGAAAGAAAACCTCTTTATTTTTCATGGCACAGGTGGTCATCCAGGTGAGAACTGGTTTCCGTGGCTAAAACAAGAGCTTGTTAAAGCAGGATATGACACCACTATTCCTCAGTTTCCTACCCCTGAAGGACAATCTCTTGAAGCGTGGCTCAAGGTTCTTAAAGATTATGAACAAAGCATAAAAGACAATACAATTTTAATTGGTCACAGTTTGGGAGGGTTATTCCTGTTACGACTACTTGAAAGACTTCAAGAGCCAGTTAAAGCGGTTGTTCTTGTTTCTGCACCAATCGGCGTCAAACCTATTAAAAATTGGGATGGTGATTATGCTTTCAGTAATGGATTCAACTTTGATTGGGAAACAATAAAATCCAATGCAGGAATTGCTACTGTGTATCATTCAGATAACGATCCATATGTTTCTTTGGGAAATGGTGAGGAGCTTGCACGTAAACTTGGAGTAGATTTAACGTTTATATCAAACTCTGGTCACTTCAATGCAAGTGCTGGGTATACGCAATTTGATAGGTTACTGGAAGGAATTGAGGGGATTTTAGAGAAATGATTGTTGCTGGTAATAATTTCCAACATATTCAACCAGCCTGGACTTACTTTTTTAGGCTTTCAAGACAATGTAGAGTTTAAAAGGAGAGAAAATCTAACACCTTATTAACAAATGAGACTTGAGTTGAGACTACGGCTCCAGTTTCGGCAGAAACAGCAATAGTCTTTTCAATAGTTACGGGAACAAAGCCCAGTAGTCTTTGATCTGAGATTCCATTGATTTCATAGATTGGAATACCATTTTGCTCACCCAATGTTATAACTTGAGCAAGCGTTGAGGTCTCACCAGTTCGAAAGGAATTAACAACCGCACTGCTACCTAAACGACTAACAATGTTTGCAACGAGAAGATTTTGCACTGCCTGATCTGGAAGCACTGTTACATTTTTTTGTCCTGAAGGGGTGTTCACTATCAGCGTATTGGTGGCAAGATCGATGGATAGCGGGAATTGACTAACAGCACCGGCATTACCTCGTTGTATTACAAATCTATTTGCCTCATCTGTTGCTATTTTTATCTGGTTTGTAGCCAATCTTTCCTCAATCTTAAAGAGCGCGTCATCTTCAAGTTCAACTTCAGTTCCATCTCCCTGTTCTGCTTTTATAATAAACCTACCATCTCTTATTTCAAGTCTGGTTTTCACACCTCCTGAGGTAATATCAATTCTTGTTCTCCCATCTTTCGTTCTTGTTCTGATACGCTCACCCTCACTAAGTCTTACTTCGGTACGCTCTTCATCTTGTTTCACCTCTGTTTCCGTGCGAATACCTGTTGTGGGATTTATGAACCTCGTTCGTGTTGGAACGATGTTTGAAACCCCAGATGAACCCGAAGAACCAGAAGCTCCTCCCGTGCCACTTGTTGACTCAGAACTTCCAGATGATTCTGAACCTGAAGATTCAGAATTTGAAGAACCCGAATCAGATCGGCTTTCACTTGAATCCGAGCTTCCACTCTCAGACGATCCACTCCCCGAACCACTTCCGGATGATCCACCTGAATCGTTGTCTCCTTTAGCGAGGAGTAATCCTAGCACATTGTTGGATTGGGACTCCTGTTTTTGTAGAAAGGTTTTGCCAGTAAATAATACAACAATTATAATTAATAAAGCTACAATTAAGAATTTCCTATTAGAAGGATTGTATGGCTTCTTACTTCTTTTGTTTTTTCTCATCTGTTATTATCCTAATTGGAAATTAGATCAAAATCAAGAGAGGTAAAATTATAACTCTTGTTGTAACAGAATAACTTTTGTAATAATTCCCCCACAAGGCTAGAATCTTAACTGTGCAAAGTGTTAGAATTGAGTTTATGAAATTCATTCTAAGTAGGCATCTTGTTAAAGATAAAATTCCTTTGCTTGCCAAAAGAGGTTTTAAAATAAGCCTGGCACAGATTAAAGATACTGTCAACAATCCTGATCATATTGATTCAGAGTCGGATGTACCAAAAATTATTGCCTCGAAAAATTTCGATACTAAACTCATATTGAGAGTTGTATACAAACTTGAAGATGATATAATAAAGATAATTACGGTATATCCCGCAGAGAAAGGAAGGTATTATTAAATATGAAATTTAAATACAACAAAGAGGATGATATTTTGCTTATCGAGCTAAATGATCAAAACATAGATTATGCTGAGCAATCGGGCGATCTTATTGTGCATTTCTCCCCAAAAAGAGAAGCGGTACTGCTTGAGATTCTCGATGCCTCTGTATTTTTGAAGCAGGCGGCTATGCAATTGCCAAAAAATATTGTTCAATCTATTTTGCCTCGATCTACTTCTCCATCAATTGCTTACAAAAAAAAGTAGCAATCATACCTTTCTTTGTGCGTAAAAAGTTCTAACGTCTGTTACGAGCCTGGACCAACATTTTAGCCTCACCGAAATGTATCAAACTATCGCAACAGGAGTGTGGATTCGGACTTCTTGGTTTCTGATATACTGAAAACTATGGTGGATAAACTATTCAAATCCATAATAATTTTGGTCTTCGGTATATTTCTATTGTTTCTAATTCCCATTTTCCTATATCTCTTCGCATTTCAACCATTACAACTACGTAATACAATTTCAAAATATCCAGTTGGAGCATATGTCATTGTAAACAAGCTAAGTTATAGACTTGGTTCTCTCAAAATGGGGGATATTATTGCTTTTAAGTCTTTAAAAAATCCTGACGTTAATGAGGTCGGAATTGTAGATAGAGTTGAACAGGATATGATTTTTGTGAAAAACAATCCTCTGCCACTTCGTAGACTTGATGTAATAGGGAAAATATCGTTTTGTTATTCAAATTGTAAATAAGTAGGTCTGATAATAATTTCCTACATAATCAACCAGCGTGGACTATCCTTCGCTAAAGCTACGGATAGCTGGCTATCTGAAGTTTTAACGAAAGATAGCAAGCTGTATAGCTCTAAAGTACTATGTTCTATACGTATATTTTGAGAAACTACAAAACCGATCGTTATTATGTAGGTTATACAAGTGATTTGAAAAATCGTCTTAGAGAACACCTTTCCGGCCGTGTAAAATCTACTAAGTCAAACTTACATTATGAACTTGAGTGGTACTGTGCTTTTAAAACTGAAAAACAGGCTATCACATTCGAAAAATATTTAAAAAGTGGGAGTGGTATAGCATTTATGAAGAAAAGATTTTTCAAATCATTATCAGTAGCTTTAGAGAAGGATAAATCGGAGGATGGCTAGCCCTCTGAAGCTTTATGCGAAAGAGGGAATCCCTGGTATCTGAAGTTTTAACGGAAGATACCCTCCCCTTGGACAGACTTTTTAGCTTCACTCAAACATATCAAACTGTTACGACAGAGGAATAGATCTGGACTTTTGATATACTTGATTCGATATGAATAATTTTATCTTGATATTAGGTGCTCAAGGATCGGGTAAAACCACACTCGCCAGGCTTCTTAAAAAGAAATTGGATTCTGTTTATATTGATTACGATTGGATCCGAGATTACCACCTTAATCAAGACTGGAAAAATACAAGCACCGCTGAAGAAGAAATGTCTTTTGAAAATTTAGTATTCATATTGAAGAATTATGCAAAACATAATTATAGGAACGTCATTGTGGGTGGCTTTACAGAAAATGGTATTGAAAGAATTATAAAAGAACTCAAAAGTTATGAAAATATAGTTATTACACTCTATCTCAATAACGATGAAATACTCAAACAAAGAGTTCTTACGGAATCAAGAGATAGTGGTTTCAGAGATTTTAAGCAATCTATTGAATTAAATAGAAAATTAAGAGACGAACCGAAGTACAGTAACGAGCACAAAATTGACAATACTAATCAAACACCAGAAGAGACAGCAAATCAAATAATGGCAATATTAGCTGAATAATAATTCCCCACATATTCAACCAGCGTGGACTCGGTTTTTAGCTTCACTCAAACATATCAAACTATCTGAACAGAGGAATAGATTCGGACTTTTGATATAATCACCTTAATATGAAAAAACGATATATTTGTTTTACTTGCTACAGTTTTCATCCTGAAATGAAGGGAATTACAGAGGAAGAATTTGAAGCAGGTGATAATGTATGTAAAGAAGAAAAATGTAAATTCAAGGGACAACCCTTAGAACCAGCAAATCTCTGTGAGACTTGTAGTGAACTTTTTCGGGAGAATGAAAATCACGAACATTTCAAACAATAAGGTCTATTCCAATTAAGCTATATATTGGAAGATTTGACCTCTATAATAATTTCCTACATATTCAACTAGCCTGGACTTAGTTTTGAGACTTTCACAACAGTTCGAATTACTACAAGGCGAAAGTTAAATGCCTATTAAATTGGTTACTATCTCATCGCAAATTACAAACAATTTGATAGAATTACAAATATGGATACAATAACTCAGAAAATAATACCGCTTCTAGAACAATATGGCGTAAAAAAAGCTGCATTATTTGGTTCTTATGCACGCGGTGATTATGATGATACAAGTGACATAGACATACTGATTCAACCCCCTAAGGGAATGAGACTTCTGTTTGTACGTTTAAAAAGGGATCTAGAGAAATCGCTTCAAAAAGAAGTTGACCTAGTAAGCTATAACGGAATAAGTCCCTATCTTAAAGAGAGCATACTAAAACACGAAAAAAGATTTATATGAGAAATAGTAATCCATATGCTTATTTAATGCACATGAAAGATGCCGCTGAGGCTGTTATTGCTTATGCAACTGCTAATGACTTTGAACATTTCGAGACAGATAATTGGGATCAAGCTGCGGCGATCAGAAATTTAGAAATAATTGGGGAGGCTGCAACAAATATATCATCTGAGTTCAGAAAAGAACATGACACTATTCCAAGGCAAGATATTATCGACTTTCGTAATGTTGCTATTCATGACTATATGGAAGTCGACACGAACATCATCTGGGACATTATCAAAAATGATATTCCTCCGCTCATTGAGCAACTCAATGTCCTTTTAGAGAAAAATGACAATTAGGTTTGTGCGTAAAAGATTCTAACATCTGTCACGAGCCTGGACATGATTGTCTACATAATTGATTATCTTGTCAGAAAGTGCTAAAATAGATTTCTTATGGGCTTAGAAGGAGCTGGAAATCCGTCCGTTCATGATACAAACTACTCGCCCGTATATCTACAAGGACTTTTCGACGATCTATCAGGCTCGTATGAACTTGTATCAACTTTATCTTCTTTAGGGCTTACCGAACTTTGGAGAAGAAATGCCGCTCATGTATTAAGACTTAAGCAAGGTATGGTAGTTGGAGATTTTATGGGAGGCACAGGCGAATCGTGGAAACACTTATTACCCTTTATTGGCCCCGATGGACATATTTTCTCAATTGATTTTTCAAAGGGAATGATTAATGGTGCAGAGCAAAGAAAACAAAGAAACAGATACTCAAATGTTAGCTTAATGACGAGTGACGCGACCACATTACCTTTTGAGGATAATTCTTTAGACGCCATTTTTTCTGGATACGGGGTGAAAACATTGTGTTCGGATCTCCACAATTTTTTTGCAAAGGAAATGAAACGTGTGTTAAAACCCGGTGGCAGATTCGCTACAGTAGAAATTACGGTACCTAGTCAGAGAGCCTTACAAAGGCTACAACACTTATACATGTACAAAATGATGCCGCTCGCTTTCGCCCTTTTTGATGGTCACTATGACCGTTTTCTGATGATTAATAGATATTTAGCAGACTTTGGAGATGGATCTAATCTAACCGTGGTATTTGATCAGGTTGGACTTTCTGAAGTCGAATCGTTACCAATGTCTGGAGGTCTTGCAACGATCATTACTGGAACAAAAGTATAATTTTCGTGTAACGAAAAGAGTTCTAACGTCTGTTACAAGCCTGGACTATCCTTCGTTAAAGCTACGGCTAGCAAGCACTTCGACACATACGGAGTAAACTCGAATTGATAGAATGCTAAAATTGGATTATGAGATTTACCGTGAGCAAGCATATTATTTAAGATAAACATAGACTTTTATGACCATTTGTATTGATATTGGAGGGTCTACTTCAAGATTAGGTTTTTCTAACAATAAAAGAAAATTCGACAAAATCATTCGTTTTACTACTTTTGACAACTTTCAAGATCAAATTAACAGAATTATTTTTGAGATAAAAAGTCAATCTTTAGATATTTCAAAAATCAATATTGCTGCTGCTGGATCTCTTGACAAAAAGAAAGGCATTTTTATTAAATGGGGACAAAAAAAATTATGGCGGGGACAAAATATTTTTCAGCCCCTGTTCCAAGCATTCCCAAAAACTTCATTTCTCTTAGAAAATGATGCGAATGTTGCTGCGTTAGGAGAAGCCGTATATGGTGCGGGGAGAAATTATTCTCTAGTCGGATATCTTACCCTAAGTTCTGGTATCGGTGGATGTTTGATAATAAATAAAAAAATTACTCCTCACCATTTCGGGATTGAGCCGGCCCATCAAATAATAAACTTTTATGAGACAAAAGTTTGGAGCTGTGGTCAAAGAGGATGTTTCGAATCTTATGCTTCCGGAACAGCATTCAAACAAATATTTGGTATAACAGCAGAAGAGTGTGATGATAAAAATATATGGAAAGCATATTCAAAATTGGTTGCAGTTGGTTTAGCTAATTTAATTGTTTTATGGTCTCCAGAAATAATGGTTATTGGCGGCGGTGTTGCTAATAAATTTGAGCAATTTATTAGCCCTTTAAAACTTGAATTAAAGAAACTACTTCCTATATTTAATACACCATTAATATTAAAATCAAAATTAAATGACGCCGGACTATATGGTTGGTTTGCTTTTAAATAATACCTTCAGGACGAATGTCGCCTAACCATAAAATTTAATAAACAAGTTGATTTCAGATTATCAAAGAATTAAACTGTTTTTTAGTTAAAGTTGTGACAAAAAAAATCTTTGCAATAAACAAATTCTTGTTTCTATACTTTCTTCTTGGTGTTTTAATCTATGTTGGTGGCGAAATTATTCATGCACAACTGCAAACTAAAGCTGTTGAAATAGAGTTTGCAACCAGTGAGCAAATATTTGGGACACGTTCAGTAATCCACGTAGAGCTGCCGATTGATAAAACACAGATTAAAAATGAGTCGTTATCACGCCAACCGGAGATTGTTCCAACCCCCGTAATTGCTCAAATATACAAAAGGGAATATCAAAAAGCGCAAAACCTGCGTGTTGCCGCAGTTTCTTTTTTGATTGCATCGCTTATCTTGTCTTTTTCTTTGGTATGGTTTAGTATTTGGCAATCGTGGAAAAGATTTACAATAAGTTATTGCTTTGTCGGAATTGTTGCTTATCTGTATTTCTTAGTGCAAGGAGTGGCGCTAGATGCCAGTTCGCTGCCAGTAATATTTTTGTGGCCAATCTATTTAAGATTTATTATCTCATGTGCTGGAATTCCATTAATGTTTAGCAACTGCTAGAGTCCATTAGCTAGTTATAGCTAGCGCAATTCAAACTGTCTAATTTGTCATCCTGAATTCCGAATCAAGTTCGGGACAAGTTTTATTTCAGGATCTCATTGTTGAGATGCTGAAACCCTCCTTCGTACAAGACTACGGAAGGGCGCAGCGAGTTCAGCATGACAGTATAAAAAACCGACATTTTGTTTTGCGGTTGCTATATCTAAAAAAAGCTGCTACAGAGAATGGTTTTGAAAGTTGATGTTTGCCTCATATAATGCTATAATTTCGTCTTATGACTGTTATTAAAAGTGAGTTTTTCTTGGCGTTAAATCAAGTTGCAACAGAGCGGGGAATATCAATTGATGACGTTATATCATCAATTCAGGAGGCAGTCTTAGCTGCTTACAAAAAAGATTATGGAGATGACGAAGAAGCAACATTTGAGGCTAAAATTGATAAAAATTCGGGCGAAACCCATGTTTTAAAAAACGAAGAGGATATAACTCCTCCCGGTTTTGGAAGAATTGCTGCACAAACTGCCCGTCAAGTAATCTTGCAGAAAATTCGTGAAGCGGAGAAAAGGGAGATAGTTAAACATTACACTACCCAAGTAGGCACAATTGTCAAAGGGAGGGTTATTAGGTTTGATCCCAAAAATGTTCATTTTGATATTGGTAAGGCTGAGGGAGTCTTACCGGCACAAGAGCGAATCCGCAGCGAGGATTACTCTGTGAACAACTCCTATACCCTCTATATCAAGAAAATTGATGAAGATGAATATGGTAATTCTCGCATAATTTTATCTCGGGTCGACCCAAAACTTGTCGAAGAACTTTTTAAAAAAGAGGTTCCTGAAATTGCATCGGGGACTGTTAAGATTCATGCTGTTGTTCGCGAACCGGGCGAGAGGGCAAAGGTAGCTGTTTATTCCGATGCTGCTGCTGTTGACCCAGTGGGGGCATGTGTCGGCCAAAAGGGGATAAGAGTAAAATCCGTAAATGATGAGCTTGGAATTGATGAAAAAATTGATATTATCCAATATAACGCCGATGATGAGTTATTTGTCAGAGAGGCGCTTTCTCCGGCTAAAGTCCAGTCTGTTGAACTTGATAAGACCAAAAAAACAGCTAAAGTTTTTGTTACTCAGGAACAAGCGCCACTGGCAATAGGAAAGGGTGGCGTCAATGTTAATTTGGCGGGGCATTTAACGAGATATGATATTGATGTAGTGCAGCTTGAAGAAAAGGCGGTAGAAGAACCAAAAGAAGAGACGATCAATAGTGAGGAGAATAAACCTGAAAAAGCAGCTGCCGATCCAAAAGAAAAAGAAGTTAAGGATAGTTTAGATGACTTAAATGAGAAATAATCATGAATACACAACCAAGAAGTCCGGTTGTAGTAGTTTTAGGACATGTTGATCATGGTAAAACTACTCTGCTTGACTATATTCGAAAATCAAATGTTGCAGCCAAAGAAGAGGGATCAATAACTCAGAAAGTTGGTGCGTATGAGGTTGAAACAGATCTCTCAGGTTACCCGGTGTCTAAGATAACCTTTATTGACACCCCGGGACATGAGGCATTTACGAAAATCAGATCCAGAGGAGCAACGGTAGCCGACATTGCCATTCTTCTTATTGACGGAGTCGAGTCAGTCAAACCACAAACAATTGAATCGATCGAAATTATCAAAAAAACAAAGCTTCCTTTTATTGTTGCAGTTAACAAAATTGATCTTCCAAACTTTAATCTTGATAAAGTCAAAAAAGATTTATTAAGATACGAAATTTTAACAGAAGGATTTGGCGGAACAACACCGGCAGTTGGGATTTCAGCCAAGACGGGAGATAATGTTAAAGACTTGCTTGAGGCAATTTTGTTTATCTCCGCTGAGCAGAAGTTTAGCTACGAACTTGAAGGGCAGTTAGAGGCGTATGTTATTGAAATTAATAAGACAAAGGCGGGAATTGCCATATCTTGTATTATAAAAAACAGTTACCTTACTGTCTCACAAACGGTTTTTTGTGAAGGAAAAGAAGCAAAGATAAGATCGTTGATGAATGATAGTGGGGATAGAGTGAATAAAGTAGTTCCCTCTAATCCATTTGTGCTTTTAGGATTTAATGTTACCCCATCTGTTGGATCCAAACTTACTGTATATGAAGACCAGTCAACTTCGCCGGAAGTCTCCGAGAAAAAACCGCTAAGCACTGCTGATTTTTTTAAAGAAAAACAAGAAAAAAGAAAATTGAAAATGGTAATTAAGGCCGACAATCACGGATCGGTTGAGGCAATAGTCGATAGTCTAAACCTAAACGAATCAGTTCAGATAGAAAAAGCGGAAATTGGTGAAATAACAAAATCTGATATTTTGTTTGCGAAAGTTACCGGAGCAATCATTATCAACTTTAATCAGGGGATTCCCAAAGATGTTGTTGAAATCGCTAAAGATGAGAAAGTACTGATTAAGACCTATAGTTTGATATATAAGTTACTTGAAGAAATTGATGAGGTTTTGAGTCTTTACCAGGAAAAAGACGAGAAACAGTCCCGTTTTAAGGGGCAGGCAAGAATTATTGCTAATTTTTTAATTGAAAACCAAAATATTGCCGGTATCTCTATTCAAACAGGAAAATTAGCAATTGGAGATGAAATTGAACTCTATCGGGGAGACAGCGTTATTGGAATGGCCCATATAGAATCGCTCAAACAAAAGACTAAACAAATCCGAGAACTGAAGAAAAATGAGGAAGGGGGGATGCTCACTAGCCCCAATCTTGACTTTAAGGTAGGTGATATGATAAAATCTTATAGTATATGATATTAGACAATCAATACCCACAAATTTTGAAGGTATTAGAAGAGAAAAAATCGTTTGTTATCTGCATGCCAAAAACGGCATCCGCCGATGCTCAGGCATCAGCTGCCGGCTTGTATCTTGCCCTGTCAAAAGCCGGTAAACAGGTGACTTTAGTCGCAGAGGAACAGCCCCAAAAGGAAGTTGATATTATAGCATCGGAAAAAATTATTACCGACTTACAAGCACAAGATGGTAACACTTTAGTTATTTCGTTCCCATATCATGAAGGGGCAGTTGATAAAATAACTTCTGAGGTCGAGGGTGATCGTCTCAAGGTTTTTGTTGCGCCGTCACAAGGCGCTATCAGGCTTGAGCCTAAGCAAGTATCATTTGGCTATACAGGAGGAATAATTGATGTAATCATCACCATAGAGACTGCTCGTCTTGAAAACTTGGGTAAGATCTATACCAATAATCAGGAAAAATTCAGTGGCGTTGAGATTATTAATGTTGATAGACGTTTTAATAACGGACAATATGGAACAATTAACGTTGTCGAGAAACAATCATCCTCAGTTTCTGAGATTATTTTGTCAATTGTCTCTTATTTAAAAATCGAGCTTGATAAAGATATTTCAACTAACCTCTATACAGGTTTGGTTTACGCAACTAATAATTTTACTTCGTATTCAGTTAATGCTGATACATTTGATATCGCCTCTCGCTTGCTTCGAGCCGGCGCATTAAAAAAACCATATGTTAAAAAGGACACTGCATTTGGCCATCCGGGTCAATTTGCACCGACGACACCACAAACCAGCCCGTTTAACCAACCTTACAATCCACCGATAAACCCTTATGATGATCCATATTATGACGATGGTGAAGATGAAAACTTTGTCGATGACTACCCGCCAATGACTGCCCCTCAACCAAGTCTAACAAATCAATCAATGAGTCAACCTGTCAATCAGGATGTCATTCCGCAACCTTCTGCTATGCCACAAAATGGGCAACAACAGCAACCCAACGCACAAGATAATCAAGGGACACCATCTGATTGGCTAAAGCCTAAGATTTTCAAAGGATCTTCAAATTTGGTTTAATTTTGTGGTAGGAGTTAAAACTGATATACTTCATCTTTATGGTTGACTTGAGATTTCAAAATAAAGTAGTTTTAATTACAGGGGCTGCAAGAGGCATAGGTAGAGCTATTGCGTTGGCCTTTGCTAAGGAAGGAGCTAAAATTGTTGTTAACCATTACAAATCAAAAAAGGAAGCAAATAAATTAGTCGCGGAAATTAAAAAAATCGGCCCCGATGCTATAGCAATAAGAGCCGACATTTCAGAGATTAATGAGATCAAAAAATTAGTAAAGGAATCGATAATAAAATTCAAAGGAATAGATATTATTATTAATAACGCTGGTATTCAACTGCCTGCTCCTATAAATGAAACGACCGAGGAGATGTGGGATAACACCTTTGACATAAACCTGAAAGGGGCTTTTTTTTGCATAAAAGAGGTTCTTCCCTATATGAAACAAAAAACAAAAGGAAAAATTATTAATATTTCATCAATTGCGGCTCTTGTTGGAAGCTTAGTCAGTGTTTCTTATGGGTCATCGAAGGCTGGAGTCAGCAACATGACAAAGACTCTTTCAAGGGAGTTGGGGAAGTATAATATTACGATTAATGTAGTTGCCCCGGGACCAACGGATACAGATTTAATGCGAAATTTAGGCAAAGAAAGACGAGAAATTCTTCAAAAAGAAACGCCACTTGGCAGAATAGCAACGCCCGAAGATATTGCAAAAGCTGTGTTGTTTTTCGCTTCAAATAAGGCAGATTTTATCACTGGTCAAACTCTTATAGTGGACGGAGGCAGAATCTAAAGATACAGGATTGGCTATGATATAATGAATCAACATGAAAGCAAGGACTCTAAATTACACTGTAATTTTTCAAAAGGAGCCTGAAGGGGGCTATACTGCCTTTGTTCCTCTCTTGCCGGGGTGCGTAACTTATGGCAAAGATTTACCTGAATCAAAAAAGATGGCGAGAGAGGCGATTGGAATTTATATTGAAAGTCTTGAGGCACATAAAGAAGATATTCCTGTAGAAAAAGATGTTTTCTATAGTCAGATGAATATTGACTTTTCAAAACTTAATCTTACCCATGCCTAAACTGCCGATTCTAAAACCTAAAGACGCTATTAAAAGATTTCAAAAACTCGGATTCGTAAAGGATAGACAGACCGGAAGCCATGTAATTCTTTATCACATGAAAACCAAACAACGCGCAACTATTCCTCTCCATCTTAAAGACTTACCGAAAGGGACCTTAAAAGCGATATTAAATCAGACGGGCATAAGCGTTGAGGAGTTTATTTCTGTATAATTAGCGCACTGTGAATCAGATAAGTGCATTAATTCTTATAATCATTATTGGTTTCGTTGCCATCATTGGTGTTATTTGGTATTTACTTCGTGATGTAAAAAATAAATCCAGTCAAAGTCAGGAGATTGTCGAGTGGCTCAAACAAGTTACCTCTCGGATGGAGTCGTCAACAGATAAGATTGATAAACGTCTCGACTTAACAATGGCCGACTTTAATAAACGACTTGATAATGCATCTGTAGTTATCTCTCAAGTTCAAAAATCAATAGGAGAGTTTTCAGAAATTGGACGGTCTATGAGTGATATTCAAAATTTGCTCAAATCCCCCAAACTTAGAGGCGGAGTTGGCGAACATATATTATCATCGATCCTCGAAGAATTTTTACCTCGATCGATGTATAGTGCCCAATATAGTTTTGCCGATGGGTCAAAAGTTGATTTTATTTTAAAAACACAAAAAGGATTCATTCCTATTGACTCTAAATTTCCTTCAGAGAATTATCAGAAATACATCTTATCAAAAGGTGAAGAAATTCAAAAAAAATTCCATCAGTCATTTTTAAATGATGTAAAGACACACATTAAATTGATAGGAGAAAAATATGTAAAACCTGGCGAGGGAACAATTGATTATGCAATTATGTATATTCCCTCAGAATCTGTTTATTACGAGATTATCTCTACAACAGAAATGCACGATTTTAGCCGAAAAAACAGAGTGCTACTGGTTTCCCCAATGAGCTTTTATGCATATTTGCGCGTTCTTTTAGTTTCGTTTGAAGGCGAGAAAATTGAAGAAAGAGCAAAAGAAATTCTGATTCATCTGCGGGCTTTGAGCCGAGATTATGAACAGACTAATAAAGCGTTATCCCTTTTGCAAAAACATATGACTAATGCTTATAACCAACTCTCACTTGTTACCAGAAATTTTCTGAACTTTGGCCAAAAACTTGACTCAACCCGACTTTTAAGTGATAAACAGAGAAATAATTAGTATTACCCAATCTCTCCGGCAAGATTATTTACAATTTGTTTTAGAATCTCGTAATTGGCCGGCTTAATCGCATTTGCAAATATAAGTTTCTTTTCGGTTTGAGTTAAATAGCCGATGTGTCTTATTCCGTGAGCCACTATGTTTGTCTCTGTAATTTTGTTTGGGCGTGGCTTTTTAGGATTTGAGCTTTTTGCTATCGTTAAATCTTTCAATAAAATTCGCTTATGAGACATAATTTTTACGTCTATAAAGTCTGAATAGAACATGTACGTCATTGTGATTCTTCCATTGTGATCGTAATGCCAGCTTGTTGAGTGCATAACGAAATTTAGTTGATTTACATTTTCTTTAAATATATTCTTCTGTGCATATTCAACTACCAAATCATCTGGATCTGATGTTTCTTTTGTAATATCAAATGTATATTTTTTATATATCACCCATTCCTCCCGTATCTGGGTTACGAATAATTCAACTGATATAAGCATTCTTTGTTTAGAATACTAAAAAAATGTTATTTTTTCTGCAATCTTATTACTTGACAGTAAACGATCGTTCACCTTATAATCATTACACAAAACGCAAAAACTTTTAACTCAAAAAAGAAGAACTTAATAAAAAAATGTCTTCTTGCGTTACACGTTTCGAGTTACATGTTTTGAGATATGAATGACTGGCCAATTGCTATTGCTCACGTTGACGGCGACTCCTTTTTTGCGTCATGTATTCAGTCTGTTTATCCTCAGTTTCGTGACAAGCCACTTGTAGTTGGCAGGGAAAGGGGAGTTGCAACTGCGGTGTCTTATGAAGCAAAAAATTTAGGAGTTAAGCGGGAAATGCTTGCCTGTGATATTAAAAGGAATTTTCCGCAAGTGATTATTTTTGACTCTGATTACCATTTGTATGAGGCGATATCAAGAAAAATGGTCGCCATATCGCGCCGGTTTAGTCCTCTTGTTGAAGTTTTTTCGGTTGATGAAGTTTTCATTGATTTATCAATGTATCTTGACAGACAAGAACATTTACAAATTGCTAAGGCAATTCAATATGAAATAGAGTCGTCGTTAATGATCCCTGTTTCAATTGGGGTTTCTGTCAACAAAACGCTTGCTAAAATGGCGTCTAGCGCCAACAAACCTCACGGATATACGATAGTCTCAAAAAAAGATATCGAGCCATTTTTAAAAGAACAGCCGATTGATGCAATCTGTGGGGTAGGAAGAGCGCTGAACAATAAATTTTTACAATATGGAATTAGCACGGCATATGACTTATACAAAAAACCATTGTCAGTGGTAAAATTGCTGTACAACAAAAACATACAGAAATTATATTTTGAACTTCACGGAGAATATAGACAACCAGTTAACTGTGACTTAAAAGATTCGTATCAGTCAATTTCAACATTTCGCACGTTCCCATCACCCACAACTGATAAGGAATATATACTCAGTCGTTTTATTCACAACCTTAATTTGGCTTGTTTTAAAGCATACAGATACAAACAAGCGCCACGAAAAGTTTTATGTTTCTTGAGGTTGCAGACCATGCGCCATATTCATTTTGAAGTACGTCTGAGATCGGCAACAAATTTAAGCGGGGATATTTTTAAACAGGTGAGAAAGTTACTAGAAAAACTCATTGATAGTTCAAAGCTTTACCGACAAGTTGGAGTAGTATTGACAGATTTTGTTGACGACAGCTGCATTCAACAATATTTATTTGAAGAACACGGAGAAAGATCAAATGATCTTAAAAATTCTATTTTTTCTATAAAAGAAAAATACGGAGTAAAAAGTATATATTGGGGAGAAGAACACGAATTTGCGCTTTTTCAACTTCCAACTCACACTAAAACCAGAGTAAATGATCTATTTGTGGCAGGATCGGTTTGCTAGTGTGTGTTTTTAATTGAAAAGATTGTTCAGGATTGTGCTAATGATAGATAAAACCAAGCTAAATATTAATGCTGCTAAAAATCCATCAACTGCAAATCCTAAGACTAATCTGTCAACCAAAAGAATCATTAATGCGTTAATAACGAGAGAAAATAATCCAAGAGTGAGAAGAGTAATTGGTAAAGTTAACAAAACCAAAACCGGCTTGATAAAAGTGTTAATTAATCCTAAGACAACAGCCACAATAAGAGCGGTATATAAGTCATTAAGATGAACGCCGGGAATAATCCAGGATGAAGCATAAACTGCTAGTGCGTTAAGTACTAGTGAAATAATAAGTGACATAGAAAAATAATAGTCCTATTTAATTGGAAAATCAATTAACATTTTTTTAGTTATATCCTTAAATTTGTACAGATGACTAAAATCCTGATTCAAAAAGTACTTGTCCTCAAGTAGTGGCAAGTCTTGATTAAAAAACTGGTTTAGAATTACTCTAAAATTATTTACAGGACTAATTGTGGGATACAAATTTTGATAATTTTTATCCAGGAAATAGTAAGCGTTTAATATGCTCATATGAGTTGTTATTGCATCGTCGCTTACCTTCTTCCATGAAAAATTTCCTTTATCAACCGCTTTTCTCAATTCCTGTGTATAAGGTCCTTCGTCGGCCTGAATGACAATAATAAAGGGACGACGACTTTTTTTAATGGTGTTGACAAATTGTCTTAAAACAATATTGCTATACCCAATGTGATTGATATATTTTTTTTCATGGGGAGTTTTGATAAATTCCTCATCAGTTAATGATTGACCTAAAGGTCCTAAAATATAGGGTTCGTGAGTAACAAGTAGATGAAAAAAAACAATTTTTTTATTATTCATTCTTACAACTTCCTTGAGTTTATTTAACTTATATTGCTCACTCAATCTTTTGTCTGTTTTGTATGACGCTGTTTTATCTTTTTCAAAGCGGTATTTTTTGTAGAAAAAATCAAATGCAGTTTCTTCAAGAAATAATCTTGTAAATGCAGGTAGGGGACCGTAGTAATTAAAATTATAATCGGCGTTAAGATTATATTCTGTTCCTTGCCATAAGTCGCTAAAATTAAAAATTGCATATCCGTTATTTTTTAGAAAATTAAAAAATAAAGAGTTATTAATAAGGCTAAATAAATGTGTTTGATCACCCTTGTATAAAATGGCATTTTTTTCAAGGGAACTTAGATAATTCATATTTAAAGATGATGCAAGAGACAGTGAGGTGTGGGGATAGTTGGGCCGTGACGAAGCTAAATAAAATCCTTCTTTTTTTAAGTATCTTTCTAAATCAGATCGAAAGTTATATCTCTTTTTAAGAGTTTCAAAACCTGCATATCTCTCAACAATTAGATAATAAATGTCAGGAGTATTATTCTTATTTATTTTGTTATTAATTGAGAATAGTTGACCATCAAACAAGGGAGGACGCTTTATTTCATGAAGAATAATAAAAACAAGTGGAAATATAGCAAGAACGATTCCCGCGACTATCAGCGAGTTAATAAGTTTGCTTAACGACAATTCATTAATTTTATTTACTTTCAAAAAAACAATTATTAAAATGCTACAAGTTAAAAGGATTGCAAGTTTCTCCGGTCGGGAATGAAGAATACTAGTGATAGTAGGAAATTGATGGATAAATCTTGTCAATGTTCCATACGAAAAAAACAAAAGAACAAAAATTGCTGAATATAATATTGCAATATTTTGCTTCTTTAAAAAAAATAAACTAACTAAAAAAGTTAGTAAAATAATTACCCCAATAATAATAATTGGTGGAGTCAAGCTGTCTAGGCGAGTTTCATTCCAGTTATTGATATAGATCCAAAGTAAGACGGGTAACGAAAATAGAAACCCTAGAAAAAACATAGATAGCAGTATAATACATGATATGTCAGAATGGCTTTTTTGGGAAATAAAAAAAATGATAAGTTTGATTAAAAAAAATCTTGCGATAGTCCTATTGATAATAATCGCCTTTGCCAGCTATATGTTGACAATTATTCCCAGTGGAAGCCAATATTGTTTTGGAGGTACGTGCGGATTGTATTTCTGGGGAGCCCATGGTCACGATGCTATCTGGCATCTTGCAATCGTTGCAATATCATTTAATCATTTTCCGTTCGTTGCCCCGACCTTTTCTGGTGAGATACTATCCAGCTATAATTACTTTCTTGATGTTTTGATTTATTTTCTAACAAAGTTGGGTATCTCAGCAACAGCGAGTTACTTTAAGATTCTTCCCATTGTATGGTTTGGATTATTTAGCTACCTGCTGTTAAAGCTATCAGAGAAGATTCACAAAGAAAAAGTATTTGCATTCATATTTCTTTTTTTTGTGTTTTTTTCCGGATCTTTTTCATTTGTAATTACCTGGATTCACGACAAGACAATATGGGGATCAAGTGGACTCTTGGCTATGCAATCACTTCTTTCGCTAACAAATCTTCAATACGCATTTTCGCTTGTGATCATAACGCTAATTCTAGTCGTCATAAAGAGCCCTAAACCAAGTTTAAAGAATATAATCATGTTAGGATTTTTAGTCGCAATTAATCTTGCACTGAAGTTTTATGCGGGCATAATAAGTGGTTTTATTGTGCTGCTATATTTTGCCCTGACTTTTTATAAGTCAAAGGATATTTTAGGTTTTATAAAATCTTTGTTGTTTGTCGGCGGATTTTCTCTTATTGTTATTTTCTTCTTTTATGGAATTGGAGGACAGACTAACGGAGGACTTCCGTTAGTTTATTCTCCTTTTTCGACAGTATATCCAATAATTGAAGAGCCAAAACTTCTTTATATGAAAAACATAACAAATGCAAAATATTTTCTTGAAAACTCAGGCCGGTTTAGCCCTCGACTTGTAGTAATCAATATGTTTGTTTTGGGACTTTACATAGTTTTTAATTTCGGAACAAGAATGATCGGGCTTATATATTTACTCAATCAAGCGCTAAAAAGGAAAATTATGCAATTTGATATTATCGTATTTTTAACAGTAGTCTTTTCACTTGTACTTAGTATTTTTTTTATTCAGAGAGGTGTTTGGTGGAACACTGTTCAATTTAGTTATTATGCCTTTTTCTTAAGCAATATTTTTGCAGCAGAAACAATTTATTTGCTGATTAAAAAAAATAAAACAATCGGGGCAATTATAACTTCGGTTATTTTACTTCTAACCGTTCCCACGTCGCTTGACATAATAAGGACTTTTGGTCAACCACCGGGACATGTATATCTTCCAAAAGATGAAATTGTCGCCCTTGATTTTTTAAAGAAACAACCATATGGCGTTGTATTTTCACCGCTGCCAACTGATAAGAATCGCCCTTCAGTTAGGCCATTACCGATTTATTCACTTGGAGACTCATCGTATATTACTGCGTTCTCTAATAAACAGAGTTTTATAGCTGACGAAGTTCAACTGCAGCTAGTCGGTATTGATTACAGAGAGAGAGCTGATATGAGTCGTAATTGGAATTGCGATGTAATAAGGAAAGCAAATTATTTATACGAATTAAAACAAAACCCAATAGGAAATAAACTAAATAGTTGTCGACGTAAATTTAAGAAAATATATAAAAACAATCTTGTTACCGTGTATATAACTAATTAATATTGATTGCGCTTATATTTAGCCAATATTTTCCTTCAATAATTACTCTATCATGAGGATTTTTATAGTCATAATATCCGTTGGCGGTAAGCATCTCTGGGACAGGTTTTACAAAGTAAACATAAATTTTGTCATGAAACTTGGCAACGTATTCTGTTTTATTATCAATAAGCGTTGACTCTGAACTTGATTTTAAGTCAATAACTAAATCCTTCAGTTGGTCTTTTTCAACAATTGCTTCGACGCTGCTCAGTTTGTCTGAGTTATAGATCAAAAATACTCTTGGGGCAGTATTATCAACCATTTTAACTCCCAATGTTTTCAGTTGTTGCAAATACTTGGGGTATTTAAATCCGCTCTTGTCAATTTTTATATAGCCCGGATAATAAAACTCCCGAAACTGCCAGAACTTCTTTGCATCTATTTTCTGTGTTGTTTTTATATCTTTAGTAAAACCGTTCAACATTGTGGTTCTTTTTGGGTAGAAAAGATAGACCGACAGCTTAGGCTGCAAGATTACAAAAAGTATCAGAACTAATGTGATTAAAATGAATTCAAACTTATACCGCATAATGTTCATGTATACACATAGTATATAATGTTAAAGTTATTTAATAACTGAGTAAATGTTTATTCAAACGAAAGAACGTTTTTATATTTTTTTTATTCTTTTAGTTTCTTTTTTATTGGTCTTTGACCTTTTTTTCAACAAAGGTCACTCTGCTCATATGGATGGGAGAGCGCACATTACAACAATTACCCAATTTTATCTTGCCATCAAAAGTGGAGATCTTAAACCAACATGGGCTGACGGTTTTGCAAACTATGGCATGCCAGTTCCTCTGGTGGCCCATCAATTTATCTCATATTTGGGAGCGTGGATGACTTTTATCACACATAATGCAATTGTGTCGTGGAAGATAGTTGCCTTAATTGCGACAGTCCTTTCAAATCTGATTTTGTATAAATTCTTGAGGATTTATTTCAAACAAATACCATCGACTGTCGCAATATTTTTATACAACATCTCGCCTTACAGAATATTAAATCTTTATGTAAGAGAGGCATTGCCGGAGTTTTTCGCATCAGTATTTTTCCCTTTAGTGCTATTTGCGCTTTATTATCTTATAAAAGAAAAAAAGCGATGGGCAATTATTTTACTCGCGATATCATTTACTGGATTGGCGCTTAGCCATCCGATGATGATGGTTGTTGCATCATTTATTATATTTCCTTACCTGTTATTTTTATTAAAAGATGAGAAAGAAAAAATTAAAAAGTTATTTTTAACAGGCGTGTCAATGGGTTGGGGCCTTCTGATGGCTGCATATTACCTTATTCCTTTAAATATTGAAATTAAATATTTTTACTACGGAAGCGGAAATCACCTAACACAGGGACAGACACTTCACCTAAAGAATTTTATAGACCCAAACTGGTACTATTATTTTGATCGTGACGTCTTAAATCGTGGCCACTTTGTTACTCCAGGATTATTTGAGGTGATAATACTTGTTATTGGAATACTCTACTTAGTAAGACGGATCATGATAGCTAAAAAATGGAAAGTTGATATGCTAGACATAGCCGTTTTTGTTGGGGTTACGTCGTTATTTTTGACTACCGATTATGCCCTTATTTTTTACGAGAAGATTAACATCTTAAGCAATATACAATTCCCATGGCGCATGTTGTCGCTATTTATTTTTGTCCCCCCAATTATTATAGCGTATATCTTAAATAAATTTGAAAATAATAAGCTAAAAATAGCTGCTCTGACGTTGATAGTCGCTTTTGCATTTTTACGATTTCCCCAACTTTACAGTAAGAACAATACGGATCACCCTTTAAGTCAGTACCTATTTACAAAAATTAATCTCCATTCAACAAACATGAATACAATCTGGACAGGAATAACTGATGACTATCCAGTAAAAAGACAGAAAGGTGAAATTATAGAAGGACAAGGGAAAATCGTTTCAAGAGAATTAAGTAATTCATGGCGTAAATATGCAGTTAATGCCATAACAGATATAAGAATGGCTGACTATACTTTCTATTTTCCGGGTTGGAAGGTTTGGGTAGATTCAAAGCCAGTTGACATCCAATTTCAGGATCCAAATTACCGCGGGATAATAACTTATAACGTACCCAAAGGAAGGCATAATATTTACTTAAAATTTACCGATACGAAAGTTAGAGTGCTTGGCAATTTAGTGTCGGCTCTGTCCATTGCTGGACTGATAATTTTTTTCTTCGTAGAAAAAAAGAAACATATTTTAAAAAGATTTTTTGACTTTCCGGGTAACCAGAATTAATTTCTTTTTAAGAAAATTTATGTTTTATGTCAAGTTTTTTACTAATCACAGAAATATTATTGCGCTTTTTGTTATTTTTTTAATCGCTCTTTTTTTAAGGGTTTATAATCTTGACAAACTTCCTATTAATCTCCATGAAGATGAAATATTAAGTGGCTACGTTGGCCATTTTATTTTAAGGAATGGAATTGACGTTTACGGGAATAAATGGCCACTTCTTTACTTCAATAAATTCGGTGACTACTATATTATATTACCATTTTATCTATCCGGATTAGGAGTGGTGTTGTTTGGTCCTAATGGCTTAGGAGTAAGGTTTTTTGGTGCGTTTCTTGGGGCGCTTGCGGTATTTCCAGTATATTTTTTATCAAAACTGACATTTAAAAATGCGGTTGCTGGGTTGTGCTCGGCCTTTGTGATTGCCATTATGCCTTGGCATATAGTATTGTCAAGGACCACCGTTGAGGGCTTAATGGGCTCAACGGTTTTTGCATTTGGACTTGTTCTGCTGCTATTTTTTAAGACAAAAAATAACTATAAATATTTATTTTTATCATTAATTATATTTCTATTTTCTTATTTTTTTTACCATCCGTTTCGAATCTATACCCCGGCTGTTTTTTTAATATATCTTCTAATTTACTTTAAAAAAAATAACAAGACAAAAATTGCATTGCCAACTCTTATGTGCTTACTTTTTACCGGTTTAACTCTCTTTATTGGGTTAACCGCATGGGGGAAAGGTAGATTTATTCAGACATCAATTTTTAGCCCGTTGTCAGGAGTTTCGATAAGAATTCAAGAGGCGATATTTAATGAGAAATCGGTAGTTATAGCAAGAATTTTTAGCAACAAAATCCTGGGATATTCCCGAGAATTTATTTATCAATATAGTCGCTATTTTTCTCCTGATGTTTTATTTGTCAGAGGAGGAAACTCACCTCATTTTTTTGTACCAGAGCAGGGACTGTTATATGTCATCTTTTTGCCTCTTCTATTGCTTGGACTTTACCACATTCTTAAAAAAGATAAAGGAAAATTAGATAAAAAAAATTTAATGATGGTATTTTTTTTACTTTTCCTGGCGCCGATTCCTGCAGGACTAACTATTATTGACTCTCCAAACATTCACCGATCGGTTTTTATGACAATTCCTCTTTCAATATTGATTGGATATGGCCTGTTCCAATTAGCGTTAATCCCAAAATACAAAAAAATTATCTTACTCGCAGTAATGTCTATCCTAATAGGTGAATTAGTTTTTTTTTGGCACCAATATTCGGTTCAAAGTGATAGAGCAACAAGTTTAGTTAGGAATGACGGGCAAAAGGAAATTGTGAAATATGTTGAAAAACATAGAAAGGCTTACAACAAAGTTTACTTACCCATTGACAGGACATTTCCTCTCTACTATCTGTTTTATACAAATAACTTTAACAAGGAGTTTGCAAAAAGAATAAAATTTAATATACAACTGGAAAATATCAATAATGTTTTTTTCGTCAAAAGCGAATGCTCATCTAGCTCCAATATTGATATGGGACTACCTCGCATTCTTGTGATTGATCGTCACAACTGTAAAATACCCAACGGATTAAGACAGATAGATTCGATCGTCGGAGCAAACCTGTTAACCCCATTTAAAATTTATACAAATTAAACCCCACTCTCGAAAAATTCAATTTCAAGTAGTCGATTGTATTTAGCTAGCCGTTCAGATCGAGACATTGATCCTGTTTTTATAAAATCCGCTCCACATCCGTAAGCCAAATCAGCGATAAACGTGTCCTCCGTATCCCCTGAACGATGGGAAATAATTACTACCCAGCCGGCGCTTTTTGCCAGTTTTATCGCCTCGACAGTTTCTAAAATTGTTCCGATTTGGTTGGGTTTAATAATAATGCCTCCTGCTGCGTTTATTTTTATGCCCTTTTCTATCCTTTCAATATTGGTTGCAAAAAGATCGTCACCAATAACTACATATTTGTTTTCCGATATTTTTGTAAACATAACAAATGCTTCCCAATCATCCTCGGCAAACGGGTCTTCGAAAAAGCTGATATGAAAATCATCAATATATTTTTTGTACCTCTCGATTAATCCTTCTGAAGATAATTTTATATTGTCTTTCTTAAAAAAATATCTGCCATCCTGAAATAATTGGCTTGCAGCAGAATCAATACCAAAGTCATAATCTACACCAAGGGTGTAATTGACAGAAAGAGCTGATTTTCTTATTAATTCAAAAACTTCTTCATTTGATTCGAGTTGAGGCGACTCGCCACCTTCATCGCCAACAAGTATGGACAATTTTCTTTTTATAAGTTCACGTTTTATTGATTGAAAAATTTCAACTCCAACTCTTACAGATACCGATGGAATATTTTTTTTTGGAGCTATAACAAATTCCTGAATGTCAAAACTCCAGTTAGCATGCCTACCTCCATTTATAACATTAATAAATAATCTTGGATATGATGGTTGAACTTGCGGGAAATAATAGTCGTTAATATACTTCCAAAGAGGAATGTTTGAGGCGAAAGCTGCTGCTTTAAGCATGGCTTGGGAAACAGCGAGCATAGAGTTGGCGCCGATTACCGATTTATTCGAAGTATGATCAAGACGAAGCATGACCTCATCAATCATTCTAGGCGAATCAATACGTTTACCAATAATTGCTTTTCTTATGTGAGTTTCAATATTTTCAATGGCATGTCTGACGCCTTGGCCAAAGAAATGCTTCGGGTCAAGATCACGAAGCTCTTTTGCTTCGTGGACGCCAATCGATGCTCCAGACGGCACAGAGGAAGAATGAACCGATCCATCATTTAAAGTTATATATGCCTTCACGGTAGGGTTACCTCGAGAATCAATAATCTGTAGACCTTTTACGGCAGCAATAATCATAATAATTTGAAATTTTGTCGAGTAAACAACATCCGGTCTTATAAACCAGGTTTAGGTACTGCTATAACAATCTAAATTATTTTTTGGAACACACTTTGCAATCGCCCATGTGTGTTGCTAGCGTATATACAGCTGATAATCCGACAAGAATATAAACGAGACTTACTATTCCTGCCGGCAAGCCGAGCGCCTCAACAAGATTGAATTTAAAGAGTCCAATTAAACCCCAGTTGATACCTCCTACCCATAGGAGTAGGTAAGCGATCATATGTAGCATTTTCATATTCATCTATATGTCACCCCCTCTCTCATTACATTCAGCCTAATTGAAAATGAGGTAGTTTGCAATAGTTATTTTTTATTTCCTAAAAGGACGATTCTACTTACGTAATTTGTGCATAATTTGATATACTTATGAGTCATTTTGAAATATTTAAACATGAATATACGAAATATTGCAATAATTGCCCACGTTGATCATGGAAAGACAACGTTGGTTGATGCAATTTTAAAACAATCGGCAATTTTTAGGGAAAATCAAAAGGAGATGCAAGAATCATTCCTGATGGACTCGAGCGACCTTGAGAAAGAGAAGGGAATCACGATTTTGGCCAAAAATACCAGCGTGATGTACGGGCAAGATAAAATCAATATTATTGACACTCCTGGACATGCTGACTTTGGAAGTGAAGTGGAGAGAGTGCTTAATATGGCCTCCGGAGCTCTTCTTCTAGTTGACGCTGCTGAAGGACCTCTTCCTCAAACTAGATTTGTTCTTAAAAAAGCACTTGCGTCTGGTCTTAAAATTATTTTATTCATCAATAAAATTGATAAGAAAGATGCTCGACCCTTGGAAGTTCAACATGAGGTTGAAGATTTATTTATTGAACTTGCCGAGAATGAAGAATCATTAAATTTCTCAACTCTTTATGGAGTTGGCAGAGACGGAAAAGCATTTAGACAGTTGCCAGAGTTATATTCGCGAAGTACTGGAGATCTCGGGGTGCTATTTGAAACTATCGTCGATGAAATTCCAAATAGTAGCGTTGATATTGAAAAACCATTCCAAATGCTTATATCAACTCTGGATTATGACTCATACGTTGGAAAACTGTGCATAGGTAAAATTTCAAGAGGAAAAATAACAAAAGGAATGAAAATAGCTCTTCTTGACAAAGAAAAATTAATCGGAACTTACACCGCAACAAAAATTTATACAAGTGTTGGACTTGAAAGAAGAGAAGTCGAGGAGGCGGTGTCCGGTGACATTATCGCACTAGCCGGGATTCCCGAGCTTTCAATAAGTCAAACTGTAGTTGATGTCAATAATTTAGATCCTCTTCCCATAATTGAAGTTGCAGAACCGACAATTAAAATAAGAATAGGGCCAAATACCAGTCCGTTTGCCGGACGAGAAGGAACATATGTAACATCTAGACAGATTAAAGAACGGCTAATAAAAGAATTGGAAACAAATCTAGGATTTCGTCTTGAAGAAAGTGTGGACCCAAACTCATTTATTATCTGCGGGCGAGGTGAACTCCACCTGGCTATTTTGATTGAAACCATGAGACGCGAAGGATTTGAAATGGAAATAGCTAAACCTCAGGTAATCATGAAAGAAATTAATGGAGTTAACTGTGAACCGTTTGAAGAATTAACCGTTGATGTTGAGAAAGTTTATACGGGCGTGGTGTCTGATGAAATAGGAAAAAGAAAAGGAAAAATCATCAATATGCATCCTATTGGAGACATTGGGATGAGGTTAATCTACAAAATTTCCAGCCGTAATTTAATTGGGGTAAGAGGAATTTTATTAACAGGAACTAGAGGAACGGCAATTATAAGCACATATTTATTAGGATACGAGCCGGTGGGGACGGACACTGCTACCGTTAGAAACGGAGCTCTCATTGCAACGCAAACCGGCGAGACATTAACCTACGGACTGGTTAATGCCCAAACCCGAGGGACACTTCTTTATGGAGCCGGCATTAAAGTTTATGAAGGCATGGTCATCGGAATCGCGTCTCAGGAACGAGATATTGAAATTAATGTCTGTCGAGCTAAACAGCTTACCAATAACCGCTCATCGGGCGAGGGAGTTAAGGATATTCTTGAGCCGGCAACGCAACTAAGCCTGGAGCAGTATTTAGACTTTATAGGGGATGATGAACTCCTTGAAGTCACTCCTCAAAATCTTCGACTAAGAAAACAATTTCTAACTCAAACCCAACGACGGGTTAAAGGAAGAAAATCTTAACTATAGCTAGCGCAATTCAAACTGTCTAATTTGTCATCCTGAATCCCGAATCAAGTTCGGGACAAGTTTTATTTCAGGATCTCATTGTTGGGATGCTGAAACCCTCCTTCGTACAAGACTACGGAAGGGCGCAGCGAGTTCAGCATGACAGTATAAAAAACCGACATTTTGTTTTGCGGTTGCTATAGCACTCAACCACAAATTTTGGTACAACTAGATAAAGAAGTCTGTATTTTTTTATGAAGCTTTATCAAAGAAAAAAAGGCGAACTTGTTGTTAGATTCCCATCAAACAAAGAGAGGCTTGCCCGTCATCAGGAAAAAATTGAGAGTTTTAGAAAAGAGCATGATAAGAAGAGAACTCTTTACGACAAGTTTTCTGATGAAATTACTGAAATTTCCGGTAGTTTGCCGTTTTTGTTATTTCACACGGCTTTCTTTATTGGCTGGGTTGTAATAAACACTAATATAATACCGGAAATTTTCCCATTTGATCCGTTTCCTTTTGGACTCCTAACTATGATAGTGTCCCTTGAGGCAATATTTTTATCGATTTTTGTGCTTCTTAGCCAAAATCGTCAGGCAAAAATCGGGGAGTTGCGTGAGGAGACTCATCTGCAGATTGATATGATTGCTGAAAAAGAAATAACAAAACTTATTCAAATGCAGGCAATCATTATGAAGCGTCTGGGAATAAAAATTGAAGGAGACGAAGAACTTGAAAAAATGATGCAAGATGTTGACACTCAAGACATCAAAAAACAACTTGAAGATGAAGTAGACACGAAACAGTCGGGCTTGGCTGCTAAGCCACAAAAATCTATTGATAGAGTACTGAAGAAACTTTCTACGATGACAGATTTATTTTAGCTAAAATTTTTTAGAACCTGAAAATCATCAATCAACGTCTTCTTCTTAGATGCAGTGTATAAAGCAACGGCGGGGTGATAGAGAGGAATATAAGCAGTTTTTGTTTTGTTTATTTTTATATCAAATTTATGGCCATGGATTACACTTATTGATGCCAATTTTTCACCTAGTCCGTATTTTTCCATTAAATATTTCATTGAATGTCTACCCAGAGTCGCAATACATTTGGGTTGAATAATCTCGATCTGCCTGTCAAGATATGGTGAATATAGTTCAATTTCATCAGGTAATGGATCGCGGTTATTTGGTGGGCGATCCTTAACAAGATTGGTGATGTAAACTTCATTTCGGGCTAGACCAATTGATGCAAGCAACTCATCAAGAATTCGGCCGGCAGCTCCACAAAATGGACGACCTTGCTTGGCCTCATTTTCTCCCGGCGCTTCGCCAACAAACATGATGCTTGCATAATGAGTTCCTTCTCCTATAACCGGTTTGTTATTGTTTATCTTTCGATACTCGTAAAGAGGCGAATCTTTAAGATATAAGATTTCGTCAAGAATTTGTTTAAGTTGTTTATAGCGGGAATCATCGGGATTATTGATATTGGCCATGAATCAGATTATACAGGTAATCATGGGTGTTTTTTCGACTTTATTAAATGTCTAAATAAGAGACATAATTTCCCGTTCACTCAAGAAACCTCTTAAAATCACCAGTTTTAATAGCTAATGTTGAGGTATTAATATTGGGATGAAAACCAATTTTCTTGCCTTTTAAAACGCTATTGCTAACAATAACACAGACCAGATGTTTTTCATCATTAATAAGTCCAAAAGGAGAAACAGAACCCGGGGTGATATTCAGTAATTTTAATAAACTGTCTGGCGATGCAAAACTCAATTTTTTCTCCCTAATGATGGATGATAATGATTTTAGGTCAGCTCTTTCCAAAGCGAGGTAGATAATAAGATAAAATTTGTCACCTTTCTGATTTTGTAAAAACAAGCTTTTAGTGTGAGTTGCATCGATCTTTCTATCAATTTTTTAAGTACTACATAAATACTTTGCATCACAGAACGATTATATAGCAAACAAAAGACTTAAAAAATACAATAATATAAACGAGTGTTGAACAATACTATTTGCCTCTCTCAAAGAAGTTATAAAATATTGCAAATAAATAGCCGGCAATCCATACAGCGATCGTAAATGTAATAAATCCAATTAAAACACTCATTAAGTCGGGCGTTTTAGACGGTAAGGCACTTAAATCAACACTATGTGTCCATGTAGAAAATAATACTATGAAACTGCTTTTTGACAGCATTACCCAACCGGCGCAAATAATATAGAACAAGGCCCCAACTATGGCTAAAGCATTGGCTTTTGCTTTTGGATTATACATATTGTTATTGATTTTTAACGTCTTTGTTACGGTTTATCATTACGGCAAGGCTAAAAATGGATGCTATAACTAGCTGGCAACCGATACAAATGGGACAAATAACTTTCAAGACAAAAAGTTCTATGTAGGCAAGCCATAAGCAAAAAATCAGACCAAATGTCGCCATAAAAAGAAGCAGTCTTATCCTCCTTGTAAACACGGCAAACAAAATGATTATATATCCGATAAAGCCGTAAAGAGGAGTAGAAATCCCAAATGTTTTTGCAACTGGACCTGACACAATAGCGTCACAGTTGATAAAACTGTTAATGTTACATGGCTGAAATGCAGGACGGAAAAACTGCTGCCATAACAGATAAGACGAAAGAATTAGTCCTATTACTGCAAATATTTTAACAATTAAAAAAATCCGACCTTTACTCATTGATACAATAATACCTTAGAATTTGGAAACAAACTGTGATTTCACTCACAGAAATAAATAAACTTTCTCTGTAGACTTTTTCCATGATCACATTCTTAAAAAACGGTCGATACGTGCTTTATGAAACAAAAGATAAAAATAAAATTCTATCACTTGATAGAACAAAAACTCTCGCTTGGATTAATATTGATAATATTAGCAGTATTATTGTTTTTTCCAGAAAAAACATCAAGCCAGAATCAGTGCTGTCTATAGGGAAATATCGACTTTATGATGTTAAGGATGAACCAAAATTAACAGATCTTATGCATTTAGAGCTTCTTGTAGGCGATGGTATTTGGCAAGGATACTTGTTGCCGATAGGTTTGCCCAGCAGTCAAAAAAACAAGAGCAGAGTAATCCCAACTAGAGAAATTATTACCAAAACCACTTACTAATAGTTTTCAAGTTCCTCCTCGAGCCTATTTGTGTCAAAAATCGTAAGTTCATTACGAGTGAAGGAAACGAGCCTCTTATCTTTCAACCTTTTCATTTCCCGACTTACTGTTTCTCTCGTCATGCCAGATGAAGTTGCCAGTTGTTTCTCAGTGATTTTTAATCTTCTTGTGTCATGAATTGTATCTAAAATCTTTCCAAATCGTCTTGTATAAATTATAATTTCAGCAACAAGACGAGCGTAGGCACTCCCTGTCATCAAATATGTCATTCGGGAAATGATGCCGTCAACTCCTGTGTAAACTCTTGACAGAAGGTCAAAAAGTATCTCGGGATTTTTTTTGATAAAAGTAAGTGTTTTATCCTTCGGAGCCTGCCAGAAGGTAAGCGGTGTCATTGCCTCATAATAGTAAATATTTGGAGTGTTATTTATTGCCCAGTTCATTGGGAAAAATGAAATTGGTTTGAATATATTTAAAATGAGCTCGTCACCCTTTTTAGAAATACCATACATCTTGACGTACCCATCTTTGATATAATAAATTCCCTTTGGATCTTCACCCGAAAGAATAAGGATTTCATTTTTCTTGCATTTTCGAAGTTTATATTGTGAAAAAAATGAATTCAGTTTTTTTAAAACCGCAGCATCCATATCTAGTTATTATATCATCGGTCTATCAATCTCTAATGAAGTTCCCCTATTTTAGATTTTAGAAACTCGATAACTTGCTCATCGGTCACCTGAAAGAAACTTTTATAATATGCCCCAATTGCAGATAGGTCATAAGGACAGAAAAGACAAATAAAATCATCTACCTGATTTTTGATAACGCCCGCAGCCTGCTGAGCGCAAACAGGAGTTGCAAAAACGATCTTTTTAGGTCGCAGCTTATAAACCACCTTAATTGCAGCTTGCGCGGTTACGCCGGTTGCTACTCCGTCATCAATGAGAATTGCAGTCTTATTAAAGAGAGAGGGAAGTTTTTGATTATGACGATAAGTGTAGATTCGCCTTTGCAGCTCAAGATTTTCTTGTTTTATGATCTCGTTAATTTCTTTTTTTGAAATATTAAGAAAATCGATTGTTTTTTTATCAAGAACCCGGACGTGATTTTCCGATATTGCTCCGATGCCAAACTCTGAATTGCCGGGACTTCCAAGTTTTCTGGAAATTATGACATTCAAGGGGAGTTCTAGTATTTTTGCTATTTCATAGGCAACGGCAATCCCGCCTCGGGGTAAAGCCAGAATAATTGCATTTTCCCGCCTGTATTTTTGAAGGCTTCTTGCAAGTTGTCTACCAGCATCAGCTCTATCTTTGAAAATCATCAACTAATTTAAGACTATTTGAGGTGATCCCTATTTCCTTTTCTTAATTTTACCAGCTAACCAATAAAGGAAAATAAACACCATAAGAACAAAAATGATATTTAATAACTGGTTATTGCCAATATAGCCATCAATTGCTTGAGCAGAATTTTGAATCAGTTTTGTGAAAGTCTCTTGAGAGTTCATCGCAAGCTTTCCTTGCAAGGTAAGTACCAAAATTAACCAACCGGTAAAAGCAAAAACACCGGCAGCAATTAAATTGCTTGTTAGCACGGCAAACTCTTTTCTAAATATTTTTACTGTAAAAAGGCACCTTCTTAATATTTTGACTCCGGGCATTTTTCCGTCTAAAAACACCGATATCAGAAGTAAAGGTGTTACCATGCCAAGCACATACATAGCGCCAATTGACAACGCCCCAAAAAAGTTTGGAGACAAAAACGTCAAAGTTAAAATACCAATCAAAACCGGGGCACAACAAGCACTTGTTATTCCGGAGAAAACCCCAAGAGTAAATATCGAAAAGATGTCAGTCTTTTGACTGTTTACATTCCCCAAGCGTGGCATTGGAAGCTTGATACCTAAAAAAGTAACTACCGAAGTGATGAACATGACAATTGCGCCAAAAAAATAAACAGTGTCATGATTATCAAAAAAGAACTTGGACAAAGTAGCTACTCCTAAAACAGCCGGCAGTAATACCACAAAAATACCTGCCCCAAAAACAAGTGTCATAAACAAAACCCTTTCTTTCTCTTTGAAAACATTCCCTAAATATGCCGGAAGAAGAAATGTGACACAGCAAGGAGCAAACAACGCAACTATTCCGGCCACATATGCTGCAATTAAAGATGTCTGGAATAATATGCCTTCCGGTGTACCCATTAGTTGGTTTTTTAAGATTTAACCACGATCCCTTTAAGGTAAAACTCTAATTTAGGTTTGCTTGCGTCATTCGTTTCAATTGTTATATATCTTTCAAAAGGGCCTATGCCGGATGGTCCATGAAAGGTTTGATCAAAAATAATTTCCAATGAGGCCTCCTTTCCGGGTTTAACTTCACCTACCCAATTAGACCCGCCATGCATACTGAACAACGGGCTTTTATTATTTCCTATAATGACTTGAGCAGTGGTGCAGCTACAGGAAGTTTTAACTTTGCCTATTTTTAAAGACTCAGTGCCGTTATTTTTAATTTTAAATCCTTTAATTGCTTTTGGGCTGTTATATTGAATATATCCCCAGTCATAACTTGTATTAGCAGTTGCTATACTGGCGTTTTGGCTAGTTGTAATTTTTGTAGGAACTGGACTGCTTCCAAGAATTACGGCACTTGTACCAACCAGTAAAACTACAACAACACCAATAATAATGAACACTTTCTTTTCAGTCATATGCCATTTATATGGTATGCATTCTATCCCCCCCGGGGGGATTATTATGTGATTTAAATCACAGAGAAATAAGTAGCAGTCATTTGATATCTTTCATCCATTCATGAGCAAAAATTTCTGGCTCGCCTGTTTCAATGACCTCAATAATTTTCGAGGCAATATATTCCGGTTTATCAGGAGGCGGTAAAACATCGTCTTTGTCTGGAATTTCTTTTTGACGCGGTCCACTAAGCACATTATTGCCAAAGTTGGTATCGGTGACGTATGGATATACTACACTAACTACAATATTTGAACTTTCCAATTCTTCGCGCGCTGTTAACGATAATCTGGTAAGAGCGCTTTTTATTGAAGAATATGCGGAAATATTTGGAATATTTAGAAGCGAAGTTCCTGAGCTAATGTTAACGATGGATCCCTCTCCTTGTTTTCTCATTAACGGAATGGTCTCCTGCATAATGGCAAGCGGGGCAATGAAGTTAAGCTCAAAAATTTGTCTGACTTTGTCAGTGTTAAGGTTTTCAACTAACCCGTCATATCCGCACCCGGCATTGTTAACAACAATCTCAACTCTTCCAAAGTGATTGCATGCTTGTTTGACTATATCACGGGCCTCTCCTTCTTTTGATAAATCGGCAACAACAATAAATGATTCGGGCAGTTTCTTTACAAGTTCTTCTAGTTTGTCTCTTGAGCGGGCAACGAGCGCCAGATGGGCTCCTTGGGCATGGAGTAATCTTGCAGTCTCAAGACCAATTCCTGATGTGGCCCCGGTTACAATTGCTACTTTATCTTGAATGATCATAATAACCCAATCTGATCTTATCAGATGTAAAAAATTTAAACAACAACTATTACTTCATTCTTGTGAAAACCCATCCGGCAACGTATGCTTCGATAAATCCTGACAATGTCCAGCTTAAAACAAGCAACGCCGAAACTTGAAAACTCGTGTATGAAATAAACATTCCGGGAATTGTAGCAATCAAAAAATAAATTTTTGCAAAATTAAATATTTTTTGTTGAGCATTTCCTTTTAAGCTGCTGTAAACCATGTCCCAAAAATAGGCAAGGACAATGCCTAAAATAAATGGATATGCAAAAAATAAAGTCATTAATGGGTCATTCCAAGGTCTAAAAAGTGCCGTGTTCTGATACTCGGCTCCCACTGACGGGAAAATCGTGCCAAAAAATTGTTGAAACAACAAACCAACGATGAGGTTGACAACTCCGGCGATAAGTCCTCTTTTAAGCATTGAATTCATTTTTTTCACCACCTCTCTGTTCTAATTACATCTCTCCCCGTCCCAAATTTTGTTGATGGGACAATAAGAGAAAAGAGTATTTATGTCAACAGTGAGTGCCATATTCATAGGTAATTTTAGTTCAGCAATGGTGTCTTGTCCCCAATTTTCACAATTTGACCAGACGATACCTTTATATTTATCTCCGGGACATTCACGGGCCCAGATATTTTGCCCGTTGTTACTTAAAAAGTACTGATAATAATAATAATTTTGATTATCGATAAATTTCACTAAGGAAGCGATGCCTTGATACTTCTGCACTGGATCATTGGAAATAAATCCTCCTAAAGGATATGTCTGCCAATCATTGCAATTTTTTGTTGCTGGCTCGCCGTCCCAGATATTAGGACGGGAATCAGTAAACGAACAAGTTCGACTATAAACAAATGAACCGTTTTCATCTAAGAGTGTCTGTGACAATATACGTTGGTTATTTTTATATTCAACATAGCTGTCCATGTCGCTAATTCGATTGCGTATTCCCTCAATTTTTGGAAGATTATAATATTCCCACGGTTTACAGTTATTTCTGTCAAGCTGGCCAGTAGCCTCATTAATTGGACAGAGCCGGTGAGCAGTCTTAACAGTATCGACAATCACCGACTGATCAAGCCACTGAATATCGCCTTTCTGATAAACGAAGGAGGCATAGCCGGTTTGAGAATTTCCTTGGTATGAACCTAGATTAAGCTTGCTTGCTACAGAGGACCAACCAGAGCATTCTGTCTGACCAGCAAATGGCAGCCATGACTGTTTGCCATATTGTTTTACCAAATTACAGGTTCGGCCGTAATTAGTTTTGCCATCAGGGCTTAAAATCGTTTGTGTCACTCTGGTTGGCGGATGCCAACAACCAGGAAGGCCCGGGTCAAGCAAACAACGGTTTGGCCCACCATAAGCGCCAATTTCTTCACCCGTTGTTCCCGCGGATTTAGCAGGAGAGTTCATTTTTAAGCGAAGATCGGCATTATTATAGTCAATAAACATTGGGTCGGCTGCCATATTTTTATATTGGGTATCATACCACCAAGGATGATGGTCCAAGCCATGAAAATCAGCATTGGTACAATTGTTGCTAATTTCCGGTTGACATGCTAACTCCCATGGTTTTGATAACCACGACCAGTTGGATTTAAATTCTCGAACGTTATTAATCGCCACTTTGCCACCAAGAAAATAATTGGCCCCCTTACCACAAAGCCGCGGATCGTCATGGGGGTTTGACATGAGCCTTTCATTAGCAGCAATATTATTTTTGATAAACGTATTGGTCCAATCATTAAGAGAGCAGGTTAGATGAAGGTTGTTATTGCCGTTGCCAACGAGCGTATTGTTATAAATATCAAATTCAGAATAATGTTCCGCTTGGATTCCGATATGGCTGTTGTTAACTACCAGATTGTTGTATATCCATCCGGTTGAAGCGTTAAATGTACTTACACCTCGACCGTCGTTGAAATATATACTATTACCAGCAATGGTAATGCTTTTGGCTTTATCTAGCACCAACGCCCCAAAATAACCTTTATTTTGATCAAAACGGTTCGATAAAATGCTGACAGGGACGCCACTGACGTTATTAACATAAATTCCAAATCCGTTGGAATCATGGATAAGATTGTTTTTAACAACAATTTGATTATTCTCAGCAGAATTTAAATTATCAATTGATACTAAGTTAGCTCTGCTCCATTTATCATTCGGCGAACCAGAAGTTGTCTGAAAAAAATCATTATTGACTACAAGCGCTTCAACTTGATCATATAAATGAAGCGCGGTTATCTTCTGTCTTAAAAGCGAGTTATTAGTTATTGTAGTGCGTGATTGTTTGGAAATATCGATGCCATAGGTATTGTTTTCGAACCAGTTATTGTCTATTCTAGTTTTTGCAAAAGCATCGGTGCTGATGCCAACGATCTTGGCCTGACTTATCGTATTGTGAGCAATTTTTACCTGACCATTGCCTGAGATGTGTATGCCGCGCTCAAATCCACCTATCATTTGATTGTCCCTAATATTGCCAATGACTTGCTCTTCTATCAGTATGGCAATTTTTCCTTGACGGAAGGTGTTAAAAGTGATATTAACTCTCGCTGTCCCGGCAGCCAACAACATCGTCTCGGCGGTATTATCAAAACGTACTTTATTAACCCAAACATAACCGTCCTTGATAAAAAGACCAGCAGCAACATTGCCTTCGTAGTTATCTAAAACTACATTATCCTCGCCTTCGATAATCAAAAATTTATCTTCCACCGTCCATTGTGCCCATATATCTTTTGGCTGTCCAGCTTGATCAAAACCCGAAACAGCGGTTGGACGACTGCGACGATAATGGCCGGGTCGAAGGTAAATTTTAGTTATTTTCTCTAAAGAAGATTTTGGAGCCGAATCAATGGCCTCTTGCAAACCATCACCGCCGATAAAATCACAACCGTTTTCTCCCTTAATCCCGTCCGGGCAAACATATTTTTCAGTCTTGACAAAAAGAGGTTTGGGCAATACCGGCGGATAAATAGGCGAAATTTGACTATAAACATCGGCTTGAGAAGGAGCGGTTTTTAAGTCAAATGTAAGAACGGGCGAAATTTTTGGTTGACTAATAGATTGTTCATATAACTTTTTATATCGTATTATTTGTTCTTTTGAAGAATAAAAATCTATTGTGATAGTTGGAACAAGTAAAGATTCTTGATTTTTAACGGAATCTTCAAACCATGATTCTGCCTTAATATTTTTAGTTTGAGGTTGGCCAAGTGGGTTAATTATGAGTTGAATAAGAAAAAGCAACAATCCTACAGATATTAATATTGTAAAAATAATCGGTTTAATTAATTGATTTCTAACCGTTTTTTTAAAAGACATCAATTTTAGTATATATGCTCTTTTATTCCTTGACAAGAGATATAAGTCTGACTATTCTATACTAAGAAAGCCTTTTTCCTAGTTTGATATATATAAATGTATAAAAAATTCCTGGGCTTGACTTTGACTTTCCTTATTGCTTATTTAATTATTCCTTATTTCTCTAGTCAAATTTTTGCTGCTACAATTCAAGGTAAAACGGTGAAATCAAATGGATCAACTGCCTTTGCCGGCGCAGAAATTATGCTGCGGACGAACAACTGGTCTAGTAGTAGCCAATGGACAACATCTGCCGAAGATGGAACATTTTCTTTCACCGATCTTGTTGTTAGCACCGACTATATTCTAGAATTGAGAGCGCCTTGGCAAAACCCGGATGGTTTAATAGCCCCAGACTTAACAAGCACAACAATCACTTTTACTAACTCGAGTCAGATTTATTATCGCACCGGTCTTGCTGGCACAAATTTTGACAGTTCAAGCCGTGCCGTAATTACATTTATTACCCCCAACAATACAATAACCGGAACACTCACAAAATCAAACGGATCTCCGATATCAGGAGCTTATGTTGAGGCGTATAAAGAAATGGGCATGGGCTGGGTACAGGCGACGACCAATTCCAGTGGTGTCTATACTTTAAAAGTTGGTACCGGCGCTTGGATGGTAACCCCAAGAGCCAACTACGGAGGTAGCCCTCAAGATGTTGATTGGACATACAATAAGATGCCAACTCGAGTTAAATTTGCCAATAACGATAGCCTGGGTACATCAACAACCGCAAATTTTACCGCCCAAACAGCCAATTGCACGGTGACCGGCACAGTGTTAGCTCCTGACGGCAGCGCCTTGTCTGATCCTCAATCGTCAGTTTATGTTAGTGTTTGGTCTTATCAGGGCGGAGGAAATGGAGGAAATGTTGCTTCAAACGGCACATTTAATCTAAAAGTACCGGAGGGATCATATAATTTAGGCGTAAGCAGCTGGCAATCTAATTATGGATCACCGTCAGATATAAAATTCACCGTAAAAGACGCTAATTCTGATGGGACTTGTGATGGATATGCTGCCGGCAATATTAGATTGGTTACTAAAAATTCTACCATTTCCGGTAGAGTAACTGATTCTAATGGAGCCGGTGTCGCCAACAAAAACGTTAACACATGGAAACAAAATGGCGGTGGTTGGGGCTATGCCACAACTGACTCTAGTGGGAATTATTCAATTTTGGTTTCTGTCGGTACTTGGATGGTCTCAGTTTCTCAAGATCCCGGAATGTCAGGTAGTTATAGCGGAACCACATATATTAATGATCAGGCGCCTCTTCAGGTAACTGTAGCTGAAAATGCTACGTCATCAGGGAATAATGTGACGTTGCAAATAGCTAACGCAACAATCAGCGGGAGACTTGTAAATTCAGGCGGAGATACGCTCACTAACTTGGAAATGGGTTATGCGTATGTCGAAACAAGCGGAACATCATCAGGACCGGGACCAATGATGTATTCCTCTATGGGAGCTCCAGTTAAAAATGGAGTATTCACGCTAAAAGTGCCGGCTGGAACTTACAATGTAGGAGTATCTCTTCCCCCCGGGGCGGGTTATTGTGCCGGCTCTTCAAGTTCAGTAACATCAACTGCCAATGCCACCTCCTCAGCAACAATCACAATGACTCAAGCTACAGGGACAATAAGTGGCTATCTTAAAAAAGATTCTGATTCTGGCTCAACTATTACGGGAGTAAGGGCTGAAGTTTTTGCCAACTCCGGAACTACAAATTTCGCAATGGCAACAGTAAATACAACTGACGGATCTTATTCAATGCAAGTCTGTCCGGGTGATTGGTACATTGGTTATTGGATAGATCCATCATTAACTGACGGGGAGAGCAATACTTATCTTAGACAACCCCCGTCAAATAATAAAGTATCGATTACATCAGGTTCTCTTACTCAAACAAAAAATATTCTTGTTAAGAAAAATGACGCTACAATAAGCGGAACCGTTAAAGATCCTGACGGAACCGGTTTAGCCGGCGCTTGGATTACTATCGATACCAGATCTAACGATACAGCAGGATCCTTCAGTCGCGAGTCAATGTTTAATCAAGGGACAATGACTGATTCAACGGGTGATTATTCAATAAAAGTTCCCTCAGGCACAACGTATTACGTTCAAACCTTTGTCCCGCCGTCCTACTCGTATATAAATCCAAGCAGAGTCTCAGTTACGCCCACAAGCGGAGGAACCTCAACCGTCAATTTACAATTTACCAATGCTGATGCTACCATTACCGGAACAGTAACACAAAATAGTGCTGGAAAATCAGCTTTCGTTAGTAGTTGGAGTGAGGTTGGAGGATATTCTGGGACTACTGCTGACAGTAACGGGAACTATAGTTTATCGGTATCAACTGGAACAAATTGGCATATAAAGGCAATGTATGATGTTTCTAAAACTTCATTTATAAGATCGTCCGAGAGTATTGTAAGCCCATCAACCGGTACGAATACGCTAAACTTAAGTCTTTCAAATTCGGGGACAATGCCTGATTCAACTACTGTTACTTACACTACTACCAACCAGAAAACTATAACTTTATCTGACGGCACAACAATTAATATTCCGGCAGGCGCCCTGTCGTCATCTGGAACGGTCACTGTTACCGTCACATCTAAAGCTCAACTGCCTAATCAGAGTTTGGCAACACCGGTCAACATAGGCTATGACATTACAGCTCTTGACTCCAATGGATCTGAAATTACAACGAGCTTCAATTCTAACGTTACCATTGTTATGCCATACTCAGAGGCAACACTTTCCTCACTGGGATTAACTGAAAATGATCTTTTAGCCGGTTACTGGGATGCTACGACTAATGCTTGGAAAACATCAGATAATATTTCAATTGACAAAGATAATAACACTATTACTGTCACCACAAATCACTTTACCGACTTCGCTCCTTTCTCGGCTGGGAAAAATAGCAGTTCGTCAACTTCAAGTTCCTCCTCGTCCAGCTCGACTCAAGCTCGGACTGCGTCACTACTGGCAAAAACGGGAGGCGTCTTGAAGATGGGAGATCAGGTTATTACTATAGTTGAACCAAATACGCTATTGTGGGACAGCTACCTGGGCAGTATCGTCTATGCCAAAAAACATCCTTACCATATAGGGTCATATTGGCAGGTTTCTGATGTTTACGACCTTTGGTTCCGCTCGTTTTTTAATGATGCAAAAATTATCAATCCTCTTAGATCCTCAATAGTGGCGATAAAATACAATAAAAATCAACTTGGAAAATTACCGGAAAATTCTTTGGTTCTTGCTCAGTCGCTCAATGAAGGAAAAACATGGAAAATTTTGCCAACAAGTGTTGTTGATAAGAAAAATAGAACCGTGGCAGCGCTTTCAACAGTGAAGGGTTACTATATGGCAGTTGCAGGATTTGTTCGACCATCTACTTTTGTACCTTTTAAAACACAGAAAGCTGAAATTATAAAAGACCCTGTTAAAAAAACAACCATGCAAAAACATGAGAAAAAACAAGTTAAACAACAAGCACAAGAACCACCAAAAGAATCAAAAAATTTACTTGCAAGGATGCTTGATTTCCTATCGGGAAAATAAGTTAAATCTCATTATTTCTAATATTGCCTTAACTCCGTCTTTCCAGCCGATCTTTTTTCCTTCTTGGTATGTCCGTCCCCAATAGGAAATTCCCACTTCAAACATTTTAAGATCTTTAATTTTTGTAATTCTTGCCGTAATTTCCGGCTCAAAACCGAATCTTTTTGATTTCAATTTTGGTGCGATTTCTCTTATTAAATCTCCTCTAAAAACTTTATATCCTGTTTCCATATCGGTTAAATTTAGGTTGGTCAAAACATTTGAAAAAAGAGTGAGCATATTATTGGCAAGATAATGCCAGAAATATAAAACCCGATGAGGGCGATTTGAGATAAATCGGCTGCCATAGACGACATCAGCGTTGTGTGTTACAAATGACTCAAGAAGAAGAGGGTAATCATCAGGAGAATATTCCAAATCAGCATCCTGAATAATCACAATGTCGCCGGTTGTTTCTAAAAATCCGTTCTTTAGCGCTGCGCCTTTTCCTTCATTTTTCTCTTTGGCAATTAGTTTAATAACAAAGTTTTTATTTTCATGACGATTTTCAATAAATAACTTAATGTTTTCAACTGTTTTATCCCTACTTCCATCATCAACTATAATTATTTCTTTCTCATAACCCCGCGAGTCGGCATCAATAACTTTTGAGATTGTCTCATTAATAAAATTTTCTTCGTTATAGACAGGTATAACGATTGATATTTTTCCTTTCATAAATTACCCACATATATTGTAAACTATTTTTGATGAATAAGGCATTGAAGTGGCTAATTTTTTTCTTTATTGGTATCAATCTGATATTTTCTGCTTGGAGCTATCTTCACCAGGACATCTTTTATCAAACCGACAATGCCAGAGACTTTTTGATAATGGATGAAATTGCTGATAAAAAGATGGTTTTAATTGGACCCCGGGCAGATAAAAAAGGAGTTTTTCATGGAATTTTGTGGCATTACCTTAATATGCCAGCCTATATTATTGGCAAAGGCAACCCGATTGCAACCGGATGGTTTTGGTTTTTATTAACCGTGGGGCTTATTTCATCAATTTATTTTGTAGTCAAAAAATTATTTGATGAAACGTCGGCTCTTATTGCTCTTGTTTTATCATCTGCTTATCTAGTTCCGTATGTTCAAGGGTTTTATCATGGGAGCGGTGCGCTTCTTTCTCTCCCTTTGTATTTTTATTTTTTTGTAAAGTACTTTCAAACAAAACAGTGGAAATTTCTAATAGGTCATCTTTTCATGCTTGGGGCAATTGTTCAATTTCAACTTGCAATTGGCGGACCGCTTCTGATTTTATCAACTTTGGCTAGTTTGTTTGTAATTATCAAAAATAAGAAGTTTCTTCATCTTTTGTGTTTTGGAACTCTTTTAATCTTCGCATCATCATTTTTACTGATTGACATTCGCCATGACTTCTTACAGACAAAATCAATTATTAAATATGTTCAAGGGGAAAGAGACCAATTTCCGATGCCATTTTCAGAATCTGTGAAAAACAGAATTGAGAACATAACCACCCGGGGATTTAATTTATTTAGAAATTCTTCATCAGATCTCAATAATATGAATCTTCTGATTTTCGCTCTCTTTGTTTTTAGTTTCGTTGTGATTTTGAAAAGCAAAATCAAATACAGGCATATTTACATAATTTTTTTATATTTCCATATTGGCTATTATTTTCTTACCCTCATACATAGAGGACTAATGCTTGAACTATGGTGGTTCCCGATGACACTTTTACCTCTTATGATGTTTTCAACATTTCATAAATTTGTTCCTAAACATTTATATTTTGTTCTTCTTGGAATATTGCTCGTTTTAATGACAAGCCAAAATATTAGTCATGCAAATGATTTATCAAAAGAAATTGGCAATAATACTAGGTCGTGGAAGTTTCATTTAAATAATATGAAACAGATTTTCTCAGATGCTCCTGAGGAATCCGGAATTTTCATTTATTCTCCTGATATTTACGGTTATCAAGACAAATACGCACTCTCTTATGTGAGTAGAGTCTCTGAAAAAAAAATCTATAAGTTCGAAAAAAAGCCAACAACATATATTTTGATGGAGTCACCTCCAAAAGAAAGGATTGATTTAGTGCCAACCTGGTGGATAGAGAATAAGTTACATATCAAAAGTCAACCCGAAGAAATAATTAAGTTAAGTGGGGGATATGAAATTAGAAAATATGAATTAATCAAAGAAGATTTAGAAATTCCATCGGAAATTACAACCGCCGACTGGCTCTATTTTAGGTAAGAATTAATTCACAAAACCTCAATTGTGTGGTAACATTTCATATGCTTTTCAATATAATCATTGCATCAATTCTTATAAGTCTAACATCTTTTGCAGGGGGGATATTGTTGATTTGGAGAAAGCTTTTGACCAAAAAAATTATTCCACTGCTTATAAGTTTTGCAGCCGGCGTTATTTTAACAGTATCATTTTTCGACTTGCTTCCGGAGGCTGCAGAACAGGCGAGAGCATTAAACCCAGATACAAATATATTTATCCCAACTTTCTTAGGGATCATCTCATTTTTTTTCTTTGAAAGAATTTTACTAGGTTATCATCATCATGGCGATACTCATCGTCACAATCCAATCGCAATTCTAGTCTTAGTAGGTGATGGCGTTCATAATTTTATTGACGGGGTTATTATTGCAGCGGGTTTTTTGCTTAATCCGGCGCTGGGCATAACTACAACAATCGCAATTGCAGCTCATGAAATCCCCCACGAGATTGCTGATTTTACGGTGTTAATACATGAAGGAATGAAAAAATCAAAAGCTCTTTTCTATAATTTTTTATCATCCTTAACTGCGCTCGTCGGAGCAATAGGAGGATATTTTTTTCTTGAATCAATACAGAATATGTTACCTGCAGCAACAGCATTTAGCGCAGGAACTTTGATTTATATTGCCTGTTCAGACTTAATACCCGACCTGCATGAAGACTTTGAAAGGGAAAAAAGATGGAGCCAGTTAATTCCTTTTATTGTTGGGATAGTAGTCATGTATATGGCTATATCTATCACTCATGGGGTAGAGTAATGCGTTGTCATTAAAAAATTACCCAATTATCAGGATCCTCTTGATTTTCAAAATAAGGTCCCCCATTCTGATATTGACAAAGGTTTTGATCTCTTTGCTCTTTCAGCATTACGATGTCATCTTTTGTTGCAACTCCCTTTTTCTGATATTGTGCAAAAACGCTATCACTCATATGATTAAAAACAGAATCAAGATCAATAAACGGATCAGTCCAATTGTCAATTTTTTTAAGAGTTGGGGCAAATTTTGCATAAACAATATCAAACGAACCTCCGCCTTCACCGCGTATTGTTGCTGTTCCCAAGAGCTCTCCCGCTTTAACCTCTTTCCCGCGTTTTAGGTCTTGTCTCACGTTTATGTGCTGGACACTAAATGTCCACCGTCCGATTGGGGGTAAGAAAACAAAGACGTCTTTTGGAACAAGTGCAATTTCGCCCTCTAGTCCTTCGTTAGAATCAGAGCGAAGCACTGAAACAAATCCGTTATATGGGGCATATATTTCAACAGGCTTATCGTTAGTTGTAATTGATTTTTTTATCCAGAAATAGTGTTTCATATTTCTACGCTGCTCTCTATTGTTTTGGGGTACGGTGACGTGGCCAGCACAACTTCTGAAACGCGAAATCCTCTCTATTTTGTCAAGGTTAACAAAATTAGTGGTTAGTAGAGGAGGGGGTTGATTTTGCGAAAGAACAAACAACAATATAAAAATTGAAAATAATACTCCGATGCCTATAAAAATCTTTCGTGCCACATATTAAGTTAATCATTTCACTAAAAAAATGTCAATGGGGCGGTACGTAGCCAATTATAATTTTTATAGTGCTTTTCTAATCTCCTTACCATGACCAAGCTCGTGAGGCTCTCCTTTGTATGTATATTCAAACAGCGAAGGTATCGTTACCAAAGTGCCATTATGCCATGTCGCTCCTTTGCAAACATGATGCCATTCCTCTGACGTTAAAGATTGCAGTAATTCAATAACAGGTTCAATTGATAATTCCCACTCTGCGTATACTTGATGATACGGTAAATCCTTCCTCTTTTCGTACGAAGCTTGGTTAAAGGTATCATTATTAATTTCTTCCCAAGAGTCACTCAAAATATTCTTAAAATCTTGCAAAAACTGCACGTTCCAATCTATAAGATGACTCAAAATATCTTTCACTGTCCAGCCTTTTGGAGTAATTAGCGCGCTGTCAGCGATCTCTGGCGAAACAGTAGCCAAGATTTCGCGAAGGCCTTCGTGAGCAATTTTTAACTGTTGAATAATTTCTTTTTTATTCATACTATCAATATGTGTAGTATATACCTCTGATCCACTTGCTGACTTTTACAGTTGCTGGTCTGCCTATGCTCCAGAGGGCGCACCGAGTTCGGACTATATCTCCTGGTCTCAGACTCCCCCAGCCACAAATACACGCTCTCTCACTATGCAGAAACCGGCAAAAGGTACCCTCACCAATAACCACAACCCGAGCAAGCTATAGATTCTCTTCAATTGCCAGATCTAATACTAATGCTGCCCAGCTGCAATCCTTCGCTCCAAGTCCTTGCCCAGTAAGTGGGTTGTAGTATTCCCAAAAACCGTTCTCTAGAACCAGATCGATATAATTTCGAGCTAATTTTTTCGCGACATCATCAAAATGATACCTTTTTAGCCCCTTGTAAATTAACCAATTGACACATGGCCATACATTCCCTCTCCAATACCTATTTGGATCAAATGTGTCTGATGATGTGGGTGTCGTTGTTATGCCAAAGTGAGGCCAATACACATGGCTTTGTAATTTCTTTACCAGTTCTAGAGCCTCTCTGTGAGAGATACTTCCTCCAAATAATGAGATAAACTTTGCTGCATTATTAACTCGGATTGGTATTTCATCTGCACTGGTTAAATCATAGTAATTTTCAAGAACCATTTTCCGGTGAATAGCACCTTGAATTTTCTTTGCAATACTTTTCCAAGACATAGAGTCATCATCCTTTCCAAGAATTTTAGCAATTGCAGCCAATGATTCGATATCTGCTGCTCGGATATTATTAAAATCAATTGCTTCAACAGAAAAGTAATTCTGTTGTTCAAGAGCATTAGGATCACAGTCGTAAGTTTTCAGGGCTAATACGAGCTTTACCCTTTCCATCTTGCTATCGTCATCAGTTGGTTTATTGAGCTTTAAAATCCGATCCCATCTTTGAGATGCATCCCAACCCGATTCCCATGGATGAATGATGCTTACCAGGTTATCACCATCTGGATCTCTGTCACTCGTGAGCCATCGGTGGTATTTTGCAAGAGGCTCATACATCGCATTGAGAAATTTTTTATCATGGCCTACCTCGTGAACAAGTAGTGTGGCGCAGGCAATAATAGGCGGTTGAGTAATGATACTTCGATGAGCAATTCCCCATAATTCGCTCCCAGCATTATCCCAGTAGTTCATGTGGGGGATCATTCCTGTATGAGTGCCATTGTCAACTTGATGAGCCACAACAGTGAGTAATTCTCTCTTAGCCATTTCTGGGTCAATCCACCTTTGAACAATAGCGTGGAAACATGAGTCCCAGAGCCATTGTTGCTCGTAAACTTTCGGAGCTGGTTTTGTGTAGGTATATTTACTATGAATATCAACGCGATTTGCTTCTAAAAGCTGTATTATTTTGTCTCGCAAAGTCTGAGTGGAGGTTCGCATAATATGGAACTCAGTATATCAAGTGGTTCGATCGTTCATTCGGTGTATAAATAAGTAAGTTGTCCCAATGCTCCAGAATGTGTTGCTCAGGAGGTTAGACCAAGTTCGGACTGGCTATCACCATTATATAGTATAATGCCGTATGCCAATTGATAAGAAGCATTTTGTCGCTCCACATGATCCTGTTTTAGTCCAAAAAGCACATGCCATCAGTCTTGATGACATGAACTCAGAAGAAATTCAGAAAACTATCGAATCAATGCTTGATATTGCCTATGGTCATCAAAAAGATCGCTCTCAGGCTTTTTGTGTTGGTCTTGCTGCTCCGCAGGTTGGCATCTCTAAACAAATTATTCTTATAGATGTTATTGCAGATGGAAAGGGGAAAGTTGGTGATTTGAGAGTATTTATCAATCCAGAAATAACGTGGCAATCTGATGAAACTGAAGAATGGTATGAAGGATGTTGGTCAACTGATCATGTGTGTGGAATAGTTGCGAGTCCGAGCAAGATTAAAATTAAGGCATATTCCCAAAATGGTAATCCACTTGAAGAAGAATATTCAGGCTACACTGCGAGAATATTCAGACACGAGATTGATCATTTGAATGGTAAAGAATTTGTTCGGCACATTACTGATGACAGCAAACTTCATTGGGTTGAAGATGATGACTGGGAAGTATACCGCAATGACCAGGGTTGGAGGGATTGGCCAAAGAAGTGTTCACGAGCAAAATGGGAAAAGATAAAAGGAATTGCAGCTACGGCATGAGTAGTGGAAGCCGATTGGTAGTTCTTTCTGGTGAATTGCTGCCTACATTTTTAACAAGAGACATGATTATTCGAAATATTTATTAACAAAACTTCCTAATACTTTGTCGACTTCGTCGATTGCATCTGCATGATATCGATAGTCATGTTCACAATGCAGCTTATGAATCATTTTCGATTCAGGAATAGACGCAAATATCTTTTTAACTTCTTGAGGTTCGGTATACTCATCCTCAGTTCCATATATAAGCAATTTAGGCTTAGTGCATGCTTTTAATCCAGGGAGTGGATCTATTGTTCACCATCCTTAAAGTAATTCAGTGATAGGTGAAACTCCTTTTGTTTGGTGGTTTTAACATCTCCGGGTGGTAGGTCTCTGTGCTCCGCGAGGAATCCGTTCGTTACTTGTTCCGGGTCGGGAGGTGTCGGTAGGCCATAAGAGGCGTTCACAAGAGCAAATGCGATCACGCTAGGATTATTAGCTCCAGCAATCATAGCTACTTGTCCACCTCTACTATGCCTCAAAAGTAGCGTTGGTTTATTTCCAAAATATTCTATCAGTTCGTTAACAGCATTAATATAATTCGTGGTTGTAAACTCAATGTTTCCAGGGCTATCCCAAGTTCCAGGTGGATCAAAAGCGATTATATAAAAACCTTTTCGAGAAAGATAATCGATGTGGCTGGTGAAATTTATGTAATCTTTTGTATCAAGCCTTCCGGGAAGCATAATTGCGATTTTGTCTGAATTTTGGTCACCCCTTGTCAATACCGCCAATTTAAGAGATTTCGTCGTGAGTATTCTCATTATGGTAGTATAGTTTTTTTAGAAAAGTCGAGCTCAAATATTTGATTCGGGTCTGCCTTTAAATCAGAGTAACGTATCCATGTTGGCATGACAATGAAGTATTTATTTTCTATGACGTTAGCATACTTGGTCGAGATTTCTGAATGTTTTGCAACATGAATATGACTTATACGTTCACGCTCGCCATCTGGAACCTCTTTAGCAATGCCCTCATACTGCACTGATATGTACTGTTCAAAATCAAAACCGACAACAATTGCAACTTTGGGATTACGCTGCAGATTATAGTATTTTCGTGTACTGTTGGACGTTTGAAAAATAATTAACAAGTCGTCTGTTTCAGTAAACGCCATCGCGGCAGCTTCCGGGATTCCTGAGACAGTTACAGTAGAGAGAGAACAAATAATATGGGTACTCAAAAAGTCATGTATTTTTTTCTTTTTACTATCCATTTTATTTTATAAACAAATCTTTCATTGCATCATCAAAAATCTTTTTAAACTTCGCCTCGTATTGTTTAAGATGAATAAGGTCGATCTTTTCTGAAAAATTTTGGGCGAGCTCCTGTTTTTTTTGAAGTGAAATTCCGTCTGTGACATAAGGGAATCGGGTGATGTACGGTTTTGCAGGGATAATAAAATTTACAGACGTATATCCAGCTTGAGAACACGCACTTAAGCACATGGTACAAGGCTCAACAACGGAAATCATCTGCAACCCGGGCGTATAGTTGTTGTTTTTTTAATCTGCATACCTTTGCAACAAGCACTCTCTCAGAATGCGCGGTTGCATCGTGACCAGAGGCAACAAGACTCTCTGCAGAGGCGAGCAGTTTGTTGTCTTCTAAAACCAATCCCGAATTTGCCAAATTGCCCTTTTGTGCAGAATTCTTCATCAACCCTATGAGCAATCCAATTAGCTTGTCGCTTAGTTTCATTGATGATGTCAATTATACAAGAATCTGCCTGAATGAGTTATGATACATTTGAGACTTTTTAGAAATTTGAGTTATAATTTCTGTGAAAGGAAAAAAGAGGGTAGGACCCAAAGAAAAACGAAACGCTTAAAAGAGAACACAAATCGTACGCGACGGTTACGTTGAATAAAACAAAAAATATTAATCTACGACTGTCAGAACGAGTGTATCAGAAACTGAAGGCTAAAGCAGCCGAACAAGGGATTCCCTACCAAACACTCGCTGCGTCCATTCTTCATCGCTTTTCAAATACATAACAATTCGATTCATTAAAAAAGTTCGATTTACCTTGGATTATTATTAAGGCTTTTCAAAATTCGATCTGAGCCGAACAAGCAAAGGAAAGACTGGAACAATCAAAATGTTAACAAAAGTTGCAACCATCCAAATGTTCTCATTTTAAATATTTATCAAAGAAATCAACCGATCTTTGTAATGCAGTACTTAAATTATTGGAAAGATTATGATTATCTCCTTCGTAGGCATAAAACTCAACCGGCTTCACGGCATTCTTCATTGCTTCATCTAACTTTTGACTAAAAAGCAAGGGTACTTCTTCATCAGCTGTTCCATGTTGAAGTTGAATCGGGCCGGAAATATCTTTAACAAACGCTATTGGTGAAATTGACTGCCAAAAATAGGGATTCGCTTCAAAGCTGCCGTATTTATCAACGAGCTGTTGTCTTCCTGGCCGTCTTACCGCTTGTTCTCTCTGAGATGGAACCCAGGGTCGAGAGTTGAGGTCTGGGTGATGCCAATTATTGGTTAAATCCTGATATGAAGCCACCACTCCTGCCCAGATTTCACCAACCTTAATATCGTTTGTGACCACCATAGACCTTAAAGTTAGCGTTCCACCCATGGAGTGTCCCCACATACCGATTCTTTCGGGGTCGGTGTCTTTATATTTCTTCAGCGAAGAAACAGCATTTAAAACATCAATTGTGTAGGCAGGAGAGTAATAAGCACCTTCCGGCTTCCCCTCGGAATTACCGTGTCCCCGATAATCAGATTTAAAGACAATATAGCCATGTCTGGAAAACGCATCAGTATAAGCAAGATATTTCTCGGTTGTCCGGTACTGTTCTGGCTGAATATAGCCGTGGTTAAAGATAATTACCGGCCAGCCGGTTCTGGGCTTTTCTCCCTGCGGAACAGTTAAGAGTGCGTATATTTTCAGTCCATCCGAATTATATGAAGCAATGTATCTGTCGTAATTTGAGCCAGGCGGGAGTGTTTGCTTAATGACGATATCGCTTCCTGGATATTCTTGCCCTCGCATATATTCTATAGAAAGTGGGCTAAGCTCCCCTATTAAGCCACCACCTCCTTCTAGGTGAGTGTTTGGATTTGAAGCAGTACTAGATCTAAAAGAGGATTTGGAAAAATGGTTATAAACAATAGTACTAGTAAAAATTCCAATAGCAATAACGGAACTGACAACTAAACGCTTATTCATATGGTAACTATTCTATCAACTGTTTCCTTAAAATAAGCCGTAGTCTCCTTAAATGAGGTTTTGATGGGTCATCTTTTTGATTATGAGTTAATCAAACCCCCGCGGTTAACAATTAAACAATTGATGGTATCTGATATAATCGGAGCAATGCATACAGAACCAAAAGAAGTTTCTGCCTTCTTGAGAAGAATTGCCCATAGAACAATTGGTAATAGAAGTAACGTTCCTTCAGCTTTAGACGCATTGGAACAAGATGATAAAATTGTCTTACAACCATTATCGGAATTAGACAGAGGTATTGGTCAATCCAATCGCTTTCTAGGAGGTGAAGAAATTGTTGATTTCGATTCCGCAAGTGATTTGCCGTATTCAACTACATTAAGAGATGTATTTAAAAGCTTTGAACTAATGCTTCCTACGGTAGAAGAACTTGAACATGAGATGAGTCAAAAACCCGCCGTCGGTCCTACGCTTAGATTATTACGTGCTTTTGAAGCCGCTAATAAATGGGAATTTTTAGATACGTATGCAGAAGAAGGGTTAATTGACTGTCTAACAATCGGAGTTTATAGAAATTTGATTTTAGAACGACATCCATTATTAAAAGGAAAAGGTATCGCAATTGCTTCTGCACTTGAGGAAATGATTGCAGTACTCGCTTTACAAGGACAACCCACAAGACTATTTACCTCTATGAGGGAATGGTATCTTGATCCTGAAGAAGAATTTTCAAAATCACTTGTTGGCAGAATTAGACAAATGCAAAATAATTATTAGGATCAATCATTATGCAACAAGTAGATTCATTTAACAAAATATTCTCGAAAAAGAAAAGAGTTCTTTTTGTATTTGCCCATCCTGATGATGCCGAAATCTATTGTGGCGGGACAATCGCTCGACTTGTTGAGGATGAAAAATCCGTCAGACTCATCAAAATGACGACAGGCAACAAAGGTTCACGCCAGCAGGCTATAGCTGAGGAAGAGCTTGCTAAAACTAGGGAAACTGAAGATGCAGAAGGGCTAAAGATACTTGGACTTTCATCATCGGACAGTGAAAACCTCAATATCGGCGACGGCCAAGTTGAAGCATCTCTTGCAACTGTCGAAAGGCTTACAAGCATCATTCGTAGTTTTAAACCAGATCTTGTTGTAACACATAATCCCGAAAAAATACTTATCCGCGACACACAAGGAAATTATTATGTCAATCACCGTGATCATCGCAATACAGCGATCGGTGTTGTTGATGCTGTATACCCATATAGCAGGGATGTGTTATTTTTCCCAGATCAGCTTGATAATACCCACCAAAGTCACACTGTTACAGAATTTTTGTTTGTTGATAGTTGGGATAGCCAAGATACGGTATATATTAACGTAACGTCCTTTGCGCAAAAACGTACGCAGGCGATTGCCGCACATTCCTCACAATATTCACTGGACCATGCCCAAAGATCGACCGATTATTTTGCTCCGCTAAAAGATGGCAAGCGATTTGAGCAATTTCGCTACGTTGTTACAGATTAAACGAGGTAATTTGCCCCCCAATATTACACGAATTTCGCTTTAAAAATGTAACTCGTCATTCTAGGAAATTCCCCCGTCATTCTGGAGGAACGGAGTGACGATAGAATCCCACAAAGATCCTATTGTGTGCGCTCTAGTATGACATTAATCAAATTCAGGATGACAAAGAAAAATGAGTCCAGCATGACGGAGTGGTTGGTCTCCAGAGTCCAGGATGGTGTTAACGCGAAACTCGTCTATTATAAAAATTAACAGTCTTTTTAGCTTGAAAACCTTTTTATGATATACTAAAAAAGAGTATGGAACCGCAAACGACCCAAGATCCTCAAATCGAGGATCAAGCCCAAATTCCCATCATTAACAATTACGCAACTAACTGGATAAAGATTTTTATTGTAATTGTCGGGCTACTTATTCCTGTAATTGTGGGCATCTTTTATTTTTCCAAAACAAAAAATCCCATTCTAAATATAAAGAAATCAGTTCAGAAAAAAATTCAGACCTCAACGTCTAAAAGCACATCAATTAAGTTACAAACAGGATTTGTAATTTCCTTGCCGGATTAATGGACAGCCCGTCTTCTTAGTGACACGCCAGATTTCTTTGCAGGCAGATTTTTTATTCCTAAGTATGAGGCTACAAACACATATGTTGATATCGAGTCCGGACTGACAAGCAAAAAATCTTCAAACCCAACGCTTAAAACAGAAGAAACGCAAAGTAAAACTGTAAATGGGAATACTTTGACAATCCAATCCGGGAAAGAAAACTATGCAAAATCAAAGAGGCTTTTTAAGCAGGCACTCTATAAAAATGATACGCGATATCTGCAAATCACTTTTGTATATCTGCCGAACTACTCGATAGACAAACAATTTGATAATTTCATTCATGGTGTTTCGTTAGCGCTGTCTCATAATACATTTAGTGTATTTTCTTCCTTTACAGTATTTGCTGCTGAAGCGATTGACGGTATACCAACAACCTCGTTTAAAGAAGCTAAAGTGATGGGGGACCCGCTACCCGAAAGTATTACAACATCAGATATCCCATATAAGAATGGGTTTGCAAAGCCCTATATATTTACCGCAATCCAAGGCCAACGTCTTACGGTTGTTGCCCTTGAAGAACAATCCGACCAACCTCGCAGTTTCATTGAAACTGAATTATTCGACCTTAATGGTAATAGTCTTGATAGCAAAGACACGAGAACTGAGTTTATCCCACCATATACAAGTACATATTATGCTATTGTTCACACGTTTGACAATCAGGTTGGTAACTATTTTTTCAAGATTTTTGACAGAAGCCAAACAGAAAACCTGTTAACTCTCAAGCGTGATGATGGATCAGAACAACTTATCGATCCAGCGAATGGTTTACCACCGGTATACGGCCAGCAGAATGTCTCTCTTTTGCTGCAATTTGTTAATCCTATAAGCATTACTGATAATATAGTCCGTTATGTAGCCAAATCGCGCGAGTTTGAGCTGGGTCTCGGGCCGATTTCATCTCCTGTCTATGTGTATATGACTGATCAATCATATAGTGAATTGCTTGCCCAACCCTCCTCTGTTCTTCCAGAGTCGGATGAATCCAATCGGGTTCAAATCACATTACAACAAATTGACCAAAATAAGGTTCTGATTACTCCGTTAAACGGCATCTCATTCCCAGCAAACAAACATATTGTTTTAACAGAAAAAACTCTTGGAAGCATGCGTGTCTTTACTGAGAATCCAGACAAAATTCAAGTTTCTCCAAGTTCGTCTCCTGCTGTATCTGCACAGCCGACCGTTCAGGTCGGGACAGGAAGCATTTCGGGAAAAGTCACTGAAAAAGACGGCAAACCGCTTACAAAAACTGCAACTGTAGAACTGGTAAAAATCCTGCAACATCTTCCAAACGGAGCTCAGGAGTACCAAACTATTACAAAGATTAATACAGAAAGCGATGGTACGTTCAGGATTAATAACCTCCCAGAAGGAGAATACAACCTATACATAGGAGGTGAATATAGTTCAAATAGGCCGATAGGGTGGCAAAATCCGATTTTCTTGTCGAAAGATCAGGTTCTGGAAAATATCAACACAGAGACATTTTATTAAATTATGACCCGTTCTCTTCGCTCTAATAACTAGACACCTTTTTGGTTATGAGTTAAGAAACTTATCAAATCCCTGTGGTTAACAAGTTAATGTTGAGGTAATATATTGTTGTTGAGCATTAGGTTGTATTCGGTTGTAACTATAACCACCTTTTTTTGCGAGAAATAAATAATAAACAACGCCATAAACAATTGATCCTATAATAAGGTACACAACTACCCATTGCCACAGTGGTCTTTTGCTATATTCAAAGTTGCCCTTTTCTATTATTTCTTCCACACTACGATTGTAGTGGATTAATTTTCAAAGTCAATTGGTTGGCTCGTGTAAGTATACTAAAGTTCAAAAATCATCTCAGAGACTTATTCATTTCTGACTAGGTTCCAGAGAATATAGCAACCGCAAAACAAAATGTCGGTTTTTTATACTGTCATGCTGAACTTGTTTCAGCATCCCAACAATAAGATCCTGAAATAAATTCAGGATGACAAATTAGACAGTTTGAATTGCGCTGGCTATAGGTCAAGTTCAGACTTATTTTGTTGCGTTATGTTGAAGTTCTTTTTCGGGGGGGCAAGTAGTACCGGTTAAAAGTGTTGGACACTCAAGACGTTTAACGGCGTATCAAAAACATGATATCAAAGTTTTTCAGCTACTGTTTCGAGAGGTTATCTACGCGGAAACAAAAGAGAAATCAACTAAAGCTTTTGACAAACTAAAAGAATATGCCAAAAGCAACGAACATAATTACTCAGAGCACTTTATGAAAGCTTACCGATCACTAGCTCATAATTTCAAATACACACTTACACACTTTGATCATGAAGGAATGAGGAGAGATAACAACTTACTGGAGTGTTTTAACGGGTGTATCAAACCACGACTAAGATTAATGAAGAATTTTAAGAAAAAAGAAAATCTTGATAGATATCTAAAACTATTCTTTTTAGAGTTTCGGTTTCAAGCTCTTAAGGAGAGTAGATTTAGAGAACGAAATGGTAATTGTCCTCTACAGTTAGCTGATGTATACCTACCAAAATACTACAACTTTTTAACACTTCTTCGCACTCAATTTAACCTCACCTACCAGCTAAAAAAGTCGTAGTTCTGTTACCGGCACCGTTTTTATTGAGTTTCCCATAATCATTCCTTTGCTTTAACTGAGATTGGACCAAGTTTGAACTTTATTCTTACTTTAATCTTTCTCCCCATTTACAACAGCCTCTTGTATTTCAGAGTTCCTAAAAAGAATCGTTCTATTTGTTGTGTAACTTAATCCTTTATTCGGTTGCATTTCAAAACCAAGATAGACAATCTCAACATTTCTTTTTTTGGCTTCGTTAATAGCTGGTTGTAAATCTGAGTCTGAGCTGCATAGGATAATTGTTTTAGCTCTTTTATCAGCTGCCAATGAGACCATATCAACAGCAATTTTCACATCAACCCCTTTTTCACGGAAAATAATTTCATTACCAACTTTTTGGGAACGAACATTTCCGCCGATCAAAAATTCAAATCCTTGTTTTATAAGCTGGGTTTTTAAATATCGCTGTTGTAGAATTAATTCCATTGACTTCTTTTTCGTCTCTTCATTGAAATGAAGCTTTGCTGCATAAAAGATTTTTCTTGAGATTCTATATTGTCCAAGTGATTTTACAAGCAGAAAATTTATATCAATTCTGGATATATCAGCTTGTTTTGGATCTATTTTGTTTTCTTTAAGAACGTCTTTAACTTTATGAAGAAAATTTTCTCCGTCAATGAGGAGAATCGTTTCTGATTGCATGAGCAGATTATAGCAAAAAAAACCTCGTCGGGCTTGCGCATGGACGAGGCGTTTATGAAAGCATTATATGTTAATGAATCTTGGATGTCAACACTATGTTTTAGACTGTTAAGATAGTCCAAAGTAGCTTGATCCCCTGATTGACGCTTTTCGCAACAAAAAGATTGAGTTTGGTTTTAGATTACCCCAGTAATAGAAAGTCCTGTGCTATTAGCGCAGATATGAATAGTTAAATCAAAAAGAAACGGGCTTTCGGTACGGGGTTTCTACAAAAAATGATGCCATGGACTTTAGTCCGCGGAATCTCACAAAACACCCAAATAGCATTTTAAAGTTTAGCCTTGGAAAAAATTCTCCAAAACAAATTTGAATTGATTAATAATAATTCGCTTTAAATGATAAAGATTATTGGTTTCATAAAAAAGTAAGATTGTTTTTAAATATTCAACTTCATCCAAATTTCGATATGAAAGCGGATAAAAATCGTTAGCAATTAAAATTGCATTTGAAATTGTTCTGCTCGTTCTTTTATTACCATCTACAAAAGGTTGGATATAAGAAATCAAAACTAGTGACAATAAAGCTTTTGCAAGAGGAAAACTTGTGTCGTTGATTAATATTACTAATCTTTCGAGCGCTCTTTTAATATCGGCTCTCTTATCCAAAGGGATAAAATCAGTTCCAGTAATTGCCACTGGTGTATTTCTTATTCCTGAAGCAATTTCCAAGTCTTTTGTTAATATTCTATGCAAACTAATTATTTTTTCGACACTTATGATTTTAAATGTATCGGGTTTTTCTAAAATATAGTCAATAGCTTTTTTGTGATTTAAAATCATAAGTGTCTCATGTGTTGTCCGTCCAAAAGCTTCTTTCATCTGTTTAATTAAAACCTCCGTTTCTAACAGAGAATAGGTGTTTCCCTCAATCTTTGAAGACTTCCATGCAAACTCAACGGTAAACCTTTCGATTTCCTTTTTAAAAATACTTGGATCAAGAGTTTTTCTTTTGGAACTTAGGAAAATATTTTGCTGTTTTAGGTCTTCAATTTCTAGATTTGTAAATATATCGTCAAGGTGATCAAAAACCTCCAGATTAAAAGGTTTTGGACAGGTTTTTCTTATTTTTGAACTATCTCTAAAATATTCTTCTAAATCAATAGGCATGTTTAACTTATTTATTTTAGAAATATAGACTGTTGCCTTACCTTTTCCTTGCGTGAGTGCAAAGCCCAACTTGATTAAAACTTCCAAGTCTCTCATTAAGGTAGCCTTTGACACCGGATAAACAGCTCCAATAGCCTTCACGATGTCTTCCCTTATTTTTGGTACAACACCCAACGAATTTAAAATTGCTAACTGTCTTGGGGTCAGATTTGAATCATCCATATGTTTTAATCGTCTCAAAATGAGACGTATTTGTCAATACAATGAGACGTATTTGGAGTTTTTGTGCCTGGCTCAGTGCGTCGGTCTAGAACCATTTGATCTTGTAATTAAAGAGGTTGTAACCGCGCTCTTCAAGCTACTATTCCTCACAATACTTTTTTAAAAGCTCGAAGAACACTTTTTAGTTAATATTAATAATATTAGTATAATTTTGTTTTTATAATATATTTATGTTAAATAATGCTGTTGTAATAAGGATGGCATGATTTCCCGTGACGAATATACTGCCAAAAAAGAAAAAATCATCAACGAAAAAAAGCGAGCTTTCCGAAAAATCAAAGGATTTTGAGCGAAACGGCAATTATTGGCTCGAACCAGCCAGACAATTCATTTTAGCGGCTCAACAAGCCAAAATTATCGCTTTGCAAGAAAATCCCGTCGCGGGACGGGATTTTCTCAAAAGGATTGGCTCGAACCGCGTTTTGCTTTTGCAAGAGGTGACGATTGAACCGAAAAAATCTTGGCAAATACTATACAATCTGCCTGCCGAGGCGTCCGCCAGAGGAACGGATAAACTCCGCGCCGAGGCAACAAACTCGTAACATACAATTTGGCTCCCCCGGGTGGACTCGAACCACCAACATTTCGATTAACAGTCGAACGCTCTGCCAATTGAGCTACAGGGGAAATACATTAATTTTTAAGGTACGTTCCCTATTATAAATTTAGGATCGTAATATTGCAACGGGCTGACAAACTATTGCTTTGACGAAAATAATTGGCTATATTAGATTTAATCTAATGACTTTATGCAAAAAGATCACTCGATGAAACTAACGAGACGTAAAATTCTTCCTTTAATTTCATTCTTTTCATTTGTAAAGATTTATGAACTTTACGGATCAATCTTTTCAAAGAAAGCCCTAAGAATTTTACTAATAACCGATGGACTTGTTCTAATCTCGGGAGCAATGCTTGGGCCAATTTACGCGATATTTGTTGATATTGTTGGAGGCGACTTAATGGATGCAAGTATTGCGGGAGGGATATTTGCGCTTGTTGCCGGCTTAACAGTGCTGCTTTCAGGAAAGTTTAGTGATCACGTTACAGAACCTCGATATATTGTAAGTCTTGGATATGCCATAATTGGGGCAGGTTTTTTACTTTATATTTTTGTTAATTCAGTGTGGTTTCTTTTTATTGTTCAGGCGGTTATAGGTTTTGGGGAGGCTATCTACAGCCCGGCTTTTGATGCGTTGTACTCAAGACATCTTGATGAAAATAAAGAGGCAACTGAGTGGGGTGGTTGGGAAGCAATGAAATATTTTACTGCATCTGGCGGAGCGATTATCGGGGGAATTATTGCAAAAAACTTCGGATTTAGTCCATTATTTATTATAATGTCGATGTTCTGTTTTGCTAGTGCGATATATATTTTCTTCTTACCAAAGAAAACTTTATAAAATTACATGGAAGAATCTAATTCAACTTCAAAAAATCTGCGGAAACTGTTGCCGATTCTTATTTTTCTAATTATCATAACTGTTATTTTTTTTATATTAGTTGGCAAATTAGCAACAGGTTCAACACAAACTAAAACAAGAGCTGCCGGATCGGAAGTAATTGAGACAACAGGAATTGTATATAAAATACCTAAATGTTTGGACAATTTTATATGTTTTTATTTAGTAGGCAATGACAATAATAGTTATCTGCTTTCAAATAAGAAATATTCTGACTCTTTCAGTTCTAAAAAAACAATTTCATATGATATTCAGGACCTAGAAGCTTACCAAAATAAAACAGTGTCAATAAAAGGATTTTTAGTAAGTGGTGAAAATCGATACGTTATTATTACTGAGATCGAAAATATAAAAAATTAAATATTCAATCAATTATTGTAAACATTTGCTCGATGGCCGACAGTAACTACTTGAACAATTTTTTCTTTTTTATTTATTTTGTAAATTATTCTATAAACCCCGATTTTATATGAAAATTTGCCAGAAAGTTCTCGCGCAAGTGATTTACCCAGAGATGGATCTTCTTGAATGTCGGCTAGAGTTTCTATAATTGCTTTTTGATGAATTCCTGGAAGCCTTTTTATTTCTTTTTGAGCCTTTTTGTAGATTCTTACTTCGTACATTAAAGTCCTAGTTCTTTTTCAAATTCTTTTAAAGTAACAAAGTCTTCATTTATCATATCTCTTTCTCCTTGTTTTATTGCTCTCATAAGTGCCTTATCAGCTACAATTTCATTTGTCTCTTTCCAGGAATCGTATTCATCAATAGAGATAATAGCAGCAACGCGAGATCCATTTACAGTAATAACATATTCATTTAATTTTCTTTTGGCGTTATCTACAATAGTAGTTAATTCTTCTCGAGCTTGTGTAATAGGTAATGTTTTTGTCATGTTACCTATATTACATAATTATGTACAGATTGTCAATGTTATTTCTTCTTACAATTTTTCCAAAGACCAAGTTCTTTTGATTTCGCCTCTTTTTGGCTGGCTAGGAATATCTTGTGATATTTCACATCAGGCGGATAAGTGGCAGCTTGGGCAAACCCATATTTAACTAGATAATCATTAACAAAAATTTCTTTCATCTCCCCACTTTTGCTGGCAACATATGAAGGATTAGCAATATAGACATATCTTAAGAGTCTTCCATATTTATCAACCTCCGAAACATCTTTTTCCATTCTTACTACTTTCCACTCAATAAGCGATCGGTTTGCCATAAGGGCATCGACTGCAAAACATTCAACCTTTTTTCTGTCATCAGACAGTTCTGGCGTGTTGATTCCAATATATCTTACTCTCTGCCCGTTACTTAAAATAATCGTGTCCCCATCAATTACTCTTGCAACAAAAATCTCTCCCGGCTTATGAGTAGGGGTAGGGATAGACGTGAGATAAGGCTTTGTTTGTTTTGAAGGGGCAAATTTTTGATTGGAGGAGATATAAAACGCAACAAGAAAAGCAAAAGCTAGAAGCAAAAATTTATTTGTCACTTTGAGACGGCACAACTTTAAAAACAGTTACTTTTTCAATTTTAGAGTTTGGCAGATATGTTTTATTGCCTTTTTTATCTCTTATCACAGTTGTCCTTAAATTAATTCTTATTACTTCACCCTTAGTGTCGGCTACTTCAACCATGTCCCCAACATTAAACTGATTCTCAGAAATTATTAAAAATCCAGCAATGAGGTCGCGAATTAAAGTTTGAGCACCAAACGAAAAAGCAAGTCCTAAAAGTCCGGCAGAAGCCAGAAGAGGAGCTACATCAAACCCAAATCCGCCAATAATCATAAAAACTATAATTATCAAAACAGCAAAAGAAATTATGTTTTCAGTTAATGTTCTTAATGTGTCAATACGTTTTTTGTATGAGGCAAGGCGGGATTTTGAACCTAAATTTCTGAAAAAGATTCTGAGGGCGCTTTTTAAAACTAACAAGAATATTAACCCAATAATAATCTTGATCAAAATAAAAAAGAGAGAAGTTCCCCAGTAAATAAACGGGGATAATTTTGCAGAATTTCTTAGTATTTCAAGCTCGTTCAACATATTCCCCAGTCTCCGGTGAGACGATAATTTCTTCACCTTGTTTAATAAACAAGGGCACTTTTATTTTAACTCCAGTCTCAAGAGTTACAATTTTTCTTGCGTTTCCTGTTGTGTCGCCCTTGTCAGCAACTTCCGCTTCTGTCACTTTTAACACCACATTTTTAGGAGGAACAATTGTTAACGGCTGCCCGTCATGAAATGTTACATGAATAGTTTGACCCTCTTTTAAGTAACCAGTCAAATCACCAACCAACTCTTTATCAATATTAAACTGTTCATATGTTTGGTTGTTCATGAAATATAAATCTTGGTTGTCCGCATATAAATATTGAAGGGAGATTGTGTCAACCTCAACAACTTCAACTAAATCATCTCCTCTAAAGTTTCGGTCGACAGTCACTTTAGTTTTGATATTTTTGATTTTCGTTTTTAAGAAAGCTGCCCCTCGCCCTCTGAAGTTATGGTCGGATTTTAAAGCAACCCAGATGTCACCGTCTAGACTGATGTAATGGCCTTTTTTTAAGTTACCAGCGTTAATTCTCATAAAATAGTTACAAGGCAGATTATAGCACAGGAATTCCTATGAATCTCGTTCGAATTCTTCCAAAAGTTCTTTTTGGCGGTGAGATAGTTTTTCAGGAAAAGTTATTTCAAAGGCAATGTAATGGTCGCCTTTTTGGTTGCTGTTGACATAAGGCAGACCCCGATTTTTAAGTCTCATCATGGTTCCCTGAGTTGTCCCAGGCTTAATCTTAAGTTTTACTGTTTTACCGTCCAGCGTTGGTACGTCAACTGTCCCGCCTAATATTGCAGTCGTGAAGGGAAATGAAATGTGTGAAATTACGTCTTGTCCACGTCGTTCAAATCGTTTGTCGGGTTTAACAATAAATTGAACATCAAAATCGGAAAATCTCATTCGCATATTATGATCAATTCCTGCCGGGACCTTGATTGTTTTATTTTTCCCATCAATTGAAACGGTCTTGGTGGCGCCGGTTACAATATCTTTAAAGTCAATCTCCATTTGGTAAAGTGGTTTTCTTGTCCTTCCCCCACTGGGATTTCTAAAACCAAAAAACTGTTCAAAAATTTCAAAAGGGTCGGAAAATCCGCCAAAATCAAATCCATCAAACGGACTTTCGCCACTAGTTGAGGTATAAGTATATGAAAATGGTCCCTGTTGATAGTTAGACCCGCCTCCACCTGGTGCTCCCCGGCCAAATCCACCCGATGTGTAGGCGTCGTGGCCAACAGCATCATATTGGGTCTTCTTCTGAGAGTCAGATAAAACTTCGTAGGCGCGGTTTATTTCTTTAAATTTTTCTTCAGCCTGACTCTCTTTATTCCTATCAGGATGCCATTTTAAAGCTTGTTTTCGGTAAGCAGCTTTAATTTCTGCTGAGCTGGCTTTTTGAGGCACGCCAAGAATATCGTAATACGTTTGGGTCATAGGACAAAATAAAGCTTAAATATTTAACTCTCTTCAACTACTTCTCCCTCTTCAACTTTACCGTCTGTGTCAGGTGATTTTTTATCATCTTCAGCTTTTTTATCGGACGATTCTTTTTCAGGTTGAGCTTGGTTGTTTTTATACGCTTCTTGGCCAATCTTTTGCAACGACTCAGATAACTCCTGAGTTTTTTTGCTGATTTCATCCTTATCAGCCTTACCAAGAATATCTTTTAGAGCCTTAATCTTCTCCTCAACTTCAGTTTTGAGCTCTGGTTTAATTTTGTCACCCTCATCTTTCAGGGACTTCTCGGCAGTATAAATCAAACTGTCTGCTTGATTTCGAGCCTCGATTGACTCTTTAATCTTCTCATCTTCAGCAGCATGCGACTCGGCGTCGGTCCTGATTTTCTCAACCTCATCTTTAGACAATCCGGTCGAACCGGTGATCTTAATACTTTGAGACTTTCCAGTTGCCTTGTCTTTGGCTGTTACCTGTAAGATTCCGTTTGCGTCCAAGTCAAAAGTAACTTCAACTTGGGGAACACCGCGGGGCGCCGGTGGGATCCCCTCTAGTATAAATCTTCCCAATGATTTATTGTCAGTTGCCATTGGTCGCTCTCCCTGCAAGATATGAATGTCAACTTGGGTTTGGTTATCGGCTGCGGTTGAGAATACTTCAGATTTTGACGTTGGGATTGAAGTGTTTCGAGTTATCAGTGGTGTCATAACACCTCCTAATGTCTCAACACCCAATGTAAGTGGGGTAACATCAAGAAGAACAACGTCCTTCACCTCACCTCCCAAAATTCCAGCCTGAATTGCAGCCCCCAGTGCAACTGCTTCGTCAGGGTTAACCGACATGTTTGGCTCTTTGCCAAAATACTCTTTAACTTTTTCCTTAATTTTTGGCATTCTGGTCATGCCTCCAACCAAAATTACCTCGTCGATATTTTTAGCCTCCATCTTGGCATCTTTCAGACACTCTTTGACTGGTTCAAATGACCGCTCGATTAAAGCGTTTGTTAGTGACTCAAGCTTTGCCCGGGTCATTTTGATAACAAAATGGAGAGGATTGCCGTCTTTAACGGTGATAAACGGCAAATTAATCTCAGTTTCAAGAGAGCTTGAAAGCTCAATTTTGGCCTTTTCAGCAGCTTCTTTTAATCTTTGCAAGGCTTGCGGATCTTTTGACAAATCAATTCCCTGTTCTTTTTTAAATTCTTCAACCAAATAGCTAATAATTTCCTTGTCAAAATCGTCGCCTCCCAAATGGGTATCTCCCCTTGTTGCCTTAACTTGAAATACTCCTTCACCAAGTTCTAAAATAGTGATGTCAAATGTTCCGCCTCCAAAATCATAGACAGCAATGTTATGGAGTTGTTGTTTATCAAGTCCATAAGCTAGGGCTGATGCTGTAGGTTCATTAATAACACGCACCACTTCAAGACCGGCAATCTCGCCGGCCTGTTTGGTTGCTTGGCGCTGGGCATCGTCAAAATAGGCAGGAACTGTAATTACAGCCTTTTCAACTTTCTCGCCCAGGTAATCTTCAGCATCGGCCTTTGCCTTGCTTAATATCATCGCCGAAATTTCCTCAGGAGTGAATGTTTTTTCTTCAACTTGCAGAATTACCCTACCTTCCTTACCAGCTTTTATTGTGTAGGGTAGCCATTTTTTGTCTTCCTCAATATCAGGATCGGTCATTTTATGACCCATGAGCCTTTTAACCGAAAACACAACTTGTTTTGGTTTAATAACCATCTGGCGCTTAGCAATGTCGCCTACTACTCGATTAATCGGGTCAACGACCGATGGAATAATATTCCGTCCTTCTTTTGAAGGAATAACTTTTGGCTTGCCCCCTTCCATTACTGCGACTACTGAGTTGGTAGTCCCTAGATCTATACCTACTGTTTTCATATATTTGTATACAACTTTCTCACTTAGCGCATTGCGTTATCACAAGCTCCGATGCTCAACGACGTACATATTTTAGTACGCCTTATTCCGCTTCTCGCTTGTTCCTAGCACTGCCTCTAATTGAAAAAGTTGCTTCAATTTATAATTTATAACTAAATTTATCTTTGTTATGACCGACCCACGGCTACTTTTGCTGTTCGTAACACCTCGCCATGAAGTGTGTAGCCCTTCTGTAACTCTTTAATAACTCGATTTTCTTTTCCTTCAACTAATTCGATACATTCGGCAACGTTAGGATCGAATTCTTGCCCTAAAACCTCTATTTGTTTAACTCCCGAGTCTTCCAAAATTTTAAGTAACTTATTTCGAACGTGAGACAGACCTTCATCATTCACAAACACCTCTGCTCTTTCAACGTCATCAACAACATCCAAAAGCTGCAGCAATAAATGTTTGCCGGCAGTGTGCCTAATTTGACCAATCTGCTCGTTGGTTCGTCTCTCTAAATTTTGATAATCGGCCAAAGCTCTTAAATAATTCTGTTTTAACGCGTCAATCTCATTTGGTTTTTGTCCATCTTTTATCCCTTTTTTCATAAGTTATCCTTTAAGTATATCCTCAATGAGGTTGGTAAAGTATCTAACATTGGGAACAATAGTTTCGTAATGCATTCTTTTTGGCCCCATAACCCCAATTAACCCCTTAGTTTCTCCCTGTTGAAACTCTCCGAAAACTGAAGCCAGTTCATCATCTGCGTCTTTCTCATCAGCAAACATAAACATAATTTCATCCTCAATTATTTCAAATTCTTTGAGAAGTTGTTCCCAAAATGAATATGTCTCAAATCGCTCAAAAAGACCTCTGGTTCTATCAATATCCCAAAACTCAGGGTTTTCAAGAACGTAATTAACTCCATAATAATATGTGTCGCCAATATTTGTTGAACAAACTGCAAGAAGTCTAGTGCGTCGAGCTAGCGAACGGGTGGCATTTTGAAGTAGTTGATTTATTGTATTGCGATAATCCCAGATATCTGATTTATAAGCCACTTCCTCGGCGGTTGACAGCTCCTTCTCTTTCATTAGATTTTTGATATAAAACCTAAAAGCTTTAGATGTTGGCACACGACCGGCTGAAAAATAAGATTTTTTAAGATAATCTTTATTGGTAAGTTCAACCATCTCGTTTCGAATGGTTGCGGGTGAGACGCCCAAACGATGTTTTTTATCCAAAAGTTCTGACCCAACAGGTTTCCCTACCTCAGTATATTCACTGATTATCACTTTCAAAAGATCAATTTGTCGAGGCGTGAGGTCGTTCATATATTTATCCTGAGCTTTCGCCGAAGGATTAGCAGTAGTTTAATACATCTGCTAATAGTTGTCAAGAGGTGAGGTAGATGTTATAATCAACATTCATATGGTAAAAAAAACTAACACAGAGGGCAAGCAGACTTCATCTAAACCATCTAAAAAAGTTAAGACAAAAGACGTTGGAGATATTAAAAAGGATACCAAAGTTACAAAGGATAAGCAGTTAAAACAGACTCCAACTGCAACAGAAGTTATTGGAGGAAACGGTCTAGTAGAAGCGGAAAAACAATCGATTATTTCTGGATTTGCCCTTAAATCGGGCGATACCGGATCTCCTGAAGTTCAAATTGCGCTTGCAACTTATAAAATTTTAAATTTGGCTAAACATTTAGAACTTAATCCTAAAGATAACCACTCCAGGCGAGGGCTTTTGAAGATCATTTCCAAACGAAGAAGAATTCTAAACTATCTGGGCTCAAAAGATGATGCCCGCTACAAAGAATTGATTAAGCGTCTTGGACTAAAGAAATGAAACAAATCAAGGAATCTTTTGAATTAAACGGGTCAACGCTGACTCTTGAAACTGGCAAGTTAGCTCCTCATGCGGACGTCTCTGTGTTTGCTAGCCTTGGGGATACCTGCGTGTTGGTAACTTTGGTCATCGGGGACGAGAGGTCTGACATTGACTATCTTCCATTATCGGTTGACTATCAAGAAAAATTATACGCAGGAGGGATCATTAAAGGTTCAAGATGGGTCAAACGTGAAGGACGTCCGTCTGATATGGCAGTTTTAGTGTCCAGGCTCATTGACAGAGGAATTAGACCAATGCTTCCTAAAACACTGAGGCAAGATATTCAAATTATTGCAACACTTTTGTCATATGACGGGGAACATTCCCCCGATATTATTACTGCCCACGCAGCCTCAGCAGCCGTTGCTTTCTCACGGCTTCCGGCAAGCGGAATTATCGGAACAACTCGCATTGGGGTAATGGGGGAGAATAATGACTTTATTATTAACCCGTCTGAAGATCAACAAATAACGTCCGCGCTTGATCTTGTGGTTACTTCAACAAAAGAAAAGGTGATCATGATTGAAACGGGGGCGGACATAGTCGCTGAGGAAGTTATTTTGAATGGAATCGAAAAAGCCGTTCAAGAAAACAGAAAATTTATTGATTTTGTTGAAAATGCTTCTAAAAATTTTGACTCACCAAAATTACCGGTTACGCCTAATGTGAAAACTGAGGAATTAACTGCAGAAGTTGAGAAAAAATTTGGGGTATCAATTGAAAAGTTTACCCGTCAAAAAGCTGAACATAAACAAGATGATGAAGGAGAAATTGAAAGAGCAATTAATGAAATTGTCTCCAAGTTTGAAGATAAATATGACTCAAAACTAATAAAAGGAGTTGTCAACAGTTTAATGGAAAAGCAGGTAAGAAAAGTTGTCTTGAGTGACGGAAAAAGAATTGATGGCCGAGACATGAATGAAATCCGGCCAATTGTGATTGAAGTGCCAATTCTTCCTCGCACGCATGGATCGGCCTTATTTCAAAGAGGAGAAACACAAATTTTATCAGTCACAACGCTTGGCGCTTTAAGCCTTGAGCAATTAATTGAAGGACCGGAAGGAAAGGAAGCTAAGCGTTACATGCACCATTATAGTGACGCACCCTACTCCTACGGGCAGACAGGACGACTCTTTGGCCCGTCACGTCGGGCGATAGGTCATGGGGCACTGGCTGAGAAAGCGATTGAACCAGTGCTACCAACGAGTGAAGAGTTTCCCTACGCAATAAGAGTAGTATCGGAAATTTTATCTGAAAACGGCTCTTCATCAATGGGGTCAGTCTGTGGATCATCCCTCTCCTTAATGGATGCGGGCGTGCCAATAAAGCACGCCGTTGCCGGGCTTGCATTGGGGATAATTACAGATGGTAACGACAAGTATTTTATTATGTCTGACATTACAGGACTTGAAGATTTTGGAGGTGAGATGGACTTTAAGATTGCCGGCACGCGGGATGGAATTACCGCAATTCAGCTTGATGTAAAAAATAGCGGTCTGACAATGAAGATGATTAATGAAATTTTTGCCAAAGCTAAAGAAGGCAGGGTATTTATCTTGGACAAAATGGACGTAATGCTGTCCAAACCCAGACCAAAAACTTCACAATATGCACCTCTTGTTGCAATCTTAATCCCGCCCGAAGATAAAATTGGCGAAATTATTGGGCCGGGAGGCAAAAATATCAGATCAATAACTGCCAAAACTGGGGCGGAGATTAATATCACCGATGACGGGAAAGTAAGTATTTCCGGAATTAGTCGTGAATCTGTCGAACAAGCTAAAATTTTGGTACAAAACGTTTATCGGGTGATGCAGGTTGATGAAGAGTTCACGGGGAAAGTTATTAAAATTCTTCCATTTGGAGCGGTGGTTGAGATTATGTCTGGCAAAGAGGGCTTGCTTCATATCTCACGATTGGGCAAAGGTTTTGTTAAGAACGTTGAGGATGTGGTTAAAGAAGGAGACACGGTCGTTGTTAAAATAGCTGAAGTTGACCCCCGCGGAAAGTTAAGCCTTGCGCTTGTCAGAAAGGTAGAGTAATCCCACTTGACAACTTTTCGAAAACCGTCTATTATCGTATAAGTCAATGGACATTCATTCTAAACCAAGTTCGAAAATACTATTTTTGTTAGG
>MGAM01000012.1:865-11810 GCA_001789725.1 Candidatus Roizmanbacteria bacterium RIFCSPLOWO2_01_FULL_39_19 | reverse complement strand
GAATGTCACCGGGTATGGAGAAAAGATTGACGTGACTGTTGACACCGATGCTGCCCAGTCACATACTGTTGCCGGATCATATATTGGGCTGACTGCCAACGACGCCTCAAGTACCACATACGGACTGCAGGTAGTTGCCGAGGATGCGGGAGGACAGGTAGCAACAACCGGCATCTTAATTGAAAACCTACAGGCGACCGATATCGACCTTACCACAGGACTTTTAGTGCGGGCAACAACAGATGGATCCCTCCCGACAGCTATTGATGTATCGGACGCCGAGATAACAACCGCGCTTGCTACCGGGGCAAACGACTTATCAGGTACAAACTGGTCAATCACAGGTAGTACGGGTGTTTTTGCACCAACATATCTCGTTGACTTTACAAACTCAGCCTACGGCATTGATCCCGCCGGAACATCAAACTTTGGTGGTTATTCTCTAAAAATTACGGGCGGAGCATTATTGGCTGTTGACACCGGCAACGTCGGCATTGGCGATGCAACTCCGGATGCTAAATTAAATATTCTTGCCACCACTGAACAGCTCAGGCTCGACTATGATGATAGTAACTATGCCAGCTTTACCGTTTCCTCAGCGGGTGATTTAACTTTAGCTCCATCTGGAGGAGATGTAAACGTAACAGGCGACACAGACATTTCCAGCCAACTGGCACTAGGAGACAACGCGAGCATCACAGCAAACGAAATCGCCTCTATAACCGACACGTCCGTTGATATTAATGTTGCATCCACTGCGGGTATTAATATGGCTCAAACCTTAACCGGATCCACAGGATCAGGATATTACTATGGCATGAAAAACACTCTCACCGAGTCATCCTCTTCTATCAGCAACAAAACTCATATTGCCTATTATGCTGCACTTACCAACAACAACGCCTCAGCAGGATCGGATGGAATTTGGATCAGTCAGGAAGGAATATTCACCAATCAAGTCGCAGCAACATTAGGCACCGTACAAACATTTTATGCCGAGCTTGCCAACGCGGGAGGCACATTGGGAGGGACGCTGGCGTCAAATTATTATTCCAAGATTAACAATCCCACCGGTACAATTACTAATGCGTATAATTTCTATGCCGCCACACCAACCAATACCGTGGGCACTATCACAACCGGATATGGCCTCTACGTTGCCGATCAATCAGTCGGCACCAACACCACTGCCTATGGTGTATATATAGACAATCAGGCAGGTTCTTCTGGTAATGCCATCGGTCTTTACATTGCCGACGCTGATGATTATTCGATTCAATTAGCTTCAACTGACGGTAATGCCGCAAGCGGTATAACCTTTGGAACCGACACCAATCTTTATCGCAGCGGAGCAAACATACTTCACACCGACGACTCATTTGACGCCGATGGCTCACTCACGGTTGGTTCGTCAGGCCAATTTAGCGTTGATGCCAACGGCAATATTTCAACTTCAGGAACAACAGGACTTACCTTCTCCTCAACCGGTGGAGTAAATCTGGCCGGAGGAACTCTCTCTGATACTACTGATGGGGTTGACATCAATGATGATCTAGAAATAGCCGGTGGAACAACCATTGGAGATAATATTGCCGATACGGTTACGGTAAACTCAGGTGCCTGGACATTTGCAAATGATACGACAATTGCCCTTACTGGAGGACTTAACGGATTAAATATTGATAGCAATACCTTATCTATTGATGCTGCCAGCAATTACGTGGGAATTGGGACAGCAGCGCCAGCGGCAATTCTTGATGTCATCAAAGGAGGAGTGTCGGGAGCAACACCCTACTCTGCTTCAATTGCATCTTTCCAAAGCAATGCCGCTGCGTACGTATCTATCTTAACTCCCACAAATTCCGAAAACGGAGTCTTTTTTGGCCAGGCCTGGAGTAACGTCGCCGGAGGAATTATATACGACACCGCTGCTGTTGATCAGGGTTTTGAATTCAGGAATAACGGAAATGTCTTTAAGATGGCGCTCACTAGCGGTGGCAATCTTGGTGTTAATACTTCAGGGCCAGATGCAAGAATTGACTCTCTTGCCACATCCGGCGAACAACTACGACTTACTTACACGGACGGTTCCGTTTATACCGGATTTACTGTCGGGTCTGGGGGCGATATGACAATTGACTCAACTGGTGGAGATGTAATATTGGCAAATGCTGATGTTCTCAATATCGGCGGATCGGGCGATGATGTTGCTTACAATGCAATTGGCGATGATACTGTCAACGCATCGGCAATGGTTGCCTCCGACAACGATCTTTACGTTGAAGATGATGTTGAAATTGACGGGAATCTTGGCGTCAGTGGCAATATATCCAGATTAGACAGCCATGGCGTTAATGCACTCCCTGATCAAGGCTCAATCGCGCCTAACGGCAGTTTTGAAGTTGATAATGACGCAAGTGGATTGCCGGACGGATGGGTTAACTCTTTGGGCACAAGCACCACCATATCAACCTCAAAACATGGAGATGTCGCTTTAAACGTAGATGATTATAATGATAATATTCATAGCACCTGCATCCCAATTGCCGCCAACGGATCAAGGAGCTACAATCTAACCTTCTGGTATCGATCGGCAGCAGGTAGCATGAACGGCATCCTTAAGTATGGATATATTCCCTTCGCAAGTAAGTCCAACTGCGAAGCAGACTCCGGTACACCATCACAAATCCAAAGTATTACCCAACCTAGCACCACTTATGGAAACAACTCAACCACATCATTTGCTCCAGCCAATGGCAACACTTGGTTAAGAATATATTTCCTTAATGATTCCATTGATGGAGAAGATATGTATATCGACGGCGTCCTCTTGTGGCCAGCCAACAATACCGCCGGGCTTGATTTGGCAGAAACTTATCCAACAAATCCTGACGATGCTCTGATGCCGGGAGAACTTGTTGCAATGGGAGAAACTGCTACCAAGGATGTTGGAACTATCAGAAGAACGAATGGAAAAGAGGATACTAAACTGTTTGGTGTAATCGCCACACAACCAGGATACACGCTCGACGATAACGGCAACTATCCAAAAGCAACCGTTGCCCTCAAAGGACGTGTTCCGGTAAAAGTAACAACTGAAAACGGGAATATTACCGTTGGTGACGGACTTACTTCATCGTCTATACCCGGGGTTGCGATGAAAGCTACACGTCCGACAAAGATAATCGGATATGCTATGACGGGATATGCTCAGGAGGATAAGACAAAAGTTGGTGAGGTTGTGGTTTTTGTTAATCCTGAATACTTTAATCCGGGGACACTTGTTTACAACGGATTTGATGATAGTCAAAAAAATCAAATTCTAAGTTATTTTGAATCAATTCCCGAGATAACTTTCAATACAATTTCCAGCTCAATTTCACAAACTCAGAAGCTGATCGCTCAAGTTATAAATGCCGGAAATGCAACAATTGATTCAATCATTGCAAAAAATATCCAAACTGACACGCTTCATGCACAAAAAGTCACGACCGACACACTTGAGACACAAAATGCGAGTGTCTCAGGAACACTGGCAGCTAAAAACATTTCTTCAGAGGGCACAATTTCTGCCAAAAGAGTCGAAGGAGAAAATATTACAGAACAACAAGAAAATCTAACATCTTTAAGAGAGCGTCTCAAGAAAGTCGCCCTTGAGGGAGAGGTAAAAAATGAAAACTTATCCACTCAGGTTAACGATATTCAACAGACACTCGCCGATATGGAAAGCGAGAAACTCCCCGACCCTCAGTATTACCAAAACCTCGACGGGACAAATCTATCATCGCTTACCGTTTCAAATGACGCCAATATATATGACCTATTTGTCACCCATGTTGCCTCGTTGGGCAATTTAATGATTCAAGACAACACCATTTCAAGCTCAATGGCCGAACTTAAATTAACCGCTCTTGAGTCAATCAATCTTCTTGACGGAGCCGTTGTAATTGCCAAAGACGGCACCATAACTACCAAGGGGGCGTTGATCGCTCTTGGCGGGGTACAAACTAACAATATTAAATCAACGAATAAGTCAGACATCGTAGTGACGCTAGAGAAAAATAACAATCCGACAAAAACCAATGAATTTCAAATAAAAAATAACGACGGACAAGTGGTGTCATCAATTACCGAAGAAGGTAAAGCCAAATTTAAGGAGCTGCAACTTGACAGTATTGACACGGCAACCGCATCGGGAACTATTATCGCAGCATCCCAGAATATAAAAATCAACGGTGTGAATGCCCCGGCAGTCATTACCAATGCAGCAGCATCAGGTACCGCAGTAATGCCCTCCGGCGCTATTGACCTTGTTGTCTACAACGACACAATCGGGGCAAACTCGCTAATTTACATCACGCCAACAACTCCTACCCAAAACAACAACTTGTATGTTGCTTATAAAGAACCATGCTCGCAAACTCAAACACAAACTACCAGTTGTAAACCATTCTTCAAAGTATCAATTGATAATAAGATCAATACGGACGTGAAGTTTAACTGGCTTTTAATTAACAACCATTGACGATAACTTTCGAAAGCCTTAGACTAAATACAATGAAAAGTTCACACAATGGTTTTACATTATTGGAGATTTTAATTACTATAGCAATCGTTGTCGTTATCGCCATTGCTCTTCTTGCTATGCTCAATCCTCAAGGTCAGCTTAAAAAAATCTATGATTTCCAACGTAAGCGTGACCTAAATCAAATGACAAACATTTTTGAGGAATATTACTCAGATAAACAAAATTATCCCCGTCATGGAGAAATTTGTATTGATGAGCCAATCGTCGACAATGACATCTGCAGCTGTCATATTTGCGGATTATCCTCACAGACAAGTTCTATCGCCTCATATTCAAATCGTCTCCACTGTGATCCGACATATCCAAGAAAAAAATATCTTTATCAGTATGACTGCTCGAACTTTCCTTCATGGTATCGAATTTGCGCATCTTTAGATATTCCAGATAATGATCAATCCGCAATTGGCTATAACTATGGAGTGTCATCAACAAGCACGACATTTGACTCCTGCTATGAATACGTACTTGATATAACACCTTACCCAACCACAATTGTCATTAATTCTCCAACGCCCACTCCGCCGGCCGGCGCGTCCCCAACTCTCCCGCCACCAACGCCAACGTCATCAGTAAGTCCAACTTCAGGAGGTCCCACATTAACACCGACGGTTTCGCCAACTCCCCTTGTCAGACCAACTCATGATCCCGGCCCACTACCAACATGCTACCCCGATCCTATTGCCAAGTGGTGTTGGAATGTTGGATGCAATAATTGCGGAACATACGCAGAATGTTTAACGCCGGTGCCTGCTCGATGCACTGATCCAATTTGGCTCTACACTACCAGTTGCCAGCAGGAGTGTGAACCACAACCATAACCAATGATTTTTAATTCGCTTGACAAAGACGACTGAAATTCCTTACACTGGATAACCATGCAAAATAAATTCCTTCTTCAACTACAAAAAATTATTGCAACTGTACTTCTTGTTTTAACACCGCTTTTTTTCCTTCCTATAACCGGCGAATACTCCATAACGAACAAGTTTTATCTAATTTCGTTTATCACGCTTTTTTTATGTGTCCTGTTTTGTCTTCGACTGATCTTTGAAAAGAAAATAACATTCCTGTCTACTTCATTAATGAAACCTTTGCTCCTTTTTGCCCTTTCGGTATTGACGTCAATAATCATATCAGCCCCCAACAAACTTGCAGCCTTATTTTTGGCCCCCACCGGGGTGATTATTTTGTTTAGCTTTATAATATTTACACTTCTATTGACACAGATAACGGACAAAAAGGAGGGAACTTTTTACTGGTTAAAGATTGTAGCATTTCCGTCAGTTATTCTTGCCATATTAAAAATTGTATTTTATATCTATCCTAAAATTACAGATTCGCTAACGCAAGATTTTCAATTTTTGAAAAATCCCCTCCTCTCTCTTGCCGGAAACCAAATAGAGCTTGTCATTTTCCTTGGGTTCGTTTCCATTTTTTTAACCGCTCTTTTGATCACCCCTTATCTTGATAGAGATAAATGGAGAAAGCCAAATATTTTCACGTTTGTACAAATTGGAGCCTTGGTTATTTGCTCAATAGCATTTATATTATCTGTTTCAACCCTATGGCAATTTAGGCAGGATCCACTTTTGGTTATGGTGCCATTTAGCCTTAGCTGGAGTGCTGCTGTTGAGACGCTAAAAACACCTCTCACTGCCATTTTTGGAGTTGGGCCGGGTAATTTTTTATCTATATTTACCGCAATTAAACCGGTTACATACAATATGACTCCACTTTGGAGTTTAAACTTTAACCTCTCCCATTCAACAATCCTGCAGATCTGGTCAGAGTTTGGGCTATTAGGGCTTATAGCCTTACTGTGGTTGACGTCGACTCTATTTAAACAAGCACTCAAATTGTATAGAGAAAATAAAACCGAAGGGATAGTCCTCTTGTTGGTTTTAGCATATAGCGTCGGGTCGCTCATTCTCTTTCCCCCAATGATTGCCAATCTACTGATATTCTTCACAACCGCAGCAACAATTGCCATTGTAACAAAACCTCAGGTCAAAGAAGTTAACCTTAGTTCTGCAGGTACAGGAGTCGGAGTGGCACTTGGATTGGCCGTGATATTAGTCTTTTACTTTTTAGGAAGAAGTTATATCGGCGAGTTTTACTTTAAAAAATCAGGCGATACAACAAAGGCTGCTGATGCCTACAGATTGCAACAGATGGCAGCTAACTTGTCATCGTACAATGAGAGCTATCACAGAACTTTTTCCCAATTAAACTTGAATATTGGCCGAAGTATTGCCGGGAAAAAGAAAGTCACCGACTCTGACCGTAGTCAGATTGCTTTTTATCTCCAAAAAGCAGTTGATGAAGGGAAGGCTGCCCTAAACTTAAATCGGGACAGTGTTATGAACTGGGCAAATCTAGCCGACGTGTACCGGAACATGTTTTATTTAGCAACTGGCGCCGACGGTTGGGCAATTGAAGCATATCAAGGGGCAATATCTGCCGATCCGAACAACCCTTTACTGAAATTGAATTTAGGAGGCATCTATTACGAATTTAAAAACTTTGAGGAATCGTCCCGAATTTTCAAAGAAACAGTTGCGCTTAAACCAAATTGGGCTAATGCTTATTACAACCTCGCTTGGTCACTCTTTAACGAAAAGAAATATGACCAAGCTCAATTTGCTATGCAGCAGGTTGTAGCTCTTGTTCAGAAGAACTCTGCCGACTATAAAGTTGCTTCATCAGATCTCAAAACATTTAGTATGGAAGCAAAAAAAGCGGAAAAATCATCAGAGAAAGCAACCCCTTCAAAAAAGGATCAATCAAGCCAGCAACCGCTTCAGCTCCCTACCCCACCCGTTCCCAAGCTTTCTCCTCCGGTTGAACTGCCTACGGAGCCAACTCCGGCGTCTCCTGCGGCTAAACCACAATAGCTAGAGTCCCGAGTGGATAACATCAATCCTTTTCCTACTAGAAGATAGCTTTTTACTGTCAGTTTTAACTTTTTTGCTATACACCGGGAGAGTAAAAGTAAAGGTTGATCCCCTATCTTTACCAGCAGAATTTGCGGTAATCTCTCCCCTATGAGTTTCGACGATAAGTTTAGAGATATATAGGCCCAGTCCCGTCCCAACAGAGGCTTTTTTTGTTGTTTGATAAGATCCCTGCATAAGCCCAAACTTTCTAAACAATTTCTCCAAATCCTCTTTCTCCATTCCCACTCCAGTGTCAACTACCGAGGTTTCAACAAATCCACCTTTGACTGCAAATGAAACAGAAATACTACCGCCAGTATCGGTAAACTTCAAGCTATTGCCAATCAAATTGAATAGAACTTCTTTTATTTTATCGGGGTCGGCAAGAACCGGTGGAACAATGTTTCTAATTTTATCAACCCCTGAATGGTAAGCCAACTTCGTCTTTATCTTGTCTAATTGACTGTTGTGCAACGTCGTAAATTGAAAAGACGACCCATAATCTTTATCGAATTTAACAAATACTCCCAATTCTCGGCTTCTTGGTGTCACTTCCTCAAATACATCACTACATAGTCTAACTATATCAGTCTCAACCATATCGTACGTCATCCTTCCTGACTCGATTCGTGAGATATTCAACATATCATTAACCAGTTTTATCAGCCTGTCGGTTGAGTTATATGCTCGATCAAGATAAAACTCCTCTTTTTTGGAGATTGGCCCTCCTTTGCCATTTAGAGCCATCCAAAGGTACGATTTAATTGCAGTCATTGGCGTGCGAAGTTCGTGAGACGCTACTGACACGAAATCATCCTTAAGTTGATCAAGTTCTTTTAACTTTTTATTGGCCCTCTGTAATGAGGCATAAATCTGGGAGCGTTCAATAGCAAGGCCAACAACATCAATAAGTTCGTGAAGTGTTTCCCTTTCCGACTGGGATAGATCGGCAACACTTTTCTCCAAACCAATAACCAAAACCCCCAGAGTATGTGATCCAACTAAGATTGGGTAGACAGCAAAAGTCTGTGCCTTAAGAATTACCTGCATTCGAGCAGCTTCATCTTTAGAAATTAACGGCACAATTAGATCGTGCAGGTTGTTAGTTAATTTCGTCTTCTTCTGATGAAGTGACTCAATGGCAATATTGCCTCGTGTCGAAAGAGGCAGCGACAACTGCCCAATAATCTTTAAAATTTTAGCTATTTCATGATTTTTGCCGTTTTCGTGAAAGGCAGCAACAGTCGAAAGACGTCTTGAGGATTTATCGACCAACGCAATTGCAGCGCCCTGAAAATTAAGTTCTTTTACGATTGCCTCAATGATTTTCTCTGACGTCTCCCCTACCCCAAGTGAGGTGTTTACAATTTCATATATTTTGCTTAATGTAAAAAGGGTTTTATTTTTGGTTGCCAAATCAAGATTCTGCTCGTACATCTGAGCATTAATCTTGGCAAGTTCATTTTCACTAATTTTAGATGATGCAGTTTTCATGGGTCAATATCTATTTGATATCAATACCAGTATATCAAAAGAAGTCACTGTAAAATCGAAGGAAGCTGGCTTGACGAAACAGAGGGATTTATGGTTTTTATAGCATCGCGACAAACTTCAATCGATGCCTTACCAAATAGTTTTGCATACTCGTTAACAAGGTCGCCTAAAACCTTTTGAGCGTCTCCTTTGATGTTAATATCGTTGACATCTTTTATTGTAAGTCCGGGAATTTTCCTCGCTCTTTCAATAGCTAACGGGCCAATCACCATCTGTTGCTCTTTAATGATGGCGGTGAATATTGGTGTATACGATGTTTGGCTATTCATCAAGATTCATATTAAATTTGTTAATTGCAAGTGCCATTATCGTAAATGAAGTTAAATACATAAAATCAACAAAGTCGCCGTTAAAGTAAAGCTCTTTTGCGACACGATATAAGAAAAATGAGTCGGTAATGTACTGAAAAATAATCGCAAAGATAAGAAGTAAAATAGTATTTTTCATCTTCCCTCCTAAAACTCCTTGGGTAAGACTATATGTGGTTAAAGCAATTGAGATAACTATGGCCTCTCCCAGTGGATATCCATAGTCTAAAAATGTTTTAACAGGTGTAGCGATATCAATCTGTAAATCTTTTAGGAACAAAAAGTAAGAAACTGAAAACATCACAATGGGAATTACGATAACCAAAAATTTACCCTTGAAAGTTTGTAAACTTACTTTTATCCCGGTTGACTTGGCAATAAAATACATTCCCAGCGCATATAATGGAATAATAGCAAAATAACCAGCGTCAGCAATCGATGGGTATGGGATCTCAATTTTCGCAATTGCGTTGTAGTATGTCCAAACCGTTTGGCCAAACCACTCCCCAAAAAGCCCCAGTGAAAAAAATAAAATACTTTTCCCTACCCAACTACTAAATCCTCCCCATTTTTTGAAAATATGCAATCCTCTTAAAAATCCAAGCAGAGCAACAAGAGCGTATGCAAACCCAAACCAGTAATTGAGTTGAGAATCTTTTATGCCTGAAAAATAAAGATAAAACCAGAATGTTGCAAGAATAAGAAAACAAATTAAGATAAAATAGCCCACGCGATCAACAAAAAGTTCCCGCATTATAATTTCATGATAAACGGCTTCCAGGTGATTGTCAAGGGAATTGAATCATTTGACTTCGGCACGAAAATTCGAGAAGCCCTTTGACATAAAATAATCAATAATAACAGTTACCATCTGATTTTTTTTAACATTTTTTTTCTTAAGTGGCACAACAACAGGCATGTTCATGTCAGTAGTTCCCCAAAGTGTTACCCCCGGCGTTAAATATGTTTTCGCATATAATACAAGCGCATTAATTTCTCCTGATTTTTTAATTTGAACAGTTAACGTTTTTTTTATGTACATATTTACATGTTTTCTAAAATCAATAGTTTCATATACAATTCGATCACTCAATTTTTCGACTATTCTAGTTTTTACACCAAAATTTCTTGATTGAATTACAAATGGCATTTTAATTCCATAAAAATTAAAATCATAGTTTACAAATTGCAACGCACAATCATATTTGTAAGGAATCAGTTTGGTATCCTCCACGATCATTCCATTTTCATGAAGATAGTTAACTGCTATAGACTGATCCTCTGCTACCAACCCCGTGTCTAAAAGTTCCATTGTTATAACATTGGGTTTGAAACGAAGTTTCAAATCAACGATATTTTTGTTAATAAGTCTCATTTTGCTTTTGAATCGATTGGCATCAAAATTACCCTGAGCAAAACCGGCAACATCAGGCGCAATTTCAACAGCATATACTTTCTTAGCTCCCGCTTGAGCTGCAAACATGGCCAATATACCTGAACCTGTCCCGACATCGAGAACAACGTCTCCTTTTTTAACTGCTTTTAGAATCGCTTTTCTA
>MGAM01000012.1:0-829 GCA_001789725.1 Candidatus Roizmanbacteria bacterium RIFCSPLOWO2_01_FULL_39_19 | reverse complement strand
TCTCCTTTTTTAACTGCTTTTAGAATCGCTTTTCTAAAAGCATCAGTCCTCTTCTTATCAAGAAGACACTCCCCAATTACCATTAAGTTTGAAAATACGTCCATAAGTTTTATAAGACTAAAAATCTATTCTATCTTTTAAATAACTTCTTGGCAAATCCTCCCAGTTTCACTCCTTTGACAAGAGCTAAATTGTACGCAGCAAATGACAACTCATCTCCCAATCCTACTGAAATTGGATAAGCAAACAGGGAGTAAGGGGGGAATATAAACATTGCAAAATTATGTTGTGGAAGAGCGTAGGCCCCAACTACATCAAAACCAGTCGCCCAAATTGCAGCTTTTAATGCTCGCTGTTTAACTGGTTTGGCTGGATCACCCGAATAGTGAAGCAATGTTGATACAATTGATGAGGAATAGCCTAATTTTTTAAGAGCTTGCGCCTCGGTTACTATTCTGGCACTGGCACCAAGCGCTAAAGCCGACAAACCAAGTCCAATTGTAATTTCGGCATCCATTTTATCAACCATATCTCGAAAGTGAGGTGATGCAAGCATACCTAAAAACAAGCCCCAACCAACAGCAAAATTCGAAAACCAGTTCGAAGCGCCTTCATGGAACAGTCCCTTGAGTATTGCCGTTCTCTGATTTGATTGAAGAACATTATCTAAAGGTATACTGGTTCCTTCAAGTTGCATTTCCGTTGTTGATATTACCCTTTTTAGAACATCTTCATGTCTCTCTGTAGGGTTATTCTTATGGTCTTTTTCAATTTTTTCTGCAACAACCTGAAGCACCGGCAATTCCTGAATTAATCTTCCGCTGCCACG
>MGAM01000011.1 GCA_001789725.1 Candidatus Roizmanbacteria bacterium RIFCSPLOWO2_01_FULL_39_19 | reverse complement strand
CATGGTATTGTTTCACAAATGGACACTACTGGGAATCAAAACATCTATCGCTCCGTTTTTTCAAGGACCTATTTATTTGTATATGCTCTACCCATTTTTTGTTTTGTTTAACCTGCAGCCAATTGCAGGAGCTGTTGCTGCAGTTGTCATCTCGACTATTACTCTTGTGCTTCTTTATGTCACGGTTAACAAATATTTTTCACAAAAAGCAGCACTTTTGAGTTCTCTCCTGTTTGCAACCTCACCTGGATTTATTATGTATGGACGGACTCCACTATATCAACATATTCTTCCTCTTTTTATTGTTTTCAGTATGTATTTTTTTCTTAGTTACAAAAAGAAAATCCTGCTGGTATTGTTTCTTGGAATCACAGTAGGGATTGGGATCGAACTCCACCGACTAAATATCAGCCTTGCCTTTGCATTATTAATTTATTTAGTACTTTTTCAGAAGTTTAACTGGAGAGTTATTGTTGGTTATTTATCGGGCATAATTATCGGCATTAGCCCAACTTTGTTTTTTGAACTGCGTCACCAGTTTTTGAACACCCGTCTTTCTCTAAACTATATTGGCTCACAGCATCAAATGTTATCTCTTGCGAAAATATTTGGTGAATGGATAGAAGGGGTTACATTTTTCATAGGAGGAAACATAGAGGTAATCGGTATTGCTATTTTGTTATGTTCTGTTGGTATTGCTCTTAATGTTAAAGGGTTAACCTCTTACTCTAAGACAAAAAAATTACTTTTGATACTTGTACCGATTCTCGTGGTATTTAGTTTTAAGGTCTCAGCACTCGGGAGCCATTATATGCTGCCATTGTGGGTATTGCTTGTTATGGTGCTTCCCGCATTTTCATTAAAGGTATTGTCAGACAAAATTGTTACTTGGATATTCACATTATTAGTAGTCATTAATATTTTTACTGCAGTTCACGAACTTGATAATAATCACGGATATACAATGCCCTCAGGCTGGACCTTAAGAAAAATCCAAAGTGTAGGAAAAATTATTGCAACAGACGCAAAAAAACATCCCAATTTTAATGTGGCGTCTCTTCTTGATGGTAACACCAGAACATATCCAACTCGCTACACTACTCTCTTATATGGTGGACAACCGGCGGATGTTGACCAATATCCTTATAATAATTACCTCTATGTGACTTATGATAAAAATAAAAGCGAATTATTTAAAGTCTCAACATGGGAGGTAACATCACTCTCGCCATTTAAAATTGGTAAAGAATGGGATTTAAAAGACGGAGTTATTTTATACCGCCTTGACAGGATTAGGAAAAAATAACAGGATAGTACATAGTTAACTACGTGGGCTTAGACTTTGTATAACCAACTGCCGTAAATCTTGTTTTAAATCCAATCCTTTTATAGAATTCGTTTGGAAAACAGCCTTCTTCAGTAGCTAAGCAATGTGCGCTATTACCATTATTGATTGACTGTCGAATACAATAGAGAGTCGCTGCTTTACCATAGCCTTCACCTCTAACTTTTCGAAGGGAACCCACGTTAGAAATATAACCAAGGCCCTCAAAATTTGTAAGCGTTGAGACGGCAACCGGCAGATTGTCTTTAAACACCAAAAAATATTCCAGTTTCTCTGGGGCGTTATGCTTGCGCCACGAGTCCTTCGCAACCTTTAGATAATCGCCCAGTTCCCCATAAGGATTTTGCGGGTCATTGTTCTGATAACAATCATTAAAAGTTTCTAAGAAAATATCTAGATCTTTAGCAGATTCTACTTTTTTTATATTTTTGAAATGCTTGTTGTCAATTCTTGTTTCGTTCCAAAATTGCCAACTATCTTCAAATCTTTTTTTGTACATCCTGTTCGTAAGCATTGTTACCAAATCTTTTAGGACAATCTTGTTTTCAAAATAAAAAGTCGGTGATCTTTTTAGCCGAGAAAATACATTCTCTGTCTCGTTAATTTGATTTTCTGAAAGAACTTGATCGGTCAGTGCGCTGTTCCAGAATGGAGAATCATAAATACTGCAATAGCTAATAATGGCAAATTCCAAATTCTTTAATTTATCAAACATTATTCCTTTTTGAAGACTGTAGTATTTTTTTAGGAAATCAAAATCATTCATACTTTTTCCAAATCAGACATTGTAATAGGCTGAGTTTAACACAAGCAAGATAAAATTTTAGGAGAAATGTTTGTTAAACTTGGATTATGAATCTCCGTAAAGAAAGAGAGGGTGAGTTGGCGATGTTTTTTGAAGTCCTTTTATGGGGTCTCTTTCCTATAATTACAGTTCCATCTTATAAAAACGTTTCACCGTTAATTTCTCTTGAGATAAGTACAATATTTACGGTAATATTTTTCGGCATTATCATTTCAGCTAGAAAAAAATGGCATGAAGTGTTTAATACCTCTGTTTATAAGGATGTTTTTTTCGCAACAATATTCATAATTTCCTTTTATCTATTCTATTACTTTGCTCTAAAATACACTAGCGTCGGCAATGCCAGTATTGTTGCTCTGTCTGAAACTTTTTTTTCTTATCTTGTGTTTAATGTTTGGAAAAAAGAATATATACCAAAGAAACACATTCTTGGGGCAATTTTCATGATAATGGGAGCCTTAATAATTTTATTACCAAATATTAAAGCGTTTAATATTGGAGATATTTTAGTATTACTCGCTGCAGCAGTGGCGCCATTTGGTAATTTTTTGCAACGTAAAGCCCGTTCAAAAATTAGCAGCGAAAGTATTATGTTTCTAAGAGGTTGCATTGGTTCGATTATGATTTTAGTTTTTATTTTAGTATTCAATGTTAAAACATCAATTTATGAAATTAGAAGTTCCATGCTTTTTCTACTCATCAACGGAATCCTGATTTTTGGTTTATCAAAGATATTCTGGCTTGAGGCAATCCACCGAATCAATGTTGCAAAAGCAAGCGCATTAGGTGCCAGCGCCCCACTGGTAACGTTATTTTTTGCTTGGATGTTCTTAAAAAGTGCACTAACTTCATGGCAGTTTCTATCCTTGATTCCTGTTTTTTTGGGAATATATTTATTGAGCAGGAATAACGCAAAACACTAGGATTATTCAATTATTTTGTGCTGTTTAGGATTCCACGCAGGAGTGCAAGGAACAAATAGGTCCATGTTACCTTCCCAATAATAATTCTCTCCCTTGTCAATTAAAACTAAATCTCCTTGAGATAGTAAAACCTCATTATCTTCACAAGTCAGTTTTCCGCTTCCTTTAAGAACATAAACCAACTCTTTACATTCAAGATTAACAGTCCTGCCCTTGTCTGGATATCTCCCGCTTAGATGAATTATTGCTGCATTTATATCCTTATCATCAAGTGGATATTCGAAAGCTGTGCAAACATCACTATTTTTTATGATATTTGTGTTTTCTTTCTTTATTAATTTCATATCATTGTGCTATTTTTTTAACTATTACAATATTCTATACTATCATTACATGAATATCTTGAATAACAAAGAATATTTGCGTAGCATTTTGTTTGGCATTGAAGATAGTCTTGTTTCAACTACGGGGTTAATTGCCGGAATTAGTATTGGGTCTGATAATAGTAAATTTATCCTTCTTGCAGGATTTGTCGCGGTCGCAATTGAAGCGGTATCAATGGGAGCAGGAGAATACTTAAGCGATGACGCAGTTAGAGAGTTAGAAAAATTAAGAAGGTATAAAGGTAATCCGCTCCTTAGCGGAACACTTATGTTGGTTTCCTACTTTTTTGCAGGTATGATTCCTCTTTTACCGATAATCTTTTTTAAATTTCCTTTATCACTTTTACTAAGTATCACTTTTGCATTTTTGGGGTTGTTTCTTCTTGGATATATAAAAGGAAAGATTCTCAATGTATCACCAATTAAGGGTGGCATAAAAATTTTACTTGTCGGAGGATTGGCGACAATTCTTGGAATATTTGTTGGTTTCTTATTTCGATCCTAGTAATATATGCTCGGGGGCAGGGATTTGAACCCCGATTAATTGGTTCAGAGCCAATTGTCCTGCCAGTTGAACGACCCCCGAAACATTAGTCGCTCTATTGTACCACGCATGATTACGCCTCACAAACTTTACAAAATATTTTTTATTGCGGTAACAATCGCATCACTTGATATCTCCTCATAATCAAGAAGTTCTTGAGATGTTCCTGATAGAGGCATTTTCTCAACTGCAAGATGGACAAACTTCACAGGAAGACCAACTAAAACCCCTGCAATCGCTTCACCTAAACCACCAACAGAGTAGTGATCTTCAACTACGACAACATTTTCACATTCAAGAGATAAATTTTTTATAGTTGCCTCATCAAGTGGCTTAACACTATATGTATCAACCACACAAACAGAAATGTTTTCCTTAGCTAAATCGTCATGAGCTCTTAATGCCTCATGAACTGTTATGCCAGCTGCAAAAATAACAACTTTGTCATCATCCGTTTTTTTTAAAGCTTTACTTCCTCCAATGGAAAAAAGTTCGTTCTCATCATATAAAACTGAGGTGTCGGCTCTGGTTGTTCTTAGATAAACAATACCTTTATGTTTTGCAGCTACCTCAACAAGCACTTCGGTCGAAATAGCATCTGAGGGATATAAAACAACACTATCGAGAATTGACCGAAACATCGAAAGATCCTCAAGTCCCATTTGTGAAGGGCCATCAGCCCCAATTGAAACCCCAACGTGCGACCCAATAAATTTTATGTCAGCGTTTGAATATCCTGCCATTCTAATTTGATCATGGGCGCGTGTTAAAAATGCCCCAAAGGTTGATGCGAAAGGAACAAATCCATATTTTGACATACCCATTGCAACTCCAACCATGTTTTGTTCAGCAATAAACATTTCATAATAATTAGCAGGGCAATTTTTTTTAAATGTTTCGGCATAGGTTGAATTAGCAACTCCGGCGTCTAAACAAATTATGTTTGGGTTTTTTAAAGCTGATTTAACCAAACCGGTTCCATATGCTTTTCTTGGTGCAATTTTGTCTCCAATTTTATAATCTGGCAAATCGCTCATGTCGATTTTAGGAGGAACAGATTCTTTCCTTTCTTTTGGAATTGGTGCAATAATCTGACCGGAAACGCGGGTATGAACACCTATTTCTTCCAGCGCCTGTTTAAGTTGTTCGTCATTCAATGCTTTTCCATGCCACCCTTGTTTGCTTTCAAAAAATGAAACTCCTTTCCCTTTTGTGGTTTTAGCAATTAACATAACCGGCCGGTCATACTCTTTTGTTTTTTTAAAAGCGTTATGAAGTTCGTCAAAAGAATGTCCGTTAATGACAATTGTCTCCCACCCAAATGCTTCCGCCCTTTTTTTAAGAGTTATTGCTCCGTTATGAGGATCATTCCCCAACATTGTCTCTCCCTCCTGTTCAAGCCCGTTTACATCAATAATTCCGATTAAATTGTTTAGTTTATAGTATGACGCAATCTGCAACGCTTCATAATTTGATCCTTCCTCCATTTCACCATCTCCTAAAAGAACGTAGATTTTATTGTCTAAACCCAGTTTTTTTGCAGCCAAACCCATACCCACTCCAATTGAAAGTCCCTGGCCAAGCGACCCGGTTGCAACATCAACCAAAAGATGTCTAATTGATGGGTGTCCCTCAAGGCTGCTGTTGAAGGTTCTTAAAGTCATAAGTTCATCTTCTTTAATTAATCCGGCAACAACCCAAAGAGAATATAAAAGTGGGGCAGCATGACCTTTGGAAAGAATAAATTTGTCATTATTTATGTTTTTGGGATTATGGATATCAAAATGAATAAATCCATCAAACCACAATGTTGTTACAATCTCGACTGCAGACAAACACGATGTTGGGTGGCCTAAGCCAGCTTTTGTAGTTGAGCATAAAACAAGGCTTCTTATGTATCTGGCAATTGATTTTAAATACTGAGTGTCCAACATCTTATTTTTAAGTATACTGAAATTGACGCTATGAAAAAATATACTGTCACACTTGGTGGTTGGTACCAAAGGACGACGCTTCACTTAAGTGAAATTCATGGCTTTTTAGAGTCGGGATTTTCCAAACTCCCTCTTTCTAAAGAAAAACTTGAGAGTTTTCATAAAAACCTAAATCTAAAATCCGCTGAACGCCACGCTGATTTTTTTGAATTTATTGAAGCACATACCACAGACCACATTGTTATCAAATATTACGAGGATGGTTTGTACATCCTTACTCTTGAGAACGAAGATATTTTATCTTCTCAAAAAACTCTTCAGGATTATTTTGACAATCTATTTGAGCCGGCAATAAACTATATTTTCTCCCTTGGTGCTCCAACACCAAAAATCCTTGCTCATATCAAAACCAGCCATCCTTTTGTCGTTACTTCATTTGTTAACTCAATAAAATCATTCGATTTTGAAGAAAAAACTTTTGGGAAGTCATATGAAATAATCGAGTCAAGACAAGCTAAAGTCTATAAAACAAATGATTATATCATTATAGTTTCACTAAAGAACAATGAAAAAATAATTGAAGAGCTTATTGAAACACAGATTTTTTTCAGGGAATTTAAGGACCAGCTTGAGAAATACTTAAACATTCACCGAGTCATTTGGGAAGAGATATCAAAAATTAAAGAGAAGGAAAAAATTAGAGGTCGTGAAGTTGAAGAGTATCGAGTAAAACTTGACTCATATCAAAAAACGGTAGATTTGATAACAAACAGAATAAACCAAATGGGGTCATATAGCCTAACTAGAGCGTCAATTGCCAGGAAATTAGATTTGGAAAAAACCTTAGTCGATCTTTTTCAATACCGCTTTGAAGTTCTACAAGACACTCTTGCTTACATTCAAGAAATATGGTCAATGACTGATAAGTATTTAAAAACAGCAATTCAAACCATTGTTGAGATCAAAAATCAATCGGCCAGTCGCAATATCGTATCGCTCCAGGTTATTACTACAGTTGGCGTAGTAGCTGCCCTTTATGGACATTTAACACGACTTGATTTTCCACATATTACCCAAGTTGGAATACTCTATTTAATAATCCTACTCTCTTTAACTTGGCTAATAAATTATTCAATAATGAAGATTTTCAAGAACAAAACATACAAAGTGAGCATTAACGATTCCTCTCGCCTCTGACAAAAAGCATTGTTCCGACAATAAGCATCACCAAAAATACGACACCGATGATCAGTAGATTTTTTGCTATTCCAATCAGAACAACATAGTTGTACTCCGGGCTTCCTAAATAATAAAATGATCTAACTAAATCAACCGCATACGTCATCGGCGATAAACGTGAAGCGATAAGTAAATACCATGGCAATTCTTTAATTGGATTAAATACCCCAGCTAAGAAAAATTGGGGGAAGATTAAGAAAGGAAAAAGCTGGTTGGCAGCTCTTTGACTTTTTAAATTAGCGAGAACTAAAAGCCCAAATGCCCCGCCAAATAAGGCAACAATAATACACGCTGGCAATATTCTAATTAATCCTTCAATTGATATCGGTAACCTAAAAAGGAGTCCAAAACCAATAATTCCAATCATCTGGAAAAATGCCACAATCGACTCACCTAGAATTTTCCCAAAAATTATTGAGTAACGAGAAATTGGGGTGATAAATATCTCCTGGGAAAAGTCGTTTTCTCTATCTTCAATAAGTGAAATTATTCCTGACGCAGTTGACTGAAATAACACCTGGCCAATAACTCCCGTGAAAGTGAAAAGAAGGAAATTAAATTTTGCGTCTTGGCCTAAATTGGCCTGTAAACTGCTTCCCAAAACGCCAATAAAAATTAATGGGAAAATAAAGGTGATAAGTATTCTTACACTATCACAAAAAAATTTCAATACATCCCGTGAGGCAATTACTAAAATGGCATTTAACTCTCTTTTCATAATTACATAATCCACCTTCGCCAAACTCAGAGCTTTGGTGAATTTCGCTTTGGCTCAATAATTTCTAAGTAGGCATCTTCAAGCGTTGGTTCGTGGACAATTAATGTTGTGAGTGGTGTTTTGATTAATTGGATTATTTTTTGCGTGGTTTTGTTTTGAATTGGAATAATGAAATCTTTTTCTTTTTGAAATGAAATTTTTTTCTTTTTTAACTCTTGCTCAAGTTTTTTTGGATTTTGACTGTTGACTCTTAAATAGTCTTTAATAATGCTGTTTTTAATTTGAGATGGGGATCCGTTAGTAATGATCTTGCCTTTTTGAATGATGCAAATTTTGTCAGAAACTTCCGCTTCATCAAGACAGTGTGTGGTTAGAAATATTGTAATTTTTGATGTCCTCCTAACATTCTGAAGGTACATCCATAGATTACGACGAGATTCCGGGTCAAGGCCCGATGTTGGCTCATCAAGAAAAAGGATCTTGGGTCGATGCATCAATCCTCTTAAAATTTCCAGTTTTCTTTTCATCCCTCCTGAAAACGTTTTAACAGGTTTGAAAATATCCTCACTAATTCTAAGTATTTCACTTAGCTCATGAACTTTCTTTTTATAAGACACAGGCATTAGGGAGTAGCTGTAGCTAGCGCAATTCAAACTGTCTAATTTGTCATCCTGAATTTATTTCAGGATCTTATTGTTGGGATGCTGAAACAAGTTCAGCATGACAGTATAAAAAACCGACATTTTGTTTTGCGGTTGCTATGGGAGCAAATGTATAGAGGCCATAGAGAATGCTATGAAATCTGATATTTTCCTCGGCGGTTAAATTAAGGTCTAAACTTGGTTTTTGAAAAATAACTCCAATTTGCTGCCTGACAGAGCTCGCTTTTTTATCTAAATCATATCCTGCAACAGCAACTTTTCCCGATGTTTTAGAAAGTGTTGTTGTAAGAATTGAAAGCGTTGTAGTTTTGCCCGCTCCATTTGGACCCAATAAACTAAAAAATTCCCCCTGTTTAACAACAAATGAAATATCGTCAACAGCCGACGTTTGTGAGTTTTTATATTTTTTAACTAAACTGGAGACAGAAATAGCAGCAACCGACATGAGGCTTACTTTTCTTCAATTATTACTGATAAAACCTTGACCGGTTTAACTGGGGTAGATTTTTCTCCTGATGGACCCGTTTTAACTTCTCCTGTTGCAGTTTTATCAACAACATCTATTCCCTTAATAACTTTTCCAAAAATAACATAATTTTTAGGGAGTGTTTTATTACTTTCGTGCATAATAAAAAATTGACTCCCGTTTGTGTTTGGGCCGGCATTGGCCATAGCAACTGTTCCTCTTGAATAGTCACCTACAATCGGCTCGTCGGCAAATCGGTAACCCGGACCCCCTGTTCCATCCCCCTTTGGGTCTCCTCCCTGGATCATAAAACCATCTATTACTCGGTGAAAGATCGTGTTGTTGTAAAAGTTGTCTCTTGAGAGAGTTATAAAGTTGTTAACAGTTATTGGCGTTTGTTTTGCATTCAAACTAACTACGATTTCTCCCATCTCTGTCTTTAGTATTGCTGTGTATTGTTTTTTTGTATCAATTTGCATTTTGGGTGGCTGGCTCTCAGGAGCGTTTGTTGGTAATCCGCCAGCTGGCGCGGTTGGAGTAACAGAATTTATAACATTAATTCTATTTGGCAAAGTGGGACGAAACACCAGAATCAATGCTGCTATTGCTAAAACTCCAATTACCCCAAATATCCAATGGTTTCCCTGTTTCACGATCTGTCGAGTATATAGAAAAGACATTATAAAATCAACAATACTTGAGCGCTGTATTTTTTGCTACAATAACAGTCATGCACTTCGATTTAACCACGATCCTTCCTACGATTGGATATTTAGGAGTTTTTGCAATTGTATTTGCAGAGTCGGGACTTTTGATTGGGTTTTTCCTCCCCGGAGACAGTTTATTATTTACTGCCGGATTCTTGGCATCGCAAAATATTTTTAATATTTGGTTTCTTATTCTCATTTGCTTCTTAGGAGCCGTTGTGGGCGATAGCGTCGGATATTGGTTTGGCCAAAAAGTTGGAAAAAGGCTTTTCCATAAGAAAGATTCGATTTTGTTCCATAAAAATAACTTAGAAAAAACGCAACAATTTTATGAAAAATATGGCAAAAAAACTATTGTTCTTGCCCGTTTTATGCCGGTTGTCAGGACTTTTGCCCCAATTGTTGCCGGGATTGGAGATATGAATTATAAGGATTTTTTGAGTTACAACATAATTGGAGGAATTTTGTGGGCAATTGGGCTGCCAATGTTAGGATACGTTGCTGGCAACTCATTTCCTGACGTTGATAAATATTTACTGCCGATATTGATTGTGATTATAGTCGTCTCAGTTTTGCCAAGCTTCATTCACATAGCGAAAGACTATTTAGGGAAGAAAAAAAGTTAGCCTGCTGGTTTTTTTCGTGTTTGTTTGCGTGTGATTTTTTTAACATCGTCAATCATGCTTAAATGAATATCGCGAACGGCATTTTTTATCTTTTTTTCAATATCTTTAGTCTTTTTTGACAGCAGTTCCCAGATTTTGTCATGTTCATCCTTTGCAACGTGAGAGATAAATTGCTTCTTATCTTCATTTTTAAGTTTGCCCAGTACAACATTGATAACGGCATAATGGGTCGTTCTCTCAACGATGGTTAAAAGTTCTTTTTTTTCCGCGTCTGTTATGACAACTTCATCAAGGGTAGTTAAGATTGGCTCAATTTCAATTAGATGGGTGTAAAAATGCTTGTCTTGAGCTTGTCGAATAGATTTTTTCATAAATTATTTTATTGCTGTTGGTCCTAATGAAATTGTATCATCCGGGTCATCAAGGAAAAAATATAAAACCGGCCCCTTCGCCCGCCCATCTTGGCGTTCCAAATAATCCATCACCTCAGGCGATCCTCCCAAGTGTTTGCCCGTTGATTTGCCCGGCCCAGCATCCCCAACAACCACTACCATTGCCTTGCCATTTTCAGGATTCACTACTAAAACTTTTCTGTATTTAAAAAAACTGGCAAACTCCCTAACATTTTCCATGTACCCTTTTGATAAAAATGTTTGGACAGCAATGTAATATTTCTCTCTATCAATGTCTTTTTGAGTTATTTCAGATCTTGACGGAGAAAAATACCCCCAAGCTCCTCTTCCTGGGGCCATTCCCGATGAATGAAAACGATTTTCAGCAGGAGTTGAGAAATGAGAAGCCATCGTGTCACCCGAATATCGCATCAGATGCTGCTCGGCCCCAATTAATCCATAAGTCCTATTAAGTCTCTTCCCTTCAAGCTCAGCTCTGACGGGAAGATCAAAATACTTAATTAGCGTCTCAACTACTTTTCGTTCAACATCTTCGGGTACTGGCTCGATCTGTTTAGGAAGTTGCTTAGATAGTTCGTCAAGAAACTGCTGCTTTCTTTGCATTGCATTGGTTACAATTTCCTCATTTGGTTGAGGGCGTGTTGAAACTTGGTTTAAAAGAGTGGCGTTTGTTGGGTGAGACAAAATCAAAAGTCCTCCAAGTGATCCAGCAACGATATGTTTTGAATGTTTCTCAAGTTCACTTAAAGAACCTTTATGTTTGATGATAAGTTGTCGCTGGATCCTTTTATGTCTTTTTAGCCAAAGCCTTTTTATGTGTTCAAAATCGGACACATTTCTCTTTGCCATATTTCATTAATATTACACGTTTCTTACCATTTTATTATTGAAGTTTAATTTCAATCAGTTAAATTTTCTTAAAAAGATAGAAACATTAGGGAAAAACAGGTGGGGTTTTTACGTCTTTGGAGTTGGGGTAGGAGTCGGGGTTGGGGTAGTTTGGGCTGATGTTGGTGCCGTAGTTGCTGATGCGGTTGGCCTCACCTGAATTGAGGTTGGGGTCACTGGCGTTTGTTTGACTCCGACAATCACGACAATGTCGTTCTCTTCTGAGTCATCAAGTTCTTCTTGTGTGCCAAATGTATACGTACCACCTATCGCTTCTTTTAGCTTATCAACTGCCGATGATGGGATTGTAGACTTTGCTTGAATTACAACTTGCTGATAGTCTTTTTTGTCGGCATTACCGATCCCTGATACCGTAAACCCGACATCCTCAAGTTGTTTTTGAACTTTTGCAGCAAGCCCGGCAACTGATGTTCCGTTTAATATTTTTACTTTAAATGTTGAAATGTCAACATCTTCCTCAACCGTTGGTTCTGGCTCTTGGGTAGGTTCAATAAAACTTGGGGTTGGGGTGATAATTGCTTGAGAGGAGCGACTTTTTTGGATTAAAATTGCTCCTCCGGCAATTAAGGCTGCAACTACACCGATAATTGCAATAAGAGCAACTTTTCTATTCATAATAGCACTCATAGTATAACCCACATTATGAATTTAACAAGATATATTTTCTATATCTTTTTTGCACTAAAAGTGTCATTTAGCAGAATCTATTACGTAGGTTAGTTTTTAATCTTCCGAAAATAGTTAGTTTTTGTTGTCGCAATTAAAATAATACTCTTTACTAGCTGCTAGTATCGAGAATTCTTTTATTAATAAGAGGCGAGAAATGATTTTGGTACCTATTTTGTAAATCATGCAACCTCCAGTCTTTTCCTGTTACTCTTTTTCTACATAATGCAGACCCGCAATGGCATTCCCACGCAGAAATATATTTCTCATCGGCCTCCCAAAGGGCATAGTCTGCAGTTATTTCCTCATCTGTTTTAATATTTTTACGGGCAACCAAAGTAAAAGCATCGCTCATCCAAAGATTTGGATCACATGAATGATTGATAAAATAACTGTCATCATCTCCCCGATCCTCAACGCTGTAAAGATTCTCATCCCATTGCATTACCAACTTTCCTTTTAGCTTTTCTTTTTCTGCTTCGTCTTTAGTAACATACGCTCCTCCCCACACAACCACTTTTTCTCCTTTTTTCACAGGTTCCCGCGCAAACATACCTTTCTCACTAATCGATGATTGTCTTATATCAGCTTTCAGAGAAATCCACGCTTTTTTTGGGGGCAAAACCATAAGGAAATTATAGCAAACGTAACTTTTATCTCAGTTTTGTTTGAATATAAGAATTGTTTTGACAGTTTCAACGATCTGCTGGGGAAGTTGCCCGTAGGTGGAACCAAATCCTACCCAGTCTTCTCAATACGTTTGAAAAACTAAATAAACTCGGTTTTACCTACTACAACGGTACCGTTTCTGTAATTTTACCAGTGAGGTGTACCCCATATACTAAGAACATAGTCTGAGAAAAAGGTTATCAATTAAACCAACAGTAGTATGTTCAAACGCATCCCTATTGAGATTAAAAACGAAATCCTTCAAAAGATTAAGGAAGGTCTATCAGTATCTGAAATTGCCAAACAATATGCCATTTCAGACAAAACAATATATACGTGGCTACAAAATCAAACTAAGCCTCAACTCTCAATTCTTGAATACAACAGGCTCAGGAAAGAGAATGAGGAACTAAAGCGGATCATTGGTATCGTTACCCTTGAACTGGAGAGAGGGGAAAAAAATAGCCATCGTTGAGAAATCGACCAACAAAAAATTAATCGTAGATTGTATGAACATAAACCATAAAAACATTTACCATCATAGCAAGAAGGCAACACGGGATCTTGCTGTGAAAGAGACTATTGAGGATACGTTCAAGGTGCATCCGGCCTATAGTCACCGGAGACTAGCTCTTGAACTAAAGATGAACAAAAAGAAGATGTTACGAATTATGCATACATATGGATTAAAACCTCCCCGTCTCTGGTATCAAAAAACATTTACCACTCAATCTGATCCTATAGCTAGCGCAATTCAAACTGTCTAATTTGTCATCCTGAATCCCGAATCAAGTTCGGGACAAGTTTTATTTCAGGATCTCATTGTTGAGATGCTGAAACAAGTTCAGCATGACAGTATAAAAAACCGACATTTTGTTTTGCGGTTGCTATACCTGATGGAGCATTGTTTTTGATGATTGGTATTAGATTGACAAAATCGGTAGTTATCGCCTCATACGATTCAGACCGATGCCATGACCAATAAAGATTGATTTTACTAGTAATATTACGATAAATCATAATGACGTCAGATCGATGAAGCCATTTACCATCAATAGCCATCACCCAGATATTTCTATCACTGATTAATCCGTTTTCTTCTAATAAGAAGAGAAAGTCATTGGGGGTGGGTATATAGCTGAAAAATGGTTTAAATTTACGCCATATTGACTTACGGGATAAAAATATTTTTTCACCGAGAGCTACCTTATTAATTTTGTTAACAACGAAGTCATGGAATCTAATAAAGTCAGAAAAATTAATCGTGTAATGTTTCTGTCGGATAAAAGAATATTGACAGTTTATACAGTAAAACCTTTTTTTACCGGTTATGGTTTTACCATTTCTTCGAGACTTCTCACCGCATAAAGGACATCTTAGAGTTTTTTAAAAGAGGATATATTAAACATAATAAATAATTTAATGTATAACTTTGGAAGATTATATCAGTTTAAAGTACTATATAGTAACACACTTAATAACACTTAAGCCAAATATTTTGCATTATTCTCATCCCCTCCCAAAATATGTGCGATAAAAATCTTTGTAAAAAATGTAAGGAAAAGCAAAAATGTTGTCAATCGAAGCTTAATTACTGCTGGCAGTAGCCATTGACGCACGTGTATGGTTTGCACGTTTCATCAAGCGCAATGCAATCGACCGGTGGGCAGTCGGCCGTGGTGGTGCACGATAAGTCCAGTTCGCCTTTTCGGCATTCGCATTTTCCAGCGTCGCACGTCTGTATCCACCCGGGTAGACATTGCAACGGTGTTGGTTGCACTGTTTTTTGGCCGAACAGTTTGTAACAGTCTTGAATAGGATCTGTAACAAAGTCATATCCCGGGCATCCTTCGCTATTGTTAACCCTTTTCCAGTTTCCACAGAACGCTTGGTACGTTGGTCCTATAAGCGCCTGCACTTTGTCGAGACAACTCTGTAGTGACACGGTTGGTGTTGTGGTTGGTTGCGTTTTTATTGAAGGCAGAAACAAAGCCGTTGAAGGTGATGGATAGATAACAGATGGCGTAGGGCTATTTCGCAATTGCTTTACTGTCGTTTTCTTTCCGAGTTGGTAACCAAAAGTCATTGTCAATGCTGAAAAAAGCAGAACCGATGAAATAGCCACGATTATTGTGCTTCTTGGCAGAGCAATATCACTGTCAATATACGACGGCATTCTATCTAGCATATATTAGCTAAAGTATACCAACTCCTGCGTTTTTACTCCACAATCAGGGTTCCTGTCTGGCCGTTGGCGCGATGTTGCCCGATAGAACAGTAATATTCAAACTCGCCAATTTTGCTGGAAACAAACTCGACCGGAGCGGTATTTCCTGCTTTTGTGATTGGCAGCTTTACTCCGAGCTCGTCAATATTAAGGTTGTGCATTTGGTCGGCACTTTTCATGACAAGCTTTATCTTCTCGTCTTTTTTGGCACGAATCACATTTGGTTTATAATAAAAACTGCCAGCTCGAACTTCTTTTTAATGGATCGACGGCTATCCGTAAGTTTCAAAAAAGGCGGATTTTACGCGCTTTCCGCGGAGGCGGGCGCGGAAAGCGCTACCTCCCAACCTCTTTCTTCTTCTTACTGGCTGGGGAAGTTGCCCGTAGGTGGAACCAAATCCTACCCAGTCTTCTCAATACGTTTGAAAAACTAAATAAACTCGGTTTTACCTACTACAACGGTACCGTTTCTGTAATTTTACCAGAAAAGGAGGATGGCCATGTTTAATTTGTCACATTTCTTAATGTCATCCTTCAATCTTGCAACCTCAAAACTTTTTGATGGAAAGACTTTTTATAAGGCGTTTATCCAGGATTTAGAAAACTGCAAAGAGGAAGTTATTATTGAAAGCCCAATATATCACTTCTTCGAGAATGGAAAGATTAAGACCGATCTTCAAAAAGCTCTTGAATAAAAGAGTGAAAATATTCTTAATTACTCGAGATCCAATCGAACATGATGAACATTTTCGCCATCAGGCAACAAATGAAATACTGGAGTGCAAGGAAATGGGCATCAATATAATCTTATTTCGTGGAAACCATCATTGTAAATTAGCAATCCTTGAAAGGAAAATACTGTGGGAAGGAAGCCTAAATATTCTCTCACAAACATATAGTCAAGAAGTTATGAGAAGGATTGAATCAAAAGAGTTGGCAAAGCAGATGTCTAATTTTCTAAACTTGAAAAGTGTAGTGTGATGTATACTATCCTTATGAGCCCAGACAAATATCAAATAAACGAAAAAGATATTGATAGCGTCCTTAACTTTTTGACGCTTACAGATCCAGAAAATGCTACGCCAGAGATGGCAATTGCTCTTTTGGAGTATTTACAGGAACAAATCCATGATCTCACACATACGAACCCAGAATTATTAGCTGAAATGTACGAAAAATTTAAGAAGGAAAAGAGACCGTTGAATTAAACAGATAGGATGTCTGTAGACTTCAATCCAAGTGCTTTTATTATTTTAGTTAGTGTTACGCCAGATGGCTTTGCTTTACCCCTCTCAACTTTTGCATAGAAATTGGCATTGATCCCAGCTTTTTTTGCAAGTTCTTCTTGTGTTAGATTCTTATCAAGTCGGGCCGCTTTAATTTTCGACACTATTTCTGAATTAATTTTTTTATCTTCTTTGATACCCATCAACAAAGTATAGCATCAATCGAACTGCTTTACCGCCTGCACTTAGCTACAAAGGTCACAGTCTGCACCTCACTAGAGCAATAAGGCACCTCTTAAACATTAAATTTAATCAGGAATGCTTTTTCAATTTTGTTTCCGCTGGTCTCGAAAAATGTCATCAAATGACTCATAATAATCTGCGTAAATATACTTTTGTCCATAATTCGCAGTGCCAAGAGGTTCGAGGATTCCCAAACTCATGAGCCGTTCGATAACTTTGTAGGCACCTGGGGCCGTGAAACCCGTCCATTTCATTATCTCCGCTACACCAATGATTGGTTGCCCGAAGAGTTTTCTAACAATCTCCAGGGTAGAAGCAGCAGATTTTTTACCGAGTTTTTGCATCTTATCAAAATCTCTGTCTCGCAAAGCGGTAATTTTCGTGCAGGTTTCAATGGAAGATTCTGCAATCTCCGCAACGCTTTCAAGAAAAAATTCTAACCAGCCCTTAATGTTTGAGTCCTCGTCGTGATATTCATGCAGCTTATGATAGTACAATTTCTGATGTTTTTTAAAATAGCTTGAAAGATACAATACGGGGATCTCTAATAGCTTGGCATGGTGGATGTACAGTGCAATAAGTATACGACCCGTTCGCCCATTACCGTCGGAGAATGGGTGAATCGTTTCAAACTGTGCATGGAGTAGTCCCGCCTTAACTAAAGCTGGATAATTATCCGTAGTATGGATAAATTTTTCCAGGTCACCTAAAGATTTCTGCATATCGCCTGTCGCTGGTGGTACAAAAGACGCATCATTTGGTGTTTTACCACCAATCCAGTTTTGACTTCGGCGAAATTCTCCAGGGTACGCATGATGAGTGACACGTGCGCTGGTCATCAGTCGTTGATGAATTTCCCGTATCAATCTTAAAGATATTGGAAGGGTTTTTGTTCTTTCAATGCCGTAATTTACTGCTTCAATATAATGAGTGATATCATCCACATCAGGATGCATGCGAGATTTTTCTTCTGTAACTGGAGCGGCAACTGCATCCTGAAAAGTCGCTTTTGTCCCTTCTATCTGACTTGAATATGTCGCGTCTTTTTTTATAAACATTAGAAGAAAGAAATCCTTGTCAGGCAAAAGTCGCGTGATGCCATCTAATTTCCCAACCAGCCTAATAGCTTCCTCATGTTTCTTATAGAGTTCGGGGGTAATCTCAAATCCATCCTTTGGGGGAAAGTCAAAAGGCGTAAAGGCTTTATAACCTTCCTTTTGCTGAATGTATCGACCGATTTTTGGTTGGTTTATATTGTGCATAGTAATGTAAACATTATATACTAGTTCGTTTATATTATCAATCTCAATACAAACTACATATAAAGTAAGTTGTGTTTACATATTATCACTTCTGTTCGCTTTCAGGTTTAGATTGTTAGGACTTTAATTTCTCTTCAAAAAATTCGAGGTTTTGCATTTTTTCTAGTCCCACAACTCAACTTTTTCTCCAATATTCCCGATTTTCATCTCCTCATAACTTGTCACATATATCGTCACGTTTTCTTCTCCACCTTCTTCGTCAAAAAAACGTTTGGTAAATCGTTGCACATAGCGGGTAACTATGGTATTTGGACAAAAAAATATCACTGTACCATGCAGATCTTCGTTTTGATGCAGTTCTATATATCGCTTAATCTTGCCACGTATGGCATATCGGGGCATATTGTCGCAAAATATTTCACATAAATGAACGTGCTCTCCTTTCTTCCTTTTGATGATGAAGGCAAAGCTTGTCCAGAATCCTCTTTGCCTTGATTTTCAATATAGGTTTTGATTTGTTGTTCATTGACACCAATGG
>MGAM01000010.1:2820-13287 GCA_001789725.1 Candidatus Roizmanbacteria bacterium RIFCSPLOWO2_01_FULL_39_19 | reverse complement strand
CTAGGACAGAAAGTTATTATTCCTGAGTTTCCTGTTGATAAATGGGAAAGTATTGAAAAAGATAAACCAAAAAAATATAAACAGACTCTTGATAATTGGTACTCTGCTTTTGAGCAATATCTCCCAGAAATTAAAGAAGCTAAAATATTTTGTTTTGTTGGTCACTCTTTAGGTCCGCTATTTATTCTTCACGCTGTAGAAAAATATAACCTTAAACTGGATAGTGCGATTTTTATTTCTCCATTTTTAGAAAAGTTAAACACAGAATGGCAGTTTGACGTTGTAAACAGTAGTTTTTATAAAACTGACTTTAATTTTGAAAAATTAAAAAAACTAATCCCAGTTTCTTATGTCCTTTACTCTGACAATGATCCATATGTTCCCAATCAACACTCAGTGAACTTTGCTAGTAAACTTGGGAGTTCTGTCATCGTTGTTAAGAAAGCAGCTCATATGAACAGCGAGGTTAATTTAAACGAATTTCCGCTTGTTTTAGAACTTTGTAAGTCCAGAATTGACTTAACACTTTATCAAAGATTTCTAGAACATCGTCGGGAGCTTTTTGCCGTTCCATACACTACGGGTAAAACTGAGGAAATGATTTATCTTGATCCGGACGAAGTGCAGTATGAAGGAATCTTCCACTTCAGGAATTTGAGGAAAGAAGGCTTTGCTACATTCTTTACTGGTACAACTTTTTGGGACGCACAATCAAAATATATGCAGGAAGCTCGTAAAGCTGCTAATCGGGTTAAACATTTTACGAGAGTTTTCATTGTTAGCAAGCCATCGGAGTTGGAGAGGCCGGAGATGAAAAATCAGATAAAACTTGATTTTGAAGCAGGAATCAAGCTTTATTTATGCAAAATGTCTGATCTGGTGGGGAATTTTTTGGATATGGATTTTGGTGTGTGGGATGATGACTACGTCTGTTTTGTCCCAATGGACAGACGGGGCCACGTAAGTCAAGTAAAATTAAGCAGTCGGAAAAAAGATATGGAGGAGGCAAGAAAAAGAAAAGAATTTATATTAAAAAGATCTGTAAAAATTAATGATCCTGAGAAAGATATTCCCCGTTTCATCAAATCATTCAATTAACTCATTTAAACAAAAATTTCTTGATCAAAAGTAATACCCCGTTTATTTTGAAGATTCTTACACAATTCTAACATTTAATATGCTACCATGACCAGATCTATATGTTATCGAATAATAGAAGGAGGTGAAATATATGCTAAATTTAAGCTCTTTACTACTATTTTCAGAAAATGCAAAGGCACTGTCAGATTTCTATGGCAAGATCCTTCAAAAACAGCCGGAATGGGCTCAAGGTGATTGGACTGGATATCAGATAGGATCCGGCTCAATCGCAATTGGTCCACATGACAAAGTGCATGGTAAAAATTCAAATCCTGATCGAATCATTTTTAATCTTGACACTGACAATGTGCAAGAAGAATTTAACCGCATAAAGGAACTGGGCGTAGAAGTTATTGCAGAGCCTTATCATCCGGGTGAGGAGCCGGAGATGTGGATAGCTACATTTGCTGATGTTGACGGAAACTATTTCCAAATAACCACACCCTGGAAGGCAGATCAATAATTAGATTACTATCCTGAGTATGCACTAAAACAAAAATTTGTAACAAATCCAGCGAAGCCCTATAGATTGGGAGTCTACAAAAATTTTCCCAAAAGTTTTGAGAAAGAAATAAGAATTGTCGAGGATTCTAAATAACCTGTGTGGTTTTACCCTTTAATTTTTCTAAAATACTGTTTAAGAGGATCGGAATATTTGTGACGTTCTGATGGGTTGGCAACATATGCGTCTTTCATTTTTAACCAAATATTATCGTTATTGAACCGCGGGAAGATATGCATGTGGTAGTGGAGAGCATGCTGGCCGCTTGCCGGCTCATTATTTTGCTGAATCATAATCCCATCACATCCTCTAATTTCCTTCATTGCAATAGCAACCCTCTTTGCGATTTTTATTATCTTCTCCCCTACCTCATCTGGTAAGTCATAAAAATTTTCATAATGTTTTTTCGGGACGACAATAACATGCCCTTCGTTACCTGTGATAAATTTTGAATTAACTACTGCCATCACCAAGTTATCACGATACAAGATATCATCCTGCTTCATCATGGTGTCCTTACTTTCAATGCCGTCAACCGCAAGGCAAATTGGACATTTATAGTCGTGAGGTGCGTGATTAAACATATCTATTTTGAGGTTTACTCTTTTCTTTCCTGAGATTTGCCAACTCGTTTTGAGCGGGATACGGGAGTCGAACCCGTGTCTCCACCTTGGAAGGGTGGCATTAGGCCGTTTAACTAATCCCGCACTAATTTTTTAAAGGCATTCCCCCCTTTGTATGATTTTATAACTCTTTCTCTCTTCTTAGCCTCAAGATTCGTTATGAATGTCTCTTGATATATCAATCTCCATATTCCTATCACTCTTGTTGATCTTGTCTGTCCTCTGTTATGCTCTCTTATTCTTCGGTCTAAATTATTAGTAGATCCAATGTAATATCGTTTACTTTTACTGTTTTGTAAAATATAAACTGTGAACATCATTATAATCGAACCGTCTACTCCCCGCCATGGCGGGGCATTTTACCAGTAAACTACACCCGCAACTTAAATATTATACAACAGATCGAGTTTGAATAATCTATGAGACTACAACCAAATACCTAAAAGCTTATCAATAGCGTCACTAACTTTGTCCTGATCAATTCCTAAATATTCAGCTACTCGATCAGGAGCCAAACGCGTATTCCTTAACAAAAAAGCAAATCGGCGCAAACGGGGTTCATCCAACGATTTTTCAGATTTAAAAATTTCAGCAGCAGCAGTAATAACGCTAATGTCGGCCTCATCACTCAAAAGAACACTCAATAACTGGGGAGGGTAATTTTTGGCTGCCAAAAGCTGCAATTCATTGGCTGCATATTGGCTTAAGGTTTCTATATTACGATCAACACGGCCATCGGTTGCATGATATAAATAACTTGCTGCCATTTGTTGTCCTACCACTTGGGCTGCAAAGGTTCCCTGGCGATCAACCCATCTGGCTCTGGTTTCAATTTCTCCTGTTAATGAACGTACTTTCCTTTGAGAATAATGAGTAAACAACCCTGCGCACTTTGCAGTGACACGCTCCCAGTCGGCCTCGTCATAACCGGCATAGACCATCTCCAGCCCCAACATTAGGTAATATCCATCACCAATTACTTTCTCGGGGTGACTCATAGCCCTAACAAGTGTAAGCGGGGATTTTTCACCGGTGTAATAGTTAAGATAATGAAGCAGAGAGAAATCTGTTACCGGATATCCGGTTACCATTGCCGAAAGGCGCAATCCCTGATGGAGTGACAAACCTTTCAGTAAATCAAAACTCGCCCCATTTGCAGTCAAAATGATCCCTAAAGCGCTATATTTTTTACGTGCTGAGGGAGTGTGAAAGCCAGTAGGCTCTTCTTTTGCAAATACAATATTTTGTCCCGGACGTCGGCCATCGTGCGACATAATCCTGTTAAGTTGATCCAACGTGGGCAATTTTTTTGATTCCACCATATTTAGGCTATTATAGCAGTCTGTTTGTGAGATTCAACTCAATCAACCACTTGAATGAAGAAATATCGATGATGAAAAGTTTTCTCCCCTATCTTTTCAACTTGGGACTTAGTAATTTGTTTTTGAAGTTCAGCGCTCAACATCTCCCCTACTCTTGGATTACTAAGCAGCCTGAAGGTCCTATAAGTATTTGTGATTGATTGTATTAGGTGTTTCATGTATTTTTGCACTTACTAAGTACTTGGTAATTATTACTAGTGTGTTTAATTATATTTTCTGATAACTGATACAACAATGCCTGCTAACTCCAAACTCTCCTCGGGATATATTTTTGAATAATTTTTATTTGCTGGCACTAGCACTGGCTGGCCCTTCTCTTTATCAAAATATTTCATTGTCCACTCCCCGTCAATTGCAGCAACGACAATATCGCCGATTTTTGGGTTATTACCCCTCTCTACCAAAACTAAATCTCCCTCAAAAATTCCGGCATCTGTCATTGAGTCACCGGCAACTTTTAAAATAAATGTTGCTTCGGGGCGCTTGATAAGATATTCGTCAAGTGTTGTAACGTCAGATCGAAGATCAAACATTGGAGCCGGAAAGCCTGCCCTCACAACAGCTGTTGCTGGAGATAAAGAAAATAAATATTTTGGGATCAAGTGTCCTCCCTCATCCTTTTCTAGAAATTCAGCTTTAATAAGTTTACTTACAAGCTTAAAAGCAGCATTTTTGGAAGCAAATCCCATAATGTTAGCAATTTCTTGATATGATGGCAATCGTCGGTTAAGTCTAAAAAATTTCCTAATTTTCTGTAGCGCAGAATCAATTTTCATCATAATATTTTTTTTGTTTTATGCGTCGTCCCCCAGTGAACGATTGTACACCGTCATCTTAAAGCACTAACAATAATTTGTCAAGGGATAATTGTTATTTACCACTTGACAAATTAATACACCCGCTCTAATATATCTAATATCCCCCCTGGGGGGATAAGATATGAAAACAAGTAAATCACATAAAGATGACTCTTTACACAGAATCAGGATAATACAGGGGCATTTAAAAGCTATTGAAAAAATGATTCTTGATGACAAATATTGCGTTGACGTTATTCACCAATCTCTGGCAGTTCAAAAGGCTCTAAAGCGTCTGGATATGACAATAATGAAAGAGCATCTTGAGTGTTGTGTCGCAGAACAGATACAAAATGGAGAGAAAGATAAAAGTATTACCGAACTGTTACAAATTTATGAACTGAAGTAATGAGTAAAACAAAAAAAGTCCAACAATGCAACATCAACGCTCATGGCATGCATTGCCCGTCATGTGAAATCTTAATTGAGAAAAAGCTAAATGCCATTGATAATATTAGGTGGGCTAAATCAAATCATAAAACCGGGCAAGTATGCATTACATTTCATGGCGACAAGCCCAACCTTGACAAAATTAACCAAGAACTTACAACGTTTGGATATAAACTCTCATACGATGAGATAGTCGATAATTCCGATCCCACAACAAGAGACTACATGATTGCCCTCGGTACTGTTGCTGTTTTCATTTTTTTATTTTTATTGCTTGAAAAAGCCGGAATAGCGTCTCGTGTTATAGTTGATGCCAAATCATCAATCCCCGCTTTCTTTTTATTCGGGGTTGTGGCCGGCACTTCCTCATGCGCTGCCTTAGTTGGCGGAATGTTGCTCTCAGCTGGTAAAACTTGGAATAAACAATACAGCGCTTCAACCGATATGCTAAGTCGTGCATATCCTTATGTTGCTTTTAACGTTACACGAGCTGTCTCCTATGCTATTTTCGGCGGAATCTTGGGAATAGTGGGCGCGTCTCTTGGACTGTCTTTATATAAAACAGCATTTTTACTAATTATCATATCATCAGCAATGATATTGCTTGGACTCCAGATGATTGGAATAAAGGGCATACAAAGCGTGGCATTGCCGATTCCTAAATCATTTACCCGGTTTATAACACGTGAAAACAGTTTCGCAAACAAATTTATGCCGGCAGTTCTTGGCGGATTGACGTTTTTTTTGCCTTGTGGGTTTACACTAATTGCCCAGTCGGCAGCACTCGCTTCATCAAGCTTTACCCAAGGAGCACTGATTATGGGGGCATTTGCTCTTGGGACACTTCCGGTGCTATCAGTAATTTCCTATACTTCTTTGTCGTTGGGATCTAGCGTAAAATTTGGAAAAAGATTTTCAATTGCTGCCGGCGCTTTGGTTGTTATATTTGCCTTATACACTATAAATTCTCAGCTTAATGTACTTGGGGCGCCAAGCATTTCGTCTCTTGCAACACAACTTAGAGCTCAAGACATAAAACCAGACGCAAGGCTTGTTCCCATACAGAATGGAGTACAAATTATGTCAATGGAAGCTGGGCCAATATCATACTCTCCAAGCTCATTTGTAATTAAATCGGGATTAAAGACAAAATGGATGATTAATGATACTGGCACTTCAGGATGTACTAGTACGCTGATATCAAATGGTATTTTCAACGGTTTATACCAGCTGAAACGGGGAGCAAACATTATTGAATTTACTGCCCCAACTCCGGGACGGTATGCATTCTCCTGCTCAATGGGGATGGTGTCTGGCACAATTGATGTTATATGAATACGAAAAGATATAAAATTGATGGGATGGATTGTGAGTCGTGTGCTGTTGTTATCGGCTTTGCTTTAGAGGACGCCAAACTTGAAAATGTTACTGTTGACAACTCAACAAAAGAATTGGTAGTGCCAATTGAAATGATTCCTCAAATTGACAAAATTAAAGAGGTCGTTGACGGTGCCGGCCACTACACACTTCTGGTATGAAAGCCCTCTACCCTATTGTGGGGATCCACTGCGCCTCATGCAAAAGTCTGATTGAGCGCTCTATCAAAAAGTTAACCGGGATCACGTCAGTTGACGTTAACTTTGCAACCGGAATGATGGCTATTGACTATGATGAGTCAAAAGTATCATTTGATGATTTGAAGGGTGCGACAGGGCGCGCCGGGGCCTATCAGCTTGTTGAGACAGAAAATCATGTTGAGCTTCAATCTCCCTCCGCTCAAAACCATTCCAGTCATCTTGAGAAACTTAAGGCAACTGAACTAAAAAACCTTAAAAAGGCCGTCTTACTTTCAGGTCTTGGATCCTTACCCTTCCTGATTTTTATGATTTGGATGTTTATGGGGCGTAAAATTGGACTCCCCTCCCCTATGGATTTTTTTGGAGATCTTCATGTTGATGTTCTTAACATCGAAATCTCACTTTTCTATCTTATCCAGTTTTTGATCGCTACACCAACCACATTTATTGCCGGAAGGTCAATTTATAAAAGTGCGGTAACAGCTTTGAGACTGCCGGCGTTTAACATGGACACATTAATTGCGCTTGGTACGTTTACGGCCTGGTTTTTCTCATCAGTTGTCACATTTTATCCACAGTTATTTAAAAGCTTGGGGGAGAAGACGGAGGTTTTCTATGAAGCTGGAGTATTTATACTATTTTTTATTCTTGTTGGAAGATATATTGAAAATAGAGCCAAGAATCAGGCAAGTGAAGCGGTTAAGAAGCTTCTTCATCTTGCGTCCCGCGAGGCAACAATAGTAAAAAACGGGGTTGAGATCAAAGTGCCAATAAATGAAGTTAAAATTAGTGATATTGTCGCAGTCAGGCCCGGTGAAAAAATTCCAATTGATGGGGTAATCGTTGACGGGTCAACAAGTATTGATGAATCAATGCTTACCGGTGAGCCGATTCCGGCAGATAAGGGTGTGGACGACCCAGTCATTGGCGGGACGATTAATAAATCAGGATTTATTCATTATCGCGTTAATAAAATTGGGGCTGAGACGTTGCTTTCACAAATTGTTGAGGCGGTGCGACTTGCTCAGGCAACCCAGGCTCCGGTTCAAAAACTGGCTGATAAAATCTCCTCAATTTTTGTGCCGATAGTTATTTATATTGCTGCATTGATGTTTGTTTTCTGGATGTTTTATGCACCTGTTTTAGGATTAGTTCCTCAAAATATTAACCCCCTTCAGTTATCGGTATTTATTGCAACAACGGTTTTGATTATTGCCTGCCCGTGCGCTCTGGGGCTTGCTACGCCGGCTGCGATTGTGGTTGCAACAGGGCGGGGCGCGAGCAAGGGCATTTTAATAAAAAATGCTGCCTCACTTGAAAAAGCACACAAAATTAGTGTAATCGCCTACGATAAAACCGGGACTTTAACAATTGGTGCGCCAACAGTTTCTGATTTTGTTGTTGATGAGGAGTCTAAAAGAGATGATATTGCCAATATCACATTGAGCGTTGAGTCAAAGTCAGAGCACCCGCTGGCTGCTGCTGTTGTTGAATACACGAAAAGTTTACTAAAAGATGGGCAAAATAAGGTTGATGTTAATAATTTTAGAATTATTGAAGGGAAAGGCGTTGAGGCGCAAGTTGAAGAAAAGAGTGTTTTAATAGGAAGTATTAAGTTTTTGAAAAGTGAGAACACCAATATTTCAGATAAACTTCAGACCCAAATTAATATGCTATTGGACCAGGCAAAAACAATCATCGGTGTTAGCATCAACAGCCAATTGGTTGCAGTTGTTGCCATAACAGATGAGCTTAAGAGCAATGCAAAGGACAATATTGAAAAACTGCGCAGGATGAATGTTGAGTCGGTATTAATAACCGGCGATAATCAAAAAACAGCTCAATATGTGGCTTCTCAGGTAGGCATTAATAATGTGCATGCTGAAGTTTTGCCGACTGAGAAGGCATCAATCATTAATGACCTGAAAACTAAAACACATGGCTTAGTCGGAATGGTGGGAGACGGTATTAATGACGCCCCGGCGCTTGCAGCATCCGACGTTGGCATTGCGATGGGAACAGGAACTGACATTGCAATTGAATCGGGTGATATGGTTTTGGTCAAAGGAAACCTTGAGAAAGTAGTTGAAGCAATAAAACTTTCCAAAAAAACATTCTCGGTTATAAAGCAAAACTTGTTTTGGGCATTTGGCTATAATATTGTTGGCATTCCAATTGCAGCCGGGATTCTATACCCAATAACTTCCCATCTCCTCTCCCCTGCTTTAGCTGCTGCTGCCATGGCATTTTCCTCGGTTTCGGTGTTGTTTAATAGCCTACGGCTAAAAAGAGCCTGACTCTTAGCTAATTATCTTTTTGTTTGTGGTAAGCTCCAAACTCTCCCTTCGATATTTTCACAAAAGCCTTGGGCAATGCCATTAACAAACTCCACTGCCAAAGATGGCGCCTCATCACATAGTTCATAAAAAACCTGGGCATAATCAACGCAACCCCCCCGAAGCGCTCTTCGAAGGGTTTCATCATAAAGAATGTCCAATTCAAGAAGAATATTGAACGACTCAAGAGAATTGCGGGGAAGTATCCCGGAGTCTTGTAAGCATCTTAATACTGTTTGTTTTCTGTCGTTTAGGATAATACCTGGCGATAACTCACCAACTCTTATAAGATGCTCCACAAGTCTTCTGCCAACATTGACTGGCGCCTCAAGAGCTCGCTGTAAGCGGAGCTCCTTTGGTCGCCCGCTGTCGTTTAGGTTTTTTCGTTTGTGGGATACGTATGCCATAAAATCATGATCATTTTTGTCGTCAACAAGAAGGGTTGAAGAAAGAGGATCTTCACCGATAATATTCCCTGCTTTTGGCGCACGACTAATATGCTGGTAAAGCCCGCGATCTAACGAATGCCACCCGCACCGAGCATGTTGTTGAGCAACAATAAGACCATTTTCAATCGGTACTCGCGTGCTAATTTCAAGACCTTGTACAATCGCTCTTACGAAATCATCACATGAATGATCTGTAGTTTGGATATATACGTCAATATCAGATCTTGAAGTTGGCGTGCCGAATGCTGTTGATCCAAAAAACCGGGCACCATATATTTGACTGCCAATTACCAATCTTTCTAAATATCTGGAGAGTAAATGTTTTGTGGCAAGGACGTCACCTGGAGTTGGTACTAATCCTCCATATACCTCACCCGGAGTAAATACTCTGGCCATGGGCCAGATTATATAATATAACTATGAGATATGTCTAGTCCTACGGAATTGATTGGGTTCTTGTTGGAGTTTGCTTTGGATTACAGTAAACATTATCAGACCTTCTGGTTGAGCTAAAGCTACATTGGGTATCGGCATAACAGGTGCCACTGCAATAGTTTTTACAGTCTTCCCCGTAATAGGCGCACTGTTTCTCTACTTTATCAGCGACACATTGACAGTTATTCTTTTCTTCACAATTTGGTCTATCCTGGCAAACTCCTTGCACACAACTCAAACCAGACGAACAATCCCTGCTTGATGAGCATTTTTTATTGCATGAGGCAACGGAACAGCAATACCAATCTCCGCTTTCGGTTTTGTTTGGATTTAGCTTGCTGGCTTTGCAGTATCCTCTGGTGTTACTGTAGTCACCGCATAATTCCTGGCAGGTGGAATAATTATTAGCGGTATTGTTGCCAAAATATTCTATCGCAATGCATCCTTCCGGAGATGCCGAGGGCATTGGCTCAGTCGGTGTTGGAATACTGGTAACATCCGGCTCAGTTGGCGTTGGCGTGATGCAACCATCGGTTGGAAGTCTGACCTCATAAAATACAGTTTCCTTGGGCTTTTTGCCCCCTTGTCTATTGCTTCGGTAGTGCAAATATAATTTACAAATGTTTTTTGGCACTGGAATATTGAAAATAAAATTACGATAAGCTGTTGCTCCGGCATTTTTAAGAACCCCTTCATTTTGGTGAGGTAAGGGGTCAGGGACAATGCGTTTAGCAGGAGCCGGATAGCTGGCGCCTGGAGTGAACTTTCCAATTGTT
>MGAM01000010.1:0-2807 GCA_001789725.1 Candidatus Roizmanbacteria bacterium RIFCSPLOWO2_01_FULL_39_19 | reverse complement strand
TTCATTGCTGTCAGGCGGAAATGTCCCGCCAATTCTTTTACCACCCGCCTCAAGCGTTGCCCAGACAATCCAACATTCAGAGTCGGTCTGTCTTAATGATTCAAAAACAACGTTTCCACTTAACGTGACAATGTCAGAGTCTTCATAAGTAATTACTTTTAGAGTATCTTTTTCAAGCATGACATTAGGTGGTGTACCTGAATTGGTGAAAGGCCATCGATTAGCAGCTAGTCCAAAGAAATTAAATTTTCCGCCAGTTACAACATTGAGTCCAATGATGGCCCCAACAACAAGAACAAGTAAAAAAAGTATCGTTTGAAGTGAAAATTTTGCTGGTTTCGCTGATGTAGTTCGTACCACTCGTCTCTTTCTTTTCATTATTACCTTCAGACTAGACCTTATCTACATTTTTGTCAAGCAGTTTAGAAGTTGTCATCTACAACTCAAGCATTCTGGCAATTCTTGCCTTGGCTCTGAATAGAAGAGATTTAATCGCTCCCTCTTCTTTTCCCATAACCAAAGCAACATCGGGATTATCTAAATCAAAACTGCTGAAATATCGCAGCATAACAACCTCTCTTTGATCGGGAGTTAATAACAGAATAGCATTGTGAAGACTAGAATGTTGGAAGCTGCCAACTTCGGCTCCTTCGAATAAATCATGCAAGCGCCGATCAGATATTGTCTCCTTAAGTTCAAGATCGTCTGAAGGTTGCCTGCGAAAATGATCAGTAATTAAATTACTGGCGCAGGCAAAAGCAAATGCGTCCAGAGACGATGGAAATCTGACCACAAAATCTTTTTTTAAAATTCCTTGGCTAATTCGCATATATAGTTCTTGGACTAGATCTTCAGGATCAATATGTCTAAAACTGGTGCCGATACGGTAATAAACATATTTGTACAATCTTCTTGACAGTACCGTGCTAAAATAGCTGTCAAACAAACCAAGATCCCCTTTTTGGGCAGCGTCAACAATCTGCCTTGTATCATAATCAGATAGACTTGGGACACGAAGTTTCCCCTCACCTTTGGCCTTTGGCGTTTCTTCAACAGGTTCGTCAGGACTAAGTGCGTCGGTTTCATTACTAACATCGGGCATTTCCCAGGGAATTCTCCCTGTAAGTATGGCATTCTCTACCGTAAGGCGTGTGTTTTCAGATAACAAATGCCACATTCTCTCCAGAACTTCTCTGCTAACCAATTGCTCAAGTTGTCTGATATCTTCAATTGCTGCAAGAGATCGGGGGGTTGTTGGGGTGCCCATCGGGCGCTGCAGTGGCTCATCTTGAGTCGTGGCAGGTGCTGCTATTTGCTCTGCCGGTGCTGCCTGAGACGTTGGAGCGTAATACGTAGTTGCAGCTGGTCTTGTTGGCTGTGGTCGCCGTTGTCTCCATCCTCCTTGTAATAATGCATCGATTTCTTCAGTGTTTGCCCGTTTTATTGCTGATGCGAATGTTTCAACTTCCCAAGCTGAGAGATTACCGGACATGATCACGCGAGCCATTTTCATTTGCAGATCATAGTTAAATTCTGCAGCGTCTCTAATAAGCCTGAAGTCTTTGTGAGATATCCCGTCGGGGGCAGTTGGGCGGCCGCGGGTGATTCTGATTAAGTCAGAGCTTGCTTTGTTAGAGTAATTTAAAGATTGATAAATGACCTCCGGTTTTCTGTGCCACCTATCACATTTTGTCATGATCCATCGTTTAATTTCCTCAACCTCCTCAGGGCTTTTTTTCAATCTTGCACCTGTTACGTTTGGTGAGGCAACGAGCGCAAAGGCGGTTCCAATGTGTATTCCCTCTTTAGCCCACGGGGTCAAACTCCAGGCGTCACTCGCCCACTCTACAATGCGTGCAAAATCAACAGATTGATGCATCGCAAGCGAAATACGAAGATCTATGGCATTCTCAAGGGTGTAGCCCAAAGCTATTGTTCCGTATATAAATTCGCTTCCCTTTCTCTCTTGGATCTCAGTTCGGTGATAGCCGTCACAAAGAAATATTGAAGGAGCTGTGATGTTGGAGTTGTCGATGACTTGCACAAGGTATACCGGCGTGATTTGTCCGTTGTATCTTCTGTTTCGTGGCTCTTCGTCCATCAACCGCGCGGTGTCTGTGATGATTTTTTCATCAACGGCAACTTCTCCCCGGTCAACTAAGCTCAGTGGCACTTCACAAAGAAGTAATCTTTCATCCTGTTGTTCAAGTATTCTTACTTCAGGAGGTAAACCAAACTCTGCAGGATCAAATGAACGATCACCCCCCCTGTCTTTTTGAGCAGGTCTTTGTGAAGTGCTTTTACCTCTTTCTCGTTCTAATGCCATAAATCCCCATAGTATACTACAGAAGGTCTGATTTTTCTAAAGCTAAAAGAACTAACTATTTTTTCGCAGTAGTAGATATTTTTGCCGTTGATCTTTTGGGAATTTTTCAATAGCATATCGGAGCATCGTTGCCGGCATAGTCGAACCATATTTATCTAAGAATTTCTTCTCAACATCTTGTCCTAAGTAGTTTCCAACTTCTCTTAGCATCCACCCAACTGCCTTATGGATTAAATCATGCCTGTCATTTAAAAGAATCTTTGCAATTTCAAATGTATCTTTATATTCTCCTTGCTTAATAAAATATGCGGTTGAGATTATAGCAATTCTCTTTTTCCACAGGTTATCAGATTTGGCAAAATCATAAAGTGGCCGTCTTTTCTTATCAAATAAATAAGCACCAGTAATTTTAGGAGCTGACAAGTCAACCAAGTCCCAGTTGTTAACTTTTTCAAGATTATTAATATAAGCCTCATATACC
>MGAM01000009.1 GCA_001789725.1 Candidatus Roizmanbacteria bacterium RIFCSPLOWO2_01_FULL_39_19 | reverse complement strand
GTCAATAATGATGCCGCATCTTCTCGTCCTGTCTCAGTAAGAGGTATCAAAACATCAGAATCAGGAATACTTGCAAGTGCTTTCTCATTTGTCATATCCGAGGGCGGGTCTGACATTTACGGTGGAACCAGCCTAACAGGTCCAAAGACACTACAGGATTTTTTTACCGAAAGCGCTGCAATTGATGGCATTTTTCTCTCAAATCTAGCCAGTGGTGCATCAACTATATATACGTTTACTGCAACATTCAACACGCAGTCTGGTAATGAATTTCAAGATAGACAATTAATCTTTGACCTAAAAATTGGCATCATAGTTGCTGTACCAATTGAATGCTCATTAATTACATTTAGTGGCAATCCGATTTTTGGGACTGAGAAACGAGACATTCTGCAAGGAACTCCGGGTAATGATCTTATAATCGCACTTGAGGAGAATGACATTATTGTCTCTGGTGACGGAGATGATTGCATTGTGGGCGGGACGGGTAATGACAGCATCTTGGCAGGCAACGGAAATGACATAATCGCTGGTGGCGCCGGGAAGGACAGCATACGATCGGAAGCTGGGAATGATGCAGTACAGGGTGAGGCTGGAATTGACAGCATTTGGGGCGGACCAGGGGATGACATCATCTCGGGCGGTGACGATCAGGATTCTATCTACGGAGAAGGCGACAACGATCAAATCCGTGGGAATAATGGAAACGATTCTCTCAATGGTGGCGCTGGCAACGACACCATTATAGGAGATGCCGGGGTTGACTCTATAAATGGATATACAGGGATTGATACATGTGACGGGGAAATGAAACTGTCGTGTGAATTTTAGAAATGTCTTCTTTTAAATTTCTTACATTCTTCTTACCCGTTTTTATCAAGGCTCACATATGATGTTATTTATTATAGGAGACTCTTTCTTGACCTTGTCTGAATATCAAGGAGATATTAAGATGTCATTAATACTGCATTGGTATGAATAATATAGGTCGTATATAAATAGCTTCAAATAATGACAAAAAGTAATAAAGATGTCATATTGACAGTGAAAATTCACGTTAGTACAATGACCGTGTAATCTGAAAAAATAATCAATAAAATATCCTTATAAAATGGCAAAAATACTCAATAAAGTAATAGCAATTAGCTCAATAGTTACTATTATTTTTACATACTCACCGTTTGTTGCTGCAACGGAAGCTCCTGACAGCAGCCTAAACTCCTCGATTTCAACGCAGATCCAAAACACAGTTTCGACAATTAATATTAATCCAAATCCACAGATCTCCCCAGACACAACCCCAGCAAATCCTGCAAATGACACGAACGTTGCAAACACCGGTGATAATGTCAATACAAACACATCGAGTGATCAAGACTCTAATACAAACGTTAACAGCGCCAATAACGCCAACATCGATCAGCAGGCTGATGCGTATGCAAATACAGGAAATAATGAGGCTGAGCGCAACATTGCGATAAATGGCAACGCCGGAATTATCAAAACGGGAGATGCTATTATTAATGTCACTGCCGTAGCATCAGCAAATAACAACTCTACAACCGTGAATGGAAGTGGATCTAGTACCGGAAACAATACTAACGTAGCTAATACCGGGAATAATATGACAACTACAACCTCCTCATCCGGCACTGACACATTATTTATTAATCAAAGCAATTGGGCGGTAATCCATCAGGGAACAAACGCAACAGCAAATTCTGGCAATAATAAAGCTCGTGGCAATATCGCAATTGGCGGGATGGCTGGAGTAATAATAACTGGGAATACATCAATTAATACAAATTATCTCGTTGCAGCAAACGGCAATGTAGCAATCGTTGGCGGAACTTCAAGTAATGGCGGGCCGGGGTCGGGTGCATCGATCTATATCTTAAACGGTGGCAACATGTTTAACGCAACGTCGGTTGCCAACCAAAACCACTATCTTATCATCACTAACGAAAATAGGGCTCTCATCGCCCAAACTTGCGGAGTGTCGGAAAAATCTTTAGGAAACTTAGTTAATGCATCAAACTGTATTGCTTCAACCGGAAGCAACGATGTCAGCAATAATATCGCAATAAATGGAGACGCCGGAGTTATCACCACTCAGGATGCCGTTGTGAATGTTAATATGAGAGCCGTTGCTAATAGCAACTCAACTAATATCAATGGAAGAGGCCGTTGTGGTGACACAAACACGAATGTAGGCAACACGGGAGACAACATAAATGTTTCAAACAGCACAAATTGCAACTCATCAACAACCGTTAACAGCGCTAATAACGCAACAGTTACCCAACAGGTCAATGCTGTAGCGGATACGGGGAACAACGCGGCCAATAGAAATATCGCAATAAATGGCAACGCCGGAATCATTACAACAGGGGATGCAATTATCAATGTTACTATGGAGGCTCAAGTCAATGATAATTCAACAACAATTAACGAACCGTCAGCAACTTTAAACTCAGGGTCTGGGAACACAACCAACCTCGTTAACTCGGGAAATAATGTTAACGTTGGCACAACCTCAAATAAAATTACAAATATTAATATTAACCAAACAAACTCCTTAGATCTTAATCAAAGAGTCTATACAAAACAAAATACGGGCGGGAACGATGTATCTGACAATCTTTCAATAGGTGGATCTGCCGGATTTGTCAAAACCGGCAACAATGACCTAAGCGTTAATATGGCTGCATCAGGAAATTCAAATGAGACAACGGTTGGCGACCCGATTGCATCGGCAGCCAATGATCCGCTTTTCGAATCAGTCAAAGCCCCAATTTTACCAACGTCATTCCCCACAACAACTCCTGCAACATCTCAACAAACACAAACTGCCCAAGATCCAAATGACAGTAGTGACCCGAACAACAATAACAACACACAAGCATCAGTGAGCGGAGTTGCCTATACTATCCAAACCTTGGCAGCGGCTACCGCTAAGAAAGTTGACAAGATTCTTGGAGCAAAAGCAAAGAGACTTCCGGCGACGGGGGCTGAGGACACAGTCGTGTTACTTGGAATAATTACAGCAACATTGGCAGTTGGCAGGAAATTACAAAAGTTTAATATTAAGAATAATAAGAATATAAGTTAATGACTTTCTCAGTTGGATGCAATACGAGGAAGAATCGAGGAACGAGTAAGACGTACTTAAATGTCGTACGTTGTCGAGTCCCGCAGATTCTGACGAAGTAGTGCGCCAAGTGGAAAGTTATTGTTTTGCTTTTAGAAGTTAATAATACTCAATAAGAAAGGGGGTGAAAGAATATATGAGAAAGATAATCGCAACTGTAGCAGCTTTTGCAGTTGTTGTTGCAACCGCAGCAGCACCAGCATTCGCTACAACCCAAACCACTATTTTAAATAGCGGTGATAATGCTGTTGTCACAACGACATCATCAACAACAACTAATGTTAATACATCAGTTTCAAACGATGCTTCCATCACTCAAGTATCATCCATCAATCAAAATGGAGGAGGTAACGTAATTGATGGTAACATCGCTGTTGGCAGTCTTTGCAACCCTTGTGCGCCAGTATCTGGCGGAGTTGGCTTGCAGGTCGGTTCAAACACCGCCACTGTCAATCAGTCAGCATCAGACATTAACAATAACGTTGTTGGTGTGTCGGTTGATGCAAACAGCCAAGCAAATAACGGTACAAATCTTGTTAACACCGGAAATAACGTTCTCGTTGTAACCAACGACTCCGTTACAACTAACGTTAATACAAGCGCCGTTAATCGTGCCCGCATCGGTGAATTTTCATCTATCAACCAAAATGGAGGTAATAATGTAGTTACCGACAATATTGGTTCGCCAATTTTGGCTGTTACCGGAGGCAACAGCGCCTCAGTTAACCAGAATGTAAGTGGTGTCAATGAAAATGTTGTAGGTGTAGCTATCCACGCTCCAACCTCAACAGGACAAGTCGGTTGTTTGGTTTGTGCACCATGCCTTGGTGGCACTTGCTCAAACATCACAAACACCGGTGATAAATTGACCTTCGTCGGGACATCAAGCACCAACACTAATGTCAACACATATACCTCAAACTATTTGTCATTGTGGCAAAAGTCAAAGATCAACCAAAACCTTGGTTTCAATGTGTTAGCAGACAACATTGGTGGCGGAGCGCTAGGCATTGGATCTAACGTTGCCGGCGTAACTCAGGGTTTGAGTAACGCCAATAACAACATGGTTGGTGTTTCTGTTGGCTCATCTTTGCCAATGGGTGGTACATTAAGCACTATCGTTAACACTGGTTTCGCTCCTTTGATCGTAACCAGCTCAACCGATAATACTAATGCCAACACTGCAGCTTTAAATACCCTTTGGGGTTTCCAAGCTCAGTGGACCAACTCGAACAACGGGTTTAATGTCTTAGTTGACAACATCGGCGGAACCCTTACTTTAGTAGGAGGCAACGCTGGTGGAACTGCACAAGGCATGAGTGGTGTCAATAATAATGCTGCCTTAATTGGCAACAATTCATTGTCACTTCTTGCTTTGCTTGTATTGTTGCTTTAATTTTCCAGATTTTTAAAGTATTTTTTTTAGATCTAGAAAAAATTAAAGACAACCGACCCCGCCAAACCTAAGGGGGAGGCGGGGTTTTCTTTTGTCAAAAAAATCTTGTCTATAGGATTGATACTTAAAGCCAGTCATGGTATAATCGGCCCTATTCAAGGGCCTATATGATAAAAAATGTTGTATTTATTAAAATAATATCGGTCATTTTAATTCTACTGTTTTTTATTACTCCTTTAACTGTTTTATCTGAAGAACTTCCCGAAGAGCCGACTCCAACGCCCACCCAAACAGTGATAACGCCGACTCCAACAGACACTACGCAATTTCACAGTACGGATGAAAGTTTTCTTTATGAAACTGAGTACGATTCACTCAATTACCCGGGAGATTCAACAGGTTCGGCAACCGTTAACACGGCTGATAATGTTAACGTCATCTCTTCAGACAGCGCTCTTTTAAATATTAAAGTTGAGACTGACAATAACACCGTAGTAATTCGCGATACTGACGTTTACTCGACAACTGGAGGCAATAGCGTGTCAGATAATATCAGTCTTACCGGCCCGGTGACTTTAACAACAGGAAACGTTGATGCTACAGCTACAATTGCAACAATTGTTAACACAAATGTTGTTGGTTTAAACGTCCAACCAATAATTCACAATCTTTTTACTCCTTTAAACTCTGATCTAAATTTGTCCAATATTTCATCCTGCCAGCCGTTTGACGAGAGCATAGCGGGAGATATTCAGTTTAATGAAAATACCGGCAATAATGTGACTTTATTAAATAGTGACCAGATAGAACAAAATGTTGGGGTTTACACAACAAATGATGCGACAATCACCAACAACATTACTCTAACATCTGAGACCGGCCATAACAGAGCCGTTGATAACATTGGCAGTGGTGTTGAACTGACGACCGGAGACGCAACCTCAACGGCCAATATTGCCAACGTTGCCAACACCAACTTAATCGGCAACTGTGGATTGTTTGCACTATTCAACTTCTTCAAAGGTGGGACTGGGTCATTAGTGCTTCCTTACGAAATTGACTTTATTACCAAAGGCAGCCAAAATAGTGCCAGTTCAGTCGCTTCAAATTCTGGCGATAACTTATCAAATACCGTCTATTCAACGCAAAGTAAATTGGTTGATGTAACTGCCAGCAACTCAGCAATACTGTCAACTATAGTGACAACAGATAGCAATACTGGTCTCAATTCAATTTTTGACTCAATCAGCTTTGACAATCAACTTCTGATTGATGTTGGGGACAACGACAGCGCTATTAATACAATTGACATGGCTAACATGAATTTTGTTGACAGTAACTTTTCATATGTGAGAGTCAATCATCTGGGCCACTTTAAAGGCAAAGTCATTGGTTGGGATGGGGAATTTATTGAAGGAGACGATTACTTCATTCTATATGCCAAACTGCCCTCAACATCCAATCTTCAACTTGCCGATGATCAAGAGTTGCAATTGTTAAATACAGGCGACGATGTGGTTGCTAGTGACTCCGGACAATTTACGTCAATATTAGATGTTGAGACACTAAATAACGCAGCAATCATCAATAACATCGATCTTAACGCAAACACTGGCAGCAATAGTGCCAGCATGTTTAACCCGCAAATAACCACCGGAGATGCAACAACGCTTGCCAACATTTTTAACATAGTAAACTTAAGCGTAATTGGTAATAACTGGTATTTTGCAGTAATTAATCTTTTTGATGACTTCTTTGGCAACATTATCTTTCCTCGACCGGACCTGGTGCTTAAGAAAGAGGTAAACGCTAAGACCGCCCAAGTTGGTGATCAGATTACTTACTCGCTATATTTTGCAAATTCTGGCCAAACCTCGGCTAAACAAGTTAAACTTGTTGACACATTACCAAACGGAGTAGATATTGTGTCTTCAAATTACGACTACTCAAAAAAAGACAGTACACTGACATTCTCACTTGGTGAGATTGTCCCCAACCAAACAGGAGTCATAACAATGGTCGTAAAGATTAATAATAACGCGCCGGTTGACATTATTAACTCAGCAACCATTTCAACCCAAACTGTTGAGCCAAATAAAGATGACAACCAATCGTCAGCAACCACAAATATAGTCCCTCTCAATGTGACAACAACCCAAAACTCAAACTCCAACCAACAGGCAACTCCCACTCAAAGTCCTTTAAGTCTAGCCAACAGGCCAACTTCCTACTATTATCTTGATAAGAGGAATATTAAAACCTTTCATAGGGAATTGAAATTAAATAAGGAAAGAATGATTCTTGGAGCAAATGAAAAAGACAAGTTAAAAGATAAACCCAATAATGTAGGCGATATACTTGACGGGATAAACACGAAGGGTTTGAGTATTTTAATGATCGTGCTTATGTCTTATGCTCTGGGATTTGCAACGGGGGTGATTTTTACTAGAAAATTTTCTTAAATAAGTCTTTTATCCAGTTGATTATATATTGAGAAAGTGAGGTTTGGGGAATTTTATCGAATTCTTTATTAATGTTTTTTTCAATATCATAAGTTGGCGAATTTATAGGTGTAATTGATACATTTATCTGATTATTTTTAGTTTTTATGACTGTTGTTTTGCCATTTTTAGATTCAACCTTGATTGAGTCACTCCCCGGTTCATTGCTTTCAAAGGTTTGTTTTTCGCCATTAACATCAATTTCTACTTTTCTATAGGTTGAAGAGTCTCTTTTTACAGAAGTATTAACCTCAACATTACTGTTTGACTCAACTCGAGTCTCTACGTTAACTTGCGACTGGGCATAAATTTTCGGAGTCAGCAATAGAGCCAGTACGATCAATAGTATTGTCATGAGGATAAATATATCCTACATAAAAATGAAGTAAAAATCAAGCTGGAGTTCTATTCTGACCCGTGAGCATTGTATCAATCATTTGAACAATCGTTTCAGGATATTGCCCAACGCTAGCGTGACCCATTTGTTCAAATATTCCCATCCAAGAGAGTGTAACGCCTGCCTCATTAAAGCGCTCTTTTACTAAATCAATATACTCAGGTGGCATAATAGGATCACGCTGCATTAATGCTACCCCAACTGAGAGGGTTACTCCCTTGCTTTCAGCTAGTTTTACTAATGACGCCAGTTTTTCCTGATAACCAGACTGAGTAGTAGCTAAAATTCTACCTATGAATGCCAAACTTTGTCCCGTCATCCATAGTCGTGATTTAAATCCCGTTTCCAATTCCTGATATTGTCTTAAATATTCCTGAGTCTTTTCATCAGGAACCAATCCTCCATGAAAGTAAAGCTCCTTATATGGATGAAGCAGTTTTTCTCTTTCCGCGGTTAACTTCTTAACCGATACGTTATCACCGCTGTAAAGGGCCAGTTGGAGTTGAATATCAAGCGTATTTAGTTTACCCAAAAATTGATTTCTGACATTTTCATCAGGAATAAACCTAACTAGATTTAGTCTGAAGAAATCTCTTCTTTGTTGTCTATCCTCAGAAGTGTCATGAAAAACATCAGCATCTTCTCTATCTTCAATTTCATCATCCTGATATAGTAACTCCGGCCCGGGACAGACAATATGTTGTTCAACGGCGTCCATGGTTGTCAACATTGCTACATAATCGCAACCAAAGCGTCTTAAACCATTAAATCCCCTCTCTGACAATCCTGGAACTGCACCTATCACAAGAGAAATATTACGACCATCAATTTTAGAATCATTTAATAATTCTTCAAGTGTTTCCAGAGCTTCATAAGCTCCGCTGGATGACCCGTGTATGAATAAATCTTTATCTCCTGAATGGTTTAGAACTTCCCTAGCAAATCTTTTAGCTCTTTCTCCCCCTGTTTCTCCGGTTCTGTATCCTTGGGTTCCAAATAAACCAGATGATGGGGCAAAGTAGTTATCGTGTCCATATCTTTCCTCAAAAACCTGTCGTGCACGAGATACATCTGGTCCTGACGCCGTTGCACCCAGAAAATTGACAATAAATATTTCCATTTCGGGAGCTAATTCAATCGTGTTGCTTGGACTTTCAACACGGTCTATTCTAACCTCTGGTGAGTTTCTTGCTTCCATAGTGGCCGTTGGAGGGTTCGAACCCCCGACCTTTGCAATGTGAATGCAACGCTCTAACCAGCTGAGCTAAACGGCCAATAGCCTCAATTATAACATTTGTCTTCTTGTAATTTGAACCCCCCTTCACTAAAATAAAACTTGTGCCGATACTACGCAGAATAATAGATTTTGTGATGGATATATTGGAGACCATTACATTTGTAGGGTCTCTTTTTATTGTGGTGTACCTTTTTGTCGCCCAACCTCACCAAATCAAAGGAATTTCGATGGACGACACGTTTCACAATGGCGACTACATCCTAACCAGTAAGATTAGCTACAAATTTGAGACTCCTCACCTAGGCGACATCGTAGTTTTCCAATCCCCCAGTAATCCCGATATTGACTATATCAAACGGATTATAGGAGTTTCGGGGGATAGAATTTTAATAAAAGACGGTTCTGTAATTAAAAATGGGGTTACGCTTGAAGAGCCCTACGCAAAACGCCCCATAAATGTTTTTGAGGGAGGATTTTTACAACAAGGCCAAGAAGTCATTGTGCCTGAGAGATACGTATTCGTTATGGGAGATAATCGTCCTAGGTCATCTGACTCCAGAGAGTTTGGTTTTGTGCCACTTGAGCATATAGTCGGGAAAGTATTCTTTAGATATTTCCCGCCACAGCAAACTGGTTTGATTGAAAACCCATACACAAGAAATGAAAACCCTCTCCAAGGTCTAAACTTTAACTCTCTTGCTCATCTATAACCCCCAACTTCTTAGCTATTTTTTCAATAAATTTTGTCGTTTCTTCAGTGTCACCCTGTCGCTCAATAACAATTTTTGCTTTAATTCTTGTCTGAATCACTTTAATCCTTGATTGGGTATCAATTTTCTTGATTCCATTTGAGATTTTCTCAAGTGTTTTTTGGTCAACTCGGGGAGCTTTTGAGAACGAGATTGAATATTTATATTTTCTAACCAAATCATCAGTCGCTACAGTCGACAGATTTTGCATTAAAACCTCCTCATAAGCGCTCTTTGAGTCCTCAGGATCATTAAGACGAGATAAAACAAGAAGATGGGTTAATTTTATCAATTTTGAGTAGTAGCCATCAATCACAAGCTCTGGAAGTTTAAGAAGCCTCATCATTGATGAAATGTACGGCCCGGAAACTTTCATGAATTTGGCAAGTTCTTTTGTTGGGACATCAAGATTTTTGTGAAGATTTTTCAAAATAGCAGCAACTTTCAGCGGATCTTTTTCTGTTAATAGTTTTTGTTTGAGGAGTCTCTCCTGATCGGCCATTATTATGATGTTTGTGGCATAACCGACACAAATTTCGAACCTTGGCGCATGCCAAATGTCACCACTCCATCTCTAATTGAATAGAGGGTAAAATCAGATCCCACTTTGACGCCTTCACCTGCTTTTACTCTAAGTCCCCGCTGTCGAATAATAATACTGCCGTTTTTAGCAGTTTGTCCCCCATAAAGTTTAACCCCTAATCTTTTAGATACTGAGTCTCTATTTCCTTTTGTCGATTTTTGCGCTTTTGTATGAGCCATACCTTTAAAAAAATCTAAACTCTAATATCTAAATTCTAAAAATATTGAAAATACTAATTTCTAAATTTTAAACTCTAAACTTTATTTTATAAACCGACAATTTTTATTTTGCTTAGTATTGGGCGAAAACCGGTTACCTTACGAGTGCGAGTTTTGGCCCTAAAACGAGCAACTCTTAATTTATCTCCTTTGACATTTTCCAAAATTTCAGCTTTTGTGGTTGTTTTTAATAATGGTTTGCCAACAGAGACTGCTCCCGTTTCGAGATTTCCCTCAGCAAGTTTTTCTAGTTCGACAGTCTTTTTTGGTTCTAGAGACAAAAAATCAACAATAATCTCCTCGTTTTCACGTACTAAGTATTGTTTTCCGCCGGTTTTAACAACTGCAAATTTCATAGGTTCAGTGGTTATTATAGCAAAAAAATCTAAAGATTTTCTACAATAGTCCCATAGCCATCCCCAGCAGAATAAAAGTCGATAATACCGATGACCCTCCATAAGAAATAAATGGAAGAGCAACTCCGGTTACCGGCAGTACACCCATATTCATACCAATATTAACTACAACGGAAGCAAACAAAATTGTTGCGGACCCAAGCAGAAACAGGAAAGAATAAAGATTGTCTTTTTTCTCGAGTGCATGTTTAACCAACCTAAAAATAATTATTGCAAAACAAATCAAGACTAAAACCCCACCCAAGAATCCAAACTGTTCAACAAGTGACGCATAGGCAAAATCGGTATGAAATTCTGGTAAAAATTGAAATCTTGACTGAGTCCCAAGCCCAAGACCCTTTCCCCATAATCTACCCGACCCTATAGCAATAATTGATTGAAGCAAGTTATATGAAACTCCCTGCGGGTCCATTTGAGGATTTAAGAAACTAATAATGCGAAGACGCTGGTAATTATGCAGCAGTTGCCAGACAATCGGAAGCATCGCCAGTTCGGCAATAATTAATCCAGCAAAGAACTTTGCTGTTATTCCTACATAATAAAAAATAGACAAGACTATTATCATATATAAAATTGCATTCCCTAAGTCCGGCTGGTGAATGATTAGGGCAATTGGCAAGATTGAAAGAGCAATAGCACCAAAGAACTCCTGACTACTATGCTCTTTCCGTTTGCGAGCAAAGACATGGGCAAGAAGTCCTAAGAAAAAAGGCCGAAAAAATTCACTTGGCTGTAGTTTAAAAAAATATAGATCAATCCAGCGAGATGAACCGCGTACAGCAGGGGAAATAAACGAAACAAAAATAAGCAGAGATGTCATAATTAAATAAATCAAGACAACGTTTGAACGAACCAATCCCGGCCCAAGTTTATAGAATATTCCAAAAAGCAAAACGCCGGCAATGAAGAAAGCGCATTGTTGAAGAACTAAGTCAGGACGGATACCAAATAAATTAAATAAACCAAAAGAGGTTAAGACGGTTAGTGAAAGAAGTATCCACTTATCAAGTTTTTTCATCTATACAAATTGTCCACCCGGGGAATTACTTTGTTACCTTAAAAGTTTCTCCAACTTTAATATCTTCTGCTCCAACTGCTTTTTTAACGTAATCTTCAAAACCACCGGGAATCTCTAGCACGGTTATTTTAACTTTGTCAGCAACATTTACCCCTAATTTTTTTCTTTCATCTTGAATTCGTCTTATTAATTCTCTTGCCTCACCTTCCCGGGCTAGTTCAAGAGTCATTTTTGTGTCATATTCAACACGAATCTCGTCTCTTCTAGTTTTTTTAAGTAGTGTTTTTTTTATATTTAACTCTCCTTCTAAAATCTGCATGTATGGCTTATTATCTAAAGAGTAATTCAGGCGAGCCGGTAAAGATATGGTTAGAGAGAAGAGCGGTTGACGAAGTTTTATATTAGCCTCTTTTCTAACTCTGTGACCTGCCTCAACAATCTGCCTAGTCAAATCCATATCTGCTAAAACTGAATGATTTGCTTTTTGAAAAGATGGTAATAACAACAAATGCACCGACTGCCCACCAGTTAAATGACGGTATAAGTATTCGCTGATAAATGGAGTAAGTGGCGCGCTTAATGTTGATAGTGAAATAACAACACTATAAAGAGTATGAAAGAAATTTTCGCGGTCTTCTCCGGTATTATCAACTCGATCTCGGCTGCGCCTCACATACCATCGAGACACATTATCAATAAAATCTGTCAACAATTTAACAGCGACAGTTGTATCATATTTATCAAAAGCATTTGATATATCTTGTCCAAGTTTGTCAAGAAGGGCAACAACCCAAACATCAAGGATGTTGGCTGAGGAGCGGGCAATTTTCGAACTTTTTTCAGTCTCAAGCTTTGGCATGTCGCCTGAATAAGTTACCAGATAGTTAACAATATTCCAGAGGGGCAAGTGAAAAGTTTTAATTTGAGACGCATAGTCGGCTTCAGAGATAATTATGTCTTCACCCTTCATGATAGGGCTTCCCATTAGATAAAGCCTTAAACCGTCGGCACCATACTTTTGAAGCATTGCCTTGGGGTCTGGATAATTGCCATAATTCTTACTCATTTTGCGTCCGTCGGTTCCAAGTATTACCCCCTCAACTCCAACATTTTTAAATGCCTTGGACTTAAAAAGCGCTGCCCCAATTACATGAAGCACATAAAACCAGGCTCTAATCTGGCCGGTGTACTCAACAATAAAATCAGGCGGGAAAAAATCTTCTAATTTTTCTCCTTCTACTCCCTGATTGCCAAATGGATAGTGTCGTTCTGCAAACGACGCACTGCCTGCCTCGATCCAGCTATCCAAAACCTCTGCTACCCTTTTAACACTCCTTCCGCATTTTTTGCATTTGACAGCTATTTCATCAATTCCAGGCTTGTGAAGATCGGTGATCTTTTGACCTGATTCCTCCTCAAGTTCTTTAATTGACCCCGGCACAAAACGCTCCCCACACGTGCACTCCCAAACTGGGATCGGAGAACCCCAATATCTGTTTCTGGAAATATTCCAGTCAGGAGCTGATTCCATACTTTCAAGGAATCTTCCATATTTAAAATGCAGAGGGTACCAATTAACTTCTTCATTGGTTTTCAACATTTGTGGTTTTAGACTCTGAACATCAACATACCAGGCATCTTGTGGACCGTAATAAAGCTGAGTTGAGCACCTCCAACAGTGGGGCATTTTGTGTGTGAATTCTTCTTGATGATAAATCAACCCCCGACTCATTAGGTCCTTATCAATTACCGGGTTTGCATCAAGATAAAACATTCCCCCAAATTTGGGCGTATCATCAAGTATTTTTCCTTCATCATCTAGGTGTGTGGCAAGCTGGATATTTTCTTTGTTCATAACAGCCAAATCTTCCTCACCATACGTTGCCAACGTTACAATTCCGGTGCCATCCTCACCAGTAACGTAGTCGGCCGGAACAACAACAAAAGCCCGCTTATCCTCATCAATCTTATAGAAGTCATAATGGGGTTCGAACTTTACACCAACTAATTTATCACCGCTGAATTGATCAACAACTTCATAATTATCTTTTAGCATATCCAGACGATCCAGCGCCAAAATAAAAGACTCGTGTTTTTGTTTGACTTTGATGTATATCAATTTTGGGTTGATAGCAAGGGCCGTAGTAACAAGTTTTGTCCAAGGAGTTGTTGACCAAGCAAGAAGATAAGTATTTTTTTCGTCCTTAACTTTGTATTTATATGTTGTTGAGACGTTAACTACATCACGATAGTTATCATTATCCATTGCCACTTCAAAATTTGAAATAGGTGTTGAACAATGGGGACAATAGAGCAAAACACGAAGTCCTTTGTAGATATATCCTTTATCATACATCTGCTTAAACACCCACATGACTGATTCCATGTAATCTCGATCCCAAGTTTTATAGGCATTCTTAAAGTCAACCCACCGACCGATGTGGTCAACATACCATTCCCACTCGCCTGAAATCTTATTAACATATTTTTTACACTCTTCAATGAATTTTTTAACACCAACTTTTTCCTCAATATCCTTTTTCCTTTTTATTTGAAGTTTGTTCTCAACCTTATTTTCAATAGGCAGCCCGTGACCATCCCATCCCCAAACACGTCTCACACGATATCCCTTCATGGTAAAGTACCGTCCAAAAACGTCTTTATGAATACTTCCCAGTAGATGTCCGTAGTGGGGCATGCCGGTAACAAAAGGAGGGCCGTCAAGAAACGTCCAACGTTTGTTCTTAGGACGAGAGCTAACAGATTCCTCAAAAATCTTATTTTTTTTCCAATATTTAAGAACTTCCTCTTCAAGAGAGGGAAAGTGGGGGGATTTAGGAAGCGGCTTCAACATAATTTAAGTATTATAACTCAAGGCTGTCAATTATTTCTTGCGAAGAAATGCGGGAATATCAAATTCGTCATCAGTCGAGTCATCCTCATTAAAAGTTTTATTGGCCTCTTTGACTTCATCCTCTCCAATGACAAAACCCGTTGTCGATTTTTCTTCTTCATGTTCTTTCAGATTTCTTGATGAAAGTCTGGTCAGCCTTAGACGATGTTCATCAAACTTTGTGGCAACAACAATAATTTTTACCTGATCCATCATCTTCTCATCAACCACCGCTCCAAATATAATGTCAGCATCCGGGTCGGCTGCTTTAGAGATTATTGATGCAGCCTCGTCGACCTCATTCATTGTCATATCCGGCCCTCCAATGATATTAAATAACACTCCCTTAGCCCCTTCTATTGAAGTTTCCAGAAGGGGAGACGAGATTGCCTGTTTAATTGCAGTTATTGTGCGCTTCTCGCCAGTGCCAATTCCAATTCCCATTAAAGCAGTGCCGGCATTTACCATAATTGACCGAACGTCAGCAAAATCAACATTAATTAATCCCGGGACGGTGATGAGTTCGGCAATCCCTTTAACTCCCTGATGAAGAACTGAGTTCACTCGTCTAAAAGCTTCTATAATTGAAGCTTTTGTATCAATAATTTCAAGAACTCTCTGGTTGGGGATAACAATCAGAGTGTCAACTTTTTCCTTTAGCTTGTCCGTGCCTTCCTCAGCAACAATTTTTCGTCTGCTTCCTTCAAAAATAAACGGCTTCGTGACCACAGCAACAGTCAGCGATCCTACTTCCTTGCCAATTTCAGCAATGATAGGCGCTGCTCCAGTTCCTGTCCCTCCGCCTTCACCAGCTGCAATGAAGATCATATCAGCTCCTTCGAGGTATTCCTTAATTTTTTCTCTCGACTCCTCTGCTGCTTCAAGTCCTATTTGCGGGTCGCCACCCGATCCTAGACCCTTAGTAAGATTTTCGCCTATTTGGACTTTTACATCGGCTTTGTTGTTCAAAAGTGCTTGAGCATCGGTATTCAGAGCAATAAATTCAACACCAACAATGTCGTCCTCGTCGATCATTGTTGATATGGCATTACCTCCTCCTCCGCCAATTCCAACAACTTTGATTTTTGCTGGTTGTCCTGCCAGTGGCTTTATTAACATTATGGGATAAATGATTTAAATAAATCGGTTATTTTCTTATATGATTTTGTTAACGAAAAATTACGTAGTATTTTATCAAAATCTTTAAAATCAAGTCCCTGACGTTGTGACTCGTCATGTTGTGAATACAATAAAAGCCCGGCGACACATGAGTATTGAGGGTATATAACCTCATCAATCAACCCGGTCATATTCCCCGGAACTCCAATTCTGGCAGGTACTCCAACAATTCTTTTTGCTGCTTCAACTGTCCCTACAGTTAGAGCTCCACCCCCAACCAAGACAAGACCTGACGGAATTGCGGTTACAAACCCGCTTCTTTCAATATGCGATAATATTTCTTCAAATATCTCCTCGAGACGAGGTCTGATTATCCCTTCAACAACTGTCTTATATGAAACTTTTGTGATATCCTCCGTCAACCCTAGTTTTGAAACATCAATGTCATCTTTGCTTGTTTTGCCTACATGTTCCTCGGTCAATTGTTTCTTTACATCTTTACTTGACAAAAATAGTTTAACTTTTTCAGCGCTATCGAGTGAAATCCTTAGACCAACGGCAATATCGTTGGTAATGTGACGCGCCCCAAATGGAACAGATGAGGAATATGACAGGGCACCGTCAGTATAAATACAAATATCAATCTTACCTCCTCCAATATCAACAACCGCAATCCCAAGTTCTTTTTCGGTATCAGTGACTGAAGACAGGGACGAGGCCATACCGGAAAAGATATATCCATTAGTTTTAATTCCTAAGTCAGATAAACATCTATCAACATTGCGAAGATTTGTCAAACTTGCAGTAATGATATGGGTGTTTACTTCAAGTCTAACACCACTCATCCCAACCGGGTTATTTATTCCATCTTGTCCGTCGACAATAAACTCTCTGGGTGTTACCTCAATAATTTCTCTGGTTGAAGATAGCGATATTGCCTTTGCTGCATCAATGACTCTCAAAACATCCTCTCCGGTTATTTCCGTATTTGGGTTAGACACAGCCACTACTCCTTGAGAGTTCAACGATTGAATATGAGGTCCTCCAATCGAAACGTAACTTGATTGAATTTTGGCACCAGCCATCCGCTCTGCTGCTTCAACGGCGTTTTCAACAACCCGCACTACCCGATTAATATCAACAATTTGCCCTCTTTTAACTCCATGAGAGTCGACACTTGAAAATCCCAAAACCCTTGGGACTTGCTCATCGGGGGATAATTTAGCAACTAAAACCGCAATTTTGCTGGAACCGATGTCTATGCCAGTTATAATCTCATCTTTCATCTTTTATTGTTACAATTTTCCCACTTAGCGCATTACTTCGTTAGAAGCTGTGGTACTCGACTACGTACCATCATAAGTACGTCTTACTCGTTCCTCGCTTCTTTCTCGTACTGCACCCAATTGGAACCTTAGGTTCATTCCAACGTAACTAACGGTTTTGTAAATCTTAAGTCGATTTTTTTAAATTTTGCGCCAGTTTTATTAAAATATCTCAGAATTGTCTTTAACGTACCGAACTGCTCTTCCTTATTTTTTTTCGTTGTCAACCAAATCTCTCTATCCTCACTTTTAAATACTATCATAAAAAGATAGTTAATAGCAATCGTGTCAACCTTTAGATTCTTTATCGTTCCAATTCTATCCAAGAAATAAGTTGCGTATTGAATTTCTTTGGCATCGAGCTTTTCTCCAACATTGTATGCTTCAAATGGATACTTTGTAAAATAGCTCATTGTAGCAAGCACACTAGTTTTTGACCTTTTTTTAGTGATAACAACCGCCGTAGGAGACAGCAGATACCAGCCGTCATAAACTTGAAGTTGAGCAATGGGTTTTGTTTTAATGGCGGTAATTATTATGGTATGAGGTAGTTTTTTTTCAATATGAATTGACATAAATGATGGATTTTTTTGAAGTAACTTTTCCTGTAACTTGTCACTATTAACCAGAAATATTACTTGTCGATATACGCTCGAAAGATTGTTTAATGAAGTCGCGCCGTTTAAAGACACTGTTTTTATACGAAAATAGTCAAAGGCCAACAAGACTCCTATTGACAGCACCACAGAAAGAAAAATTATTGAGCCAAATTTAGCTATCCTAAGAAGAATTTTTTTAATCATACTAATTCATCAACAATCCTTTTTGCAGCATCAAGGTGAACGTAGTGTGAAAGACTATTAAAATTGATCTCCATTTCTTGTCGATGATTATAGACAAACTGAATTGTCTCAAAAAGTTCTTCGCTTTTATGGATTTGATAAAAAATCTTGGCGACCCCGCTGTCCTCAAGCAGCCTTGCGTGTTCTTCCTGCTCGGCAAAGCTGGAAAAAGGTAAGGGGACAAGAACGGCAATTTTGGAAAGAGCAAGAAGTTCAAAAACCGTATTGGCTCCCGATCGGGAAACAATTACGTCAGCTCGCCTCATCATATATCCAAAGTCATCATCTAATAAATGATCAAACACGAAATAATTTTCGTTTTCCAATTTTTTCAGGCGTTCAAAATCGTGAAATTCGGCCACATTGCCCGTTTGATGGACAACAAGAAATTTTTTGGTCAATTTAGGCATAATTGCCTCAACGTGGCGATTTAATTCATGAGCCCCAAGACTGCCTCCTGTTACAAATATAACCGGCTTATTGTTGCCAATATTAAGTGTTTTACTTTTGCCTTTTAGAATGGCTTGTCTTATTGGATTCCCCGTTAAAATTACTTTATGTTTCGGAAAATATTTGACAGACTCTCCAAATGACACAAAAACTTTACTTGCAAATTGTGATATTAGGCGATTTGTCAACCCCGGCGCCATAACCTGCTCATGGGTAAAAATAGGAATACTAAGTAGCTTCCCCGCAATTGAGATTGGAAGACCAATATATCCCCCAAAAGATAAAATCGCGTCAGGTCGCTCCTTTTTAAGAATATTAACAGCTTGGAAATAACCTTTTGGAATTTTTAAAAAGTGCCTCACACTCTGAATGTTTAAAATTCTTGTTAATCGCCCGGCATCAAGATGAATTAACTTGATATTTCTTTCTTCCAGCATTTTTGCCTCCATTGTTTGTGTTGATTTGTCATACGAGAATTGTCTTCCCACAAAAACAACATTAATCCCTCTTTTTTTACATTCATCATAAACTGAAAGGGCCGGGGTAATATGTCCGCCCGTAATGAGAATTTTCATAGATTATTTCGTCTTCCAATATTAATTGCCACCCCCATAAGTATATACATCACCAGTAGATTAGATCCTCCATATGAAATGAATGGCAATGGAACGCCTGTTAAGGGTAAAAGGTTCACCATGCCGGACAAGTTAATTGCAACTTGAAGCGCCAGAAGAGCAAATACAGCTGCAGACAGTAGTTGGCCAAACCGGTCTGGACAAGCACGGACAACTTTGTATAAAAGATAAAGAAGATACATGTAGGCAATTATCACCGTGACTCCGCCAATAAATCCCGCCTCCTCACCAATTATCGCAAAGATCGAATCGGTGTGGGCTTCGGGTAAGAATTGGTATTTTTGACGAGACTCTGAAAATCCTCTCCCGACAAGTCCTCCGGCTGATAAAGAAATTAAGATTTGATTTAAGTGATAACTGATTCCTTGTATATCAAGATTTGGATTAAGAAATGTTAGAAAACGCTTAGTACGGTACTCGGATGTTTTGATCAGAAAAAACAACCCTGCTATTCCAAACGGAACTGAGGCAAATAAATATTTCATGTCCTCTCCTGAGAGAATGTACATGCATACTGAGAGCAATACGATTATTGTGGCTGTTCCCAAATCAGGCTGTCCCATGATAAGCAAAATAATAAAAATCATCAGCGCAGCAAAAGAGATAAACCGCTCTCGTTCTTTTTTGACAAACCATGATGACAGATAAAGAATCATCGCCAGCTTAGTAAACTCGCTTGGCTGGAAAGTGAATCCGGCAATTGAGATCCACCGTCTTGCGCCGGACACCGGATCGGTTATGTGGGGAATAATAACTAAAATTAGGGATACAATTGAAATAAATAGCGCCGGAATAGCCAGATTATAGAGTTTTTTGTAATTTAATTTTGAAAAAAAAACCATTAACCCGATTCCAACAACAAAGAAAACTAACTGGCGTTTTAGAAAATAAAAACTGTCACCTAACTGTCTAAAAGCTGAGACTGACGAAGCCTCAAAGATAAAAAATAAACCGGCAATTGTTAAAACAATTGGCATAATAAACAACGTTCTTGATAGGCGATTTGAGACAAACGAGATAGTTGATTTAAGTATTTTTCTTTTTTTCATAGTTCTTCACTTTATTAACAAAGTCATCCCCTCTTGCCGAAAAGTTTTCGTACATCAGGTAGCTCGGCGCTCCGGGGCTTAACAAACATTTCTCGCCAATGGAGGTTTGTTTGAATATAAAATCTACCGCCTCTTTCATTGAGTCAGTTTCAAGCATTTTGATATCTTTATATTCATTTTGTATTATTAAATTAATAATTTTTGCATCGGTGTCGGGGAATAAAACTAACGATTTAACCCCGCATTGATTTAACTTATCAACAACCGGTTTAAAATCAAACCCCCGATCCTGCCCTCCCAGAAGAAGCGTGTGGACCGGTGACAATGCAACAAGCGCGCCCATAGTCGCAGCCGGATTGTTTGCGGATGAGTCATTGTAGAATTCAATTTCCTTGAACTTACCTACATAATTCATCCGATGAGGTAACGCTTGATAGTTTGAAATAGCTATTTCAATTTCTTCTTCTTTAATATTTAAAATATTGGCAATTGCAACTGCTGAGGCAACAGTTTCAAGATTGTGTGGTCCAGATAGAGCTGAATTTGAAAACTGAAGAATTGATGATAAATCAATGGGTACTTTTTTTGCTAGAGTTCGTTTTGTAAGATTCTCAATTTGGGGAAATTTGGGATTATAAACAAAAAAATCGTTCTCTTTTTGAAAAAGGGTAATGTGAGATTTCGCCTGAAAGTAGTCATCATAACTTTTGTGGTTATGTGTCTCGGGATAAATATTTAAAAAGCAGGCAATGTGAGGACTATATTTCATATCATCAAGTTGATAACTTGAAAGCTCAACAACAGCAATGGCATCTTGATCATATCCGTTAGTTAGTGCGTCCAGCATTGGATTGCCAATATTGCCAAGCAGATAATTTTTACTGCCAGATGCGTTTAAAATTGCATGAATAAGCGAAGCTAACGTGCTTTTCCCTTTTGTCCCGGTTATTCCAATAATTTTCATTTTTGCGTTGGCAAAAAAAATATTTGTCGGCGTGGTGTAGGGCTTGTAAACTAAATTTTTCTTAACCCCCGGGGATTTAATAACAAGGTCAGCCTCATCCTGGCGTGATAAATAATTGGGTCCGTCCTTTTGATCGGCTACAATAATTTCGATTTGTGACAAAAATTTCTTAAAAAATCGCTCTGTGGATTTTCCTTCAATGCCGTATCCTAATATTAGAACTTTCCTATATTTCTTAAGTCCTTCTATTGTCATGAAAGTAGCTTTTTGAATCTTGCCGAAATTAAACTGTCATCACCGTATGCAAAAACCTTTTTCTCAAGTTTTTTGATATCAGGATTTTTACTTATGATCTCACTCTCAAACATTTTCATGATGACATCATCTCTATATTCTTGTTTCTTATATGCCATATTCATGGCAACTATCGTCTCCTCAGGGGTTCCAACGCATTCAAACGGCTTCATTGCCCCAATACCTAAAATATCCTTAAAAAGTTGGATAAGGCTGGGATCAGAATATAGATTTTTTTTAAAAATTGAAACAAGTTTTTCTTTAGATGTGAATGCCGACAATAATAAGAACGTAAAAACACACTTGGGGCACAGCCCACACCAGAGATTGTTCATGTCCAGTGTTGAAGTAAATTTAAAGTTTCGATTGCAACTTGTAAAAGAAGACAGGTCTATTTGTTCCTCTACAAACCGTCTCATAATCTCAATTTCATGAAGTGGTCTGATCAGAGAGAAATATTCTATATCAACGTTCAGAGAATTTTTTATATGATCTTGAAACATTCTTTCAAACTCACTGGTTTTACCCCATTGATGATTAATTACAGCGCCCAAATATTGAGCATTGCCGTAATTAGAACTTGCTTCGTTGGAAAAAATAATCGTTCCGTAACCACAAAGCATAGCAGTCAAAATCCCAACAAACGAATTTATGACGGTTATTGGAACGTGCCCATTCAGTACTGTCTCCCTTTTTGAATACTCAAATAGTTTTGGATCGGGCGACCTTTCAACAACGAGATGGTTAAGGTTATTTTTGTTAGCAATGTAGTCAAGCGCTTCACTTCGCTTCAGAGAGTACTCAGCTATGGCAAAACTTGCGTCCTTGCTCAAATAACGGTGGGTTAAAAGTGAGTCCTTGCCTCCTCCAAACGCCACTAAAACTTTGTTGTGATTAAGAGTTATAGAAGCTGGCTTATCTTTACAAGCTTCAGGGAAGACGGGGAAATTAATCAATCCTTTAAAGTCAATTTTATTTTCGTAGAAAAATTGTCCCAACCCTTTGGTATATACCGTGGTCCAAAACTTTGCCTCAACTTGATTTAATTTATTCGTTGAGACAATCATATCCTTTGGGCAGTACATCTTGTAATAAGAAAATCCCAATGCAAGATGCACGTCAGAGAGCATCCTGTTTACCGTTCTATTATCAGAAACATCACTTAATACACTTTTGGGGAACGTGAGGGCCTCCATAAAATCTTCAAAAGTGCTATCATTAAAATGAACTCTAAAAAGAAATTCTGCTTTATGCTCGCTCGCATTCAAGTTAAAGCTCACAAACTCAAACGCATGGGCTTTTTTATCCATAAATATAGTATACAGAAAACCAGACTAGCGTAGAAGAACCGCTGAGGCTGTAATGACGCTAACTAAAGCAGTGCTGGTCAATACGTGGCTTAGTGAGGGGTATTGATAAACGCAATCATTAGTCCAAAAATCGCAAATAATATTGAGAAAATCCAGGCTCTCATGACAATTTTTGGTTCGGGCCAACCCAAATGTTGTAAGTAAAGATGGATTGGAGCCACCGGGAAAATTTTCTTTCCTCGATATTTTTTGGAAAATAATTGAACCGCTGATGAGATAATTTCAAAAAAGAATACCCCCCCGATTATTGGAAGCGCAAAAACTTTACCAAGGAGTAAGCCAATAACCGCAAATGTTGCCCCAAAAGAGAGCGCTCCTGTATCTCCTAAAAAAATACGAGCCGGGTAAATATTAAAATATAAAAATGTTATCAGCCCGCCCAACCAACAGGCAATAAAAATTGACAACGGCGTATCAAGAGTTGAAACTGAGATTGACCAAAAGGCAAACAGGGTAATTACTAGCACGCCTGATGACAAGCCATCAAGCCCATCAGTGATATTAACAGCGTTTGCAAATGAGACAATCACGAACGCAGCAAAAGGTATATAAAGCCAGGACAAATGAAACACGTCTAAAAAAGGAACATTAATAAGATCAATATTGAGTTCCTTATACATCCAGTACCCGATGGATAGTCCTAAAACCGTCTCTAAAATAAATTTATGTTTTAGTCTTAACCCAAAAAAATTGTCGTCACGCCAGAAAAAAATCTTCTTAAGATCGTCATATAAACCTAAGAATGAAAAGGAAACAAAAGTAAATAATAGAATCTTAATTTCAGTCACAACAGACGGGTAGTTAGTAAAGAATTGGAAATCAGAGAGTTTAAAAAGTAAAATACTCAACGCAAACAAAAAAACTGTGTTTACAATAATCAGAAGTCCTCCTCCAACCGGTGTCCCCGCCTTATTGCGATGAAATTTGTCAAAAATGGGAGTTAATTTGTTGAACGCATCACGTGTTACCTGGTTTGCTCTCCTAAATTTAAGATTGTATAGGAGATTAATAAAAGGAATAATCGTTACAAAATTAACAAGAATTGAAGTTATTAAAACAAAAAAGTATAAATACATAAACTCAAATGTACCCTAATTTAGGAATAAAAATAATGATCGCAATCACAACCGCCCCAATTGAATATATTAACATTGCAGCAGCAGAAACATCCTTTGCTATTTTAATATCTTCCCGCCAATTTTGATCAATTGCGTCACATGTTACCTCAACCGCCGTGTTAATACTCTCAATTACAAATCCTAAAGTAATCGTTATAATAATAAACAACCATTCAACATTCGATATCTGAAGCATGACAGATGCAACAAGAGCTGCAACAGACAAAAGCGCGTGTATTCGGTAATTAGCATGATGCATAAATGCCCAACGTAGTCCTTCATAGGCAAACACGAAGGAGGAGGCGTATTGTTTTATGGCATGCATATAAGTTAGTATAGCTTAAACTCTTTTGATTTTTGCGCCAAGCATGATTAGCTTATTTTCAATTCGTTCATATCCCCGATCTATTATTGATGCTCCCTGAATCACCGATTCTCCCCTAGCCATGCACGAAGCAATCAAAACCGTTGCCCCAGCTCTGATATCGCGAACCACTAAAACACCGTTGTGAAGTTTTGTTGGGCCAGATACTTTTATTGCCTGCATCAATGAAGAGTGATCCTCGGGAAGCGAAAATTGATATATTTTGTCAATGTTTGACATATTTGGTTGGAAGAATTCTATTTTCGCCCCAACTTTTTTAAGCTCGTTAACATAACCAAATTTATTTTCAAAGATTGTTTCGTGAATAGTGGACTCACCTTCAGCTTGAGTCATAAGAAGCGCCCATTGGGCCTGCCAGTCAGTTCTAAATCCCGGGTAGGGAACAGTTATTACATCAGTCTTTTTAAGCGGTTCTTTGTAAAAAAATCTGATTCCCCCGTTAAGATATTCTATTCCTCCTCCTGCTTGCATCACTTTTTCAATAAAATATTTCAAGTGTTTTCGCTTAGTATGTTTAATTGTAATATCACCTTTTGTTGCAAGTGCAAAGACACCATAGGTTGCTGCTTCAAGCTCGTCATACATTATGTGATATGGCTTATCTTTTTGAACTAGGCTATCCACACCTTCAATATAAATGTTGCTATTGGCACGTCTAATTTTGGCTCCGTTCTGATTCAAAAATTGGATAAGATCATCAACCTCAGGTTCTTGAGCAGCATTCTCAATTACACTCTCTCCTTGTGCCATTACAGCAGTCAAAACCGCCAGCTCAGTTCCAGTATGTGTTGACTTTTCAAAATGGAATTTTGAACCCCTAAATTTACCCGTGGGCAGCGTTGCTTTATAAAATCCGGTATCAGGATTATAGTTAATATCAACACCAAAACTTTTGAGGCTATCAACGTGTCTATCAATTGGCCGAGCGCCAAGACGACACCCGCCTGGATTGGGAATTATCGCTTCTTTAAAGCGATAAAGTAGTGGAGCAAACAACATGAAACTTACTCTAATTTTGGAGCCATGGAGCAAGTCAACTTCCCATTTATTTAATTTGGTTGGGTCAATTGAGACAATATTTTTTTCTTGTTTAACATCAGCCCCAAGAAGAGATAAAAGACGAAGCAACTCTTTAACATCTGCAATTTCAGGAATATTTGAAAATGTTACCTGGCGGTCAAAAAGAAGCGCTGCAATTAACACTTTCAGAGCAACATTTTTGGCACCCGATAGTTCAATTTCGCCTTTCAGTGGCTGGCCTCCTTGTACTATAAACGCATCTTCCATATTAAATTGTTACGACTTCTCTTTCTAAGTTTACGCTACAAAATTTATAAAAGTCCTCACTCACCTTTTTTGCAAATTCATCAACTTCTTCCCCAGTTGCCTCTCCATTAGTCACTAGAACAAGCGCATGATTTTTATATAGCCCAACATTGCCGGACCACTTGCCTTTATACCCCATGCCATTGTCGAGTATGTCCCCAGCAGCAATTTTCACGAAATCGCTATCTACAGAAAGTAAGTTATCAACATAATGAAGTGCTTCAACAGGGTAATACTGAACATTCGGAACTAGTTTTCTAATACTCTCAAGTTCGCCTTTGGATACCAGAGGATTTTTGAAGAAACTGCCAGCTGTTCCAAATTCATTCATATCAGGAAATTTTGATCTCCTGATTTTAATTATTGCATCAACCACATTCCGCAAAGTATAGGGCGGTTTGCCATTATCTTTTAAAACGTCGCCTACACTTCCATGTTTTTTAGACCAATATTCACTGTTAATTTCTGGGTTTTTATTAAATCTAACTATTACTGACAAAATTAAATATTTATCATTTAGCTCGTTTTTAAAAATACTCTCACGATAGGAAAACCCACACTCTTGGCTGCTAAAATTCTTGAACCTACCCGTTTCAAATTCATATGCAGTCAATCCCACACAAACATCAGAGATATTTTGTCCGTAAGCTGCGATATTTCCAACTGCAGCAGCCCCAACCAGCCCCGGAATAGATGTCATATTTTCAATTCCACCTAAATTATTATTAACCGACCATTCAACCAGATCATTCCATACAACCCCGGCGTCAGCCTCAACCTCAACGTGCTTGGTACTTTCTTTAAGAACTGAGATTTTATTCATTACAATCTGAAGTATTGTTCCTTTAAAGTCAGATTTAAAAAGAACATTTGCCCCTGCCCCAAGAACATGACGGCTACCACCTAAGTTTATTTTTATCATCTCTGATAAGTCATTCTTATTTTCAATGACATAGAAATTACTGCAGGACGCATTTATTTTAAGCGTATTATGGTCTTTTAGTGAAATATTAGATAAGTGTTTCATATTTTAGAAGTTATTTTCTTTAAACGTTTTAATAAGCGTGTCGCGCAAAAAATAAACTTTGTCTCCTGCGCCCATAGTCACAACTAAGTCTTTTGGTCTAATTTCATTTAATAATTTATCAATAACGTCCTCAGATTCGACAAATTCAAGGTTACCTACACCCTTTTTTTTACTCAAATTAACAAGATCTTCAGATGTAATTTTAATATTGTCCTGTTTTTCCCTGACAGATGTATATATTGGGAGGATAAATACATAATCAGCATATTTTAGCGATTCAACAAACTCGTATTTTAGAGCATAAGTTCTTGCAATTGTGTGAGGCTCAAAAATCACAATTATTTTTTTTTCAGGATAAAGGTTTTTAAGCGCAATTAAGCTTGATTTAATTTCTGTTGGATGGTGAGCATAGTCGTCATAATAAGTTACTTTATTTTCATAAAGCTTCTGCAGGCGCCGTTGCGCCGGGGAAAATTGACTCAAACTCACAGAAACTTTGTCTATATCCAGTCCCAAAGTATGGGTTAAAGCAACAACTCCTGTCATATTTGAAATATTATGGTCTCCTTTAAGGAGCATTTTAATTGAGGTAAGCGACAAGTTTCTGCGATACACATCAAATTTGAATTGACCATCAATAATTTCAATATTTCTTGCCTGATATTCTGCTTTATCACTTAATCCAAACGAAATCCCTTCTAAATTATTTTCTTTAACAACCTCATTAAGAGCTTGATTGTCAACGCAATAAAAAAGATTCTTTTCAGTATCTTTGATATTTTCCTCGAAAAAAGTTTCGAAGCTCAGTCTAACCTCTTTAAGAGATGAGAATACGTCAGGATGGTCAAAGTCAATATTGGTGCATAGGATGTGGGACGGATTTTGATATAAAAACTTTGACATGTTGTTAAAGCCAACACTGGTCACATATTCATCAGCCTCGACAACACAAAAATCTTCTCCTGTTGATCCTCCACCCGAAATTCCGTTATTAAACTCAGAGGCTCCAACAATGTAAGTTGATTTAAGTTTCAAGTCATTAAAAACGTTTGCAATCAGAGCCGTTGTTGTCGTCTTACCATGTGAGCCACAAACCGCGATACGCGTCGTTGACCAGTTCATAACAATTCCAACAGCCTTAGCGTATGTTGCGCTGTCAACATTGAGTTTATAAGCCTGTTTAGCTTCAATATTATCCGGTCCGTTAAAAAGGGTCGGAGTAACAACAAAATCGACTGAGTTGTTAATATGCTTTTCGTCAAACTCTTCAAAAACCTTTATATCTCTTTTTTTTAACAGAAGATCTGTTGGAGTGTTATGACTTGAAACTACGTCAGAGCCCAATATGTTTTTCCCCATATCCTGCAAGACACACGCCAAAGCTGCCATGCCAACGCCTCTTATGCCAATAAGATAAACTGTTTTTGCTTGATAAAGAGTCATAGATTGATTGAAAAGTATTTTTTTAACGCCATGCGTACTGCATCGTATTCGTCCCACGGCTCCTCAACTCCGTCTCTATTAAGACTTTTTTCATGGCTTTTTCCGGTTGTAATAAAGATATCACCCGGTTTTAACACAGATATTCCAAGAGAGATGGCATCATACCTATTTGGTACTTTTGTGTAGATTTTCTTCTTGCTTGTTTTACTAAATTCTTCATCATTAAGATAAGTAAATTTTTCTTTTAATATTCCCTTTTCTATCTCACTAAATATTTTACTTATATCCTCGCGCCGTCTGTCTTCTTCGGTTAAAATAATTTTGTCAGATAAACGCGCCGATTCTCTTCCCATCAATGGCCTCTTTGAATCGTCTCGTTCCGAGGCCGAACCAAAAACATGGATTATTGATTTTCCTTTTTTATAATAATTTTCACGCACGGCTGATAAAATTTGATTAACTGAGTTTGGGGTGTGAGCAAAGTCAATAATAACAGTGAAACTTTTGTTATAAACAACATCAAATCTGCCTTGAGGTAGCTTAAAACTTTTAAGAGCCTTGATAAACTCTGCATCAGTTACTCCAATATCAGACACAACCGAGTAGGCTGCCATAACATTTTGACGATTATACTCTCCATTAAGATGGGTTATTAAATCCTTTGGCCAAGTAAAATCGGCGCCAACCGATTTAGTTGTATATGTAAAAAAGCTCTTTTGACGTTTTTTTAGTTCATCTCGAACGCTTTTATATGCCTGCATATCTTTATTTACATATGCATTTTTAGATTTTATTAGAAGCTTTACTTTTGACCTTAAGTAGTTGTCAAATGACTTATGGTGAAGCTGATGCTCATGAGTAACATTTGTTATCACTCCAGCCTGATATGGTATTCCCCAAACTCTCCCTTGTGAGAGAGCATGAGAAGTTGTCTCAAGGATAAAGTAATCACATCTGGACTGAACTGCTGCCTTTAAAAATTTCCTGACTGCTATCGGCCGGGGGGTTGTTGTGTGAAATCCAGTATCATATGTTGTGTCACCTGTATCTGCATAAATTGATGAAATCATTGAAGGCTTATGATCGCAGGATTTTAAAATGTGATAAATTAGATGTGAGGTAGTGGTCTTCCCGTCGGTCCCAGTTACACCAATAATCTTAATCCTTTTCGACGGAAATCCGAAAATAATCTCAGCTAAAATTCCTTCAAATATATGGAAAATTCTTTTAAGAAAGTTCATGTTATTTATCGGGTGGCATACTATAGTATACTAGAAGCTCACGGGCTATATCAAAAAATACCGGCGCAGCAGTCTCTGATCCCCATTGAGACGTGGTTGGTTTTTTTAACGCAATAAGAGCAATAAATCGAGGTTTATTAAGCGGTACAAACCCGACAAAAGATGCGATTGTCTTTGTCGGGTCATAATGTCCTTCAACTGGGATTTGGGCCGTTCCAGTCTTGCCACCAAAGGTGTATCCTTTGGGAATTTTCCACTTAACCTCACCGTGTTCGATAGCTGCAGCCAGCATTTTTTTGATTTGTCGTGATGTTTTTTCACTAATTACACGTTTGATTCTCTGTGATTTAATCAACTTTTTTTGGCTGTCGGATTTTATCTCCATCACCGTATAAGGTTTAACCATCCAACCACCATTAACAAGAGACGCAAAAGCCCTAATCATTTGGATTGGAGTCACGGCAATTCCCTGACCAAATGCCACAGTTGCGCTGTCAATTGGGTACCATGATTTCTCGTTTTTAACTAGTCCACTGGCTTCTCCCTGTAAATCAATACCTGTTTTTTCCCCAAAACCATAATTTTTAAGATATTTTTGGATTGTTTCCTTTTTCATGCGAGAGGCTACTTTCACCATGCCGATATTTGACGAGTATTTAATGACATCTTCCATCGTCAAAACTCCTTTATATTTGCTGTCCCAGTTTGCTATTGTATATGAACCTATTGCAACAGGACCGGTCTCATTTATTTTTGTTGACGGCTTGACCTTTTTTTCATTGAGAGCTGCTGCCATAATAAGAGGTTTAAAAATACTGCCAGGTTCAAACGAAACTGAGACAGCCGTGTTTATAAATAAATCGGCAGAAAACTTAGAGTAGTTTTCCGGGTCATAATCAGGTAAACAACTAATGGCGATAACCGCTCCTGAGTAAGGCTCCAAAACAACTGCGCACCCTGACTCTGCTTGATATTTTTCAACAGCAGTTTTTAGGTGTTTCTTGACTAAAATTTGGACTGTTTTATCAATTGTTAAATATAAGTCTCGTCCATTCTCGCCCTTAACAACTTCTTGCACTCCAACAAAAATTGGTTTTCCAAAAACATCGCGTTCTGTTTTAATCAATCCGGGTAACCCGCTTAAATCCTTATTAAAATATCCCTCAATTCCAAAATATCCAATGTCTGAAGCTCTTTCATCTTTTCCGACAAAGCCAAGCAGGTGGGCAGATGTTGAGGATTCGGGGTAGAAACGTCTTTCCTCCTCTTCAAAGAGTAATCCTTGAATTTTTAATTTTTCGATATTTCTTTTTTTACTTAAGTCAAGACCGCCGGCAACTGGAACCCATTGTCTGTTATTTAGGAGTTTTGCCTCAAGAGTTGATTGGCCAATACTTAATAATGAATTGAGCTTAGCGATGACTTCGTGTTTATTTTTAATACTTCTGGGATTTGCTATGAGCTTATAATAAGTTTTATTTAAAACTAACGGATCGGCGTGTCTATCAAAAATTTCACCTCTTTTTGGAGCAATTCTTTCCGTTTGAAGATAGATATTGCTTGCATAATCATCTGAAGAAAATAGTTGAATTAACCCCAACTTGCCAATTATTATTATCAATAGAATGATAAAACTCCAAAAAAACAATTGAATATTGCGCATATTAACAGTTTATCTTACTGCAACATACTTTAGGGGATCAAGTTCAAGAACCTGGGGACCTTGGGTGAAACCCAGATAATCAGCAACCTTATCAATTCGTGTTAAGGAACTTAGTAAAAACAATTTTTGCTTAAGTTGCTGATTTTCAATCTTAAGTCTCTGGGTTTCTACCTCTATTTTAACTATTGAGTCAGAAACGCTAACAGTGCGGGCAAACATAATAATATTAATAGTCATTAAACTGAATATCAGCACAATCAGTGATAGTTTCTTATTAATTTCAATTTTCCTCATATTTTTTTAAGTATTCTAAGGGTCGCCGAACGCTCAAATTTTCTAGCTTCATCACCCTTTTTTCTTATAACTTTCATTTTTAGTCTTTTGTCTTTAGCAAACCGCTTTATTATTCTTTCTTGGCCCGAATGAAAGCTAATCACAGCTATAATTCCCCTACTGCCTAAACATTTAAATGCTCCATTCAGCCCATTTTTCAAATTTTCAAATTCATTATTTACACAAATGAACAGAGCCTGATAAACCTTTCTTAATACTTTTTCCAGTCTTTGACCTGATAGGCTCGTCCCATTTTTAACTATCCTATTCAAATCTCCTACTGTTTTTATTGGGTTTATACGACGGGCGCGGACAATAGACTGAACAATTGCCCAAGAATTGAGCTCCTCAGCGCCTTTAACAAGTGCTTCATATAACTCATTTTCACTATAACTTTTAACTATGTCGTAAGCTGTGATATCAATTTCTTCGCTCAGCCTCATATCGAGGAAAGCATCTTCTTTTTTATAGGAAAATCCCCGATCCCCCTCAAGCTGTTCCATTGATAGACCCAAATCGAATAAAATCCCCGCACAAGCAATGTAGTTATTAACTTTTGCAATTTTTTCAATATTGGCATAATTTCCATAAACTAATAGTATGTTTCGTCTTTTTGCTTCCGCCTTGCCCTTTTCAACTGCTGTCTTGTCATAATCGAGAGCCAAAACGTCTCCTCCTAAGCGTGCAATCTCAAACGAGTGTCCGCCTGACCCAAATGTACAATCAATGTATTTTCTTCCTGGTTTAATAACTAGCGCATCAATCGTTTCCTGTAAAAGTACTGGTGTGTGCATCACGTATCTTTTTCCCGACTAATGTTTTCTTCAATGGTTTGCTGATATTTCTCCCACTTATTTTTTTGCCAAATTTCAAAATGGTTTCCGACCCCAATTACGATCGCCTGCTTTGTACCTTTCATACCGGCAAATTCAAGTAAATTGAGCGGTATTATTGTTCTTCCTTGAGTATCAATTTCGATCTCAATTGCGCTCGAAAAAACCCTTCGGCGCAAGTCCATTCGTTTTCCTGAAACCCCTGTCTCTTGTAATAACTCCCTGGTTGCCGATTGCCAATCTTTGTCGGTGTATCCTGACAAACAGCCGTCAAATCCTTTGCTTAGAGTAAACGACGCTGCACCCCTCAACCCCTCTCGTATTTTTTTTGGGATGACAAGTCGTCCTACCCCCGTAAACGAAACCAAATATTCACCCAAAAATGCCATTTATCACCATAATAATGGTATTGTAAGGCCATGTCAAGGTGTAGAATCACCAAAAAGGACACAATATGTAGGCATGCGGAGTTAGAATTTAAGACTAAAAAATTAGCAGCAAAACAGGCTTTTTAATTTCTTTTCAAGCTCGAGAAATCCACGAGCGTCATTGTATTTGTCACCGTTTTGAGTTATTTCAGCAAATTGTCTTAAACAAATTGCAACGGCAACGCGGGGGATAACATCAATCTCGTCCTGAGACAAGTCGCGATAGCCAACTAATATATTTTCATAGAAATCTTTTATCGATAAGTCGTCATTTGTCCAATGAGTGATAGTTCGGGCAATCTCCTCACTTGCTGCCCCATAACTCAACGTGTCCAAATCATATAAAAATGGAGGGGTTGAAAATGAGAAGTTGTCATCGTGCCAGTCTCCATGAATGAGTGTTTTAGTAAGATGTGATTCTTCGTAATTTAAGGGCGCAACAAAGGGCGCAAATTCTTTTTCGGCCATATTTTGTAAAAGTATTTTGTATTGTTCCGGTTCAACTTCCCTCATCCATGAGGTCCCCGCTATTCCTTCATGTTTAAAGTCAACAAGTTTTGTATGAAAGGCGTGTATGAGGCGTCCTACATGTTGTTGTTCTTGGGGAGTTGGAACTGATTTTTTGATAATTTCGTGTTTTTTAAGCAAATAAAACATATCATTATTGCTTTTTTGCAGTTCATTCTCATTTTTATCTTGAATAAACGTTTGAGTTATAAATTCAGTGATGTTTTCTGTAACAGCTTGGGTAAAGGCGACCTCGGCTTCAAGATGACGAAGTTTATATTCATCTGGATTTCGGATTATTTTTAGAATATACGACGAATTTGTATCAACAGTGATTTCAAACACGCCGCCGTAATAACTCCAGATGGGTTTCCATGAAGTTATCATAATCCCATATTGGGCTTTAATTTTATTGATTATTCCTGTTTGTAGAGTTTGGTTATTTACTTGATCCACAATAATTCTTGGAATCATCTAAATGCACAAAAAGTAAGCATTAGGCAACTTTTCATCCTCACTGCAAGATATCAACAAATTGAACAGTGTTGACAATCTTATCAAAGACATCAATTTCTGACTGAGGAATTGGTTTGAGACTGCGCTCATAAGAATAATTATCTGTGTCATCTAATGGAATTTCGTGAAGGGTTATATTCAAATAATTATTCTTACTTGGATTTTTAAAATAGTAGCTGACATAGTTTTCTGGAAGTCCTCCCCCGACGCTACCGCTCCATCCTGAGATTCTTGTCGTTTCATACCCATTAATTATCATTTTCTCTTTCTTATTAGCAACAAGGGAGCAATCGCCTTTTGCGTCATCACATTCAATTTGGGATGTTGTCCACCAATCAATTTTATGATTTAGAATTGGGCGTCTATTTTCATAAAGTAATGGCTCAGTGATTGAATATTCTGGCGGATATTTATAAACTACTCCATTTTTTTCATCTTTATATTCTGCCCAATGTGAAATACCTGATTGGACTGGAATTGATGTTATTATTGGTTCAACTGGTACTGTGGGAGTAGGCAACAACCATAGTGGAGTCATGCGGGCAGATTGAGATTGATATGTAGTGGGCTGTTTTTTAGGAGGTATTTTATAACTAGAAGAAAAACCAATTAATAATCCCATCAGGCTGGCCAATGCTGAGACTAAAAACAATTTCTTATAATACATCTTAATACTTCTTAATACTTCATAAAATGAATTCTTTTTCAAACATTGACGGAGTTTTGCCACCCAAGAATTTGAGGGATAATCTAACCGAAATAATTCCCAAGTGAGGAGTGCAAGTTGCCGAACATGTTCCTAAATAAATTTTCTTTGTAATATTTTCAGCTACAACCTCAAGTGTGCCAATTGCAGCGTCTTCTTTTCGTGACCCTTCGGCCCCTTCGACAATATCACGTTTAGTTAAATCATGCTCATAAACAAGTTCGTACTCAATTATTGAAACATCGCCAGGGATATTATCAATTGTGAATGTTACGTTTTGTTTTTTAGCATCAGAGGCTAAATTAATTTTTGTTGAGGGGTTTATCGTCGGCAGAACTTCTTGGCTGGGTGGCAACACATTATTAGTATCATTTTTATTCGTTGATGATTTTTTAAAGAAAAATACCGCCCCGATAATAATGACAATAAATACCGTAACTCCAGCAACAAGAAGAAGTGTATTTTGTGAATGACCTTTAATCGGCTCCATGTTAGATGATTTTATCATGAAGAAAAGTTTCGATTTTTTCAAGTGGCATTCTCTCCTGTTTCATTGTGTCACGTTCCCGGACTGTCGCTGCATTGTCTTCAAGTGTCTGGTAATCGGCAGTTATGCAAAATGGCGTGCCAATTTCATCCTGCCTTCTGTACATTTTGCCAATGTTATCGCTGTCATCAAACTCAACAACATATTGTTTTTTCAATTTTTCATATAATTCTCTGGCTATTTTTTGTAATTTCTCATCTTTCTGCAGAGGGAAAATTGCTGCTTTAACGGGTGCAATTGATGGCGCAAGTTTCAAAACTGTTCTTGTCTGCCCATTAATTTCTTCTTCAAAGTACGCATCAAACAAAATAATTCCTATGAGTCTTGAGAGTCCAAAAGTTGGCTCAATCACATGGGGGATAAATTTTTCTCCAGTTTTGGGGTCAGTGTATGACAGATCGCGCCCGGTGTGTTTTGCATGGTTTGACAGGTCAAAGTCAGTTCTATAGGCTATTCCAAACATCTCCTTCCATCCAAAGGAGTATTCGTATTCAATATCTGCTGTCTTTTTGGAATAATGAGAGCGCTCATGCTCTTCGTGCTCCCTCCATCGTAATTTTTTTTCATCTATTCCAACCATTTTTGCAAAGTCCCACATCTCAGTTTGAAATTTTTCAAATATTTTTCCCCACTGTGACTTCTGAATAAAATATTCAAACTCCATCAAGTCAAACTCCAGTGTTCGATGGATAAACTGCCCCATGGTAATTTCATTTCTGAATGCTTTGCCAATTTGGGCAATACCAAATGGCACTTTTACGCGCATCGTATTAAGAACATTTTTGAAGTTGATAAAAATCCCTTGAGCAATTTCCCCTCGTAGATATACTTTTGATTTTGTTTCCTCGATAATCCCCACCTGGGTCTCAAAGAGAAGGTTAAAGTTACGCGCTGATGTGAAATCTGAAAGGCCACATTTTGGACATTTCAGTTTGTTATCAATAATTATTTTTGTTAGCTCCTCGAGAGTTAAACCCTCGACTTTGTTATTGGGTATATTATCTTCAATTAGATGATCAGCACGAGTTCTAAATTTACATTTTCTGCAATCAACCAATGCATCAGTAAAACTAGTTGTATGACCGCTCGCCTTCCAAACTTTAGGGTTTAAAAAAATTGATGCCTCGATCCCAACCATATCATCTCTATCTAAAACAAATGTTTTCCACCATAAGTCACGAATGTTATTTTTAAGAAGTACGCCGTAATGCCCAAAGTCCCATGTATTTGCCATGCCCCCATAAATATCTGAGGACGGGTAGACAAATCCGCGACGTTTAGCAAGTGAAACGATTTTTTCAAGAGAGATGTCAGACTTCATATAAGAGATTATAGCAAAGATCATAGTTTCAAAGTGTGATACAATCCATAAGTATTGGAACTAACCTCGGGAGTGAATTAGCATGTTGCAAAAGCTTACATAAAATTAAGACCATTTTTGAGCATGCTTTATTGATTCAATCGTTCTCTGATAGTCTGCATGGTCTTCTGTAAATTTTTTGTATAGTTTCCGATCATTGTTAAATAAGCCCAAAATAAAGTTTGTATCTGCAATGGTTGATTTTCTTTTTTTCACATAGTCGGAGTATGAACACTGTGAAGACATATCAATATCTTCTATCGTTCTTAAAATGCCACTGGAGTAATGATTTAAATGAATATACCGAGACGTGTGAATAAGTTGTTCATGATTATGGATTACAACAGCCTTGAAGCGGGGAAGAAAAAACGGACCGGTCCTTTTTGATTTGGTATTAAGAAATCGAGTAAACGAATTGGCAATATTGGCCATGAATGATTGAATTCCGTTTTCCTTTGTTTGCTTTAATAAGAAATGAAAATGATTTGGCATTAAGGAATAACAAAGAATTTTGACTCGATGATACTTCTTTGAGGTAATTTTCTTATTCAATATATTCTGGATTTCTTCAGGTAAATGTAAATATTGGGAGAAGCTAATGTTTCTAATTTCGGCACGATAAAAACGAATTATGTCAAGAAACAATTGAGTATTTACACCGTTTACAAAAATTTGTCTGTCATCAATAGTCTTATTAAAGACATGATAATAACCGCCGTTTTTAAATACCTCTCTTCTGCCTGGCACAATCAAATCCTAGCAGGCTTATGAACCATGTTCAAGCCTGAAATTATTGGTTTTTATTCATAGAGCTACGGAAAGATCCATTTCACTCCCGAGGTGGTTTTCTTTATTTACCAGGTTCTGTGTACTATGTGCCAAGCACAAATAACCGCGGTTGGGTCAATACCTTGAGGAAGCTGTTCGTTTTTCCCAATTGTACTCCTGTAGACTACTCGACCGCCAAAGTCATCCAATAAAGTTACTCCATACTCGGGTCGAAAGATCACGACTTGCTGGTCTGCGATTCTAATTCTAACACTTGCAACGGCAAGTGCACTAATGTTTTCTGGGTCCTCACCAGGCCATAACAAATTTTCCCTAATGAACCAAATTCTGGCACAACTTTGGGTCGGCTCACCCAGAACTCTTTTCATTACATAATTAGGACCTTCTGAGTGTATCTGGTGAAGAACATTATTAAAAGATGGCATTCTTGTGCTCGAAAGCCGAGAAATAACAGGTTGCGAATAATCTACAGTTTTAGCACTTCCACGGCTGCAACCGGCAAGTAAGGAGCCTGCAACGGCTACCCGAACCGCAATATTTGCTCCTCGGGAAACTTGAGGAACATATAGCTTGGGTCTTTCCATTAATCCAAATTATATCATATTGATATAAATAAGTTATTTTTGTTTTATAAGTCCAATTAGGCCTTTTCTTTTTGTCCTGAAGCCAAATATTTTGGCTCTATCCCACTGTGGTCCTAAAAATAACGAAGGATGTACCCGTGTTTCAATTCCTAAATTATCCTCAACCTCTTTTGAATTAAAAAGACGCTGCAGATTAGTAGCTGATATAGCAATCATATAAAAAAATAGGCACAATTGTAATATCTCTGGTTTGGCCCCTATTGCAATAAGACCCAGTAGTGGACCCAGATTCACAGCATGACTTTTTACATCGTGTCCGACAGGATAGATACTTTCTAACATATGGAAATTTCCCGCCTGCCTTAAACAATCTCTTATACCTTCATCATATCTTCTTTGCCAAACCTCAGCATCACGTACAGACTCTTTCTGCAAAGAAATATCATCCGCTATTTCCTGAGTATCAATATATAAAACAGCGTCAACCAAAAAATCATTGTGAGGAGTTACCCACTCAGGCCTGACTATTTTAAAGCCATACTTAGGGGAACTTTTTCTAGTTACCGCAACCCCGGTTGCTGAGCCGTCAGGTGCAAGTGATGTTACCGCACTGCTAGTCTGTTCTCGTTCATGAGGCATCGGCAAAACGGCAAGACATCTGATATTGGCAAAGTTACAAAGCGCAGTCAGTCTTGCAACGTCAACTCCAAGTTGCTCAGCAACGTATACGGGTGGTCTTATTCCAAAGACGATTCTTCCGTCAGTGCAATCTTCCACATCTTTAAATGGCATATATTTTGAATACCTTTTTTCGGGGCTTTTGGGTGGTTCAATTTCTGCTACCATAGCCGACAATTATACTATAGGTTTTATTGGTATTCAACAAAACTTACGGTACAATAAAGGTTATGACTGATCTATCAATTATCATCATTTCTTACAATACCGTAAATATAACTAAAAAGTGTCTGGATACTGTTTTTGAGAGTCTAAAAAATGCTGATTTTCAAACTGAAATTATTGTTGTTGATAATAATTCAACAGATGAAAGCGTTGAAATGTTGAATGGTTACAGATTGCAAGTAGCAAGTTACAAGAAAATATTTTTCCAAACAATTTTTTCAAAAGAAAATCTGGGATTTGCCAAAGGTAATAATCTGGCAGTTAGACAAGCAAAAGGAAGAAATATTTTGTTTCTTAACTCCGATATTGAAGTAATTGAGGACGCTATCCCAAAAATCTATAATTACTTTATCCGTCAAAGCAAATTTTCATTTGTCGGAGGAAAACTATTCAACAAAGATATGTCGCCCCAAGACTCTGCTGCTCCCTTTTATTCAATACTAGTTATTGTTGGCGCATTATTTTTAAGAGGCGATTACCTCCACATAACTCGTTTTTCTCCTAATAAAACCAAACAGGTCGACTGGGTGTCGGGCGCCTGCATAATGACAACAAGAGAAAATTACGACAAAATTGGTGGTTTTGATGAAAATATTTTTATGTACATGGATGAAGTTGACCTTTTATACCGGGCTAGAACATTGGGAATGCTCACAGGATTTTACTCTGATGCCCACTTTATTCACTTAGGATCAGCCTCAAGCAGGGGCAGGACTCAGCCTATTTTACAGGTATACAAAGGCCTTTTATATTTTTACAAAAAACATCATAACCATTTTGATAATCAGGTTTTGAAGTTTTTGCTACACTTAAAAGCATACATTGCGTTTATAATTGGGAAGATCTCAAAAAATCATTATTTGATTTCAACTTATGCAGAAGCTCTTGAAATTGTTAAAAATAATTGACGAAAACTTACTTGGGGGACTGTTCACTACCTTTATATTCCTAATCCCACTCTATCCAAAACTGCCCCTTATGATGATCACATATACCTATGTGGCGATCCGCTTTGATGATATTTTCATGGCATTGATTGCGGTTGTATTCATAGTTCAACTTGCAAGAGGCAAAGTCAGCATAAACACAAGACTTCTTAAAATGTTTTTGTTTTTCTGGGGAGCAGTGTTTGTGTCGTATTTTATCGCGACATTTATAACCCACACCATTGTTTATCGCCAGGTCGGATTTTTGCACGCTCTAAGGCGAGTTGAGTATATGTTTATCTTCTTTGTTGCGGTGTCTCTCATTAAAAAACCTGCAGATTTTGTCAGGTACTTATTTGCCGCAATTACGTCGGTATTCCTTATTACCATTTATGGGATCGGGCAAAGAGTTGCTGAGTTCCCATCCGTTTCAACCATGAACCCTGAATTTGCCAAGGGTCATGTTCTATTCTTAACGCCTGAGGCCAGAATAGCCTCAACTTTTGCCGGTCATTACGACCTTGGAGCATACCTGGTCTTCATTATCCCAATAATCTGGGGAGCATATTTTGTTTTGCACAAAAAACTTCACTCAAAGCTTGGGTTGGCAATTGGAATTTCAAGCAACATCACCCACACAACATCCCAATTTCTTGAGAAATTAATCGGATCGGTCGTTTCTTTGGCACGACTTCGCCATTCATTTTTAGACCCATTAAAAGAACTTCGGGATGATTTTGAGATTAATAAAAAGACCATGATTTTGACAATCGCGGGAGGCATTATTTCAATAATTTTTTTGGCATCAGCTTTAAAAACGTTAGAATGGATCATTGGGGGGACACTTATCGTTGCATTGTTTTTATTTATTGGAATCTATAAGAAACAGGGAGGTGTGGGGTTATTATTGGTTATTGCAACAACATTATTCGTGCTGGTTCAAACAGCATCACGCAGCTCGTTTGTGGCTTACCTTATATCATTGTCGCTATTTTTCTTACTCATCAAGAAATATCGCTATTTAGTCGTTGTTATTGTAATCACGCTTCTTCTCTCCTATCACAACAAAAATTTATCTGAGCGCATTGGCAGCACTTTCCAGATCAGACAATTTCTAGTTAATGAACAAACAGGAGACATTTTTGTTTTGCAGAAAATGAGGACCGATGAGCTGCCGGCAGGCAGCCGGGTACTCGTTAAGGTCGACAATAAGAAAAAAACAACCTCAGAAGAAGCAGAGGTAAGAAAAGAATTTTTGAGGAAAGCCACTATTGCTGCTGGTCTTAAGAATCCGGCAACAGCAGCAACGGCAGCAGCTCAATATCGCCAAGTTCAGGGAATTGCCCCCGACATTTCATTCGACACAAGACTTAGGGTTGAGTGGCCAAGAGCATTTGCTGCATTTGCAAAAAACCCATTGTTCGGTACGGGAGTTTCAACAATTACCGAGTCAACAGACAATGACTTTTTGAGATGGTTGGGTGAGATTGGTTTGATTGGGACAATAGCTTTTATTTATATCCTGCTTACTATTGCAAGGCAGGTTTTTGAAATGGCAAAATCGGCCGATCCCCAAATTAAGCCTTTGTTTTTTGGTTTCATTTTCGGGCTTTTGGGACTTTCAATTAATGGCTTATATATTGACGTATTTGAGGCCTCAAAAGTCGCTTATAGTTTCTGGGCAATAGCAGGATTGTATTCGGGTTTATACCTTCTTAAAAAGCCCTAACCCCATAATGAAGTTAAAACCTTTAAGCCGTTTATCAAACAGAAAGTTGAATTTAGCTGTACTCGGGGTCATTTTAATTATTGCGTTTATCTTAAGACTCCATCACTTCTCTTTTCCAATTGCTGATCTGAATTCCAAAGAACAAGCTGAGACGTTAATTGTCGCCCACCAACAAACAAGTGTTAGACAACTTATTGGCAGATACACCGAGACAAAACTTGAGCAGAAACTAGTTAAAACAGTTGCCCCCCTTTATAATCCCTCAAGATTATTGCTTTATGAAAATACAGTGTTTCTCTTGAACAATTTTTTTCCTTCAATACCTTTGGACCAGTTAGCCCGATTTGTGAGTATCTTATCTTCCCTTGTAGTTATTTCATGTTTGTATTTTTTGAGTCTGCGCCATCATGGCAAATTTGCAGCTGTCTCAACGGCTCTTTTTGCCGGTTGTTGTCCTTTCATAGTGCTACTTTCAAGACAAACAACCCCACATTTCACATCAATTGCCCTGGTTGTTGCCGGAATTGTTTTGCTATACATATGGACTATTTCAAGGAACAGGGTTGCCCGCCTGTCACTTTTCACCTCATCTCTCGTACTGTTGGCCATCGGCTTTGCAAGCCAACCCGTTACGCTAATTTTTATTCTCCCAATTTTTTACCTCTTTTATAAAAAATACAATCTCTATGTCTTCCGATCGTATGTTGCTTACGTTTATATATTTCTTGCAATTATTCCTGTTGTGATAGTTAACCTTATTTCAGGAACTTTGCCACAGCTACTGCCTCTTCCCATCTGGGCAAACCTGCCAGAATTTATTAAAGATCAAACAGGAATTATCTTTTTTCAAAAACCATTTATTGCAGTTCTATTTCAGACGAGGCTGATTAATGCGCTGCTTAGCGTCTCTGGAGTAGTATTTGTTGTTGTTGGCTTTTTAAAACGAGATAGTAAATCTAGATTATTTCATTTCTTTGCATTATCAGCAGTTCTGTCAATTATCTTATTTCCTCATGAGCAACTTGCCTCTATCTCTATGCAATCACTGCTAGTTCCTGCACTTGCGCTTTACTTTGGCAGTGGGATTGGATTAGTTTTATCAAACAGACGAGTCTTTTCTATCAGTTTTTTTAGTTTTGTAATGATCTTTTTATTATCAGTTTTGTCATTATTCTTAAGTTGGCAGGAAGTCAAACCGTACTTCGCTGTTGACAACGATAAGATTCAAGTATCGAAAATAATCTCAACACTTACATTAGAGTCAAACTTTGTTGCTACCGACACAAAAGGCGATCCAATTCTTCTTTATTTATCCAATAGAGACGGGGTGCCAACAACCGATAATGGAGATACCGAACTTAAAAGTAATGGGGTAAGGTTTCTCGTTACTGCAAATGAAAATTATGCAGCAGCTTTAAGTAAACAGTACAAGCAAATATTTACGTCCAGAAACGCTTTTATATTCGATCTTGAACAATGAAGATATTAATGCTCACGCCATACTTACCCTATCCTCCCTCGTCAGGCGGTCAAGTCAGATCCTATAACTTAATAAAAGAACTTAGCCAGAGACATGAGATTTATTTGGTTGGTCTTATTAAAAATGACTCTGAAAAAAAATATATTTCTCACCTGAGAAAATATTGCAAAGAGATTTACGCCTGCAAAAGATCAAAAAATCCATGGACGGTTTCCAATATTGTCAAAAGTGTCTTTGGCGGACAACCATTTGTTGTTGTCAGAAATTATGCCCAAGAGGCCAAAGAAATAATCGGAGATATTTTAAAGAAAAACGATATTGATCTTATCCACGCCGAGACGTTTTACGTTATGCCCCATATTCCAACAACTAATGTGCCGGTACTTTTGGTCGAACAGACAATTGAGTATATGGTTTACCAACATTTCATTGAAAATTTAAAAATTCCTTTTGCGCAGCATCTTTTAAAACTTGATATTTACAAATTAAAATACTGGGAAAAAACATATTGGCAGAAGGCAACAAGGGTTGGGGCCGTATCTCATGAAGATAAGCAACAGATGCGAAAACTTATTCCCAACCTCCATGTTGAAATTATTCCTAACGCTGCCGGGGAAGATTTAATTCATTTATACTCTGCCAAAGAAACCTACGCAAAACCGGTATTTTTGTATGTTGCCAATTTTCTTTGGCTTCAGAACGTTGAAGGAGCGGAAATTTTATCCCGTCGTGTTTTCCCAGAAATCCGTATTAATATTCCCAATGCCAGATGTATTATTGCCGGACAATATGCGAAAGAAAAATTAAAACATTTAGTTAAATACGAGACTGAAATTGTTGACCTTGAAAAAGATAGCATTGAGGCAGTTAAACGCGTATATAGGGAATCATCAGTGTTTATTGCTCCTCTTGAAGGGCCCGGAGGAACACGTCTTAAGATACTTGGGGCAATGGCGGCTGGGTTGCCGGTTATTTCATCAAAAACTGGCGTTGCCGGACTTGACGTAGTTGACAGTAAACACGTACTGATTGCCAAGACTCCCCATCAGTTTGCGCATCACGCAGTAGCAATCTTAAAAGATAATAAACTTTTTGATTCAATTCGGACAAATGCCCGAAAACTTGTTGAGAAAAAATACGTCTATTCTAAAATCGCAAAAAAACTCGAGAAAGTTTATCTACAGATGTTGCCAAAATGAAAATTGCCGTTGATATTTCACAGATTGTGTTTGAAGGAACTGGCGTGGGACGTTATACCAAAAATTTGATTAATGCTTTTTGTACTTATGAAACTGGGCATGATTATACATTCTTTTGTTCGTCATTGCGACGAACTATGCCGGAAAGCATAAAGGCACTAATCGAGAAAAAACACAGACTCGTTCAATTAAAATTACCCTCAACATTTTTAAGCTTTTTATGGAATCAGCTTCATCAGGTTCCAATTGAGTTATTTATTGGTAAGCACGATGTCGTAATTTCCTCCGATTGGACACAACCGCCAACATCAGCTAAGAAAATCACTATTGTCCATGATTTAATTGCTTACAAGTACCCCAACGAGTTGCATCCTAAAACTGAATTTTTTTTTAGAAATTTAACCATATCACCAAATATTGTAAAAACTCAGAAAAGAAGGCTAAATTGGGTAAAAAAAGAGGTTGACAGTATTGTTGTTGATTCTCAAGCAACCAAAGACGATCTTATTGAAGTTCTCAATATTAGCCAGGATAAAATTCATGTCATTTATCCGGCAATCGAAATCAAAGAGCCATCTGTCAAACAACAAAGAGCCGTGATACAAAAATACAAACTGCATCAACCGTTTGTTTTGTCAGTTGGTAAAGTGGAACCTCGCAAAAATCTACCCCGACTTATAGAGGCGTTTGATAAACTTGAAAAAGACGACATTGACCTTGTGATTGTTGGAACAACTGGTTGGGATCAGCAACTTACAGATGGTGTTAAACCAAACATAAAATACTTAGGTTATGTTCCCGATGAAGACTTGTACGCTTTATACAGCCGAGCTCTTTGCTTTATTATGCCCTCACTTTACGAAGGTTTTGGCTACCCGTTGGTTGAAGCGATGCGCAACTGGTGCCCAGTTGGTGCCAGTAATGTATCATCAATGAAAGAGATTGTGAAAGACGTAGGAATTCTCTTTGACCCATTGTCAACTCAATCGATAACTAGAGGGTTAAAACAGTTAATAGAAAATAGTGATTTGCGAAGAACCCTTGCCAGGAAAGGAAGAAAACGAAGTAAGGATTTTAGTTTGGAAAGATTTACTAGAGAGTTTATGCGAGTTATTAACTCATAATACTAAATTATATGCGCATCGGTGTTGACGGAAATGAAGCGAATGTTGAAAATAAGGTAGGTTCTTCAATTTATACCTTTGAGCTGCTAAGTTATTTCAAGAGTGTAAGCTCGAAAGATACCTCATTCATCATATATTTAAGGCAACTTCCAAATCAACATCTCCCGAAGGAAGATAAATATTTTCAATATAGGGTCGTTAAGGGACCTTTTTACTGGTCGCAAATATTTCTCCCCCTTAATCTTCTTTTGAACCGTGATATCAATGTGTTTTTTTCTCCAGCTCATTACGTCCCCCGATTTTCTCCCGTCCCGACTGTAGTAACTATTCATGATCTGGGCTATATCTATTACCCAAATGAGTACCTAAGAAAGGATTTATATAAATTAAATAATTGGACTCAACATGCAGCTGCCTCATCATGCAAAGTTATTACTGTCTCACAAAATACGGCTGACGATGTTATAAAATTCTTAAAAATTGACAGATCAAAAATCAAAGTTGTCTATAACGGTTTTAGAACATCGCTTGGTGAGAACAATTCTTCACTTCCAAAAAATATGTCTAAACCGTTCATCTTGTTCGTAGGCACACTTCAGCCAAGAAAAAATGTCGCAAGACTCTTGCAAGCATTTTCAATATTTAAGAAAAAAAATCCTAAATATCATTTAGTCATTGCCGGCAAGAAGGGATGGATGTTTGAAAAAATTTTTGAAAAGGTTAAAGAGCTTGAGCTTGAAGATAGCGTCATTTTTACCGGATTTGTTGACGATAATGTTCTTGGCACTATGTATAAAAATGCCTCGCTTTTTGTGCTCCCCGGTCTTTATGAGGGATTTGGGCTGCCAGTGCTTGAGGCAATGCATCTTGGTTGTCCCGTTGCCACTTCAAATACTGGTGCTTTGCCTGAGATTGCTGGCCCGGCTGCAAAATATTTTGATCCTACCAATACGGGAGAAATGGCTCAAGTAATGAATCAAATTGTCAATAATGCTAAAATAAAACAAGATTTAGTGAAGAAAGGACGCAGTCAGGTGAAAAAGTTTAGCTGGGAAAAATGTGGGCAAAATACTTTAGATATTATTAAAAGATGCGCAAAATAATGAAAGATAAAACGGGTCGAAGTTTAGGATTTGATGAAATTTTCTCAAGGACAACACTTAGAATTCGGACAATAATCACGGAAATTGAAGTGTATATTATTCACCTTGCTGGGTCAATCCCGTCTCATTATGTAAGAAGATTTTTTTATAGGGCAGCGGGAATAAAAATCGGTACCGGTTCAACTATTCACATGTATGCTCGGTTTTACAATCCCCACAATATCGTCATAGGACAAGATACAATTATCGGCGAGCAAGTTGTTTTAGACGGAAGAGCTAAACTTTTAATCGGAAATCATACCGACATTGCTTCACAAGTGATGATTTATAATAGCGAGCATAACATTGAGAGTACCAATTTCGCATCAATTGAGGAAGTTATTAATGAACCAGTTGTCATTGAAGACTACGTATTTATCGGGCCTCGGACAATCATTTTGCCGGGTGTGACCATAAGGCGCGGTGCTATTGTTGGGGCCGGAGCCGTTGTTACAAAAGATGTTCCATCATTTTCGATAGTTGGTGGAGTGCCGGCAAAACAAATAGGAGAGCGCAAAAATAAAAATCTCAACTACAGGCTGGGACGAGCTGCTTGGTTCAGATAAAAAAACCTAAATTATGGATCTGTCTGTAATAATTATTTCTTACAATACTGCTAATCTTACTGTTGATTGTTTAAATTCCCTCACTTTTTTTTTGAATAAAGAAAAAAAATTAAAAAGCGAAATCATCATCGTTGACAACTTCTCCTCTGACGGTTCTGTTGAAAATATTCGTGAATTTTTAAAAAAATCCCAAATTCCGATCCACTTTATCGAGAACAAAAAAAATGTTGGATACGGCGCTGCCAATAATCAGGGTGTTAAAAAATCAAAGGGTGAATTTATTTTACTTCTCAACTCTGATACCTTGATTGAGAATATTAGCTTTACAACTCTGCTTGAATACATGAAACAAAATTCCAAAATTGGAACTTTAACTGTTAAAGTTAGGTTTCCCCACGGAGAAATCGATCCAGCATCTCATCGTGGTTTTCCAACAATTTGGCGGTCATTTTGTTTTTTTAGCAGGCTTGAGAAAATATCAACGAGCACTCTCTTGAGTCGTATTTTTGGCGGTTATCACCTAACTTGGTGTGATTTATCTAAAATCCATGAAATTGACTGTCCATCAGGAGCATTTTTTCTTATTCCCAAAATTATTTATGAAAAAGTTAAAGGTTTTGACGAAAAATTTTTTATGTATGGAGAGGATTTGGATTTAGCCTTTAGAATAAAACAACTAGGATACAAGGTTGTCTACTACCCCAAATACACAATTCTTCATCTCAAACACCAGAGCGGTCTAAAAGCAACTGAGGAAATAAGAAAAAAAACCAAATACCACTTTTATGATGCCATGAAGATTTTTTATCATAAACATTACGCTAAAAATTATCCAAAGTTCTTCAATTCTTTTATTTATTCTGTAATTGATTTTAAAGCAAAGTCATCGCTATAAATATGAACAGAATTGGAATAGATTGCAGATTAATAAGCTGGACAGGAGTCGGGGTTTATATCCAAAATTTAATTCGTCATTTGCCCGAATATATTAAAGATAATGAATTATTTTTTTTTACTGATAGTTGCAATCATGAATTAATTAAGAGGCTTGTTAAAACTGACAAAATCAAAATTTTCCACACTAATGTTAAATGGCATAGCCTTCAAGAACAAACAGAATTTTTAAAATACATTAATTCTTTCAACCTTGATTTGATGCACTTTCCTTATTTTAGTCATCCCATTCTATATCGAAAACCATTTGTGATAACCATTCACGACTTAACCCCGCTTGATTTTAAAACCGGTGTTTCGACTCTAAACCCTCTGGTTTACGAAATAAAATATCAGGGTTACAAACTAGTTCTGAGGTCGGCGATAAAAAACTCTGAGGGCATTCTTGTCCCTAGCCATGCTGTGTCCAATCAGATTGTGGACCGATTCGGGGAAGCGGTCAAAAATAAGATTACTGTAACTTATGAAGGCGTTGACGAAGGCTTAATCAATGCCGACCCCAGCAAACAACTGGCCAAAAAATATAAAATGCCCTTTCTTGTAAGACTTGGCAATTTCTACCCGCATAAAAATATCGAACGGCTGATTGCTGCTTTTGCCGAGATTAAGACAGGCACCCAGTTAGTACTAGTTGGCCCTGAGGACTTTTTCTCCAAGAAAATTCAGGAGCTTGCCCACGCCGTTGAAAATAAGAATTCAATCAATTTTCATTTCAATCCGACTCAATCAGAAAGGGTGTTTTTTTACAAAAATGCCCTCGCTCTTGTTCAGCCATCACTTACTGAAGGGTTTGGACTGCCAATAATTGAAGCTCAATATTTTAAATGTCCGATTATTGCCTCCAGAATTCCGGTTTTTCAGGAATTATTAGGAGAACAATATCAATATTTCTTTAATCCAAACAATATTGACTCAATAAAAGAAACTATTAGTTCATTTCTAAAAATTCATAGCGCCAGAAAATTACAAGCAGACAATGATATTAGCATCATTAAAAAATACTCGTTTAAGCAAATGGCGCAGCAAACGTTTAAAGTTTACATGAACATCTTAAATGGATAACAAAAAGGAGTTCAAACCAGCTCATTTAAAGGTTGCAGTAGTCTATGATTGGGTTGATAAGTGGGGCGGAGCCGAACGAGTCTTATTAACCCTCTTTGAAATATTTCCTACTGCCGTTCTATTTACCTCCTATTATGACTCTGAAAAAGCTCATTGGGCAAAAAATCTTAAAATTATTCCATCATTCATGCAAAAATTGCCCAATTTTATTAGACAAAATCGTATTTTATCTATTCCGTTTTATCCATTTGCATTTGAGTCATTTGATTTTCAAGGCTACGACCTTGTTGTCAGCGTTACCTCATCATTTGCAAAGTCAGTTATCACCCGTCCTGAGACGACTCATATTTGTTATCTCTTAACTCCTACCCGGTTTTTATGGCAAGAAAAACAAAGGGGACAACCCAGCATTCTCAAACTTTTGACTCGTTCCTATATTAACTATCTTAAGACCTGGGACAGGATCGCGTCAAACCGACCAGATAAATATCTTGCCATATCAAAAACCGTCCAAAAACGAGTTGAGAGCTACTACAAAAAAGACAGTGATGTCGTTTACCCACCGTTTGACATTGATTACTGGGATAAAATAAAAAAAAATACTAAGCACAAAGTACCAAGTACCAAGTGCTATCTTGTTGTCTCAAGACTTGAACCTTATAAAAACGTTGATGTTGTGATCAGGGCTTTTAATGAAATGCCCGACAATAATCTGATTGTCATCGGCTCCGGCAGCCAAGAGAGAGCCTTGAAAAATTTGAGCGGGGGCAATGTAAAATTTATCAAAGACATAACTGATGCAGAACTGGGTTCTTATTATTCTTCAGCTTTGGCGCTTATTATGATGCAGGAAGAAGATTTTGGCTACACATCCCTTGAAGCGCAATTTTTTGGATGCCCCGTTATTGCATATCGTCGTGGGGGTGCAAGTGAAACTGTCATCGATGGCCAATCAGGTATTTTGATTGATCAATCAAATCCCGCTGCTCTTAAAAACTCAATTGACAAGTTTGAAGATGTTCAATACACTCTTAAAAATTCCACTTTACTTGAGGGACCAAAGAATGCTGAAAAGTTTTCCAAAGCAAGATTTATTAAACAATTCTTGAGTTTTATGTTATAAGTTGCACATTAGACGATATGAAGGCAATAATCTTTGCGGGAGGAGCAGGAACTCGTTTGTGGCCGCTGTCAAGGTCAAACTCTCCCAAACAATTCAAAAATTATATTCACGAAAAAACAATGTTTCAACTGGCTGTTGATCGTCTTGTTCCTGAATTTTCATTCAAAGATATATTTGTCGCAACAGGAGTTCATTATAAAAATGAACTACTTTCCCAAGTTCCTGATCTTATTGAGGAAAATATAATCTTGGAACCCTCAACGCGAGATATTGGGCCGGCGGTAGGTCTAGTTGCAGCAATTTTTAGTAAGCGATGTCCTAACGAGCCTCTGGCAATTTTATGGGGCAGTGATCACTTAGTTAAAGATGAAAAGAAATTCCTAAGAATGCTTTATGCGGGCGAGAAAATTATCAAAAAAAATCCTGAGAAAATTGTTTTTTTTGGCCAGAAACCACGGTTTGCGACAACAAATCTAGGATGGATAACTATTGGTAATAAGGAAGAACAAGTTGACGGCATAGCTTCATATCAATTCAAGGGATGGAAGTATCGGCCCGACCCAGAAACAGCTATTAGCTATTTTGCTTCTCATGATCATGTTTGGAATCCGGGATATTTTGTGGTTACGTCAACCTACCTTTGGGAGTTATTTAAAACGCATTCTCCTAAATTATTTAAAAAACTTGAAATCATCCAGCAATCAGTAAACACTCCCAAATTTAATAATGTTTTAAGTCTTGAGTACCCGAAAATTGAGAAAATAAGTTTCGATAATGCAGTTTTGGAGCATGTTGACCCGGCTCAGGCTACGGTTTTAGTTGATGATTTTGGCTGGAGCGACGTTGGCGCCTGGGAACAGCTTAAAGAAGCTTTACAAGAGTCAAAGTCTGCCAATGTTGTAAGAGGAAATGTCATGCTTGAAGATAGTCAGGATAGTTTAGTTTTTAATCTAGATGAGAACAAAACGATTGTCGGTATTGACTTAAATGATTTGATCGTGATTAATACTCCTGATGTCATATTGGTCACACCCAAAACATCGGTTTCTAAAATAAAAACTTTTGTTGAATCTCTTAAGGGAACCGCACTTGAAAAACTCACCTAAGGTAGTTCTTGTTAATTTTTTGATTAACTAAGTCCTCAACAAATGAAACAGGATTAAAAAGAGGTAAATAGGCAGTTTTATTATCAATATATCCAAGCGACAAGAGGAGCGTCTTTAAGGTCGTATCTAACCTCTCACCATCCGCATTTGAGTCACCATTAAGTTTTTTCAGATAGTCTAGTACGAGTTCAAACGCCGACTGTTCACTCTGTTCTATGGGTAAAATTTTGTTTAAAATCGTAAAAAGTAAGTACAAAAATTCCATTTTTAGTTTTGAGTCTTTAATATTTGAATATCCCCACAATAGCTCAGTTTCACCTAGCGCCAATCTGTCTCCTCGGTTGGAAAGGATAAATTTGATGTAATTGCCAGTTTCAAGATGACCAATTCGCCTCGACGTGATTTTCTTTACTCCAAATGCTCTAATTTCTAGTTTTCCTTTTGTTTTAGACAGGATGGTCAACATTACATCCCTTTCCCCAATAATCACCTTTTTTAAAACTAGTCCTTCATCAATATAATGATTTGACATAAAAAAATTTAATCTAATTTGAGATGATAGTCCTTAATTAAGGAGACATTAACTCGTTTGTCATTAATATAAATAGTGTATTTATTAGCATCAGTTCCAGCCTGTTTTTGAATAAACAATTTATATTCTTTATTATTTCTAACCTCAAAAGGCAGACGATATTTTACTGTGGCTTTTGCTCTACCCATTGGAGCAATTCTTAAAAATCCCTCAAAAACAGTTTTTCCAAGATCATCGTATGTACGTACTTTTTTTTCGGATCCAGTGAAAGACGTTAGAGTCGACCCGACTGGCACATAAATCCTTAGCCAGTTACGTAGTGTCGCGTTAATACAGAGTCGCCCCGCCTCTAGGTTGCAGTTTGATGCCGGATAGGGATTTCGATATTCGATAATTAGTTCTCGATCCACTGTTTTATCACTGTTAATTATGGTTTTTGAAATCACCGACTCGGTTACGAAAAGATTTGATTTAGCCCCGGCAAAGTTAACATCATTAACATGTAAATAATCACCATCGGTTGGTTTTATTCTCCCTCCATAGCCAATTTTTTCAATAGAGTTCTGGATAGCCGAATCCTTAAAATAAACCTGAATATGTTTCTCATCAAGACCTTTTATTAATTCCTGCGATAAAGGTCCCCAGTACTGTGAAGGAGAAAACCCTAAGGCCTTTTGCATTAGAGCGTATAATAAGTCTCCTAGAATTCCTTTTCTGTCTGTTTTGATATATTGAACCGGCCTGTCAATCTCATCGAGAAGTTTGTAGATTACTTGAGGACAGTCGCAACGAGAATCAATATTTGCTGAGAACCGAGTGCCACGGACTTCTGTATCTCCTAGTATTTTTAGGGTATCAACCAAGACGTGTGTATCAACGTAAATAATACCATCATAGTTCTGTTTGGCGCTACTATTTGCATACAAAGATTCAAATAATTTAACTGATTCAGGAATATCAGGTGATAGATTACTATCTCTTATGTAAAATTTTGAAACTCCCTTATGAAAGGTCGCAATTTCGGCAGGAGGGGTAGGATGATTTTTTATTGAATCATCTAGCGAATAGATATCTTTTGATTCCTGTACTTTAAATTTTCCCTTATCAACTTTAAAAATGGCGTAAGCAGTAATAAATCCGCCCGTTGCCCGCAATTCCTTATCATTTTGAAACAAAATTATATATGTTCGCTCTCTATCTGTTCCCATAATTTCAGGCAATCTCTTAATGAGCGGTTTAGCTTCAACAAATAGAGTGGCCACGCCATCCAAACCATCAATTAGTTGTTTTATGTGTGAGCGTATTGGTTTATTTCCTAGTTTCTCTGGATAGCGATTAATATTAATACGCTCTATATGACTCCTTGCTTTGTCAACATCTATGGCGATACTATCGGCGTCAGCAACTATGGTGTCCAGTGCCAAAACAGCCGTCTGGATACGGTCTTCGGCGGGGCGCTCTGCAAATGATCCTGATCCTTTTTTAAAACCGATCAAGTCGGCATGGGGTTCGATTGCGGAGATTGCTTTTTTTGAAGCATCAATAAGCGCGTCCCCTGCTTCAATACCATTTTTATAATCAGAAACGTAACCGCTGATGATTGGAATCAGTCTCATCCAATAAATACCTCTTGAATCTTTCTGGAGTGCGTCAAATTTTCTTTCAAAGTTTTTTATTTCCTTCTCTACTTTTGTTATATCCTGCTGTAAAAATGCTGCTTTTACTTTATCAGCAGCCACTTTTACTTTGCCTACCTGGGTTTTAATTCGAACAACAGGGCGATATATAAAAAAATACCCAAATAAAATAACCAAAAGAAAAATGAGCAGCCTTTTTTTTCTGTTTTTCTTATTGTGGTGAAGCCTTTTTCTTTTAAGCGGGTTATAGAACTTCATAGTTTTTTAGACCGCACCTTTAGCTGAAAGCATTGCCCAGGGAGTCTTAAGGATAATTATAACATCGTTAAGAAGTGACATATTATCAACGTAATAGGCGTCAATAGCAATTCTTTTGTCGAAATTCACCTCAGATCGGCCCGATACTTGCCACAATCCTGTAATTCCGGGCCGAACAGATAACACTTTTGCGACCATTGGGCGAGTTTTGGGATATTTCCTTTGTTGCTCTTCAAGTTCATCAGGATAATATGCCCTTGGTCCCACAATACTCATTTCTCCTTTTATCACGTTAATAAATTGAGGAAGTTCATCCAAAGAATACTTTCTTATAAATTTACCCACTCGAGTGATACGGGGATCCTCTGTTAATTTAAAGCTGTTTTTTTTATATTGTTCATAAAGTTCCTTAAATTTTTTGTCGGTCCTTAGCGCAAAATGCGAATTTACAATCATCGAGCGGAACTTATGAAAATTAAATAATGTATTGCCCTGTCCAACTCGCTCTGGAATGTCAGCAAGGACGGGTCCGAGCGAGTCAAGTTTTATGGCTATCGCAACAAAAAAACATACTGGAGAAAATAAAACCAGTAACGTTACTGCTAAAACCACGTCAACAATGCGTTTGGGGTAAGCATTGTATAGTGGTCTGGAAATCAAAGATCCTGACAAGTTTTCCTTCATGCTTGACATATTGTACCAGAATACTAACCATAACTTGTAACTACCGTATTCTAGAAACGACCGCAACCCCCTTCTAGGTGCTGAGTGAAAACTTCTAATGGTGTTTGGAAATCTAATCTCTTCCTTGGCCTTGTATTTAACTCCCATTCTACATCTTTCAACTCTTCTTTTAAAACTTTGCTAAAATCAGTCCCTTTTGGAAAATAATATCTGATCCAAAGATTTCCATTTTCATTTCCTCCTCTTTGCCAAGAACTGTATGGGTCAGCAAAGTAGGTGACGATACCTGTTTCTTTTTCTACTAATTTATGCTTGCTGTGTTCTGATCCATTATCAAGAGTCATGGTTTTTTTCATATGTGCTGGTAAATCACCATAAATCTCTTTTTGTGCAATGTATGATGATTGTGCGGTTAAATCATTCATGTAGACAAAACGGATCATGCTTGAAACCCGTTCATATGCTGTATGGAGTCCATTCTTATGACCTTTTCCTACAATACTATCTCCCTTCCAATGTCCCACCTCAATACGTTCATCAACAGCTGTCGGTCGCATGTGGATTGATACCCTATCAGGTATTTTAGACCGTTGTGAAGATCTACCGTTCTTCTTCACTCGACGTTTCTGTTTTCTTCTTAAGAATTCCCACAGCTTCTTTTCTTTGTTGTCTGTGTTGTAGATATATTGGTATATTGCCTCGTGTGAAATGTGCCATGAAGGGTCATCTTTATGCTTGCGCTTTAATCGCCCGCTGATTTGTTCAGGACTCCAACCATCACGTAACTTCCTCAGGACATGTGCATAGATTTTCTTGTTTTTGAGTGGTTGCTTGCCGTTGTATGCGTTCTTTTTTTCTTCATCTGCCATGTGTTGAGCAACAAGGGCGACATAGTAATGTTTTCCATTCTCTGTCCATCCATACCGAGTAATCTCTCGTCCGATACTTGAAGGATTACGACCGAGCCTCCGTGCA
>MGAM01000008.1 GCA_001789725.1 Candidatus Roizmanbacteria bacterium RIFCSPLOWO2_01_FULL_39_19 | reverse complement strand
GATGTTTTGATTCCCAGTAGTGTCCATTTGTGAAACAATACCATGTCACGAACCACTAAAAAATCCTGTCCTTGATCTCCACCGAATGTTGTTAGATATTCAAGTCGATAAACTCGTAAAAAAAGCGCAAGTGCAAGAATGAGAAAAAATAGATAGTGATTCTTCAAAAAAATAGCAAAAGTTTTGTTGAATTTTATTGACATGAGACAATTGTATTGTATATAAAAAACGCATATATTTGTTATAGTCTCTGACTAATGAATAAAAAGGTAAAACTTAAGAATATTTTTGGGGAAGATCTCGATCTTCTCATCGAAGGGAACGAAAAGTTTGGAGATGTTGTCATTTTTGTTCATGGATTTGGGACAGATAAGGACGAAGGTTTTGCCAGTTTCTTAGATTTCTCTAAATTTATTAAAAATGATTTTCTGGCGATAAGATTTGACTTATCAGGCTTTGGAGTAAGTGATGGAGAGCAATATGAGTTTCAATTTCAAAAAGCTGCCGGAGATGTTGATTCAGTAATTCGATATGCTCGGAAAATATATCCAAACAAACGTATTAATATCATTGCTCATTCTCTTGGGACGTTTATAGTGAGTCTTCTTTCTCCTTAAGGAATACAGAAGACAGTGTTTACATCAATTGTAAATGCAAATACTAAGTTTGTTTCATCTCAAGTTGAGAAGAGAATTCTGTCGCATGGTGGAAGGGTGAATAAAAACGGGATTACAATATGCCCAAGATCAAAAGGTGCCGTGCAGCTTGTCGGAAAAGATTACTGGAGGACGCTTGAAAATTTTGATCCAGTTGAATACATAAAAGATTTGGGAAGAAAAACCAATTTAGTAATTTTTAAACCATTACAAGATGAGGTTTTGCAGTACAAACACTTTGACGCATATAAGAAAATTAAGGGTATAAGATATTATGAAGTTAACGGAGATCATAATTTTAAAAAACCCAAAGATAGAAGAGCTCTATTTAAAATAGTATGGAAATTTCTCAAAACAGGAGATATCGATTTATGAAAAAATTACATATCAAACATCTTTGGCTAATTCTTGCTGCATATGGAGTTTGGTTTGCACTATTCTCAGGGATTGAGGAAGTATTACATGGAAAATATTGGAAGATTTTTTTAAGTTTGTTACTTGGAATAGTTGTCTATATCCTAATCGAGCTAAAGAAAAAAGATTAAAAAACACATGGCATCTCCAGAACTTCGTAGATACTCGTCAGAAATGATTCGTGAGTCAATACTAGCAGCGGGTGTTTTAATTAATGGTCATTTTGTGTTTGCTGACGGTGACCATAGTTTTAATAAACTTGAGATGGATAATTTATGGGATCATCCAAATCAATTAGCGCTCATTCTTCACGCTCTTGCTGCTGCAGAAAGTTTACCTGAGGCGGATGTGTTGATCGGTGTTCCATCTGGCGGACAAAGATTAGTAACAACAATGCACGAACTAGGATTTGATGAAAGACCCATTGCCTGGTTGGAGAGAATTCCTGACGGGAGAAAACAGGATTTTCGTTTTCGCGCCAAAGCAGATAGAGAATTGGCGTTATCAGCTAGCAGTCCAAGAATAATTGAAGATGTTGTGACAACACTGAGTTCTGTTGCAGGCGCAGTACGATTACTCCGTCCTGACGTGCAAGAAATTCATGCATTAGCAATTTGGAGACGTGGGAAGGCAAAACCACAATACAGCACGGGCTTTACAGCCCATTATCTTATAGAAGAAGAACTACCTACCTATTCACCCGAAGAGTGCCCAGTGCACAGAAAATAATTTATTTCTTATTTTTCTTCGGCTTTTTCTTTTCCCGTTTTGCTTTCGTGAATCGCTCTGCCATACTAACACTATACTATAAAAAATATTTTGCAGCAGGGCTTTTTGCTACAATATGTACTAATGTTTCAAAAGATTAAAAGGGCGTTCTACTTTCCGGTCGCTTCATATTTTAGGTTTTGGGCACGTATTCAGCTTAGAGTCTGGAATCCCAGAATAATCGTTATAACCGGATCAAGTGGCAAAACTACATTACTTCATCTAATTGAAGCCCAGCTTGACCATCACGCTCGCTATTCACACAAAGCTAACAGTTCATTTGGCATTCCTTTTGATATTTTGGGACTTAACCGGAAGACGCTATCTTTATTTGAGTGGCCAATGCTTTTTTTTCTTGCTCCTTCTGGCGCTTTCAAGAAGCCTTACAAAGAAAAGTTATATGTGGTTGAAGTTGATAGTGATCGACCCGGCGAGGGGAAGTTTTTAGGAAAGTTGCTTAGACCTGAAATTGTAATTTGGCTGTCAAGCGGGCGGACTCATTCAATGAATTTTGACAGCTCTGTTCAATCAGAAAAATTTTCAACTATTGAGGATGCAGTAGCAAACGAATTTGGACACGTTCTTGAGTGTTGCCAGAGACTTGCAATAATTAATGCAGATAATCTAAATATTATTAAACAAACCTTTCGCACAAAAGCCAAGATAGTCAAAATCAGTAAAAAGAATTTAAAAAGCTATATCGTTGACTCAAAAACTCATTTCAAAACAACAACAAATGATTATTTAATCAACGCTCTTTTACCTCGCGAGTCATTTTATTCCATAGAGGCGTCACAGCAACTGCTTGATGACTTGGATTTGCCATTTGACCCTTCTTTCAAACGTTTTTCTCTTCCTCCGGGCAGATGTTCGGTATTTAAAGGAATAAAAAACACAACACTTATTGACAGCTCATATAACGCAACTCCTGATGGGATGAAGGCGATTATTGATCTTTTTTCAGATTATCAGACCAAAACAAAATGGATGGTGATAAGTGATATGTTGGAACTTGGAAATGAAGAAAAAGAAGAACATGAAAAATTAGGAGAACTTCTTAACACCCAAAAAATCAATAAATTGGTTATGGTCGGGCCTCGAATGATAGGGTATTCGCTTCCCAAAATTACAACAAAAAACTTTCCAGTAACCTCATTTGAACAGCCAAAAGATGCCCTTTTATATCTAAAAGAAAATTTAGCAGGGGGAGAGACGATTTTATTTAAAGGAGCCCGTTTTTTAGAAGGCATTATTGAACATCTTTTAAATGACAAGGAAGACGTTAAAAAATTATGCCGGAGGGAAGCTGTTTGGCAGAAAAGGCGCAAACAATGGGGGCTATGAAAAAAATATTAATACTTCATGGATGGGCCTATGAGGCAATCCAATGGGAACCTTTGGTAAAACGACTTAAAGAATCTGGACATGATGCGGTCATTCTTAAAATCCCAGGTCTTACTGAAAAGATTGATCGGCCATGGAATATTGACGATTATGTTAGTTGGCTACACAAATATGTTGAGAGAGAAAAAAATAAAGTGATTCTTTTAGGGCATTCAAATGGAGGGAGAATCTCTCTTGCTTATGCAGTCAAGCATCCTGAGCATATTGATGCTCTTATTCTTGTTGACAGCGCCGGAATTTATCATAATGAAATGTCAATAAGAACTAAAAGGGCAGTTTTTAATGCTCTGGCCAAAATGGGTAAAAAATTTACAAAATCAGAGAGCTTAAGACGTATTTTATATAAACTGACACATGAACAAGATTACGTTAATGCTTCAGTTAATTCACGAGAAACGATGAAAAATGTTATAACGGTTGATCTTTCAACTCAAATGCCATCTATTAAAATTCCAACTCTTATTATCTGGGGAGAAAACGACACAACAACGCCCATTTCAGATGGCATGATTATGCATAAATTAATTCCCAACGCCAAAATGGTTATTATAAAGCAAGCTCGGCATTCGCCACAGTTTACACATGTAGCACAAGTAGGTGATGCTATAGTTACATTTATACAATCATGACGAGTTTTAATTCATTAGGATCAAACTACACCGTTGACTTTATAATTAAAGCCCTGTTTACTCTTAATAGGTCTCAATATCAGGAGGAACTGGCGTTGTACCTGGAAAAAAAATATCAGGGCAAGGCAACACTTGTTTACAAGGGTAGAGAAGCGCTTGAGATGGCTTTAACGATGCTTGATTTTCCAGCAAGAAGCAAGGTAATAATAAACGGATTTACGTGTTATGCGGTGTACAGAGCAGTTGAGAATGCTGGGCTTGACGCGATATGTGCCGATATTGATAAAACATTTAATTTTTCTGCCTCAACCCTTGAAAATTTGATTAAAAAACACCCAACCACGCAAGTTGTTATCGTCCAAAATACGTTTGGATTTCCTTGCGACATTGAAAAAATTGCCAGTATTTGCAAACAACATAAGTTAATTCTTATTGAAGACTTAGCTCATTGCATTGGAACAAGATATAGTGATAATCAGGAATCGGGAACAGTGGGAGACTTTACCACGCTGTCATTTAGTCAGGATAAAATGATTGACGGAGTGTCAGGAGGAGCATTGGTTATTAGAAATAAAAAATATAATCAAAAAAATATTACACTTCAACAAAACGTTTCATATGTTCAACAAATAAAAGATCGACTCTATCCCCTTTTAACCTTTATCATCAGAAAAACATACCAAACAGGAATTGGCAAAACTTTCCACATGTTTTTGAAACAGTTTGGGCTGTTATCTACACCTATGGCAGGTGGTGAAAAAGGGCAATTTAGAAAATTGCCAAACTGGCACTGTAAACTAATAAAAGGGGAGTTTGAAAAGTTATATACAAACTTATCACATCGTCGGGAAACTGCTATGATTTATGCAGGTTCGCTTAATAAAAATTTAATTAAAGATCTTTCCTATAATCTTCTACCCAACTCGTCAAATTTGAGATTTATTACCCAAACAAAAGATAGACAAAGTTTGTTTAAATATCTTAAAAAATCAGGAATTTATATTGCCGATACTTGGTATGACGCTCCTATTGCTCCAATAAAGTATTTAAAGGAGACTCGATATAAAAAAGGAGATTGTTCAAATGCTGAAGTAATTTCAGAAACTATTATTAATTTACCGACACATCGGGCAATCTCACAAAACGCAACTCATAGAATTGTCAGTAAAATAAACGCATGGCAGCAATTACAACAAAAGACATAACTGATAAAAGAGAGTGGGAAGATTTTCTTTTGGCCCACATGGAAGCGAACTTTCTTCAATCTTGGTATTGGGGTGAATTTCATCAGGAGTTGGGTCATGCTATTTTCCGAACCGGTTTTTATCACAGCGATATTCTTGTTGGGGCTATGTTATCAATTATTGAAGATGCCAAGCGCGGGCGATACTTAACGGTTGCTGCCGGGCCGATTATTGACTGGAAGAATGAATCATTAGTTAATGCATTTATTTTAACCATTAGAACAATAGCTAAGCAGTCACGATGTATTTTTGTTCGGATAAGACCCCCTTTAGTAAGCAGTGAATTTTCAAAAAATCTTTTTGAAAAGTGCGGATTTATCTCTGCTCCAATGCATCTTCATGCAGAACTAACGCTTCAACTTGATCTTTCCAAAACTGATGCGGAACTACTTTATGATATGAGAAAAACAACCCGACATGAGATTAAAAAAGCAGAAAAAGAAGGAATAATAGTTACAACAACCAATGACGCAAATCAGATTAAATCATTTTATGATCTACAGATTGAAACGTCGCGCCGTCAAGGATTCGTTCCTTTTTCGTATGAGTTTTTACTAAAGCAGTTTTCAGTTTTTGCTAAAAATGATCTGGCGCTTCTATATTCAGCCAGTTTAAATAAAAAATTACTTGCGCAGGCTTTCATTATTTTTTACGGACATGAGGCAGCGTATCATTACGGAGCAAGTACCAATGAGGGTCGATATCATCCTGGCGCCTATTTGTTGCAGTGGGAGGCGATAAAAGAGGCGAAACAGCGTGGTATGGAGAAATATAATTTCTGGGGGATTGCGCCTCATGACGAATCTCAACATCGATTTTATGGGGTCTCAGTTTTTAAGCGGGGATTTGGGGGGGAAGAAGTTAACTATCTTCATGCTCAAGACTTAGTTATTGAACCGGTTCGATATTCGTTATCAAGCACAGTAGAGCATTTAAGAAGAATCATTCGAAGAGTTTAGCGCTTGATAAAGAATGTATCAAATGATATCATGATAATATCGTATAGCTAGTATTCCCCAAACTGATACGCTTATATGTTCCGTAGAAACTCTTCTGTAGAGTTCGTACTCGTTTTATGAAAAAAAAGAAAAAGAAATTTAATCTGGAATCAATGTCTTTGGTGATAACACAATGGATTGGCAGTCCTACATCGATTGTTGTACACACGATTCTATTTATTACAATTTTTGGACTCCATTTCTTTGGTGTTACCTTTGATCAAATTATGTTAATTTTAACAACCGCAGTGTCTCTTGAGGCAATTTATTTAGCCTTGTTTATACAAATGACGGTCAATCGTCATTCTGAGAGCCTTGAGGATGTTGAGGAGGATTTGGACGAAATTCAGCATGATGTTGAGACGGTACAAACAACCGTTGAAGGCCTTGAAGATGAAGTTGATGAAATATCAGCCGATATTGATGATATCCAGGCAGACGAGGAAGAGGAAGTTACTCAAGAACAAAAAATTAACAACACTATTCTTACTCTTACAGAAGAGATAAAAAAACTTCAGAAAGAAATCTCTGATTTAAAAAAATCATAACAACAAGCACATTCTGACCCTAAAATCTTGGTAGTATGAACTGGAATCCGCCACCGTCTATTTGGATGATATTCAAAAGATTGCCTGTTATTAGTACGAACAAGGTGAGTGCAAAAACAAGAACCAACATTCCAACAAAAGCATTTCGCATCTTTGCCTGCGCTTTTTGGAGGGTCTCTTTATCTCCTCCTGCTGCGACCCAATCGATTGCACCCATTAAAAGATAAATGAGTGAAAAAAATGCTCCAATAATAAGACTAAGCTGAATTCCTACAACAAGGACTCTGCTTAGACCCTCAACCGGATCTTTGTATATTTCAGTTGGCCCTGGGGGTGGAGTTAATTTACCAAAGATTTGATCAATATTTGCAGCTACTGTTTTCATAGTGGAAAAGGAATCCTTGTAATATATCCCAGAACTTTAACCATGAGTAAGCTCGTTAACATCACTATAAATCCAAGTATGGCATATCGCCATTTTGTTTGTGCTTTGACTACATTTTCTTTGTTGTTTCCAGCCTTGATCCAGTCAAGAGCGCCCCAGATTAAATAACTTAAAAACAGTAAAGATGCACCTATGAATACAAGAGGAAGAAGGGTACTTAAAAGAACTCCAAAATCACCTATTTTAGCTCCTGGGAAGATGTCTTTATTTATTTCAAGAGCGTAGACCATACACCTTAAGTGTATTATAATAAACATATCAAATCAAATGAAAGGTTCTGGTTTACCAAATCACATTGCAATCATTCCTGACGGGAACAGACGTTGGGCAAAAGAACGCAACTTGCCAACGTTGGAGGGTCATAGAAGAGGACTTGATGCTATATTGAAAGTTGGCCGGTATTTAAGAGACAAAGGTGTAATTACGTTGACGGCTTGGGGATTCTCGACAGAAAACTGGAACAGATCACAAGGAGAGATTAATTATTTAATGGAGCTTTTCATGCATATGTTTGACGATCTTAAAGAGTATAAAAAACACGAAGTTAGGTTTACTCACTTGGGAAGAAAAGACAGGCTCCCGAAAAAACTTATTGAAAAAATATCATTTTTTGAAAATGAAACAGCTAATTATAATAAATATTTCTTTAACCTAGCTCTGGATTATGGGGGGCGGGACGAAATTATGCGGGCAGTGAACAGATGTCTAGACGAAGAAGTCAAATTAGTTGATCAGGAAAAGTTTGCTCAATATCTTGATACATCCAACCAACCATATCCTTATCCCGATTTAGTTGTTCGCACCGGAGGGGAACAAAGACTGTCAGGATATTTACTCTGGCAAATAGAATATGCAGAACTTGTTTTCTTAAAAGAATACTTACCCGACCTTACACCAAAGTTAATGAATCAGGTTTTAGAGGATTATGTCAACCGTCAAAGACGATTTGGAAGATAAAATTTATGTTTAACCCTCAATATCAAATAACCAATAATATTTTAAAAAATATTGGCCAGATTGAAGCAGCAAAGGAGGTTATTGCCGATGCTCCACTCCTTCCTCTATGGGAAAAACAATTTAGAGAAGATGCAATTGTCAGAACTGCCCATCATGGAACTCACGTTGAAGGCAATCAGCTTAATTTTACCGAAGCAAAAAATGTTTTACATGGAATGGATGTGATTGGCAGACCTCGGGATGTCCAGGAAGTAATCAACTACAGAAAGACACTATCGCTAATAGAGGATGAATTTGACCGCCAAGTTGAGCGAATAACTGAGGCCTTGATCAAAAAAATTCATAAGGTTGTGATTGCAAACATATTACCTGAGGAGGAGACGGGAATATATCGCACAAAGTCGGTGATTATCAGAAACAGCCAAACGTGGGAAGTAACTTTTCGGCCACCGGAGTCGATTGAAGTGCCTTTTTTAATGCGAGAATTTGTCTATTGGCTAAACAAAGCAACTGATGAAGAAGTTCATCCGGTAATTAAGGCCGGCATTGCTCATCATGAAGTTGTGCGGATTCACCCGTTTATTGACGGTAATGGTAGAATTGCCCGGGCGATGTCAACACTTATTCTATATTTAGGGAACTATGACATTAGAAAGTTTTTTTCTCTTGAGGAATATTACGATCAGGACCCAATATCATACTATAATTTCCTGCAGAAAGGATCGGTGGGGGACACGACCTCTTGGCTCGAGTACTTTACGCTAGGAGTCTCAATTGAATTTAACCGGATAAAACAAAAAATTCTTAAACTATCTAAAGACCAGACACTAAAAAGCCGGCTCGGGGGCAAACAAATATTTTTAACAGAACGCCAAGTAAAAGTCATTGAATACATTCAACAAATAGGTTTTTTACAAAATCAGAGCTTCAAAGAGATAGTTAAAGACGTGTCTGAAGATACGGTCTTAAGAGATTTAAAGGAACTTGTTGACCATGGCATCATCAGAAAAGTTGGCAAAACTAAAGCTGCTCGTTATGTGATGGTGTAAAATGAAACAATGACACTTGCATCTTCAGAATTTTTATATGTCGGATTTGTGTTGCCGATGTTATTTGCGCTCACGCTCGTTGGTGAGGGTATCTATAAAATTGCCAAAAACGAAGAGGGATATTTAACGTTTATTTTAGGAATTATATTTTTAATTGGTGTGGTTTTGGGTTATATTTATATCTTTTCTCGATAAACTTGCTTTTTTGTTGTCTGATATAGAGCTAAAGTTATTGTTTTTTGTCGCCAACAACCTCGTTAAGGGCTTTCATAAGCTCCTCCTCATCTATTTGCCCGCCGTGGGCGCGAACAAACGTCGCCAGAGCCTGTGCGGGGTTTGGGGTCCTGACAGTGCTTGGGTCACTATAGACCATTACTGCTATCTTAATTGCAGCTTCTGCAGCTCGGCTCTGCACTCCTCCAAAGCGCATCTCTGCCAACCCATTGGCCTGTGCGACCGTTAGTGGTTCCACCCAGCTGAAAAGCCGACCGCTGCGATGGCGCGGTGGCCTCCATCTAGGTTTAGGATCATCAATATCAGTTGCCGGATCAACAACGTGTTTTGTAGGATCTGTTTCTGGGGTATCCATAACTTGGATTATACTACTTATTCTCAATAAGATTTAGGAGTAAAATATGACAAATGGCTATGCGTTTTAGTAGACTTGCAGAATATTTCGAATCAATAGAACAAACCTCATCACGTCTTGAGATGACGAGGATTTTGTCAGATCTTTTTAAAGAAGCAGACAGAGACGAAATTGCTCAAATTCTCTATCTTCTTCAGGGTAGGGTCGCCCCGCTTTATGAAAAAGTTGAGTTTAATATGGGGGAGAAAATGGTTATAAAAGCCTCGGCCAGAGCCGTTGGAGTTGAATTAAATGTTTTCACAACGCTTTTTAAAAAAAAAGGCGACATCGGGGTGGCGATTGAAGAGTTGAAAAAACAAGCGTCTACATTATTTTCCAAAGATCTAAGCATTTTAGACGTTTTTAATCAACTAGGGCGTCTTGCCGACTCTTCGGGCGTTGGGTCGCAGGATTTAAAAATTTCAATTCTTTCCGGTCTTATTCAAGAGCTTGACCCACTGTCTTGCCGGTTTGTTGTGAGAATACCAATAAACAAGCTTAGGCTTGGATTTTCTGACGTGACAATTCTTGATGGATTCTCGTGGATGTTGAAAGGGGACAAAAGTTTGCGGGGAGTAATTGAAAAAGCTTATCATGTTAGACCTGATATTGGCTTTATCGGAAAGACGATTAAAGAGAGTAGTGAAAAAGGGCTGACTCATGTTAAACCGGCAGTTTTTACCCCAATTCTGATGATGAGGGCAGAGCGTCTTGCTGACCCGAAAGATATTTTTGAAAAAGTCCCTGAAGGGATAATTGAGGAAAAATATGATGGGTTTAGATTACAAATCCATGCAAATAAGAGCGGTGTGAAGCTATTTTCTCGAAGTTTGGAGAATGTAACTGAAATGTACCCTGACATAGTCTTGGCTATCTCAACAGAAATTAAATATAAAAATATAATTATCGAGGGAGAAGCTGTTGGCTATAGTACTAAAACAGGCAAACTTTTACCATTTCAGGAGACGGTACAAAGAAAAAGAAAATATGATATTGAGGCAAAATCTAAAGAGATTCCACTGCGACTTTTTGTGTTTGATCTTTTGTATCTTAACGGCAAAAGTTTAATTGACGAGCCTTTAAAACATCGACGAGAGTTATTGTCTGGCCTAGTTAAAAATACTGCTAAAAATACTCTTAATCTTGCTCCTGAGACAATTGCTAGAGCGCCTGAAGACATAAAAAAGTCATTTTTAAAATCAATTGAAGATAATCTTGAGGGGATAATGGTAAAAAAACCCGATGGGGCATACCAGCCAAATGCGAGAAATTGGAACTGGATAAAATACAAAAAAAGTTATGCAACAAAAGTTGAGGACACTATTGACTGCTTGGTGATGGGATACGACTTTGGCCAGGGTAAAAGGTCAGGATTTGGGATAGGAGCTCTTCTGATTGGGGTATATGACGGGCAAAAAGATGTTTTTAAAACTGTTTCAAAGCTTGGGACGGGATTAACTGATATTGAGTGGCGGGAGGTTAAGAAGTTATGCGACCAGTCTCTTTCAAAGAAAAAACCCCTTAACTATTCCGTTGATAAACAAATGGCAGTTGACGTTTGGGTAAAACCGTCGATAGTTCTTGAAATACGATCTGATGAGATCACCAAATCTCCAATGCACACGGCACATTTAGCTCTTCGCTTTCCCAGGCTTGAGAGACTAAGGGATGATAAACGGCCCGATGACGTGACAACCATTGAGGAAGTTGAGCAACTTTTTAAGTTGCAGAATAGGTAATCATCTCTTGTTCTTTAAAGATATATAGCTAATTAAAAAAATCGCTCCGGTAAATGCCCAAGACATAAGCAACATATCGTTCCCCTGTCCCAATTGAGGAAATATTAAATCAAGAGATGAAATTTTAAACGTATTTAAAAGCTCAAGAGTTTGATTTGTGGCGCTGTAGAAAAAAAGTATTGCAACGTGAATTGTTGCTGATATTAATATTGTTAATATAACTGCTCGTTTAATTTTTTTTATCATAGGGATTTATCTTTTATCCTCTAATTTAGTAGAAGCGAATTTATTTTGTCTCATATTATAAAATGTTTTAAAGTAAGGAACAAGGTTTTTTAACAGTCCGTCTTTAAATCGTCTGTCTGATGCCTCAATAGTTATATTTCGGTCATATTCTATTCTTCCCAGTTTAGCAACCCGTGTTGCCAGTTCAGAGTCCTCATTACCATCAATCTCAGCATTAAACCCGCCCGATGTCACGTATGCTTCTTTTTTTATCGCAAATGAATACCCGGAGAGCCAATAATGACCAAAAAAAGTTTTAAACAGACTAAAAGCAAAAGGAAGAGTTAAGTTAAAAAAGGCAATCGAGATCTTTTTTGTAGGATATTTACATAGCGCAGTCACCGCAATACTTTTTAGATTTTTTTCAAAGAAATTTCCGATAGATTCAATCCAATTGCCGGGCAACGTTGTATCAGCATCAGTTGACGCAATAATATCTCCTTGTGCTTTGGCAAATCCACATTTTCTTGCTGCCCCTCGGCCTTTTTGGGTTTCTTGAACAACCTTAACATGAAGTTTATTTTCATAGGATTTGGCGACTTTTCCGGTATTATCAGTTGAATTGTTATCAACAATAATAACTTCAAAGTCGTACTTTGTTTTTTGGTTTACTAATGAATTAAGGGTAGCAGGTAGAGACTGTTCCTCATTATATGCCGGAATCACAACGGAAATTTTCATAGGTGTAAAGTTTACAATCTAAATTGATTTATCAATGCTTCCTTAATTTCTTTGATCATTCTTTCGATTTTAGAATCTTTAGAGTTTGGTTGTTTAAGATAAAACGAATATACGTAAGAGCGCAGGAAAAATGAAGGGGGGTTCTTTTGAGAAAATACTTCTGAAAATATGTCTAACACCTCAATTACAGTTAGCTTGACCACAGTTGAATAATCTTGTTTTTCATGTTTCATTTTATGAACCAGACCATTAAGCGGAAAACAGTCAATACGCTTATCTTTAAAAGCAAAATTTAAAAAAAGCTCCATTCCATAACCTTTTTTTTCCAATTTATCCAAAATCTTTTCAAGATCGTGTTTGTAGTAAGCCCTTTCACCGCTTAGGGGACGAAAGAACTTGTCAAAACTGTTGGCAAGCGGATATCCGACGGTGACGTCATAGGTGCCATTAATAAGAGGGGTTACCAACTCATCAGCGGCTTCGGCGATTTTTCCATCAAGATCGGCATCAACAAACAAAACAATATCCCCTTTGGCAGTTCTGATCCCTTCAACTATTGCGTAAGACTTGCCTCGATTCTTTTTTAGATCAACAACTTTAATGCCTTTAACTTTTTTAATTTCGGAAATTGTGTTATCTAAGGACCCGTCGTTAACACAAATAATCTCATTGATAAGTCTGGCATTTTTCAGCTGCTCAAGCACAAATCTAATGCTTTTCTCTTCGTTATACGCAGGCACTATGGCCGAGACTATTTTCATGCTAGATTAGAGCAAACTCTGCAATAATTGGGTAATGGTCGGAATTAGTAATATTGATTCTACTAGTTGTTATGGTGTCAATATTATGATACAGGATATAATCGAGTTTCCATCGCAACTTAATAAATTTCAAAAATCTTTTTTCAAATGTATAGAGAATCGTGTTTGTTGCCTCATGAAGATTGTACTCCTTAATAAATAGTTCAAATTTTCGTCTTCCATAAGGATAATTGAAATCTCCTCCCACTAAAATAGGTGATCCATCTGTCCCAATAGTCTTAAAAACTTCTTTAAGCTGTTTAATTCTTAACGAATTTGTATTAAACCAAGATAAATGAATGTTATAAACAGTAAACTTCTTTTTACTTGTCTTTAACTCAAAATCGGTTTTAAGCACGGTTCTTGGCTTGTTTCCGCCGTAGAATAAGATGAGAAAAAGCTCATAAATGCTTCGTGGCAAATCAATACTATAAGATTTCCTAACCACCAGCTTGCCCGGGTTATAGAAAGTTGCCACTCCAAAAGTAGTTCCATGTTTTAGGAATGAGTTAGAATAATTAGCTAGCTTGTATCCTAATTTCTCAATCGGGGTAAACCCGACGCTTGATGTTTGAAATTCCTGGAGCAGGACAATATCAGGTTTTTGTGATGTTACCACCTCGTCGATTTTTTCAAGTGCCTTGTTAAAGAATAAATTATAAGTCAACAGCTTTAATTGCATTAACCAATTATACTCGGAGTGGGTTAAATCTTAAAGGTAAAGAGCTGTTCACATGTTGTCCACAATTTATGAATAAAAGTAATTACGTTGTTACTACAATCTAAACATGAATACAAATACTATAAGACTACCTATAGTTTACACGTAAAATATTATAGGACTTGACAAATCACAATTAAGAAGTATACTCAAAATTAATTATGAAAAGTCAGAATATAATCGAATTTAGATCCCTGTCAAAAAAAACACTTAGAAATCAGAAGGCAGCGTCATTTGTAGCATTTGAGTTCTTTTCACTAAAGAAAAAAGGTTTGCAGATTCCGGTTTTTACTTGCAAGCTTTAAAAAAAGAGCATCACTATCGTTCGCATTAGGGGACGACGCATAGTAATGCTCTTTGGGCCTCCTATTCGGAGATGATGCATTCAGACTAGCAAAGTATGCTTTTGTTGTCAAGGGGTATATTTAGTGCGTCTTAATTATATAAGACACTCCTGATGTGGTTTTGAAAGTCTTAACTCCCACAAGAGGCAGGATTTCTTCGTTTCCTGTTCCATATTTTTGTCGTTCGTTGGGTCCATAGATAATATATCCAATATTGTATTTCTTAATGACATTTTTTATCGCAACAATATCAGGATTCTTATAAACAGTTTCGATGTCTGGAATCCTTGCTTGTAGCACCTCCGGCTTACCTCGCCATAACCACTGATGCACATACCACCCGCCAACCGTTGGCAACCCCGTGTATGATGAGACAACGTTAAAGTCAGTGTATGAGTCTCCTTGGGCCTCAATAATGGTCGACTTACTATCGGCATGATTATTTAAGTAGTTCACAATCTCTGTATAATCCGGAATTGATGTTTCAAGCCATTTAGTGCCGTTTAGCTGTGGGGTTTTATTTAGCGTTCCGTAATATGATCTAACAGCGAAATAGGGGTAGACTCCGATCAAAAAAAGTTGAGGAATAACCAAAATGACGTATATAATATAACTTAGCGGTTTCTTTTTTTGAAAAGTTTTTTTGAGCAAAAAAATCGTGACTGAGCTGGCCAATCCCATCACAATAAATGCCTGATATCCAAGTTTAAACATGGTGTTGGCTCTAAAGTGAGCCGGGTAGATATCTTTGATATAGAAAAATTCCGGAACAATTACTAAAAAAGTTCCTAAAATAAAACAGACGCTTAGTAAAATAGAAACAATCTCCGTGTCGTCAAGTTCTTTCTTGGAACTCAAGCTGATTACCTTTTTGCCATAAAATAATGCGAAAAATAAAGCATTGAAGATAAAAAATCCCCAAAGGAGCATCCACATCCACCAAAATGAGTGTTGGCAGTTACCCGCTTCAAATAAAAATGGTCCAAGCTTGCCGATATTAGTTAAAAATTTCGGCGCACAGTTGACGCCGATACCGGTTGTGAATGGCTTGAAAAATAGCGAAAATGGCAGACTAAAAACAACGAATGACAGAACAACAATTGATATATGTTTTAGAAATTTAATCAGATTAGGATAGACGAAAAATCCAATGAGAGCGGTAAATAAAAGATAAATCGGCCCATCAAGTGCGTTGGTCATGTAGGAGATTGCAATCAAAAAGCCAAATAAAAGTGAGAATGGTGTCTCCAGCCTTCCACCTTTTTTTTTATAAGCGAGGAAAATATAGGAGATTGCAATGGTTAGTATCACAAATGGAATGTCAAATACATGGCCATGAAGATCGGCAACAACGTATGAATAAATTGGAAACTCGTGGATTGTAAATGGTATAAATCGAGTTGCATTTGGGTACCAATATGATGTAGGGTCAAATTTTGACAAAATTTCCCAAAATGGTACTGGTTTGTCATTAGGATATCCTTTTGTGAAAAGATAAATTGTATGAAGGTTTCCAGCCAGATTTACAATAAAGGCTGACATTACCCCGGCTGCAGCTCGAGAGAGAGGAGACTTAAATAATGCTTTAGTCAAAGTAAATCCTAAAGAAAAAATTTGTGTAACTGAAAGAGCAAAAATTGTTGCAAGTATTAAATTGTATGTAGTTGCTGTTGTTATTGGGGTGAGCTTGCTTAAAACTGCCCCCGTCAGATGACCAAAATAGTAGTAATTGATACTGTGCCCGGAAAACCACATGTCGGGAGGCGGGAAGACGACGCTTTTGAAGATGGAATTAATAAACCCAAAGTCCATGAATTTTTCCAGGGTGTGGGCAGAAGGTTCCTGACCGCGCACAAAGACCCAAAAAATGAATGCTCCTAGGAAAAGTAGTTCTTCAAAAATAATAATTTTGGTCTTGAAAATATCTATAAATGCTGTTGACTGATTTTTTATGATAATAATAAGATTAAGGAGAATAAAGGCAGCAACAACGATCATGATTCCTTTGGTTGTAAATGGAACAAGCTTTAAGGTGACCAAAAGAAAGATGGCGTAACTTATGCTTATAATTCCAATTGTTTTGGCAAAAGGATAACCCCCATCATCAAAAAAACGAGAAAAAAGGCGTCCTGTCAAAGGGAGAAAAAAGAGTCCCAAAAGTGCTAACATGAAGTACCATATTAATGCGGTTGATAACCAGTCCATGAAGAGTAAGGATAGCATGTTTTGCCTTGAAAATGCAAGGCTAATTTGATACTATGTCCTGTTATGAACAAACGTTTTGACCACTCTACTGTCGAACCTTTAATTTACTCTTTTTGGGAAAATAAAAACCTATTAAAGGCGCCAAATGCCGGCAAACCCTATACAGTCTTAATGCCACCTCCCAATGCTAATGCTTCACTTCACGCAGGCCATGGCATGTATGTTATTGATGATATTGCAGTGCGTTACAAACGCCTTGGGGGATTCTCTAGTCTATGGATCCCTGGTATGGATCATGCCGGATTTGAAACCCAATATGTTTACGAAAAGAAGCTTACAAAAGAGGGGAAGTCAAGACTCAATTTTGATAGAAAAACACTTTACGAGAATATTTTCAAGTTTGTGAAAGATAATTCCGGTCTCATCTACCAACAATTTAAACGTTTAGGATTTTTGGCCGATTGGGATAGAAGTGTGTTCACGCTTGACCAGAAAGTCATTGATCGGGTGTATGAAACATTTAAGAGAATGATTGGTGATGGGTTAGTTTATCGGGATGAATATATCGTGAATTATTGTGTGCATTGCGGAACGTCTCTTGCCGAGCTTGAGATTAAACACATAGAAAGAGTTGACCCATTGTATTTTATTAAATACCCGCTTATTAAAGATATTGGTTTTGTGACGGTTGCAACAGTCAGGCCGGAACCGATCTTTGCCGACACTCACCTTGCCGTTAACCCTCACGACAAAAAAAATAAGCAACTGATTGGTAAAAAAGTAGAAAATCCCATAACTGGTGATACGATGGATATTATTGGAGATGAATATGTTGACCCTAACTTTGGAACAGGAGTAATCAAGTTAACTCCCGCTCACGATCCAAATGACTGGCAGATTGCTAAGAAAAAAGGTTTGCCAATTATCCAAGCAATCGATTGGAGAGGAAGAATGATTGATGTTGAAAATACATCTGGGGTTCACGGTATGAAAGTGAAAGCTGCACGCGAAGCGATAGTCAAAAAACTACATGATAAAAAATTAATCGAGAAAATTTATGAGAAACACTTTCATAGCGTTATTACGTGTTATAAATGTGGTCGAGATCTTGAACCATTGATAATTCCCAACTGGTTCATAAAGGTCGACGAGCTTAAAAAACCAATTATCAAGGCTGTCACAACAGACGATATTTTTTTTCACCCCAAGAAATATAAAAAACAGATGCTTCAGTGGTTGGAGATAATGCATGATTGGCCAATTAGCAGACAAATTGTTTGGGGTATTCGTATTCCTGTTTGGTATAAGATAGATCGAAATCACGACACCATCGCAGTCAGATGGATTGATAAGCAAGCAAAAACTCATACAGGAAGCCTTATTACGGAACTTGCTGGGGCCGACTTAAGAATCATAAAAGAGGGCCTTCAGGAAGTTGTTGCAGCACCTAGAGCCAACTATGTAGTATCAGTAGAGGAGCCAAAAGACGGAGAATATATTCCAGAAACTGATACATTCGATACTTGGTTTTCATCAGGACAGTGGCCATTAGTCACTTTGAAAGAGGACGAATTTAAAACGCGTTTTCCGACCGACATGATGGGGACACTAGCTGATATTCTCAAATTTTGGGTATCACGAATGGTATTATTCTCACTCTACTTAAAAAATGAAGTTCCTTTTAAAAATGTCTATCTATGGTCGATGATTGCTGATAAGACTGGTGCGAAAATGAGTAAGAGTAAGGGTAATGTTGTAAATCCTATTAATTTTATTGACACGTATGGAGCAGATGCATTTAGAGCCTCACTTTTATTTGGGATTGGTGAGGGTGGAACGGTGGTTCTCTCTGAAGATAAAGTACGTGCTATGCGGAATTTTGCTAATAAACTCTGGAATATAGGCCGTTTCATTGACATGAATGAAACGGCAACGTTACAGGTGACCCCACTTCGCCAAGGCTTCGAGGGGCAAGGAAGTTACAAGTTACAAGTAACACATAAAAAAACATTAAAAGAATTAGAAAAAGAATTTAGTGATTTAAAAAAGAAATATATAAAGAATATGGATAATTTGAAATTTTCAAGATGTTTTGATGATTTATATGAATTTGTTTGGCACCGGTTTGCTGATTATTATGTTGAAGAGTTGAAAGATCCAATTAAAAATTCAAGTAAAGAAATTCTAACTGTATTGGAAGAAACTTTTAAATCATGCCTGCTTCTTCTTCATCCATTTATGCCATTTGTGACTGAGGCAATTTGGCAAGAATTCAATGGACAGGCATCATCAATTCTGAATGAACGTTTGAATAAAAACATAGTATAATGATCCAGTATGCCAAAGCGAACATATCAACCTAAATCAATCAAGCGACTTAGAAAACATGGTTTTCTTAAACGCTCTCAAACCACAGCAGGCAAGTCTGTCTTGTCAAGGCGTCGTGCCAAGGGAAGGAAAAAACTGACAGTATAACTTAACATTAATGGGAGAAATATTTAACACGCTTATAATCAATCCAATCGTTAATCTTCTTCTTGTATTTTATGTATTTTTTACAAAATTGGGGATTCCGGGGTCTTTAGGTTTTGCTCTCATTGGATTAACCGTGATAATACGATTTGTTTTACATCCTTTCTATAAACAACAAATGGACCTGTCAAAAAAAATGACCAATCTAAAGCCGGAGCTTGAGACATTGCAAAAAAAATATAAAGATGACAAACAAAAGCTTCAACATGCCCAGCTACAGCTTTACAAGGATAAAGGAATAAATCCTGCTGGAGGATGTTTAGTAGGACTACTTCAAATGCCATTTATCTTGGGACTTTACAATGCCCTAAATATTTTTTTGCAGGGCGGGTCGATTAAAACTGTTATTGAGCAAGTTAATAAAATTGCTTATATTGATTTTCTTAAAATCTCAACCATTGACCCAATTTTTTTTGGTTTTAATCTAGCTAAGGCCCCTTCAGGGTTTCAGACTTTGGGTATCCACTATCTTATGATTCCGGTTATCACTTTCTACTTGCAGTATTTACAAGGAAAATATACTTTCCCCACCCCTGCCAAAACAGTGACCGTTGACGGTGAGAAAAAAGGGGAAGATATGAGCCAAATTATGTCATCTCAAATGAAAATTATGTTTCCGCTGATGGTCGGCTACTTTTCATACATTCTGCCTGTAGGATTGGCTATATATTGGAATGTCTTTTCTCTCTTTTCTGTAGTACAATATATGGGAAAAAGCAAGTCACAATAACATAGTCTATGGAAGAGACAAAAAAGACAATAAACGAGGTAATAAAAGTTATTCTTAAGCAACTTGGCGTTGACGCCACATTTTCTCTGTCTGAGACGGATGGGGTTTTTACTGTCTCTATTACATGCAATGACGACCCATCGTTATTAATTGGCAAGCATGCGGAGGGATTACTGGCACTGCAGCGTATTTTGCAGATTATTCTCTTTAAAAAATTAGATAGAAAAACCGAAATATTAGTTGACATTAATAACTATAGAGAACGTCAAAGGGAGAGACTTGAACAAATTGCCGACAATGTCGCATCTCGCGTCTCAAGAGATAGACGATCCTCTATTTTACGCTCGTTCAACGCTTATGAGCGAAAAATTATCCATGAGTACATCTCTCTAAAATATCCCGACCTAAAAACCCATTCTGAAGGTGAGGAGCCTGCTCGGGCACTAATAGTCTCATCAAGTGGTGGCGATGACTCAATCGCTGCCCTTGAAGAAGAATTTGACAATTCACAACTTTGACTACTTAAAAGGTCAAATTTCGCTTCTTTGACCTTATTCAGGTATAATATAGCATATGCCGGTAGAACTGACGCCATCACCAAATCCGGAACATTACACAGCTGATAATCAAGTTGTGCGCCAAACGTTTGAAACTGTCGTGGCTGGGCTTGCTCCGGCTGACAAAGATATTGTTGCTGCCGAGATTAAACAAAGAGTAATTGATGCTACCGATATTGCTGAAGAAGCAGCTGCTGCCGCTGCCGCATTGGCTGCGGTCACAGATCAGCAAGTTGAGACGATTCCACCAACGGAAGTATCTAATGCTAAAACCGCAAGAGGAGCGGTGATTCAATTGTTTCATGTTATTCGTTTAGCCGACAGAGGAGAGATTCCCCGTGGCTCTTTAAATATCATCCCCCCAAGGTCACGAAATCTACTTAGAGTCCTTGACCGACAATTAGATAACAAACTTAGCGATTCATCTGCTGTTATAATTTTTCCCTTAATTACAAAAGTAATCAATAATGAACTTTCAGCAGAAGAGTTAGAGAGGGAGTTTAACAATATTAAGAGTAGACTTCATCCAACTACTGCCAAAAAAATCCGTGATGCTATTCTTGAGCGTCATAACGACTATGGTCTTTCTGAAGATGAGGCAAAGAGTCGATTTGAAGTTGATGAGTCATTAAGAGATATGTCAGTTGTGAGGCGAGGACCAAGAAATGAAACTGAACGAGGACAATACGAACAATTACTGCGTGATGTTGATTGTTATCCATCTGGAGCTGATGTCTCACCAGACGAAAGAGCCATAAAACAAGGCGAACTATGGTCTGCGATAAATCGCAATAGTGTTGATGAGGCTTACAATCTCTTACGTTCTCATGGATGGACTCGGGAAAAAGTCGAACAACTAGTTCATCTTACTCATACACAGTCGCATATGGCTGATGAGAGACTTCGTGATTATGCTATTACAAGTGATGATATTGCAGTTTTTGATGCTCGTTATGTTGAGGCAAGCTTTGATAATTTTTTTGAAGTTATAGACGGTCGTTGGGTGCCTAAGCCTGAATTTAAAGGCAAACTCATTGAAGCTGTTTATAGGTCAACAAATAAAATTACTGCCAGAGTTGGAGCCAATCCTGACGCTGAATGGCGAGACAACTTTTCTGACTTTAGGGAAGGGGCGGCAGTTTCAGTTTTGAGGTCTAGGATCTATAGTCTTTTAGACAATGAGTCTCTTCAACGCAGGTTAGTTGATGATAACTCGAGGCGTCAATTTCGAGATATGGTTATTGAAGCGGCTGCAGAAATTGACTACGAAGTTGGTATTCGAGAGGCGCTTCATACGGTACGTAAAGCAATTTTAGGAGGTCAAGCAGGAACGGAGGATCTTACAAAGTTTTTAAGGGGGAGATTTCCATCTTCTCGTTGGTTTTATATTATGAGAGCGTATGATGGTGAATTGGTAACTATCGCACGAGATCAATCTGTTAGATTCGTTGATAATAAGCTTCAAGATAACGGAAATATTATTCCAGCTGCACTCTTTGCGTCATTTTTTACTGAGAATGATCGTTATATTCAACCTGATCAACGTCAACTAAGAGATGATTTTGTTGCCACTCTCCAAAAGATGAGAGCAAGCCTAGGAGCGCGGACTGAAGCTAATGGAGTTTTGTATGATCAACTTAACAAACCTATGGAACAATGGAGAGTTGATAGGGCAATGGCCCTTGGGATGGCTTTAAGTTTAGTAGCTGACATGCGTATTCCCGAGCTTCTGGCAACTGCCGATCCTAATCCGGGATTTGAAGGTGGCATGGCTGGTGGTATCATGCAGGAGATTGGTCGGGCGGCTCGTATTATGCGTAACAGAGACCTCTTTGAATTTCCTAGCGTTCTTCACTCACGAATTCCAATGACCAAGAAACAACGGGAGGCTCGAAGAAATGCCCGTCATCATAATCCGCTTGGAATGAAGATGGCGTACTTTCCCAAAGGTGGCAGCTCTGGCAGGATCGAACATGACGAGCTTGAATATACTATCTCAGACAGAGAAGCAAGACTCGGTGTTCCCTTTCACAATATGCTAAGGGACTATGTTAGTTTTGGCTTTTTGTCAAAAAGAAGCTGGAGGCTTGGAGCTTTAAAAGCATGGTATAAAGACAAACATAAAGGCGAGTCTCTTGGGGGTACGCCAAAAGCTTGGCGAGAAACGTATGACAATTTAGTTGCTGAGGTTGGAGCAGGAATATGCTGGGAGTTTGACGAGGCGCGAGTTAGTGATGAAATTAAGCATGTCTTCTTAAGTAGAAAGTGGGGCGCGGATTATGCTGACAGATATACCGATGCCGAACAGGAAGCAGCGTTTAGAGAATTTTATGACTCAAGACAGGATATTCCGGAAAACACAAAAGAACATGGTTTTAGTGGCCGTTTTTTGATATTTGGCGGTCAATCTATGACAATTGATGAATTTAAAGTGGAAAAAGTTCGTTGCTACCAGGGGATGAACTTTGAGCGGTTGCTTGGGCGATCGCCACTTGATTTCTTATTAATTATGTCGCGCCTTGAGAAAGAGATTGTCACAACAAAAGGAGTAAAGAGAGTTAAAGATGGTAGGGAGTTTGACGCAACTATATCAGCATACGAATTTTACTTTGGCAACAGAGATGGTATTAAATTAACAAAAGCTCAAGAAAAAGACAGAAGTAAATATTTAGAAAAACTTGAAAAACGTTGGGGAAAAGATAATACAAAGAGGGTCGGGCGCGTAATGCAGTTTTGGCATGAAGCGTATGGTTTCTATCAGGATGAATTTAGAGGAACATACAGAGCCCAGCACGGGGGTCAAGAACCATCAGAAGCTGAGATGGTAGCAAATTTTAAAAAAAGTGTCAGTCGTGCTCGAGCAAGAACATATCATGTTCTAGGATCAGCAGCAGAAATCGTTAAAAAAACTAATAAGAGACAAATGACCAGGGAGGATATTGTAAGTGAGGATCCAACTGATGAAGAAAATTTCTTTGTTGCTGTTTGTTTAGATGGAGATGGGCTTCAGGAGTATTTTCATGGACTTGGTGAAAAATACGCCGACGGAGAAGGAAAAGAAGATCACTTAGGAGATAAAAAGTTTTTCTACACTTTGGCAGTTCGATGGTTTGACATTGACCAGAGGAAACTTCTTCCTAGCACCAACGAAGTCAAACTTGAACCGTTATTTGATAAAGTTGCAGTAGTTGGCGAGGATCTAGTATCAAGACAGTGGGGTGATCCACCCGTATACAATGAAGTAGTTAAATCAATTTCAATTTTTGATCAATTTTTGCGAGCCGAAGCCAGAGGTGACGTTAAAGGAATGGAGGAATTTATGGGAAAAATAACTGCTTTGGCTTCAAATGAGGGCAATGAAGGAATGTGGAAGTTGGCCTTTGGTGTTTTACTTCCCAGACTAGAGTTCTTCCAGAGAACAGGACATGCGATTATTGATCCATTCTGGAATCCAAGATATGCATCAGACTCTAAGGTAATGATTGGGCCTTATGCTGCTGACTATGTAACTGAGCAATTAAGATTAATGACCTATGATTTTGAAAAAAAAGGATGGTTGCCCCATGATGGACCATTCTCAGGAGAGTCGCTCAGGAAGATTTTACGAATTGATACAACAACCTATGTCTTAGCTGAAGCTCTGCCTACCTTAGTGTCAATAATAATCGTGATGTATCTTCTCGAACAAATAAAGAAAGCCTATGCTCAGGAATTTGAACAAAAACAAAAAATGGCAGCGTAATGTGATAGCATAAAAGCATATGAGGACGAAAATTTTGCTTCTGGTTTTGTTAACTGCATTATTTTTAGTTAATCCGAGAGAGTCTAAAGCGCTGCCATTAGTGGGTGAGATCAGAGGCTTGGATTGTGGAGTTGCCGGAGGGCCAAATGGCATGGATAAGTGTTGCTATGACGGGTCACATTCACTAAGCGCTTTCAATGGTATAAGAGGTGTTGTTGCGCAGTTTTCAAGTGTTCCGATAATAAGCAACATTAATGACATGTTCGTTGAGCTTGACAATGTCCAAAACAAATATGGGAAAAGTTCCAAGTGTGTTTTGGGAAGGGAGATAAATTCTGCAGCTGGCTGTGTTTGTGGATATGCTATTACTCATAAGTCGCCAAAGAAGCTCGATACTCTTTGCAGACAATATATTAAAGGAACAACAATAAGAGAACAGAAAGAACTTAATAACTGTTTGAATTGTACCCAGAAAGGTAGCGGTAACGAATATTTTTGGTCAGCTTTGGGTTGTATTCCGCTTGACACTAAAAAATTTATTAATGATTATGTATTCGTATACGGCTTAGGGTTAGCCGGAGTTATTGCGTTTTTGTGCATTATTTACAACGCAATAAGAATACAGATGTCTGAGGGCAATACCGAGCGTCTTAAAAAAGCAACCGACAACCTGAGGTCTTGCTTTATGGGACTTGCTCTAATTTTATTTGCGGTATTTATTTTGAAAATTATAGGTGTTGATATTCTAAGAATTCCCGGACTTCAGTAGCTAACATACGTTTTAACATGCTTGTAAGTGGGATGTTATTCGCAAAGTAATTTATGGTGCTGGAGCACCTCCGCCCCCACCTCCGCCTCCTCCACCTGCTCCTCCCGCTCCACCTCCAGCGCCGGGCATAGCACTTGCGATTGCAGCTGCAAGATCTGCATTTTCTTGTTTCTTAGAGGGGAAGAAACTTCTTAGAGCCTCGGGAAGCAGCTTGCTTGAACCGATTTTATTCATAAACAATGACTTAACCGCTCCTCCCCCTCCTATTGCCCCAACACCAGCCGCTGCTCCGCCAAAGAACACTCCCAATCCTGCATTTTCAAGTCCCATTGGTTTGGGTTGTATTTTTGTTTTTACTTTCTTTACTAGGTCAGGAATTAAGAACAATAACATCATACCAACGATCATGCTTAGGGCGTTTCCATTAATACCATAAAGAAATGGGAATTGAGTTAAAAATCCATTTGTTCCGATTGATTCGGTGATTATTGTCCCGATTAGCAAAATTGCAATTAATGTCGGGAATGTAATGAGTTCGGAGAGCAGAGTTCTAAACCAGTTTGAAAAAGACGATTGACCGGGAATTGCCTCAATCAGTAAAAGCAAGGGAGAGAGAATTGTCAGAAATAATATCATTACATATGATCTAAGAATCATAAATAGGATTCTAAAAAATAAAGATATCACTGTTAATAAAATCAAAAGCCCAATTAAAATTGGGACGATAAATGCTGCTAAAGAGAATGAGAAGGGAATGAGAATTGCTGTAAAAAATATTCTGGTTAAAACAGCAGCAATAGGCCCGTCAAGTGTAACGCCAATAAGCGGAATAGTCCAGTCGATGTTAAACAATTGTCCATAAGTTCCACCAATTAAATGTGTCCACAAGAAAGGAAAAATTTTCCAGAAGCCGATAATTACACCCATAATTTGGGCAAAATCACTGACTATGGGAATTGCCCGCATTAAAGCATTGGGCAGGTCAAACAATATATTGCCTATTAGTTCACCTCCTGTGTTTCCCTTATCAGCAAAAAGTGAAAATATGTCAAATGGTTCTGCAAATAGATATTTTGTTGCCAGTTGATCTGTTGGGATATTAGCCAGCGGTCCAAGAGCGGTCATTATAACCGTCATGAGAATGTACATTAAATCAATTAAAAATCCTACAATTGCAAAAGAAAAGGTAATCACAATTAATGTAATTACTATTTTTGGCAGAGAATTTTCGATGTTTATCACAGTCTGAGGATTTAGCTTCATACGAAACATAATTAAAAAGCCAATAAAAATAATTACAACAACAATTACCATAAGAGAGATGTCGCGAAGCGCCCTCCACACCTTAAATAAAGGATTCAACGATGAAAAGCCAATTCCTTCGGCTGCATATGCGCTTGGAATAAAACCAAAATGAGAAAGTGTATTTTTAACGTAATACACTCCTGATGCCGGTGGGTTAAGTAAGGGAAGTGTAATAACTCCTGAAAGTTTGCCGACAAACCCTTTTTTAATATTATTTTTAGGGTCGTTAGGATTTGTACTGCATGTCTCACCCACAAAGAAACATGTAATAACCCTCATTCCGGCAATTGTACCTCTTTGAACACTGGTTTTAGTATTTTTTGGATCGTTAAGTACTCGATATATTTTTTGTCTTTCAATACTAAACGAACTAACGTTGGTGTTTTGGGTTGAATGGGGATAAATTGATTTCAGGAATAAACTAACAACAGCAATAACAACAGCGATAATTAGCGTTACCTGCATAATTCTTTTAGCAAGCGATTTGATGTTGTCAATTAAAATCTTAGCGTATACACTCATTAATTCATTCTAATATAGTCAGAAGTATAAAATCAACGTAGGTTATAAACTTACTTTTCCCATTTCACCAATAAAAAGCTGATGATAAGTTTGGGAATCATCGCCAGTTATTTCACTGTGGGGACCGATAATGCTTGAGTCAACCGGTTTGTCAAGATCTTTAAATAATACCGCTTCCATTAAAACAGAATTTTCAATATGGCACGCCGTTATACGACAGTTGTCGTAAATTGAAGTGTATGGCCCGATAAAACTATTTTCGATAATAACATTATCTCCTATTGAGACGGGACCGCGAATTATTGATTTGGTAATTTTGCAGTCCAAGCCTATTTGCACCCTTCCTTCAATTTTAGAGTCCGTATCCGGCTCGCTTTCAAACCGCTTAACAATCATTCTATCCAAGAGATGCTGATTAGTCTCAAGCCAGTCATTAAATTTTCCCGGATCAAGCCAAACGCCAGTGTATTCAATAACGTCAACTCGAAATTTGTGATCAATCAACCACTGATAGGGAGAAGGAATCTCAAGCTCTCCCCTTTTTGATGGTCTGATTCTGCCCTTTCCTTTAAACGCCTTAAAGAAATTTTTGTTTCCAAAATAAAGTCCGGGCACTGCAAAGTCATGAGGCGGTTGGGTAGGTTTTTCAACATACTTAATCAACCGATTATTTTTGTCAAAATAAGGCACTCCCATGCGTTTGTTTTCGGCGTGGTGGAGCATTGTAACGAGCCCGTCCGGTTTTTCTTTTTCAAAATAATTGACGATATCGGCAATTCCATCAACAAAAATATTGTCTCCCAGGTGATACACAAAAGGATCGTTCCTAAGCCATTTTTCACACACTTCAACAACATTTGCAAGTCCAATGGGTTCGGGCTGCTCGATGAAAGTGAACTTAACACCCCACCTGCTGCCATCTCCCAACTTCTCTTTAGCATAATCAATCTGACCGGGATTATAAGTTATAGCAATCTCAGTTATTCCCGCTTGTGCTATAGTCTCTACGGGATAGAAGATTAACGGTTTATTGCCAACAGGAATAAAGTGTTTATTTGCAGTAAACGTGACTGGGCGCATTCGGGTGCCTCGTCCGCCAATGGGGATAATCGCCTTCATACATTAGACTAATATCATTAAGGTCATCAGTATACACCCTGCAATCAGCAAATACTCGACAACTACCTTATGGTGAAGCGTTTTCTCTTTCTTATGGTGAATAATCCCCCATAAAATATAAATGAAAGCAAATAATCCAAAAAAACTCAGCTGTAAAAAACGACTTCCTTGAAAATATATTAGAAGCAGCACGGTAAGCAGTGAGAGAGCCGTAAGTAGTGAGTAGTCGAGAAAATGTTCTTTAATTTCCTCAATGATTTTAATATGTGTGTGTCTCATAAAATAGAACCTTTGGTAATGAGCAAAAATCCAACCAAGGATACTCCAACAAACAAAAGATGGGCGATGTTTTTACCGGTTAAACGAAGTAAATCGAGTTTGTAGGCGTAATACAAATCGCAAATTAATGCAATTGCCAGTGCAATTATGGCCAAAAAACTAATATCAGCAGTTGTTTTTTTTGCAAATGTCAAGATTAATGTTGATTTGGGTTGATTTGATCCGGTCACGATTTCACTTCCTGACTTAAACGGTGTTGGAGACAGAGGAATTGTTGTGAGCGTTGTGACAATAGAGGGACGAGATGAAGGAGGAGCAATCTTGGGGTTTTGAGCAACCTCTTCTGCTTGAGCAACTGGAATTACTTCTCGATTCTCACGCTGGGTGTCACTTTTTGAACCAAACATTTGCACCACCAACGTGGTTTTCTCACCCGTGAGATTTCCATTTACGATTGCAAATCCAATATCTTTATAATTGCTTCGCATGATATTTTCTCTGTGAGTTTCCGAGTTCATCCAAGCTTCAACAATGTCCCCAGAGCAGCAAAAGTCTTTAGCTAGGTTTTCTCCGGCTGATTCATATCTATACCCTGATGCCAAAATAAAAGCCCAAGGACTTTCATTATTTGGCCCAAAATGGGCCCAGTAATTTTTGGTAATCATATCTGCAGCTTTGCGACGGGCTGCGTCAGCTAATTGTTCGTTATATGAAAGACTTGACAGTCCCTGATCAGCTCGTTTCTGATTTGTCAATTCAAGTAAACGATTAATTGTAATGTCTGTTGCGACACCTAAAACCCGGTCTCCCACAGTGAAAATAATCGACATAAAAAGAGCTAGCAGTAAGTAAAGCGCTAAAACATTGGTATGAAGTGTTTTAGCGCGGTAATTGTTTTCCTGATTAGGCGTGAAAAAATGTCTGATAAAACGTGTCATGTTACTTTAATTTAAATTTTCTCTGCAATTGATTTATTAAAAAAATTCCAACCGCAACGCCTGCACTATCAATTAGCACATCTCTGAAAATTCCCTCTCTTGTAGGAACGTTCGTCTGGTGAAGTTCGTCAGTCAATGCATAAATAATAGTGATATATGTTCCATAAAGAATTGCATTCCGACTGGCGTTTTTCTTTAGGGCAATGATACTAAGTGTATATAAAATCGCATATTCAATAACGTGAAGAGTTTTAAAAATAAGGAAGTTGAATAATGGCTCGTCGCTGACGGCTATTCTTTGCCTTGATGAAAGTACAAAAATAAAAACCATCCAGACAATTGCCGGCATCCAGTAAAGAAAAGATCTAATTGAGAGACTTTTCATAAAACTCTTTGTATTTTCCTCGTAACTTAAACAGTATATAGAAAATATTGGCCCATGAAAACATAAAAGATGTGGCAGCAAATGACGCAGCAGTTTTTAGCTGTTTTTTATCAACTTTCTTAGGACTAATGACATTTTTTCTTGTTGCAATACCTTTGATTGATCCGAAAAATTTTGGAAGAGAAAAATGCGACTCGACAGAGGCAAGATTTTGTCCATCGGTGGCGATTTTATTTTCTAAACTATTTGCCGAAAAAGTTGGGGTTAAAATTTGGGCTGATGTTTGATTTTGTTTGGTGCTCGAATTGCCATCCGAGATACATTGATAATTGCCGACATTTCTGCTTGGTAACTGAACACAGACAGAACTTGAAAAAATATTAGGTTTACCAATACTTTTATTTTTTTCAGAACTTGAATATTTGATACTATCCTTTTGTAAACTTTCTGTGTTTAGGAGTCGGACGACGTCTTGGTCATTATTGAAGATCGACCTGGTGATATCAAAACTGCCATATCCATAAGCGGGGATTGTCAAAGAGAACTTAAAAGGACTTGATCCGCCACCTAACTCATCATCTATCTGCCAATCAATCAAACGAACTTCAAAAGAGTTGTTATTAAACAATTCAATCCATTCGTTTGATTCAGTTTCCGAATAAGCCATAACTTCAGAAATATAAATATTGTTGTAATCAACCGACGGGGTTATTGATGTATCATTTTGGGGAACATTAGTATTGGTTGGGACGGAAGTTGCAGTTGGCAAAAAACAGGCTTGTTCGTTGTCTGCAAGAGGTGAGACAAAACTTGTTTGTATCCACCTTCCACCATTGTCACATCTGGTGTAAGTCATATTTGCACCAAAGGTCTCAAGATAGTTTTGTGAGATTATGACATTTCCTGAAGAATCTTTAATATACACAGTGTCGCCGTCATTATTAAGGATCGAGCTTGATGTGGCAAGAGCATACCCATGAGGGGGAACTTCGTTACTCTGCCATTTGAGTGTTTTATTGGTCTCATCAGTAATTTTAAGATTTTCGGTAGAAATAGGAGAATCTGAATCATTGTAAACCTCAACCCATTCATACGGATATCCATCTGATGCAACCGGGCAAATCTCGTTAATTGTCTGAGCAAAGACGGGAAAACTAACGAAAAACAAGACAAAAACTAATGTAATGAGTGAATAAAAAAAACCACTCATAAATTCATTTTATATATTTTGAGGTGGCAATATAATTGCCAATAAGTCCAATCATCCCGCCAAATAAGGCAATTCCAAAATAGTTAGCAATAACAAAATTAATTGAAGGGGGCCAAACAGTAACTCCGTATTGCCCCCAACCAAGAAATGGGAGTGAGGGGATACCAAGCAAATAGTTAGTTAAATACGGCTTAACATAAAAAAATATTCCAAAAAATACCAAAAATGCTAGAGTACTGGAGATAACTCCAAATGCTATCCCCTCGATTAAAAATGGCTTTCGAACATACCAGTTTGATGCGCCCAAGAGTTTCATAAGTTCAATTTCATCCTTGCGCACCGCAATTTTAAATGCCGTTGTAGTCATTAGAACAATAATTGTTATTAATATTAAAAACGAAAATACAAATACAGAAATTTGTCTTAGGGCAGTTGTGATGGCAAGAAGTCTAGATACTATATCTTTTTGATAATTAACTTCATCAATCACCGACTGTTTGTTTAAATAATCAGCAATTTGACCCAGATATTCCGGACGCTTAGCATAAATTTCAATTGATGCAGGCAGTATGTCAGCGCTCACCATTTCAATCAAAAGGGGATTGTCTTTATTAAGATTTTTATATATCTCTAATGCTTGTTTTTTAGACACATACACAACTGATGATGTTTTGCCCGAGTTTTCAATCTGTTTTTTAATCTCAAGCACTTTATCATCTGTGGTTTCAACATTAAAATAGGCAATCACCTGTGGTCTAGTTTCAACGTATCCCAGTACTCCATAAAAAAAAGAAACTAAATTAAAGAAAAACAAAGCTAAAAGTAATGTGAAAAATAGAATAATAATTGATGCAAATGATTGATAAGGGGTTCGCCTAAATGATGAAAAAAATGTTCTCATAAGTGATAGCCTCCTTTTTTTTCATCGGCAGTTATTTTACCCCCATCAAGCGTGATAACTCGTTTTTTAAAACTATTGACGATGTCAACATTATGAGTTGCGATTAAAATTGTCTTGTCACTTTCGAGTTTCTTAAAAATTTTCATAATATCCCAACTTGTTTTTGGGTCAAGGTTACCCGTTGGCTCGTCACCCAAGATAATATCTTGTCCGCCAACAATTGCACGGGCAATTGCAACACGCTGCAATTCCCCGGCCGAAAGCTGAACAGGAAACATTAGTTTTTTGTCGATAATGCCAACTGTTGACAGCGCCTCTTCGACTTCTTTTTTTATACTATTTTTTCCAGCTGAGGCGATTTCAAGGGAGAGAGCAACATTTTCAAAAACATTTCTGTCAAACAAAATCTTGAAATCTTGAAAAATCATTCCGATTGATCGTCTTAACTTTAAAGTATCGTGAAATTTTTTATCAGCAATATCAACGTCATTTACGAATATTGATCCGGATGATGGGTTGATTTGTTTTAGAATTAACTTAAGAATAGTGGTTTTACCAGCACCTGATGGCCCGACAAAAAAAACAAATTCTTGTTTGTCAATAAAAAACGCAGCATCTTCCAATGCACTATTTCCAAGGGGATATTTTTTGGAGACATTGTCAAATTGTATCATTATTCCAATACCTCAACCAAACCAACATCCATGAGCCATCCGGCTTTCTCAGCTGCAAACGTTTCACCATGAACTCTTACCCTTTTATTTTCAAATCCTGACAGATCAGCGGTTGAAGAAGTTAGATAAACATTTTGTGAAGTTCCTCCCGGGCGTTCTAAATGATGGCTCCCTTCCCCGTCAATCCCACCACGCTTCAATATTCCCTCAGCCTGATCTTTAAAGTTCTTTTTGCCGGCGATTCCCACAACTTCCTTAGCTTTTTGGTTACTCACTTGAACTTGCCTGTTCAAAGCTGAAGTTTTGACGGCAATGACTTGTTTATATATAAATCCCGATGCTCCTCCAACGACGACTGCAAAAATCAGAATAGCAATCGTTGCTTTTGTGCTAAATCCCTCATTGTGGGCAAGCGGTTCTTTAGTTGAAAGAGAATGCATTAACGACTCTTCTGATGAATTGGTTGTGCTGTCCATGATGTTTTCATACTAGCAAATAGCCCACAAAAAAACAAATGAAATTAAGGAATTATTAACGAGCAGATTTTAGGAATGCTTCAATAAATGGGTCAAGGTCACCATCGAGTACTTTATCAGTATTGCTTTCCTCGTGCCCTGTTCTTAGATCCTTAACAAGCCGATAAGGGTGAAGAACATAAGATCGAATTTGGAGTCCCCAAGAAGCTTGCTTTGGGCCTTTATGACTGTTTATTTCTTTATCCCTGGCCTTTGATTGTTGTTGCCAAAGTTTTGCCTTCAGTAGCTCTAGCGCAATTCCCCGATTTTGTTCTTGAGTTCTCTCTTGCTGACAAGTAACAACAATGCCTGACGGTTTATGAATTAATCTGACTGCGGTTGAAACTTTATTAACATTTTGCCCTCCATGACCGCCTGATCTGAAAAAATTCCACTCAAGATCGTCTTCATTAACAATAACGTCGTTGTCGTCAATTACCGGCAAAACTTCAACCAGAGCAAACGACGTTTGACGAAGGTTATTCGCGTTAAATGGAGACAAACGCACCAGTCTATGTACTCCAGCTTCAGCCTTCAGATAACCAAAAGCATTGAGTCCTTCAACTTTGATTGTTATGCTTTTAATACCGGCTTCCTCACCGTCAATTCGGTCTAAAACTGTTGCTTTATAATTTTTCCTTTCAACATAGCGAGAATACATGCGATATAAAATCTCTGTCCAATCCATTGCCTCAGTACCGCCTTGCCCCGCGTGAATCGAAAGTAAAGCGTCTCCCTTGTCATAACTTCCTGATAAATAAATTTGAATCTCGTACTGGTTAATTAATTTTTTAGCTTCATCATATTGTTTCTCTTCAATAAGAATATTTAACATGTCAAAGTCATCAATAAGTTTTTTCAAATCGGAAATTTGCTTCATAACACTCGAAGCCTTTTCATGATCGGCCCAAAAATTTGGCCCATAAGTCTGTGCCTCAAGCTCGGACAACTCTCGTCTTTTTATCTCAAGATCAACGCTTTTTACCAAATAATCTACCCGATTTATTAATTCTTCATAAGTTTCCATAGTTGGGTACAGTATACCTGAGGTATGAGGCTAAAACTACTCGGATTTAGTTGGCGTGGGTGAGACTAAGTCAAGTCCTAAGATTACAATAGCATCTGCTGCTTCATCCTCATCAAGAGAGCTCGTCTTTTTGATTTCAACAATTCCCCCCAAATCTTTTTTAATTAGGATAACGGCGTCTTTTTTACTTTCTTTAACTTGGATTTCCGTGTTCTTAATATCAAAACTCTCAGCATTACCTGTTAAAACCTCAGAGTATTCCTTTTCTTTTAAAATTGTTGCCAGTTCATTGGCTTTCCCTTTAATTCCTGTTCCATTCAAAATTTTTACTTTGATTTCTGAACGCTCAATAGACGATGTTGGAACGGTTGTTGGTTTCTGAGTCTTTGTTGGTTCAATAGTTGGTATTGGTTTGAAAGATTGAGATATTCCTGGAATATTTTTGAAGTTGGCAAGGCCAATTATGATTCCAAACGACAAAATAAATGATAGTAAAAATATTGCCGTGTCTCGTTTTGTAAATGGAAGCGATGTCTTTCGTCTTTCACTGCCATTTGAAGTTATATTAACTTTTCTATTAGGAGTAAGCGGTTGAAATTTATCTTTCTCACTCTCAAAAATATATCCTCCTAGATTGACAGCGAACTGCAAAAGAGAAAATTGTGCTCCCTGTGTGGGCAAAAGCAACTTAACATAATCTCCGTAAAAGTTTTGAATAATTTTCTCAAGTGGATTTGTCCAGACACCAACATCTTTAGTGAAGAAATCCTGGCGGGTATCTTTTGATTTTGGGCCGGATAAAATAATTCTATTAAGGGTAAGAGTATGTTTTTTCTGAAGGTCCTCGATTTCTTTTTTTAAAGACTCAACAATATCATCTTTTAAAGTGATTCTATCATCCTGCAGTAACCCGGTGGCATCATATACAAATCCAAATGAATCCTCATCATAATCAACAAACATAACCTTCTCCTGTTTTTGCCCATTTAATGTTTTGTTAAACAATTTGAAGTAGGCAAGTGTTTCAGGAATAACATTTTTAACAGTTAGTCCAAGGAGTCTAAATGCATCATCAAAATTGGCATAGAGTGTCTTATCCATTCCATAAAACAAGACTACACACCCCTCGTCTGTTTTAGTAACAATAAAGTCATGAAGAAGAGTGTCAACGTCAACCGCCTGTTCTGAGCGGAGCTTATCTTTAACAAAAGATAAGACGGCAGCGTCTGATATGTCGCCAGGAATTGAATAGCGTGCAAATGTAAATGCTTCCTGAGGCAAAATGAGAAAAATGTCTTTTTCAGCCATTGGCGCTGGCTGTGCCTGGGTGAGAGCTTCTTTTATGGCCGATGCAACAAGATCAATGTTTTCTATAGCTCCATTTTTAAGTAAGCCAACGGAGTGATTTTTAGCGAAAAAAGACGTACGGTATTGCCCAAGCATAGTCCTAGACAAAGAAAGGAGTTTAATAGTGTGGTCTTTAACGAAGGCGTATACCATACATAATTATGTTACTTAGTTTTGACAAGAATTACAAGTCGATAGAGGCCTGAGATGATATAATAAGACCGGATTTTACCAGGGGTGCCGGAGCCCGCTCGGCATAGCGAGCGGGTCCGATCTCACGCTCAGAGTTTTTAGTCTGAGCGGGCAGAGCGGATGGAATATAATGTTTTTATGTATTTCGTGTATGTTTTGCTTAGTCTGAAGGATAAAAAATTTTATATTGGTTTTACCTATAATGTAGAGAAAAGACTAGAACAGCATAATAATGGTGAGTCAAAAAGTACTAGACCCAGAAGACCATTCGAGTTAGTTTACTATGAGGGGTTTAAATATAAAGGGGACGCTATAAACCAAGAGCTCTTTTATAAATCAAGCCAAGGAAGGAGAATGTTAAAATCACGATTAAAAACAGTAATTGAAAGAGATAAATCAACCAGGGGTGCCGGAGTGGCCAATCGGAATAGACTGTAAATCTATCGGCGCAAGCCTACGGGGGTT
>MGAM01000007.1:16339-39287 GCA_001789725.1 Candidatus Roizmanbacteria bacterium RIFCSPLOWO2_01_FULL_39_19 | reverse complement strand
TCTTAGTTTCTCATACAAAAAAGCTAAAAATGAAACTGTGTCAGATACCTCAATTGGCTCGCCAGACCTTCTAACACGATTAATTCTAGCCTCAATTAGTGATTTTAATAGACTGTCAAGATAGGGAGATTGGGTTTTAGAGTCATCCATAATTTATCAGTATACACGATACTTATGATGCTTAAGGTTTGGTATACTGATTAGGTTGTGATTATTCTTGCAATTGATTCGGGAATTGAACGATGCGGATTTGCGCTCTTTCAAAATATTCCAGGCAATCCAAAGCTTGTTGATTCTGGCTTGTTGTCGACGCCCAAAACCGACTCAATCGAAAAGAGATTATCGAATTTAAAAAAAGGTTTTGATAATCTTTTACAAAAACACAAGCCCAATTTAGTGATTATGGAGTCATTATTCTTTTTTGTTAACAAAAAAACTTTTATCTCTGTTGCTCAATCTCAAGGAGCACTTCTTGCCAGTTGCGGTAGGGACTTAATCAGTGTAGAATTTTTGACACCTTTGCAAATTAAACAGATAGTAACCGGGTACGGCAAGACTGATAAAAAAGGTGTTGAGAAGATGATTATGATGTTGTTGGATATTAAAGTAGCGCCAAAACCCGACGATGTGGTTGACGCAATTGCAGCTGGGTATGCTTATTGTTGTTTACATAAATTTGACCATATTAAATAGATGATTGGAAAAATAAAAGGAATATTGACTGAAGTAAAAGGAAACCGGGGGTATGTCAAAACAACATCTGGTATAAGTTATTTAGTATATTTAACTCCATATTTTTTGGACAAAGTCGGGCAAAACATAGAACCATATACTCATTTTCAAATTAAGGATGATGATCAGGTGTTATTCGGGTTTGAAAATTACGGCCAATATAGCTTATTTCAACAGTTAATTAGCGTTGATGGGGTCGGCCCTAAGTCCGCTTTTTCAATGGTGTCTTATGCTGATTTTAGTCAGTTAATGTCCGCAATTGAATCAAATGACGTTTATTTTTTTGAGAGTATTCCCGGAGTTGGTAAAAAAACTGCCTCAAGAATTATTCTGGATTTATCTGGTAAATTGGCAAAACAAGTAAGTGTTGACTCCCTTATTACCAACGCTGAGGATGTGACAGTCATTGAAGCTCTCCGGTCGTTAGGATTTAAAGAGGGAGATATTAAGAAACATTTAAAAGAAGTTGATAAAACACTTTCTCTTGAAGAGAAAATTAAACAAATTATTATGTTGATGACAGAACGGACATGACAACCAAATCTGAACCCGTTGAAGCAACACTTCGTCCAAAAACTCTCTTAGAATATGTTGGTCAAACCAGAGTTATTGAATCATTAAGGCTTTTTATCGACGCTGTCAACAAGCGAGGGGTCGTCTCTGAACATATTCTGCTTTACGGCCCGCCGGGAATTGGCAAAACAACACTTGCCAACATTGTTGCCCGGGAATTACAAGGGGAGCTTAAGGTAACATCCGGACCTGCCATTGAAAAAACAAGCGATTTAGCCTCAATTTTGACTAATATGAAGGACAACGACGTTCTGTTTATTGATGAAATTCACCGTCTTCCTCGAACAATCGAGGAAGCATTATACCCGGTGATGGAAGAATTTTTTCTTGATATTGTCATTGGCAAAGGTCCTGCTGCCCGAACTGTCCGTCTGCCCATTCCTCGATTCACAATAATTGGGGCAACAACTCGCGTTGCATTGTTGTCTGCTCCGTTAAGGGATCGTTTTGGCCTGCTGCTTCATTTAGATTATTATAATGATTTTGACATGGATAAGATTGTTAGAAGATCTGCGTCCCTTTTAAAACTACCAATTGACACTGATGCCACCGATGAAATCGTAAAAAGGTCAAGGCGCACTCCTCGCGTTGCCAATAGAGCTTTAAAACGAGTCCTTGATATGTTTGAGGTACGAAAGCATAAAAGAATCACAAAGGATATTATGAATGAAATGTTTGAAATTCTTCAGATTGATCATGTTGGCCTAACCCATCTTGACACAAAATATTTAGAACTTTTGATAAAAAAGTTTAACGGCGGGCCGGCGGGGCTATCGACTTTGGCAACAGGATTGGGCGAAGACAAGCAAACAATTGAGGAATACATCGAACCATATCTGCTGCAACTTGGTTTCATCTCTAAAACCCCCAAAGGCAGAGTTGCTCAAACTTCTGCCTACTCTCATCTTAAAATTCCTCTCAAAGAAACCTCTCAGCAAAGACTGGTTTGATATAATTACCCTATTATTGCCGGATTAGCTCAGCGGTAGAGCATCCGCTTTGTAAGCGGCAGGTCCGGGGTTCGAATCCCCGATCCGGCTCAACCATTCAAGCTGTTAATTGTCGATGTAGCTCAGCTGGATAGAGCAACTCCCTTCTAAGGAGTAGGTCGGAGGTTCGAATCCTCCCATCGACGCAAAAGTACGATTTTACAGAGCATCCCGCCTTAGGCGGGAAGGTCGGAGGTTCGAATCCTCCCAAGCGCGCATTTTTACTATGTTTCCCACTTTAATATTATCCGTATCTCCTGCCTGAACTTCGATCACTTTGTCATAAGCCCTACTTCCGTAAATTGTTTCAGGATATGACTGGGAAGTTATATTTCTTTTTATGTCAACAATTCTGGTTCCATCAACAAATAAAAAATCAAGTGAAAATTTCATATCTTTCATCCAAAACTGGTAGTTTCCTCTTGTCGGAAAAATAAAAATCATCCCCTCATTTGGGTTAATTCTTGAAATATTTGATAGTCCTTTGCTTTGTTTATTTGCCGAATCTGCAACATAAAGGTAAAATGTAGTTTGGGCAATTTTAGCGTCCGTCTTCTTATAACCAGGAAATAGCTCCTGCGGGCGGTTACTGTTTCTCATTGCAATAACTGAAAAGAGAAAAATTATGACTATAAATATCATCGGAAATAGCTTTTTCATGTGGACGCTGAGGGATTCGAACCCCCGACACCTGCGATGTAAACGCAGTGCTCTAACCAACTGAGCTAAGCGTCCATATAGATGTGGGCGAGAGAGGACTTGAACCTCCAAGCCTTACGGCACAGCCTCCTCAAGACTGCGTGTCTACCAATTTCACCACTCGCCCAAGATACTCTCTATTATAGCCTATCAGGAAGTCTTTTTTAAGAATTTTTGTGCCAGGGATGGGACTCGAACCCATACGTTCTTGCGAACACCAGATTTTAAGTCTGGCTTGGCTACCGATTACAACACCCTGGCTTGATAGTTTCCATTTTATCATGACTTAAACAATATTGGGTTATCCCCCAAGGTGCTAACCTAGATCACCTGCCTGCCAGCAGGTAGGCCCCCCGAGGTGAACTTTAGTGTACTTTACTTGCGTTTTATTGTATAAACGTAAGGGTAGTACATAAAGTATGCCGGCAGATCATCAACAATAACCTTCTGAAAATCTCTGTAAATTTTTTTTCGCTGTTGTACGTTAACGACCTCACGGCCGTCCTCAAGAAGTTTGTCAATTTTAGCATTGTTATAATGCGTAATATTGGTTACTGTCTGTTTGGAATGCCAGAAGATATATTGATCAGGATCTTGAGGCACATCCCAAATAGTTAAAAACATATCAAATTCGTCAGGAATAAACGAAACCAATTTTAAACTAACATCAAATCTGACCTTTTTTAAATCCGTTTTAATCTTCTCAGCGATTCCTGCATAATCTAGGAATGTATACAACTTTATTTTTGCCTCCTCAGTTGAGGACAATATCTTGTCTGCTCCCTCAGTTGCCTTATTCAAGTTGTAGCCATATTGTTTAACATCATTCATGTGAGCCCAGGAGATTGGCGGAATCGACCCAACTGCTGGAACTCCATACTCATCAAAAGATTTGATGCTATAGGTTACAGCTTTTCTAGCATCCCGTTCCTTGAAAAGCTCCGACTTCATATTAAAGAATAAAGTCATGATCTGGCTATAATCAACAACCCGTTTAATTTTGGTATTACGCCACGCTGCAAATGAATCAACAACTGACCTATCAAGCGTCTCAAATTCATTAATCTCACCGGATTTATATGCAAGAGACAGTTCATTAGCGGTTGTGTAGAAACGATAGACTTTATACGGAAATTTGTCTCTATTTGGAAACAAATTGATTGATGTGATAAAACCCCTTTTTTTTGTGTATCCCTGCATTTTATAAGGACCGCCAACACCTTGGGTATTATTTCTAATGACCGGCTGAGTCAGATAAACCGGGAACACTTCAAGTGATTGATCAAGAATAAACTCAATCGTCAGGTCATCAACAACGTTTATTTTGACTCCCTCTGAAAACTGTAGTTTTATGTCTCTGGCTTTAAATTCTTTTCCGTCACTCCACTTCAAACCGTTTTTTATGTGGAAACGAAAAGTTTTTTTGTCAGGCATAATTTCCCAGGAATTAGCTAGGACCGGAACGATCTCTCCTTGAGGCGTGATTGTCACAAGGGGAGTTGAAATTTGTGAGATTATGATTTTTGGCAAGCTTCCTAGTTTAACTCTTGCAATAAGCCCAATTTTTTCTTTTTTTCTAAACAAATATGAATTTATAGAAGGGTAGATGCTCAAAAAAAAGAAAATCATAATAAATCCAGCAACAAAACTGGTCAATATGAATTTAGCGTTTTTTTGCAAAAATGATGCTGAGTACCACCAGATAGTACGAACTCTCCTTATTAATTGTGTCATAACACAAGGCCCAAAAGTGTGACAATAAAAAAGATGAGGATAAATAGTGACGTTGCCCTCACTACCCATTTTTCTACTCCTCGTCTGCTTTGATATTGTTGACCAGATCCTCCCCAGGCGCTCCCTAAGCCCGCACCTCTTCCTTGAATAAGAATCAGAAGAATGATGATTGTTGAAAATATGATTATTAAAACGTCAAGAGTAGGTTTCATTTGTGTTTATTGTATCATATTCTAAACTTCTTGCTTCTTAGGAGTAAGTGGTATTTCTTTGCAAACCGATGGGACTCGTCTCTAAGTTGCTGAAAACATTTAAAAAGTTCGCTCGATCTTTTTAGGAGTTTTCCGCTGGTTGATGTATTAAACACTATCCTGTCGGGATTTTTGGCTAGTCCGATAACCGGAATATCAAGTTCAAAGTCTCCTAAAACCTGAGATACAACTCTGACCTGTGGTTTGCCACCGTCAATAATAATCAAGTCGGGAAGTTTCCAATCATCTCGCTTAAATCGCCTCATTAAAACTTCACAAATAGCTTCAAAATCGGATTTTGCCCCATTTTTTATTTTGAATCTCTTGTATTGACTTGATGAAAGCGCTCCATTTTCTAAAACAACCAATGACCCCGTTGGGGAATCGCCAAATAATGTACTCATATCATAACATTCAATACGATAATTATCATTAATTTGTTTTTTAAAACATGAATAAAGAAAATCGCGAAGCTGAGAATCAATATTTGATTGCTTGGTGTAGTCAACCATATCAAAAGTCGTAAAACTTCTTGAATATAAAATTCTGTTTATTGAAAGTATTTTATCTCTTGTCTCAATAGCCTTCTCATAATCTCCCTTCGTAATCTGTTTCGCAAGTTCTGATTCAAGTTCGGCAATAATCTTAATTCCTTCTCCTTTAAGCATCACAATTAGAGTTTTAATATGAGACTGATATTCTATTTGTAGTTTTTTTTTAACATCTCCGGTTTGGTTGTTAATATACGAAGGACAAGGGTCGCAAAGTCCAATTTTTGAATAAAAACAAGCATGTTTGCCTATCTTTTTTTGGGTACAGAATGGAATAATTGTCCTTAGGTGGTAAAGTAATTTTTCAGTCGTCTCAGTTGAGGCAAATGGTCCGAAATAAAGTGATTTTCTGTCATTTTCAGCTCGAACAGAAAAAACTTTAGGGAAATTGTCTTTTACTGTAATTTTTATGTATAAAAAATGTTTGTCATCCTTAAGCGCAATATTATATATAGGACGAAATTCCTTGATAAGTTTTGCTTCCAAAACAATTGCGTCAAAGTCGGAGATTGTCTCTTGAAACACAAGAGCATTTGAGTTGCTTACGATAAGTAATTCTTTTTTTGACAGTTTTGCTGCTTGAATGTGCGACGACACTCGAGCTTTAATATTGACCGACTTACCAATGTAAACTGGCCTGTCATGTTGAGTAAACTGATAGACGCCCGAAACTGAAGGAAGAGAACTAACCGCGTCTTTACTTATCATGTGATGACAATTATACCCTTCTTAGAATGAGAGACAATACCGCAATCAAAATGAAAGCCAAAAAAGCAAATTTTGCAAGACTTAGGAAACCTTGGACTTTTTCCGAGATAAGTTTAAATCGCACTGTGTTTGTGTATAAACTTCCTATTGTTATTGATATCTCAGGTTGTGAGACAATTTTATTCTTTGTGATAAAACTTATCGGAATTTTAATAGTTTGACTAGGGGCGATAAGAAAAATCGTCTTTAAGGCAGGGGAAACTTCAAGTGTTTCACTTGACAAGGATAGTGGAATATTTTTAATAAATGTATTCCCTGTGTTTATAACTTGTATCGTTCCGTTATTTTGTTTGCCCGAAATTATTTGTTGGCCAAAATCAAGCCTGACTTTAACGGATTCATTATTCATTGGTTCATCGATTGTTGTTTTAACATAGACATCTTTTGTGTTACCGTTTTTATACATTCCGGCAGGAAGTGGGTAAACAGAATTTTTGCCGTGAATAGCAAATGCAATATGGTTGAGGTCAGTTCCATGAAGATAGTCAATTCCTGATGTGTCGGCCCATGTTGGGTCAACCTGAACCCAGCGCTCTGTTGCCAAATCATAAAACTCCGGCCATGCATGAAGTACGTCTCCCTGTAGCGATTGAGGTCGTAGTCTTGGATCTTTTGAGTAGCCATATCCCTGTATCTCCCTTGCATAAATTCCTTTTTCACGCGATGCGCCAATAAACAAATCAGTGTATTCCATGCAAACTGCCTTACCGGGGGTTACAAAAGCAGCTTCGGCCCCAAGACGCTCAGAACTGTTGCCAAATCGGGAGAATGAATAATCAAGTTTGTCAACAACAAAATTAAAAACATCTTCGGTCGTGTTTACTTTTTCAAGAGATTTTAAGAGCTGGGGATTATTAATTGTCCAGTATTTTTCTTGTGTCAGAAGATAATTTTTTTGGGACTTAAAGAGAAGGCGTATATAATGGATCATATCCTCCTGATCTTTCGCAAAAATTTTAACAGTTCCTTCAAATGTGATTATCTTTTTTTCCTGAGGAGAAAGAATATAACGACCCAAGTAATTACCGTCCTCATCCACTATAATTTCATTAGGTTTAGGCGTTATCTTCTTAACAAACACCGATTGCCTCAATGTTTCCGGTGGAAAAGCAATGTCTTGCTTAACCGGCGTCAACCGATTGTTATAAAGAAGGTAGTTCAGCCTTGTTTTATAAAGCTGATACTGCCCAAACACAACATAAACCATAGGAATGCTAACGTTGTCCCAGGTAAACACGGTTTTCTCATTTTTTGAAGGGCGCGGTTTGGCAATTGAGAGCTGATTATCTACAAATGTTACGGTGTCAAATGTGACCCTGGAGGTCTGATGATCATTTGCGAACGTTGGGAGCAGTGCCTCAAGCGTTTTGCCGTCTTTTTGAACCAGTCCCGCCTGATTAAAACTAATTTCTAGCAAATTTGATTGATTTTTACCCCGAACTGGTTCTTTAAAGTTAAAAGTAATTGTTGTTCCTTTTTGATCGACTTGGTCATTTGAGGATACTTCACCTGACGGAGAAAATACCTTAAGGTCAGAAACATTGGAGGATGTTGGAATTAGAATTGAAAATTTTGTTACATAAACATCAGCCCGCAAATTAATAAGATTTATTACTAATTTAGTGTTGATGCTATAGTCTGACTGGAGTTTGTGAACGACGTCATACTCGGCTTTATAAAACTTCTCTTGAGCGAGGGATTCGGGAACAAAAATGATGAATAGTAAAAAAAAGGAAATAATACTTAAATATTTTTTTATCATCATGATAAATAGCGGGCGGTGTAAGAATTGTTGATTTTTTTTATTCCCTCTCTTGGCCCTTGATAAATTACTTTCCCTCCTCCATCTCCCCCCTCAGGTCCAAGGTCAACAATATACTGGCTATTCTCAATAACAAGCGTGTTGTGCTCAATCACCACAACAGTATTACCCAACCCTACTAATTTGTATAACGAATGAAGAAGTTTTTCAACATCGTACATATGAAGGCCGGTTGTTGGCTCATCAAGAATATACAAGGTTCTGCCATGAGAATTTCTTGACAGTTCTGAGGCTAACTTTATTCTTTGAGCTTCACCGCCTGACAAAGTTGGCGCCGGCTGGCCAAGTTCAAGATACGACAATCCAACTTCTTTCAAAACTTCTAACTTTTTTACAATATTTGAAAAAGATGAAAAAAACTGCAATGCCTCACCAACACTAAATTTTAAAACATTGTAGATTGATTTGTCACTAAATTTAACCTCCAAAGTTTCGTGATTATATCTTGTGCCTCCGCATACATCGCAGGTGATATAAACATCAGGCAAAAACTGCATTTCAATCTTAATTGACCCCCCGCCTTGACATTTTTCACACCTTCCGCCTCTTACGTTAAATGAAAATCGACTCTTACTGTAGCCCCTTAATTTCGCATCAAATGTGCTGGCAAAAAGTTCTCTAATTTCGTCAAAAACACCGATATAGGTAACAGGGTTTGATCGCGGTGTTTTGCCAATTGGAGATTGGTCAACTAAATACACTTTCTCAAAATGTTCATATCCTGTTAGGGTTTCAAACTCACCAATCTTGTCTCTGTGATATCCATCAACATAATATCGCATGGCTTTATAGAGCGTGTCAATTAAAAGTGTTGATTTGCCTGATCCTGACACTCCTGTAATCACAGACAGTTTGCCAATTGGCAACTGCACAGAGATTCTTTTTAAATTAAATTGGCTGCAGCCGGTGATTGTTACAAATCCCTGGTTAAATAGAAACTCTTCGGTAGGCTTAATTGCCACTTTTTTATGAAATAGGTATTTTGAGGTTATGGTATCACTTTTTTTAAGCTCTTGGAGTGTACCTTGGAAAACAATTTCACCGCCCTGCACTCCTGCTTTTGGCCCGAAATCAACAATATAATCGGCCTGTTTAATAGTGTCGACATCATGTTCTACTACTACGATGGTATTTCCTAAATCTCTTAAATTTTTTAAGGAGTCAACAAGCGCAGATACATCTTTAGGGTGCAGTCCAATTGATGGTTCATCAAGCACATAAATTACACCAGACAGTCCGCTTCCAATCTGGGATGCCAGCCTAATTCTTTGCGATTCCCCACCGGATAGAGTATTTGCTCCCCTATTGAGTGTCAAATACACAAGGCCAACGCTCTGTAAAAATAGAAGTCTGCTGTTAATCTCTTTAAGTATTATATTTGCTATTTCTTCCTCGTATTTTGAGAGATTATTTTTAAGCTCATTAATTTTGTTCAAACACTGATCAATGGGAAGCTCTCCATATTCAAAGATATTTAAACCGTTAATCTTAACAGATAAGGCGTCATTATTTAATCTTCTTCCCCCACATTTGTCACATAGCTCATCTCTCATATATTTTGCAATTTCTTCCCTAACGAAGTCCGATGTCGACTCGTTATAACGTCTCTCAAGCTCGCCAATAATCCCTCTAAATTTTTCATAAATACGAGTCGTTTTCCCAAATCGGTTTTGTCCCTCAACCCTATATTCTTTATTGGTTCCATGCAGTAACGTCGTCAACTCTCTGTCACCCAGTTCTGATATTGAGACATTATCAGGTATGCCTTCTTCTTTCAGGAATGTTTGGAATACTCTTGAGAACCATGTGTCATTAAAAAATATTTTTGTAAACGCCAAAATTGCCCCCTCTTTTATTGAAAAACTCCTATTTAGAACTAAGTCTGGGTCAATCATATTAATAACACCAAGGCCCTTACACTGTGGGCACGCTCCATGAGGAGAATTAAACGAGAATAAGCGAGGTTCAATCTCACTTATAGCATAAGAGCATTTCGGACAAGTAAAATTTTGTGAAAATAATTTTGAGTTTTTTTCGACCTGTTTTTTTAAGTAAACCAATCCTCCTGAGAGGAGCAAGGATTGCTCAACTGAGGCAAAAATTCTTGATCTTAAAGTTTTTATAAACGCAGTCTCCTTTGCTTGTTTTGAGTCAATAGCTACTGTGTCAACAACAACTTCAACCGTGTGGGTGTTAGTCTTGATAAGACTGATATTTTCATCAAGGCCCCTTCTTTGGCGATCAACGTAGGCTGTTGTGTATCCTTTTGAGACAAGATTGTCAAAAAGTCCTATAAATTCTCCTTTTCTATCTCTAACAATAGGTGAGAGAATTTCAAAATTTTCAGGTTTAATAGATTTTTTTGATTCCAGAATAATTTCGTTAACAATTGTGTCTGTCATCTCATCGGTTGAAAGTCTTGAGATCTCAGTCCCGCACTTTGGGCAAAATGGATGGCCAACTTTGGCAAATAAGAGCCTGAAATAATCATAAATTTCAGTAATTGTCCCAACAGTTGAACGCGGATTTGAGCTTCTTGATTTCTGGTCAATTGAAATGGCAGGTGAAAGTCCTTCAATAAAATCAACGTCGGGTTTGTGCATCATACCTAAAAACTGCCTAGCATATGAGGACAGTGACTCCACATAACGTCTTTGGCCCTCAGCGTAAATCGTATCAAAGGCCATAGAAGACTTGCCTGACCCTGAGATTCCAGTAAACAAAATTAGCTTGTTCTTAGGGATCTTTAGATTTACATTTTTTAAGTTATGTTCTCTGGCGCCTTTAACAGTGATTGAGTCATTCATGAGTAGGTAAAATTATATAGGAAACGCAAGATTATTACGAGTGTTAGGGTTGCTTTAATATGGAAGTCTCACTCCGCATCGTCTGGCTTTTTCGCGAAGAAGTCTTGCGCCGTCTATGCCGGTCATTGCCCAACGATCTCCGTAATTTCGTGTGGGTTGCCACACACCTCCGCAGTCTTCCATTATTACCATATCTTGACTGTAAAGTACCGTGCCATGCTCGTCGGAAAAAACTTTAAATACGTGGGTTCCCTGCCTGTCGGCAAGTTGCGAAACGACGTCAATCCGATGAATCAGGTCATTGCCTCTGATTAAATACCAAACTCCCTCAAAAAATACAACGCCATTGGGAAATTCAGTTGTTTTATAACAAACACCAGACTTGAACCCAGACCTCTTACCCACAATGCAGCCTAATAGGCGAAAGTTAACTGTGTATTCTCCCGTTGATTTATGATATCCTCGATTGAATACGTCTGTTAAAAAACTTTCGGCAACACTGCATTGGCTAACAAACCTTCGATGAAATGGCGTAATTGATGGCTTGAACAACTGGGGCATGGGTAATTGGGAATATGCAAATTCATCAAAGTTTGGACGTGGTGACAATCCAATCCTTCGCCTTAGAGCTGGACCAAGTGTTCTTGAGTCGATAAACGAGAGACAGACGGCAATTGGAAAACGATTATACTGCGGTCTTCCTGCAAGCAGGGGCAAAGTTTGATCTCTCAGTAAATGAGACAGCTCGCTGTTGTACCTGCCATCATAGCGCCTTGTCCAGGTTTCTTCAAACAGGCGTAAATTATTTGATGTGAGAGTTTGGACTAACTCTTCCGGCTGTGGAATTGGTGTGCCCTCTATCATGGTGGCATGTATTTTACCACACTGTAATATCCCGAGGTGCCAACCTAGATCACCCCCGGGGTGTATTATGCCTGCACCTCGGGATATTACTCCCTAATTTTTCGAAGTTTGTCCCGGATTAGAATAGCTGCCTCGAAGTTAAGGTCCTCAACGTATTCTCTCATTTGTCTCTCGAGGACCCTTGCGTATTTTTTCTTATCAAATGATGTTAGGCTATCCAAATCAGTTGCTTCAAGAGTTTCTTTTAAAACTTCATTTGATGGATTGTGGGCAGCTTTCTCCTCTTCTTCTTGGTATTCCAAAGCTTGAGTAATCTTCTTCTCAATTGTCTTGGGAGTTATCCCGTGGTTCTTGTTATATTCTATTTGGTACTGCCTACGTCTTCCAACCTCTTCAACCGCCTGCTTCATCGCCTCGGTTAAATTATCTGCATACATTATGACTTTGCCCCCAATATTTCTGGCAGCGCGTCCCATCGTCTGAACAAGTGAGGTTTTAGAACGTAAAAATCCGGTCTTATCAGCGTCAAGTATTGCAACTAAAGTAACTTCAGGCAAGTCAAGTCCTTCACGAAGGAGATTTACCCCAATTAAGACATCAAAATCTTTTTTTCTCAGTTTGTTCAAAATATCCGTTCTTTTTAAAGTTTTAATGTCAGAATGGAGGTAAGAACAGCTAATATTTTGTTTTTTTAAATAAGTCGTCAGGTCCTCAGCTATTCTTTTTGTTAGTGTTGTAACTAATACTCGCCCACCCTTATCCACTCTTTTTTTGATTTCATCAATTAGATTCGGTATTTCATTTTCTGCAGTTCTTGTCTCAACAATCGGTTCTACTACACCTGTTGGTCGAACCAACTGCTCGACAATGTTCCCCTCGCTTTTATTAATCTCCCAATCTGACGGAGTGGCTGAAACATAAACTATTTTGTGAGCACTACGGTAAAATTCGTCAAAACGCATCGGCCGGTTGTCAAAAGCTGCCTTTAGTCTAAATCCGTAGTCAACAAGAGTTTGCTTGCGGGCAAAGTCCCCATTAAACATGCCCCTAATCTGAGGAACGGTCATATGGGATTCATCAATGATACAAAGCCAGTCTGCCCCAAAGCGATGATTAAAATATTCAATTAATGTATACGGCGGGTCACCCGATGTTCGGCCGTCAAAATATCTTGAGTAGTTTTCAATCCCGTTAACATATCCAATCTCGCGGATCATCTCCAAGTCATAGGTCACTTTCTTAATAAGTCTCTCAGCTTCTATCGCGTGACCCTTATTCTTAAGTTCATCAGATTCCTTTTTTAAGTCATGTTTAATCTTGTCGTAGATGCTTTCAAACAACCCTTTATCAATCATGTAATGCTTGGCAGGATAGATAATTGTTTGATTGAGGCTGGAGATTTTTTTACCTGTTATTATATTAATAACATAAATTGATTTAATGGTGTTGTTGTTGGTTTCAACACGAATTCCTTCATCACTATAGGATGGGTAAATATCAACTGTTGTCCCGCGCAGTCTAAATGTTCCTCTCTTAAAATCAAACTCCGATCTCGTATATTGCAGCTCAACAAGCCTCCTCATAAATGATTGAGCATCAATGTTCTCCCCCACCTTAATCTCAGCTATGTATTTTCCATATTCAACGGGCGAGCCAATATTGTAGATACATGAGACAGAGGCAACAACAATTACGTCATCTCGAGAGAGTAAATTTGCTGTCGCCGCAAGGCGCATTTTGTCAATGTATTCATTAATTTGAGCTTCTTTTTCAATGTAGGTGTCTGAAGCAGGGATATATGCCTCCGGCTGATAAAAGTCATAATAGGAAACGAAATAATTAACAGAGTTATCTTCAAAAAAACCCTTCATTTCTCCATAAAGCTGACCAGCTAGAGTTTTGTTGTGAGATATTATTAGCGTTGGCAGCTTGGACTTCTCAATAACTTGGGCCATTGTAAATGTTTTGCCAGACCCGGTCACACCAAGTAACACTTGATCCTTTTTATTACTATTTATTCCGCTTAATAGTTTTTGAGCTGCCTTTTTTTGCTCGTCAATTGGGGTAAAATCACTTGTGATCTTAAACATATTCGAAATTGTAGCAGAACAACCCCAGGTTTGCTACAATAGGACATGCTCTATGTCATCTCCAGTCCTATCGGATCAATTGAAGAAGTTTCATTGCAAGCTGTTAAAACTTTAGTTTCTTCAGATATTATTTTATGCGAGGATACCCGAACATTCATTCCCTTCTATAAAAAAACGTGTGGACTTTTTCAACTAGCTCCAAAAAAAGACCAAAAGATTGTTCAATTTTACAAAGATAGAGAATTTCAGGAGTTACCCAATATTATTAAATATCTTGAATCAGAAATGGTAGTGTCTCTTATTACTGAAGCAGGAACACCGCTTGTGTCTGATCCGGGAAGACTTCTGGTTGAGACATGCCAAAAAAGAAATACCTCCTATACTTCGGTTCCCGGATCCTCTTCAGTTGTCAACGCGGGGGTTTTATCAGGCTGCCGTTTTCAAAATTTCCTTTTTATAGGTTTTTTGCCAAAGAAAATAACACAAGTTGAAAAACAAATTGGTCAATATCGTGAAATTTCTAAAAAGCTTAAACACCTTGAGATTTGTTTCTTTGAGTCACCCAAGAGAATTAATAAAACACTAGAAAGTATCAATAATATTATTCCTGACTCAAACGTCTGCATTTGCAAGGAAATGAACAAGCGATTTGAGGAGATAATAATAGATAAACCAAAAAATCTGCTGTCGAGATCTTATAAAGGCGAGCTGACAGTTGTGCTCAAGTTGTAAATTAAGCATAGATGTAGTACACTGAGGCTTACCATGTTCGGCTTACTTCTAATTTTTGTAAGTGCGTTATTTTCTTTCCTAATCACCTCATATGGATTCCCATCTTTGGGATTGACCGTCTTATTTGTGTCACTGGCACTGCTGGCTTTGAAATTCAAAAACAAAATTGTTTTAGCTGATAAAATCTATCTTTGTTTTACACTATTTTTCTCATTTGCCCTGTCTATTTGGTCAAACGGGCTGATACTTTTTCTTGATATTCTAGCTGTTTTCTATTTTGGATCTCTTTTTATTCTTAGTGATAATGAGAGGAAGACTCTTGATATTTTACAGGTTGCCACCTTACCATTCAGGTTGTTGGGAAGAATTTTTCAGACCAGAAATGGCTTGAGTATCGACTGGGAGGAGATTACTAGTAACAAAAAAACTAACTTCTTGAAAAGTCAGGAAATTATTATCTCAATTCTTTTAACATCAGCAATTTTAATTTTTGTTTTACCGCTCCTGTCATCAGCCAATCCTCTGTTTGCCAAATGGGTAAATAGTATTTTTGGGATTTTTAGTCTGAATGAATTCTTGAAAAATTTGTTTGGATATAATTTCCCGCTTTATTTTGCAAGAGGAGTGCTTTTTATTTTATTTTCATTTCTTGTTCCCCGGCTCCTTTCATATATTAAAGAAAACGCTTCCCATGAAGGTCAAATCTTATCAGTGAACTTGCCGTTGTTTATCCCCAAAATAATTTTAAGTTTAGTTTTATTTATATTCTTCATATCCCAGGCCCAGCTATACTTTGCAACAGCAGAAACTCTAAAAACTCTTGGGATAACTCACTCACAATATGCCAGGGAAGTGTTTGGACAATTAAGTGTGGTTACTCTAATCATTTTTGGACTTGTTTATGCGGATAGAAACAAAAGTCAATATTCAAAATATTTAACTTATTTACTAGTTATTGAGGGTGTTTTCTTGTCGGCTATTGCGTTAAAAAGTGTCTATGATTATAGCTTTAATTTTGGCTTTACTCACAAAAGACTGCTTGGATATACGGTTGTCGGCTGGACTTGGGGGCTTTACCTAATGTTTATATATTCATACATTAAGAACATTGATAAAAAATTATTACTTGGTAATTTAATTATTTATTCAGGTATTGTTTTGGGTTTAGTTAATTTACTCAATTTTGACTATTTAATTTATCACACATTCAGGGCAAGAACACAGCGGGGCGTCGACTATCAGTATCTAGCAACTTTGTCCCCTGATTCGTATTCCTACCATGAACTTCTAAAAATTGCCGAGGATAAATATAGAAATGGCGAGCAAGAGATGTCACGGCTAATTCTTGACAATTTATTATGGAAAATAGATGAGTTGCGATATAAATATAAAAAAAAGCTTGATTTAAGAACATATAACATCATGGAATATCGACAGTATCTTGAAATAAAAGATGTTGGCATGGATAAGTATTATGAAATTCAACAAAAACTTCCTCCTGTGCCTGTTATTGTACCTGTTAATGTGCCCAACATTCCTGAGCCTGAGATTAAATCTCGCGATGTAAGAATTCGTTAATATGGATCAGAATAATTTTTCACTTGTAAAACATTCCCTTTTAAAGTAAAAGTATTGGATGTATGATTTGATCTGTATTGGGGATATTACTGTTGATCTTTATTTTAAAACAGAATCGCTTAAAGTTGAAGATAATAGGTTGTCTTTGGCAATGGGTGGAAAATACCCTTCTAATCTTTTTTATCAAGGACTGGGAGGAAATGCAGCAAATGTTGCAATTGACGCATCAAGCTTTGAACTTGACACGGCAATTTGTGGACTGATTGGCGAAAATGCTTTTAAACAGATTATTATTCAGCATCTTGTTAAGAAAAACGTTTCAACAGAGCTCTTGATGTTTTTGGGAGATTATATAAGCATTTCTTCAATATTGCTTCTGGAAAATGGTGAGCGAACAATATTTCATTATACTACCCCGACGGCACCATTCAATATTGCCAGTCACATGATGACGCAACTGTCTGAAGCAAAAGCATATTTCATTGCCCACATTCCCCCGCCAACACTGGGAGAAAAAATTGATTTGGTAAACCATATTTCTAAATTTGATAAACCAATTTTTATGAACCTGAGCACAAATGATCTTAAGTTCAGGTTATCTGAACTAAAACCAATTCTGGATCATTGTGATTGTTTGTTTCTTAATTGCAACGAGTTTGCAAATTTAGTGGGTGAGGATTATGAAAAAATAGATTTTAAAAAAAATATTTCCGGCAAACTTGGATTTAACAAAAAATTACTTATATTAACTGACGGACAAAATGGAAGTTACGCCTATAATAGCGGAGAAGTTTTGTATCAAAAAGCAAATCCTGTTGAAAATATCATCGATACTACAGGAGCAGGAGACGCATATACTGCCGGCTTTATCGCCTCGTTTATGAAAGAGCCTGATATACAAAAAGCTATTGGGACAGCATCTGAATTTGCAGCAAAAAAACTAACTCGATTGGGCGCTAATTAGCATTTCCTATTTTAATATCCCGAGGTGCCAACTTGAGATCACCCCCGGGGTGTACTTGGAAGGAGGCTTTCTCCTGTCATAACGTCGGGTTTGTTAATGCCTAGATTTGCCAGAACAGTCGGGGCAATGTCTGCCAAAATTCCAGGTTTAAGTTTCATTTTTTTATTTTTATAATTATTATCGACAGCAATAAACGGCACAGGATTGCTTGAATGTTCCGTGTCAACCTCATGAGTTTTGGAGTTAATCATCTCCTCGGCGTTTCCGTGGTCACCTGTTATAAGAATAGTCCAATCATGCAGAAGCGCAACTTCAACAATTTCATTAACACACTTATCAAGTGTTTTTACAGCTTCAACTGTTGCTTTCAGATTCCCAGTGTGGCCCACCATATCAGCATTGGCAAAATTGACCAAAATGAACTGATGCTTTTTTTGGCTAAGAGATGCCACAACCGCCTCGGTTATTCCTGGGGCAGACATTGAGGGGGCAAGATCATAAGTAGAGACTCTAAGGGAGGGAATATTCATTCGATCCTCCCCCTTAAACGCATTTTCGTGAAGACCGCTAAAATATATTGTCACGAACCTTTCTTTTTCACTCTCAGACACTCGAAGTTGTTTGAGATTGTTGCAACTTATTACCTCGCCCAATGTTTCTTTTATTATATGAGGCGGAAAAGCAACATGCACTTCCAAACCTTTTTCATATTCTGTCATTGTTGCAAAATAAAGATCCTTTAATTTCTTTTCACGCTTAAAAGGTTTAGGCACACTGGTAATTTTTCTTAAATGAGACTTGTAGTATTTGGTTTCATAAGGGTCAAAAGAGACAATGTTAGCTTTGTTCTCAAAATCATCTAAAACAAATGCTTTTGTCAACTCTCTTGGACGATCAATTCTATAGTTAAAGAAAACTACAGCATCATGATCTTCGACCAAAATTGGTTTGTTATCTATTATGTTAGTCGGCACAATAAACTCATCTGACAATCCCCTGTTATAGGATGACTCGATCGCTTCCCTCCAACTTCTAGCTTTGTTTCCGACTCCGTAAGTTAAACATGAATATGCTTTTTCTATTCTCTCCCAGTGCAGGTCACGATCCATAGCATAATACCGACCCATAATACCTGCAATTTTTCCCAATTCGAGTCTTTTCATTAATTCTTCAAGTGGCTTGATAAACAGAGACGCCGATTTGGGGGGAGAATCCCTGCCGTCTGTAATAATATGTAAAAAAACATTGTCCACAGAAAATTCCTTACAGAAATAAAGAAGAGCATACAAGTGGTCAAGACTAGAGTGGACACGATGCTCTCCAATAAGACCAATAATATGTAGCTTGCTTCTGTTTTTTTTAACGTGTGATACTGCCCCCAATAATGCCCCGTTTTCATAAAACGAACCATCAGCAATGCTTGTGTTAATTCGAGGAAGACTTTGGGCAACTACTCTGCCCGCCCCAATATTAAGATGACCAACCTCAGTATTGCCAACCTCATTGTAAGGCAATCCAACGGCAGCGCCAGAGGCAGCAAGCGTTGTTGAAGGAAATTCCTTTGCTAGATTTTTTAGACACTTTGGATTGGCAATATCAATTGCATTTCCTGGCCCGGGAGGAGCTAAACCATACCCATCTAGAACAACTAAAATCACAGGCTTCATGTTAGATTATCTTTTGTTTCAATATCATCCTGAATCTTAAGCAACCTGTTATATTTCACAACTCTTTCTCCTCTATTTATTGACCCAAATTTCACAAAGTCAGCCTGAATTCCGACTGCTACGTCGGCAATTAAACTATCGATCGTTTCACCAAACCTCTGCGAAACAATAATCTTCATTTGAGTTTTCTTAAGTCTGGCAATAACCTCCAAAATTTCCGACACCGTTGAAAATTGCCCAAACTTAATTACGACGCTATTGCAAAGGTTTTCCCCAATGGCTTTGTCAAAGCGCCTCTTGTCTCCAGCAACAAGATCGTCGCCAACAATATGACATGATTGACCAACTAAAGAAGTTAACCTCTTCCATCCCTGACTTGCGTCTTCAAATAAAGGATCCTCAACAATTAAAAGTGAATAATTTTTAATTAACTCCGCTATAAATTGAACATAAGAAGTCTCGTCCATCGGATCTTCTCTGTCTTTAATAACGTATTTATTTTCCTTAAAATAAAATGATGAAGCGCAATCGATTCCTAAAAACATATCAACCCCAAGTTTTACTTTTTCTTTAATCGTCGCTTCTCTAATGACTTCCAAAGCATCAACATTCGTGCGAAGTTTCGGTGAAAAGCCACCCTGTTCCGACAAAAAAGTTCCAACATTTCGATAATCTAGGACCTTGCGTACTGCATTATAAATTGAAACCGCAACTTCAACCGTTTTCTGGTATGAGTTTGCTGTTTGGGGGATTATGTGAAATTCCTGGAAGTCAAGACTGGGCGACCCATGACGTCCCCCATTTATAAGGTTTATTATCGGCGATGGAACTTTTTCAATTATAACTTTTTCCTTATAAATGTCATTAAAATAGACGTTTACATACTTATAGATAGGTAAATTATTAGCAGTTGAGACTGCTTTCAAAAATAACTGAGAAATTGCTGTTATAGTATTGTTGCCAAGCTTTGATTTATTATCGGTCCCGTCAGCTCCAATCAACCAATAATCAACATCATGTAGTCTCGCAACATCAACCCCCACTAATTTTGGCGAAATTAAATTATTAATGTATGAAACCGCAGTTTGAACCCCCATGCCAGCAAATCGTTTAGAATCATTATCGCGAATGTCACGTGGCTCATATGTACCAATTGATTGGCCTGACGCGACTTCAGTTTCAACAATAATTCCCGAATCTGTCTCAAGAGACGCTCCAACTGTCGGAACACCTCTTGAGTCAAATATTTCACGGGCTGTAATTTTTTTTACTTTTGCCATATTTTTTTCTCAAATTCATAAATTTCTTGTCTAACTCTATCTACTGCGTCAACGTTTATAGACAAACTTGTTACTCCCCATTTGATTAGTTTTTCCCGAATGTCGGCATAATCTGATGCAGCTTGACCGCAAACTGATACAGTAATTCCCGCCTTTTTTGCAGTTTTAACAATTTTCTCAAGCAGGTAAACTACTGCCGGGTTAGTTTCTTTATAAAGATGGGCAACCGATTCGTTGTCGCGATCTACTCCAAGAGTCAACATCGTCAAATCATTTGTTCCGATTGATACCCCATCAATTCCAAGTCGTACATAATCATCTAAATTCAATGCGACTGATGGGATCTCTACCATAATCCATAATTTAAACTCTTGTGACAGTCTAAGACCAACTCCTAATAACATCTTTTTAATCTCAACTAATTCAAGAGGCGATCTGATAAATGGAATCATGAGATGGAGATTTTTATAACCGTCTTCTCGAACCTGTCTTATCGCCTCCATCTCCATCTTAAAAACATGCCTGTCAGCAATGTAGCGGGCAGCTCCCCGATAACCCAGCATTGGATTTTCCTCTTTTGGTTCGTAATTAGCTCCTCCTTTTAAATTCCTATATTCATTGGTTTTGAAATCAGTTGCCCGATAAACAACAGGGCGGGGACTAAAAGCTTGGGTGAATTTTTTTAACTTAGAGGCAAGTTTATCTATGAAAATGTTTTGGGTGTTTGATTTAATAAATTCTTTTGGATGAACTCCAATATCAGCTATCATAAACTCGGCTCGAAGAAGTCCTACGCCATCAACGTGGAGAGAAGCAACTTCTCTGGCTCTTTCAACCTCCGCTAGGTTAACGTAAATTTTAGTTATTGTTTTTAGTTTTTTCATAGAAGAGATCGCATTCGAAGATGAAGTATTTGCAACCCGCACGCTACCTCTAAACACTTCGCCCGTTGATCCATTAACGGACACAACTGGTTCAGGCGACAGTAATTTGATTGCGTCAACAGCTCCAACAACAGCGGGTAAACCCAATTCTCTAGATACTATTGCAGCATGAGATGTCCTCCCTCCCCGCTCGGTTACTATTCCTGAGGCCTTTTTCATTACCGGCACATAATCAGGATCGGTCATTGATGCAATCAAAATATCGCCTCTTTGCATTTTATCAATCTTATGAGGGTCATTGATAATTACAGGTCTCCCTACTCCTAATCCCGGAGACGCAGGGTCCCCTTTTACAATGACCGTCCCCAGATGTTTCTCAGAGTCTACTTTATCGTTATTTAGTGTTGTAATCGGACGAGATTGAACGATAAATAACTTTCCTTTCTCAAGGGCCCATTCAATATCTTGAGGAAAAAAATAGTGTTTTTCAATATTTTTGATTAATAGTCCAAGTTCAACAATTTGACTATCGGACAGTTTTTGTTTTTCTTGAAATTTTAGTGGGATTTTAATCTCAACATTCTTTCTCCCGCGTCTTTCGTAAGCAATAGTTTGTTTTTTAATTTCTTTTTCAAGTATTGAACAGTCTTTTTTGATGACCTCATAATGATCCGGGGTCACTTTACCTTGAACAATATATTCTCCAAGCCCATAAATTGCTTCAATCGTAATAACTGATTTATTATTTGTGACCGGGTCAATTGAGAAAGCAATTCCGGAGACGTCAGACTGGATCATCTTCTCTACCACGGCAGCAAGCCCAACTTCCATGTGATCAAAATTATTTTGATGCCGATAATAGATTGCCCGCTCAGTAAAAAGCGACGCCCAACAAGCTCTGATTCTGTCAAGTAGAATATGGTCTCCTTTAATATTTAAATACGTTTCCTGTTGGCCGGCAAATGAAGCGCTTGGCAAATCTTCCGCCGTTGCTGAAGAGCGAACCGCGACTAAAGGATCATCACTCCCAAGTCTGCTGTAGGCATCAACTATCGCATGAATTATTGGCTTTGGCACAGATGAGGACAATATTAATGATTGGATATTTCTCGATATTTCAACAAGTTCCTTAGTATTTTCAAGATTGGTAAAAGCAAAAAATGAAGCTATTTTGGACTTTAGGTTGTTGTGTTCTATAACATCAAAATAGGCATTTGAAGAAACAACAAAGCCCGGAGGCACTGGGAAACCTGCTCCTGTCAATTCTCCAAGGTTGGCGCCCTTGCCGCCAACTGTTGCGGTGTCGCCTTTATCAATCTCTGAAAACCATTTTATATATTTTGATGCCATACACTCAGTATGGCAATACTACTTATAAAAATCAAGAAGGGACGCAGTTTCCGAGGTGCAGATACAAGTACACCCCCGGGGTGTACTTGGTTGGTCTAATTTGTTGCAACGATTGCAAATGAAGCCCCGACAAAATCCGGCGTTGTCCCTGACAGATGAAGCGTTACGGGCGATTCTCTTTCAAAACCTCCCGTTGGGTCTACCTTCAGTAATCCTGGTATTGCAAATTCATCAGTGTCGTGGTTAAAGGGCGGAAATGCTGCCCCCAGTGCCTGAGTTGCATATCTAACTGTTTGAATGCCATTTGTGCCTCTTGTGGCAACGGTCAAAACTCCTGCCCACTCAGGTTGGTTGGTTGCTGGTTGACCTACCCTTAATGTTGGCGTAACAACCAAACGAGAGTCAATAACACCATCTGCTGGGAAGTCTCCAATAGAAGCTAAATCGCCCGCGGATGTTTTTGGAGCTATAAATACAACCCCCAAAGATCTTATATAATACCCGTCCCAATCCCGCAGGTAGAGCATGCTACCCCATTGATCTGGCGTGACATACATTCCCCTCATCGCCTCGGCATCAAATTCATTTATTGTCAGATTTCTGCCATGCACGG
>MGAM01000007.1:0-16296 GCA_001789725.1 Candidatus Roizmanbacteria bacterium RIFCSPLOWO2_01_FULL_39_19 | reverse complement strand
GAACATTCTATCAGTCCTCCCTTCATCAAAATAAAGAGATGACGGCCTTTCAACTGCCACAGACGGCACTTGCGGGGGCCTTGTACATGAGTGTAACCCAAGAATTCCGGCACTAGCAACTCCTATAATTCCTAAAGTTACAATGAAACAACAATTAAAATCCTCTGTGCTCATTCTGGAAATTGCATGCGGAATTTCGTCAATAATTATTCTTGGCATAGAACTATAAGTTTAGCACATAATCTTAATTTTTCCAATAGATCCTTTTCTAATTGATAAAAACCATCAACTGTAATATACTATACGGCTATGGCACGACAAGAGAGAGAACAGGCGGAATTTGACAGACTTGAGGCAGAGATGAGATTGGTCCGGGCTAGAACAGAGCAACTTCTTGAGAGAAATCGCCCAAGCCTAACCGCAAAATCACCCCCGGTTTTGGATCGTCTAACCCACGGAGACTCGGGCCCGATCGCCCACCTTAGGACAACAGTTCCGTCAGAAAGTGTGTTTAGGTTTCTTGCTCATGACTCTGTTGTTGAAACCCAACTGCCGGTAATACAATTACTGCTCTCATGCGCTGACATGATTGATAATGACAGGCTAAATATAACTAACGTTCCGCTTGGTTACACAGACTATCGCGGAAGGGAGCATAATGTTGGGCTTCCAGCTGATTTTTACCGGCAAGATCTGTCACGTATGACTAAACTATTAGGAACACTTCTTCAACTTGACTATGACATCGGTAGCAGCGTGTTTGGATCACAACTTCATGGTGATGTTATCAAGAAGCATCTTGAGGCTCATGATAAAATGGTCCAACAAGAGGCAAATGGTTTGTACCAAGCGTGGGACGATGGGTTAATAAGAAGAACGAGACGAGAACGGAACGACTTTATCGATGTTGTTGCCAAGAAAAATCCAAGACCAACGCCAAAAGATGCGCTCTTACAATTTGCCCATGGCAGCGCAGCTAAACCTGAACAATTAAGAAGGTTGGTTGAAAACATGATTTTTGGATATTTAGGACTTGATTACGACCCGGGCCGTGAGCCCGGCAAACCAGTCGAACTTAAATCAACAGATCCTGAAAGTCCCTTTGTTTGTCGGGTATACCCGGCAGAAAATCAAAGATTTAGAGTTGAGATGGTGCAGGATTTGCCCAATGTGTCAACGGTGAACTTTTTAGGCAGTGATTTTGGGAAAGTCCATGTCCATTCAAACGCCGATACTAAAAATGTTGAAATTACAGCTCATCTTATTAATTGTTCCATAAGTGAATTGCTGACTTTTCTGTCTGAGTTCAGGAGTCATCCCGATCATGTGGCAGCAACAAAATCACATTCTGTAAGACGCAGGGTTGCTAATGTTGCGCCTGACGGCCAATTTAGCTCTGTGTCAATAGCGATTCCTTATGAGCCCGGCGGGTCCGAGTCAATAGGTATTAATTTTTTTGGAACAACGGGGCCGATTACAATTTCTGACGTTGGTAATTGTCAGATATTAATAGGTCAGCATGGAGGAGATATTAAAATTGAAAATTGCGACGGAGGAGTTATGATTGATACATCCAGCATACCCGCACTAACAATATTCACAACAGGTGCAGACGGTAACGGAGCTACCGTTCGCAACTCAGAAGTGGGAATTTTAACATGCAACGGAGCAGACATTGATTTTGCCGGGAGACTGACTCGGAGCAAGACTATACCAAACCTCTGGAACAGTTAATATTACCAATAAAGACGAACTGGCATCCGACGCTTTAATTATTGTTACCTGCCCTAATTTGACAGTTCAATAGTTTAGATCTTGTGACTCTTCCTTAAAACTTTCAACATTTGGAATTGGGGTCGGGTCAATGCCATTTAAAAGAGCGCTATAAAAGCTCAAGTAACTACCCATATGAATTGCATCCATAACCTCTTCAAGCTTTGTTTGCCCGTTAAACTTGATCGTTCTGACAGGAATACCCAAATCTTTAATCATTGCTGCTGTTTTGTCAATTCTTTTTATTATGATTTCATTAAAATGACTACTTAAATAAAAAACACACTCAACTGTTTCATTTAAATTCGTCGGAAATTGAAATGCCTCAAGAATATGATGGTCGGCTTCGGGGATGGGGAAATAAAATGACATTGTTTTGGCATTTTCGTTAAACTGATTACGAGTGGCGTGGATTGAACCGATTAAATGTCCGCCGGTAATGAAAATTGGGATTTTTCCCTTGATCTCTTCTGCTAACTGTTTTGTAAAATTATGCGTTTGGGGCACGATAATTCCGTATTTTTGATTATTTTGAACAAGGGACTCAATTATTTTGTCTATCTCTTCTTGTAGGATTTGAATGATTTTCATTTTATTTAAAAGAGCCAGAAGTGAAAAAATTGAATAGCCGATTCCCATTCGAGGCTGATTAGATGGATTATATAATGGGTTGATCTGAAAATATGGCACCTTTAGTTTTATCGCCTCATCAAGTAGCTTCTCTCCCGTTGCAATTACAAATATTTTTGCTTTTTTGCTATAAGCTTTATTAATTGACGACAATGTTTCCTCAGTTGTTCCCGAGTAAGACTGAATAACAACTAGAGATTTATCATTGACATATTGCGGAATAAAATAATCATTAACTACCTCAAATGGAATCGTCATTAACGGCGCGTATAAATGTTTGGCAACATGTGCTCCCAACGCCGAGCCCCCCATGCCAGAGAATACAACCGATGAAATTGACTCGAAATTATTAGGAATATCCAATTTGTTCATTTCATCCCATGTTTGTTTTATCTGTTGAGGAAGAAGAGCAATTGACCCTCGCATGTCGTGGGTGTCTAATTCCTGATATGTTGCTGAGTCGTTTAGATTCATACTAATCGTTGTGTTTTTTGGCTCCAAGCGCCTTTATTTTGTTAATAAGTTCATTTAATTTTACTTTCATTCCTTCTTGAGTTCTGGCTTCAACGTTAAGCCTTATTAACGGTTCTGTATTAGATGATCTTACACTAAAACGCCATGTTGGATAGTCCACTGCAATTCCATCAATAGTCATCAGTGAACCACTCTTATAGTCAGATTTTAATCTCTCCATAATAATATCAGCTTTGTCAGTAGAAAAATTATACTCTCCTGACGCAAAGCTTCGTCTTACGTCATGTATTAATTGGGAAATTGGTTTTGCCAAGGACGATAAAATTTCAAGCACGTTTACGATTGTGAACACTCCAGATTCTGTCCCACCGGTGTCTTTAAAAAAATAATGACCGGAAATTTCACCGGCAAAAAGGGCATTGCTTTGATGCATCAAATTTGTAATATGCGTATGTCCGACTGGTGTAATTATGAATTTTCCACCCATTTCCTCCGTAATAGATCTTGGTGTTAAAATTTCTGTTACAGAAAACATAATTGTCGCTCCTTTGTACCTTTGAAGTAATTTTTTTATGATAAGAGATCCAAGAAAACTTGCGGGGATCTTCTCTCCATTTTCGTCTATAAAAATAATTCTGTCTCCATCTCCATCCGGAGCTATGCCAAGATCTGCGCCAACCTCAACAACTTTTTTTCTAACATCTATTAAATTTTTGTCAACTAGTGGATTGGGATCATGAGCTGGAAAAGATCCGTCTAAATTAAAATTCATTTTGACAAGCTTACATGGAAGTCTTGAAAATAACTCTTCAATGTATAGCGACCCCATTGCATTTGCAGCGTCCACAACAATCTTTATTGGTTTGATTTTGCTAATATCAACTTTTGAAAGTGCGCTATCCACTTCATCTTTTAGTATTGATTCTCTCTCGATAATCACCCCGCCGGTATGTTTATTTTTAAGACCGGAAATTGAATATTTTTTTATAGTATCAAGGCCCGAATTTTTACCAACTTTTATTATTTTATTATTAATATTTGTCACAATTTTAAACCCGGTGTATCTTGGCGAATTATGCGAGGCAGAGAGAATAAAACCAAACGGTAAATTATTGTGTGACACAGCAAAATAAAACGTAGGAGTACTTAGCAAATCAAAATTCCACACGCAAGCACCGCCATCTTTTAAAGCTTGCAAAGCTCCCGGGTAAAGTTTTGGGGCGGAGAGACGCATATCATGACTCACTCCAACCTTAACATTCGTATTTTTAGCTTGGTCCTGGAAAAACTTAAGGATTGATTGAGTAATTAAGTAGATGTTATCCTCATTTATCTCATCAGGATAGATTCCGCGAATATCATAACTTTTGAAAATTGATGACGTGGGGATAATATTTCTTATCATAAGTAAAAACAAAACAGCATTTCAAGAGATTGTTTAATCGAGAAAACGCCAGACGATGTTTTGGTATTTTTCTCTATCTTAAATAGTTTATCATAACAAGAAATTAGCCGTGATTCTTCCCACATGGATGCCTGACGTTTTAATTTTCCCATTTGCCAGGCTTGAAGTTTTATATTATCAAGCAAGTTTTTTTTAACCAGAATTAACTCTCTTATTCTACTTTTGATCATATAAAAAATTAGAAGCTGGTTGTCTTGGCTAACAACTTCACCAAGTTGTGAAATGGCATGATTTAGATTTTTTGGGGTTAGGCTATCAAGCAAAGTGAAAACCGACGAAGGTAATTTTGAATTAATAAATTTAGCTTTAGGAAAAACATATCTTAGCTCTTTCTCACTAAGTTCTGATTCAAAAATAGTAATTTCAATATCAACCTCCTGATAATTCTTCAAGTAATCACGACATTTTTTATCCTTCAAACACTCCTCAAGAGCAATGATTTTCTTATCAAAAAAAAGCCCCAAAGAATCTGTTAGCTGAGAAAGTTCAACTGTGATATTAGAGTTTTGAATAGACAAAACCTCAAAATCTTCGTCAATTTTAGACTGCTTGTAGTTAATAAATTTTTGTCTTGATGAGACCGTGTCCTGCCCGCAAAATATAACTAACATTTAGGGAGATTATATACTAACTTAGGATTTTTATGCAGCAGCAAATATCATAACTTCGCCTTTCCTAACTTTTCTTTTTATGAACCCCACTTGCCTTTCAAGTTTTTTCTGTTGTTTTGCCACTCTCCTTCTTGTTTTCTTGTTTGTCGGGGTTACGCCTTGTCTTTTTTGGACTTTTGACGCAGCAGGGCTTCCTCCCTGATTGGAAACAAACGGCAGGCAAATTGTGTTGTTGCTATTGTATTGTGTTCCTTGAATTTGTCTGGCAACACTTCTTGCAATATTGACTCTTCGCGCGGTTGCGTAAACTACCCGGCGATCTGACCCAATAACATAAACATCAGGGATGTGGTCACCACCTTCATTGAGTATTCTTTCTATTTCAGCAGGCGTCAGCTGATTGTTTGACGACCTTTCGTTGGCAACTTGAGCACCAATACCCGGGGCAGCAAGAGACGTTCCGGCTTTTCTTTCATATCCGCTCCCGTGGGCAACAGCAGCAAAAATGCCATCGGCGGGGAATAAAAGGTTAACAAAACCCCTTGGTCCGCGCGTTGAGTAGCCAGCAACTCGTTCAATAATCCCTCTGTCTGTTGTATTAATGAATCCAGTTGCCCCGGCGTTAATAATCCCGTCACCTGTTGGGTCCCCAATGTTAATACATGCCGGCTCGTATAATCTTTCGGTTTCTCCATCATTGCCAGCTGCCGGCACAATCGCAATACCAAAGTTCACCAGACGCTGGAATAACGTCCTAAATAATGGAGACTGATTGGCGCACGACCCATTATAGGAGGCACTGCCCCACTTTAAACTGATTGAAACTGCTGCAGTTGGATAGCGCTGATGAAGAAAGTAATCTAACCCAACGGCAACATCTGACACCGAATATATCATAACCGGTATTATATTAGCCTCACTCATATTAGTGGCAACACTTGCTGTTGCCGTGCCATGACGACCATTATCAAAACCAAGCCAAACAAATGACGCAGCATGCGGAGTTTGATCATCTAAGTATCTGCCGTTGGGACATCTGGCAGGGCCGATAGCGCAAACCGACTCGGTAATTCGTCCTCCTTCTTTACCGTCTCTAGTGAACGCTGGCTGTTTATAATCAATGCCCGTGTCAATACTCCCGATATTCCAACCCACCCCTCTTGCTCCCATTGCATAAGCCTGCGGTAATCCAATCACTCCTTGCTGAAATGAGTTAAGGCCCAAAGGCTCGGCTGGCATATCAACAAACTGCATATAGTCAGCTTTTGATGCTAAAAGTCGGTCAATTTGTTCTTGTGTTGAAACCTCATATATAAATGCCGGTATAAACGCAAAACTATAAACAGGCTCGAAGGGATTCCCGCCACCTTCGTTAATACTTTCTGAAATACTATTTTCAACACTTTGGGTTCTTTCCATAACCTCTTCTTTTTCCTCTGCTTTAGCTTTGGGATCTGGCAAATTTGATCCAACTGCTACCATGAAAGAGCCACTTCCAAGCCTTTCAACCAGTCTTGCCTTATACACCTCCATATCACCTGAAGAACTTCCCTGAAGATCAAGTGCTTCCGGATACTCAATAACCGCAGGGTGCATCAGATGAGTTTCCGGTTGACCAACCTGGTTTGTAGCGCGAGGTGTAGCATCAGAACGAGCCACGCAAAATCCAAACATCGCAGTTGCTATAAATCCGGCAGTTGATAGTCTTGATTTCCTTCTTAACTTACCTTCTACAGGCGGTCGTGATCTTTCCATTTGAAGTTATATTTTATACTATAGGATCCTAAAGTGCAAATTTTTCAAAATGGACATGATCATTTGACACATTTAACCCTGATAATATTTCCTGTGTTACCTTAATCATGGGCCAAGGTCCGCAGATGTAAATGTCTCTGAATCTTACATTGGGAACATACTTCTTTATCTTTTCCCTATTGACTCTCCCCTTTTCGCCGTTAAATTTGGGGTCTTCGGTTACAAAACATACTATTTTCAAATTAGACCTGCCAGAGACGTCTTCAAGATTTCTTAAAAAAACCATGTCTTTTTCTGTTTTACTTGAGTACAACAAGATCATTTCATTTTTATCGTCCTTTGCCATCTCCTCAATTAGGGCATTAATTGGTGTAATTCCGATGCCACCGGCAATAAACAATATTTTATTTTTTTGTTTCACTTTTTGGGTAAAAGTTCCATAAGGCCCGTCAATTAAAACTTTTGTCCCTTTTTTGATACCATCTATTTTATGCGTAAAATCCCCACTGTCCTTTACGGTTATTCTAATATGTTCACTATTAGGACACGAGGACAATGAAAAAGGATGCGCCTGCCAAAATCTTTTTTTGTCAAAGAATCGAACAATAATAAATTGTCCAGCGACAGCTGAAAATTTACTTAAGTTCCTACCGATAATGTAGATTGACACAACATCACGATTTTCTCTAATTACTTTGTCTACTCTAAAATCATGATAAAAGAAGCGAAAAATAGGCAAAGCAAAGCGAAATAAAATTACGTTTCCAAAAACAAAAATGTATAAAAAGTACCAGTAGAGAGCAAAGACTCTGTTACGGGCAAAGTCTCTCCCCGCTTCAAGCTGGTGGCTCCAGGCAAGAAGGACCGCTAAATATGTGAAAAGATGTATCCAATACCACCACTCGTATTTCAGTTTTCTTTTGACGACATAGACGGATGAGAAAATTATCGTTACAAAAAGTATTAGTCCTAAAAAGGCTTTAAAAACATCATCATAATCAGTCAAAAATAACAAGAACTGGTTTAAAAACGAGGTTTTAGAGGAAATTTTATAGGCTAATGTTATAAAAACCGGATGAAGAATCAAAAAACTTAAGGTTAAATAACCATTGAGCCTATGAATATTTGTCAATTTATCAAGCCCGAATACTTTTTCAATCCATAAAGTTCTGCCCATCATTAAAAATTGCAACAGCACGCCAATTGTCGCCATTAACCCAAAAAGCCGACCGAAAGCAAGCAAAATATTTTGAAATGTTAGAGCCTGATTTAGTATTGAACCCTGATACCAAAATAAAAATACAGGGAATAACAATAGCACAAGACATGCATATAAACTCTTTTTATTCATAAAACGGCAATTATTGGACAATTAATTTTCCTACTTGGCCATTAGCTCGATGTTGGACAACCGAACAATAGTATTCAAATGTCCCCAGTTTATCTGCGGTAAATTCGACTGTCCCAGTGTTTCCTGATTTAACAATTGGAAGTTTAACTCCCAATTCATCAATATTAAAATTATGCATCTGGTCAGCTGCCTTCATAACGATTCTCACTTTTTGTCCTTTTTTGACAGTGATTACATTTGGTTTATAATAGAATGATCCCGCCTCAAGATTTACCGTTTGAATTTCTTCTGTCAACGTCACATCAGCTTGTGTTGGTTCAGGTGAAACTGCCAGAGTACTCTCTGCGATTTGATTTTGTGTTGTTGATGTTGGATTGCTGATTGTTGGAGTTGGCGAGTTATTCCTGAATGCCAGAGCGCCAAGAACTACGACAACTGCAACTATCACAATACCAATAATCATTATTGTATTAGTTTGACTTTTGCTTTCCATATCATCACCTCCCGTCTTGCAAAGAACCATTATACTGTATGATTAAAAAATGATTTATTTTTTGCTTCTTTTAGCCCAACTTATTTTATTAATCATTTTTTGTGTTGTTCAAGGATCTTTTATATATTCCAACATGAAAGGAGCGCCGTGGGTAAGATCGCCAGGCAAAAATATCAAAACAATTCTTGTGTCTGTTAAAATCCCAAAAAATTCAGTTATTTATGAGCTTGGCTGCGGGACGGGAGAAGTAATTAGACAGCTGTGTAAAGATCCGTCAACCAGAGGAATAGGAATTGATATTAACCCTCTTCTTATTTTTTTTGCCAGGACTATTACAAGGCTGCAGAAAATGGACAATATCACTTATCTTGTTGGAGACATTCGTAAGTATTCGATAATTAAGGCTGATGTTGTATATCTTTTTTTAATGCCAAAAATGTTAGAAAGTCTTGTTGAGAAGTTTAATAAGGAGCTAAAAAGTGATACCTTAATCATATCTTTAGGTTTTCCAATTGCAGGTTTTGAAAAAAAACTTCAGAAGAAGATCTCTGACAAACCTTATCCAATATTTATATATAATTTAGGATCGGATTAAATCTTCGTAGCGATCCTTTCGATCCCTTACGTCTATAATTTGAAACCTCATCACTCCCGGGTTTTTATCTTCAATCTCCTCAAGAATTATTCTATAATCGCCCGATTTGATCCGCCAGAGAGTTGGCCCCGAATATTGGTGAGAAAGGCGCAGTTTCCGCAAGCCTACACGAGTTCCCCTGTCGTTAAATCGTTTTAGCGATCTTATTACTCTTGTTTGAGTGCTTTTGTCTAGTCGAGGCAAAATGCCAATTGCTCCGGATAAATTAATTTCATGTCTTATCTGATCGTCTCCGTTGTCATCAGATAGTGATGGATCCTCCTGCCTTCCCTTTCTTATGCCACGACGAATAACTGATTTTTTTTGATCTTTACCTCTTCTCTCGCCTTTTTCACGAGGGAGCGCTTGAACATCAACGCTAGCTCTTGTTGATATCGCCTGAATTTTTTTTACTGCTTCAGTAGATATTGTAAGTATCGCACTGGTAATAGCGGGAGCAACTACACCTCTGGCGTAATCACTCTCATCGCTGTGATCGTCCGGACATGTAATAATGCTTGAGCCGACATCCCGGCTATTAAGATCAACCGCAACGTGAATTTCCAATGCTTCATCTGTGCCGTTACTCGCCTCCTCAGTTAATATAAAATTGATTAAATATATTCCTCTGCGAGTTGGATGATGCCTAATATTGAAGCTCTTAACCGATGCCTCGCCAAGAATTGGTAGCTCAGATGACGTGAAGGTTCTTGGCGCAAAGTCGGGTTTGTCAACTGCACGCACTGCTTTAATTAAGTCGTCAGAATCGGCTGGTGTTGATATCCCAGCTCCATACTCAACAAATCTGCTTTCAGCAAATTCCATAACCGATGTTAACCCGGCATCGTAAGCCATTTCATAAAGGATCGTTGCTAATCGCAGATATGCAACATGCCCGGTTAAATTAAAAAGCCTGTTAGCCTGAACTACCCCCAGTGCTAGTTTTTCTCCGGTGTTGAATCCTAAAAATTCGACAAGCAACGATTGGTTGTCATCGAGCAAGAACGCTCTTTCAATAATGTCAAGAAGCTCGGCATTAGGTTGCTCTTCAAAAAGGGCCAGATATAACTGTCCGCGAGCAGTGCGATAAACATCAACCAAATTTCTTACAGCATCATCCGCCATTGCTTTTTGCAGAGGCTTCCACTTCTGCCTATTTATAAATGTAGTCAGCTCTCTTCTAACACCGGGACGTGCCATTGAAGCAAAAGTTGCTCCTAAATGCGCAACAGCTACATAGCCAAAATTCTTATATCTCCTCCAGACTGACCCTTCCATAAATTGATACTCGCCTGATGTAAGACCTATGATTTTTTTTGTCTGCTCAACCAGCTTGTCTCGATTGGCCTGGCTCAATAAGGTTATACGAAAGTTTTCAAACATGGTGAGCGCCTTTGTAACATACATGGCAAGTTGAAGGCTGTCAATGTGGCTTCTTGCAATGATTTCTAAGTTCACGACAGGAATAGTTACAGTAGCAACAGGATGTTCGCGACATCTTATCTCATTAATTTCCCGTTGCGTTGCCTTACTGGCAACTCTTGCGTTTTGATTGGCATCAAAAAACCTTAGTCCGTAAAGCTCAAGAGCCGGAATTAGCACTGAATATTGGGGATTGTTAAGATAAAACGCATGATCAACCGAGTCTTGAGATTCTATTGCCTCTGCCATCTCACGCCGAAGTCCATTAACCATTTGTCCCAAGCTATTGACGGTTATGACAGTTGTTTCTATTCTTTTTTTAGTGGAATGATCATTAGTTACTTGAAATGGCGCGTTGCTCATGTCAGCATTACGTCCCATTTTTTGTCTTTCCATCTCCGCTTTCCAAGCTATGGTTGTTGCTGTTGGAGCAACAAAATGGGTAATATGCCAGAGTGCTATTGGATAACAACCGATTCTTGCCTCTTCTAATTCGTGATGTCCCATAATAATATTATTATACCAGATATAGCCATAGTTCAGCTGTTTTACTTAATAACCTATTAATATAGTATATTATTAGAGGATTTGATCTAAACCATGCAATAGTTTTATCCTTTGCGGATGGCGAAGCTTCCTGATGGCGCGGTCAATAAGTTGACGCACTCTTTCTTTTTTTACTCTCATTATCTTGGCAATTTGATCTTGCGTCAGTTCATCGAAATAATACAATCGCAGCACTTGTTCGTATCGAGGAGAATCAAAGCTCGACAGAACGTCTGATATGCTTTGAACAGCAATATTTTTCAAGGCCTCCTCTTCAACGCTGTCGTCTTTCCCCAAGAGTGGTATCACTTCCGGCTCGACCGCACCATCATGTCCAAGCGGGTATCCTCTGTTTTCTAAGAGACCGCAAAGAAGATCCGACAAATCAGGAATAATCGGTATTTGACCTTCGCCAGCCTCGTTAAGAGCCAGACAAACCTCTCCTGGGGACAGAGAAGTAGTGTTTTGCACAGGAAACTGAGAAACATCAACACCTTTAAGTTTTTGTCTGTAACTGCCGTTATTAATCTGTGCTTGTGTAACGCCAAGAATTATTGCCATAAGTCTAGTTATATTTAGCTGAAGTCGTCCTTGCATGAACAATGAGGCAGCACGTCCCCGAGGATGATCATTAGCTATGATTGCGGGGTAATCATGTAAAAATCCGGCTATGGCCCCCATAAGTACCCTGTCAAAATCGAATTTAATCTTGTCCGCAAAATGCTCAAGATAATTATTATTTTCACCACTAATTGAAAGAACAAGTCTAATCATTCTTGCCCGCTGAGATGAAAGAATATCTGTGATGGTTTTTGGCGCATTGTTATCATCATCTTGTTTCATTTTGTCATCTTTTGCAAAAAGATCTTTTAAATAATCAGTTGTCATTGTGTGATGCTCTGTTATCAATCGACGCTTCTCTCTTGCAGTCCTAATTAAACCAAGCCACTCATGGTCCCTTTTGAGCACGCCTCGGCTGGTTAGCAGTCGAAGAGTCAGAGCTGAAAGTTCCTCCGCTTCGACTGGCTCTACATTAAGTGAAAATTTTCTGGTAATACCGGCAACCGCCCGTCTCACAATAATTTTGCTTACTACAGAACCTGGTTTAATTTCCTCATCAATGTCCATCCGTTGTCTATAACTAACTGTCTCAGAGTCATATTCTTGAAGTAATAAAAATACAGCAGTGTCAGAAGGATGCCTATGGGTTCTCTTGGCAGCTGTATTAAATATTGCATGAACTCTCTCAAGTGATAGAGCTGTCTGATAATTGTCCCAAAATGAGTCGCCGTAGAATGCGTATAAGTTGCGGGCAGATCTATTAAAGAGAGATAAAATATTTGCGTTTCTTTCATGTATGGTTGGGTGAGCCGGCAAGGGCTCTACCCCCATAGCTCTAGCATCTTCCTCAAGCTCATCTAGTTTTTCATCAACCATTCTTATGTATCGAAAAACATCATTAAGTGAAACGTCAGTTGCGATTGATCTTGGCAGTTCACCCTCAATTTTTTCCATGTTTTCAGGGATAATTTTGGCTTCTATTTGTCTTTGTCCAACGATAAGTTCTAAAGTATCTCTGGTCTCTCTCAAACGGTCCAGAGAAGCGCGCAGGTGTGGATAAGTCGCATCCTTAAGTATGACTTCAGCGTGATCTTGGGCAAAAACATCGATAGCGGGGATGAATAATCTACCGGCGCGAGCTAGTAAAAAAGAGAGCGCAGCCTCGCATTTCTCATAAGACTGCTGTTGATCTTGAAGAACCGCTAGGATTTGAGCTTGGTCAATCTTTAATACTCTACCAACTTTCTGTTCCTCTAAGAGGTCATCATAATTCTGATTAAGAGAAAATAGGACCCGATAAAGTCCTCCCAGACGGGGATTTGGGGCATGTTCTCTGGACTTTAATGTTCTTCTTCTTTCAAAACCATCAAGAAGCGCAACGCCTAGTTCGGATGACGATTGTTTAGAGTCAATTATACCCGATTGTGCTTTCTCATCCATAAGTGAACGTTTTCGAAAAAATTCGAACGTATTTCAAATCAAGGTGTTAGCCCCTCCTTCGCTAAAGCTACGGCAGGGCACAGTCGCCTCGCTCCGCTCGGCTCGTAATGTTGCGCGGCGTCCCCCGCCTGCTATCGCTTTGCGAAGCATTGCGGGCAGGCCGCCCGCCGCGCTGATGTTTACCCCGAACCGAGTTTTACTCTGGTTCTGAGGTTATTTTTTGCGCGCGCGATTATTATTTTCTTCTTCAATTCTATCCAACATAAACTGTGGCATCTTAAAGGCTGCAAAATGTAAATCTGAATTATAGTACTTATTTTTTACTTTAAAATCGAAAGGGTGATAATCTTTTTCGGGATCCCACTTTTTGGATGCAAATCCAAAAGAAAAAAGACCCCCGGGGAAAGTTGGAACAGTACAAGTATAAATTTTTGCGATAGGAAAAAAATCACTAAGAGCTTTATTTATATATGCATAGTCTATATTGCCATATTTATAAAAAGGCATGTAAGCGTCAGTTTCGTAAATTCCGTCTTCAACAAGATGTTTGTGACATAAACCAAAATATTCTCTTACAAAAAGAGGGTCGGAGATAGTTAGCGGGTCAGTCGGAGTCGTGAATATCGCATCATAAATTTCGTTTGTCTGTCGCAGATATTCAAGGCCGTCTTGTATGATAAGATTAACACGAGGGTTTTTTAAACAAGCCATTTTTTCAGGATAAATGTTTTTGCAAATTTCAACGAATTCACCGTCAATATCTATTATGTCAATTTGCTCAATATAGGGATACTTAAGTAATTCAGTTGCAGTAAATCCTTCTCCGCCGCCAACTACTAAAACTTTTTTTTTCTTTGGTCCAGTTAACATAATTGGATGAACAATCATCTCATTAATGATGTATCCATCTCTATCGGATTTCATCAATAAATTGTCTAAAAATAAAATCTTGCCCCAATAATCAGTCTCAGCAATATCTACCTTCTGATATCTAGTCTTTGTTTGGATAAGAACTCTTTTAACCTTAAAAATGAGAGCAACATCATCAGCATATTGTTCACCAATACAGCCAGGAGGAATTATCGTCTTGAACAAACTTTGAATATACTCCGCTCTTTTTTCTTCACGACCTGTTTTTAGTTTCAAATTATTTTTCATTTTGTGTACAGATAAATAACCATACTTATATATTGAGTTTATTATACATTTTTCTACCGATTTTGAGAAGGTTACGCTATTGTTTTTATTTTGAAAAGTTTGTATAGTGTAATTGTAGTCAAACAATCTTTCAGATTTTTTAATGATTTAAAAGCAATGATATCCCCTTTTTTAAAGGAGCCAAATTTAGAGCTCAATTTATTTACAATAACGTTTGCTCCTATCGGATATTTATTGCTAATGGGTTCTCGGATCTGCAGGGGCTGGAATATAGAAAGATAGATGATAAATAAAGATTGTTTCAGAAACCTATAAGCTATATTCAAGCTAGCTGAATATGTGAGAAATTACTGTCTGTATTACTTAAAGTACTATTGGGCTTGTTGATTTTATAAAACTCACCTGAGCTAATATTTTATATTGATTGTCTATTAACTGCACTTACCTAGGAAAAATTGACATTCTTCACAAAAGCTATTCTAATGGCGTCCCTTGGAACAACATAAGCCGGATGAGTTTTACCACAGTATTTCACGATTATAATCGCTGACACTTCTACAATTCATTTATTGATATTTGAACTACAGATAACCGGACATCCACCCGGACATCCCGGTGGAATTGGCATTGCTGAATATCCACATCCATTGGGTAGTTTATCGTTGGGACATGGTACTGGAATAATTTTTGGGCAAGAGGTTGTTATTTGGGCACAGTTAAGGTTTCCACATCCAGTTAAGCAACCCGTCTTATCATACATATATTCATAATTACATCCTCTTGGAGGTGCTACGCAATCTGGAGGAGGAGCGCAATCTTGTTCGATATTTTGCGTTGGGATATTTGTGATATATATTTGATTAATACTCGGGAATAAAACACTCGTTGGTGTTGGATATAAGGTTTGTTTTTTATTTACTGATTGTTTACCTAAATAAAAAGCGCCAACTCCAACAACTAGAAATAATAATCCAAGGGTTATTGATATCAATATTGTATGTTTTTGATACATCTGGAAAGGAGAAAATTTGTTTCGAACATGTTTTGTATTCTGTTCGGTTTGTATTGAAAGGTTTTCATTCATACAGTGAAAGTATACTAACAAGTCCGAATCTATTCCTCTGTTGTAATAGTTTGATATGTTTGAGTGAAGCTAGAAGCAAAGTCCACAAGATGGGATGATTTTCGAACTTTAGATTGGGATGAGATTGTAGAATATCCGCAGATTTATTATGAACAGGCACGAAAGTTTCTATAGTCTCTAATCCCCAACGTGTCCAGGCTGGTTTTCAAAGTTAAGAGGTATTATTGTTTATTTATTTAGCTTTATGACCAGTAATCATTATATTGAGTCCTTCAGGGTATTCTTTTTCAAGTCCGAAAGTGGTAATACTGTTTATCATTAGTTTTGATTTTTTAATTGATTGAATAAGATAATTTGTTGTATGGAAGTATAGATTGGTATTTGATAAAACTTTACCATTCCCCAATTCAAAAGTTCCGACTATATATCCATCATATTCTTTAATACTTTTGTAGAATGTCCTTCTGAGTTTATATGTATTTGGATTTGCTGTAATGACTAAGTAAGAACCACCAGGTTTCAATACTCTATACATTTCGTTTGCAGCAAGTTCAATATCTTTTAAATGTGACCAAACCCAAATAGTTATAGCACTATCAGTGCAATTATCTTGTAAGGGAATATCATACGCATCACCAATCATGAATTTATTAGGAGGTGATTTATATTTTTCTTTTGCCCTTTTTATTAATTCGGTTGATGGCTCAATTCCTATATAGTTAATACCTCTGTCAATAAGTGTAGAACATATTCCTTGACCACAGCCAATATCAATAACAGTTTTAGGTTTTACTTTCTTAAACCATTTAATGATTACTGGATATATTTCTTTTTCTCTTCCACCATTTGGATTAGAGCTCTCCACCCAATCAATCCATTCTTTAGCTAATTTTTTATTA
>MGAM01000006.1 GCA_001789725.1 Candidatus Roizmanbacteria bacterium RIFCSPLOWO2_01_FULL_39_19 | reverse complement strand
TACAAACGCTATTACCCTTGAGTGTGACAAAAAAATCATTGTTGGTTGGGTTTTCAAAAAAGTTCCTAACTTCCCCGACTATCTCTCCTCCTGCTCCACCCCAGCAAGTGGTGATTATGCCGAGCTCTACACAAGCGTATCTGTAGACAATAATGGCAATCGAACCCCGTCCGGGGCATGTATGCGCATCAGTTTTGATAAGTTTGAAGAAACCGGATATTGGGAAAGTAGGATTTCTCTGAAGGACACCTTAGCTGACTTTGGCGTTGGCCCCAACGACATCGAGTATGAGAAAATTTGCGTCGACGGAAAAGAGCCGGGGCTAAATGGAAGAGAATATTATGCCTTCTTAAGAGATGTTGACGCTAAAGGCTCGGGTTATACCGGTTGGCCCATATTTGACTTCCCCAACAGTTCGCCCGATTGTCGGCATATAGATCTGGGTGATAGCAATGGCGAGTTATATCAACCGGAACTGGTTAATGCTGCTGACGAAGTGGCAATACAAGTGGTTCCATTGCCAATAATACCATTAAGCGGAATCAGCAAAGACAAAAAATATGATAACAAAGACGTTCAACGTCTTGACATGACGGGCAAACAAATTCAACCCCTACTCGAAAACACTTCTGATATCAAGATGTAGGCCGTCTTAATTTTTCTGCAGTTAATATTCTGTTGACCGCAACAATGTAAGCAGCCTGGCGAAAAGTTACATTTTTAAGGCGTTGATATTCTTGCCATAAAGCCTCAAAGGCCTTTTTAAGCAGTTTGTCCAGCCTCTCGTCAACCTCTTCCTCTTTCCAATACCAACCCGATATATTTTGCACCCATTCAAAGTATGAAACGGTCACGCCCCCGGCATTAGCAAAAATATCGGGAAGAACTAAGATCTTATTTTTGTGAAGTATGGCGTCCGCCTCAGGTGTAACTGGTCCGTTGGCCATTTCAACAACAACCCTTGCCTTTATCTTCTTAGCATTTTGACTGTTTATTACACTCTCTAAGGCTGAAGGAACCAAAATATCAACATCAAGTTCTAAAAGCTCGTCATTTGATAATGGTTTTCCTTTTTTCAAGTCACAGACCCCCCCAACACAATAACACCCGGCTAAACTTCCTTTTTCTCGCTTACAATCCAACGTTGCCTTAGGGTCAAGGCCGTCATGCACGTAAATTGCTCCTTTTGAGTCGGACACCGCAATAACTTTATACCCCAAGTCGGACGCTATTTGGGCAAACCAATAACCAACATTTCCAAAGCCCTGAATTGCAATTGTAATCTGGGATTTAGGCTTCCCTGCCCACTCATATTTTTTATCTTGTGCTAATGTGTTGAGTAAGTATTGCATTGCAAGTACCCCCCCAAATCCTGTCGCTTTAGTTCGTCCCTGTGACCCGCCAATTTCTAAGGGTTTGCCAGTAAACGTACCCAGGGCATGATGACCGACTATTTTTTCATATTCGTCAAGCATCCAGGCCATAATTTGGGGATTGGTGTTCACGTCGGGCGCTGGCACATCAACGTGTTCACCAATATGAGGCGCTACGAATCGCGCGTAAGCTCGTGACACCTCCTCAAGTTCTTTGACATTCACTTTTTTAGGATCGATAACAACCCCACCCTTACCACCCCCCAGTGGAATTCCGGCGATTGAACATTTCAAGCTCATCCACAATGACAGCGCTTTAACTTCAGATTCTGTCACCTGCGAGTGAAACCTAATCCCTCCTTTGTAAGGCCCCAAAGCATTATTATGCTGAGACCTGAAAGCGAGATAGGAATTTTTACCGACTTTAAGAGTGGTTTTGTAAACATTATGAGGGGTTTTTAACCGATCGAGATACTTAACCAGATCAGGATTAATATATTTACGAATTGACTCTAGAAAAAGAATAGCATTTTGAAACGGATCCATAGCAACTATGCAGTATAGTGATCAGTCTATGAAGTTGTCAATACGAATTTTTTACTTTCCGTTGGTTCCAAAACTTTCCAAAAATTCGGCGTTGTTTTTTGTTTTAGATAATTTTTCAATTAACGCAGTGAGACGCTCTTCATCATCAAGAAGAGCCAACATACGTCGCAGTGTTGTTACTTTGTTCATCGTCGCCTCATCAATTAAAAGCGCGTCCTGACGAGTGCCTGATTTTTGCACATCAATTGCCGGATAAATTCTTTTATCAGCGTACTTTCGATCTAAATGAATTTCGGCATTCCCAGTTCCCTTAAATTCTTCATAAATAAGATCGTCCATGCGAGACTCGGTGTTTATAAGAGCTGTTCCAATTATTGTTAAGCTCCCCCCCTCCTCACAATTTCTGGCAGCTCCCAAGAATTTTTTAGCCGGGTAAAGCGCCGCCGGGTCAAAACCACCTGACAGAGTTCTACCTGAGGACGACACTGACAAATTGTAAGCTCGAGCCAGTCTTGTAATTGAGTCAAGTAAAATGACAACGTGTTGGCCCATCTCAACCAAGCGTTTTGCCCGGGCAAGCCCGATCTCAGCAGCTCTGATTTGATCTCTTGGCGACTGGTCAAAGTGAGATGAGACAATTTCAGCTTTGATTGATCGTCTTAAATCGGTCACTTCCTCCGGTCTCTCCCCTATCAAAATTCCCATCAAATGAACATCGGAATGATTAGTGGTTATGGCGTTGGCAATATTTTTAAGTAATGTCGTCTTCCCTGCTTTAGGAGGAGAGACAATTAGTGCCCGTTGGCCAAAGCCAATCGGCGAGAGCAAATCCATAATTCGTGTTGACAACACCTCAGGTGTTGTCTCCAGTTTGATTGTCTTATCGGGATACATCGAGGTTAAATCATTAAATCGAGATCTTTTTCTACTGTCATCAGCAGAAAATGTTGTGCCGTTAATCTTCTCAATTTTAAGAAGACCATGAAATTTCTCATTTTCTTTTGGAGGCCGAATGAGCCCTTCAACTTCATCTCCAACTCTTAACCAAAATTTTCTGATTTGAGATTGGGAAACATAAATATCGTCAGGTGACTGGGTAAATTTGGGTCTCAAAAATCCAAATCCTGATGGCGTCACTTCAAGAATTCCCTTACCCGGAAAAGCTACTTTTAAGTCTTCAGCAATGCGCTCTTCTAAATTTTCCTCGCGGTGGGTAACGGGGGTAGATGTGTGTTTTATTGCTTCAGGTTTAATAATACCTTCCTGAGTGTTAGTTTCAACGGGTTCTGATACTTCAATCTTTTCGTCTTCAACAAGTTCTTGTTTAGACTCTTTCTTAGGCGTATCAACTGTAGATATTTTTGACGAATCATCGTCCAGCAACAGATCGTCAGCGGTTAAGTCAAGTGAGTCGTTGTCGCTCATAAGTATTTAAAAAGACGGGTATAAAAAGTAATTTTTAAATAATAATATGTAACCCGTCTTTAGTTTTCATTTAATAACTTGTGCTAAAGCAGCCATAATACTGGTGGTTAGTGCAAAAGTTACAAAGAGGTTTTTAACAATAGAAGATCCTCCTATATCTTGGGACTCCTTCAAAGTTTTTCCCGTATGAAAGCGGTGACCGACGCCTGATGTCCCGCCAAGGCGGGATCACCGGGACAATCGCTTCCTCGCCAATTTGGCAAGGGTGCCCTCACTTAATGGATTGTTAGAAAAACTTTCAAAGTTCGGTCCTCAAAACCAGGAGGATCAGCATAAGTATAATCCCAACCCATTTTTTTGTCAATATAGCGATTTTTGGCCTACTTGAAATGAATCTGCTATAGTAGCATATCTACAAATCATTATTTTATGAGCTGTTTAAGGAGATGATAAATATCTCTTCTGTGACCAATAAGAACAATGTGAATACGATCTTTAAAATGTTTGTAGACAATTCGATAACTTCCAACCCTTACTCTAAAAACATCTAAGTAGCCTTGAAGTTTTTCAGCTTTTATGTGTTTATTTAATACTATTGAGCGGATTTTTTTAGCAACTGCAATTTGGTCAATTTTAGTAATTTTTCGAAGTTGTTTTTCAGCAAGAGGAGACAAAATAATTTTCATATACCAAGTTCTTCGGCTACATCTTCAAAGTCAACCCCGTCGTCAAAATCTGTTTCTTTAACAGCTTTTCTGTCAATAAAATTCTCAATATAGACCATCAGCTTTTCGTAGAGGTCTTTGCCAATTACATATCCTTCAATCTCATTTCTCTTTTTAATAGCAACGGGAAAATCCTGTGCAGCTTTAAGCACACGGGAGGGGTTCACCTTGATTTGTGAAATTGAAACACTGGTCATATAAGGACATATTAATGTTAATCTGGTCATTTGTCAAGACCTATAAATAGGTCGTTTATTTTCATGTATACTTAAAGCGTATGCAATATTCTGGGAAAACATTTCTTTTTATAACTGCCCTCATCGGACTTGCCTTATTTTTAGGCGGGTTTAGACTGGGTAAAAAAGTTGAGATGATTGATAAAAGTTACGTTTCTCCAACTCCAACTGCCCCAACACAAACTCCCACCGTTATCCCAACAGATGCAATCATCACATTTAAATCATTTGCTCATGCCGGCTGTGGCGTTGAATTTCTTTACCCCAGCGATCTAAAACATGACAAGAACAGCTCGACGTCAGCAACTTTTACAAGCGGTGTGTCTGGAATTATGTTCGATTGTGATAAAAATATCGCATCAAAAACAGCAGGACTTTTGCTCTCGCCGACAATTGTTCAGATAAATAACAAAAAAATCAGTTTTTATCCTAATTCAGCCAAAACCGATAACTGGACGGTCCGTAACCCACTAACGGGAAGAATAATTTCATTTACAACACTAAAGAATTTAACTGATTTGGTGATGAAAACGCTAGAGTTTACTCGAAAAACACCTCAATAAAACGCACGATACACCGCGTTCAATTCTACCTATTGCCCGTGGTATACTTGAAATATGACTATTGATGAAAAGATAGTTCTCATAAAACAAGTCGGAGAAGAGGTTGTAACTGAGGATGATTTAAAAAAACTTCTTGAGACTGAGCCTAATATCATCGCTTACGACGGTTTTGAACCATCTGGACAGATGCATATTGCCCAAGGGTTACTTCGGGCAATAAACATAAATAAAGTCATTTCAACTGGAGTTAAATTCAAAATGTTAGTTGCCGACTGGCACGCGCTAGCTAACAACAAAATGGGGGGGAATTTGGAAAAAATTCAAACAGTGGGAAGATATTTCATTGAAACATGGAAAGCGTGCGGCATGAATATGGACAAAGTTGAGTTTGTTTGGGCATCAGACTTAGCTAAAGATCCAAACTACTGGATGCTTGTTTTGAAAATTGCCAAAACAAACTCAATTAGGCGTTTCGTTAGAACCGCCGAGATCATGGGGCGAGCAGAGTCATTAGATGACTTAACTGCTGCTCAAATACTTTATCCTTGCATGCAGGCCGCTGATATTTTTTATCTAAACGCTCAAATTGCCCAACTTGGCATGGATCAGCGAAAGGTTAACATGCTGGCCCGCGAAATCGCAGCTCAATTGGGGTATAAAAAACCCATTTCTGTTTCTCACCATATGCTCATGGGACTAATGCAACCACCAGTGACAACGGATGACAAAACATCGCGAACTATTGAACTTAAAATGTCAAAGTCAAAGCCTGACTCGGCCATTTTTATGACTGATATTAAAGAGGATATTGAAAGAAAAATCACCAAAGCCTGGTGTCCTGAAGGAATAGTTGAAGAAAATCCAATCTTAGAGTATTTCAAATACATTATTTTTGAGTCACTCGACAGGCTTAACATAGACAAACTTACAATTGAAAGACCTGAAAAATTTGGCGGTCCTGTCATTCTGAACTCGTTTCAAGATCTTGAACAAAAATTTGGCGCAAAAGAAATTCACCCAACTGACCTAAAAAATACACTTATTCCGCTACTTGATAAATTAATTGAGCCGGTAAGACTCCATTTCGAAACTGACAAAAACGCACGAAAACTTCTTGAACGAGTACGCTCTTTTGCAGTAACAAGATAAAAATCTTATTGCTTTGGTTTTTTCTTGATAATTTCTTTAATACCTGTTCTATTAGCAGAGTAGACTGTATTAGAATTTTCCATTCTTAGCTCTTTAAGTGCTTGCCTAAATTTGTCAACGTGAGGAATTGGCCGGCCTTGTTCGTCATATTCCCTGCCAGGCTCATGTTGGTGTTTTTTTATAAGTTTGTTTTTATAATATCTATCGTGTGGATTGTATCCGCTAACAGCTTCTTTTCTAACACCAGCAACTCCTAAGCGGTTTGGATTGTTTAAAGAACTACTAATAACTTCAGCAACGTCGGGATCATTCAATAAACGGTCAAATTCTCCTTGTGTTACATCATATCCAAAATGATCTCTTATGAAAGCTCTCAATTTCTGGGTCTTATCTATACTCGACTCCCCTTCATTCATGAGTAAAGTATAATATATGTGAGAATATGAGACAATCAAAGGTTGGCTTTTTTGGGACTCCTGAGTTTGCAGCAGATCTACTTGAAAAGATAATAGCAACCCTTCCTGTTGATATTTCCTTTGTCGTGACTCAGCCCGACGCACCGATTGGCAGAAAAAAGATTATTACTCCCTCCCCCGTTAAACAAATCGCCCAAAAACACGGGATTAAAATCTATGAATCTCTCGAAATCCCTGAAAGCGAATTTAAAAAAATAGACTTGGCAATCATTTACTATTACGGGAAAATAATCCCAAGAAGATTTTTAGACTTTCCCAAATACGGCTTCTGGAATATTCATTTTTCTCGCCTTCCACAATACCGAGGCCCGACTCCGGCAACATTCTCTCTTATTATGGGAGACACACAAACTGCCGTATCGCTCGTTTTGACTCATGCAAAGATGGATTATGGCCCTCTAATTAGCCAAGATATTGTTTCGATAGATGATCAAACTACTCGACTTGAACTTGAGAAGAAATTACACGACATGTTACCTGGGATTTTGGAAAGGGAATTTAACAATATTAAGATTAATACACAAAAATTATCGGAACAAGATCATGATAAGGCTACCTATACCCTCTTCCCTACTCGGGATCATGGATTTGTCTCAATCGAAACCCTGAAAAAAGCCATGAATAATGAGCCGCTTACTACCAACGAAATTCCCTCATTAATTAAAGACTATCTTGAGAAGAATAAAATAGATGATGGTAGCATAGACCTTCAAAACTCAGGTAAAGTAATTTTCAATTATTATCGTGGGCTCCACTTTTGGCCAGGAATCTGGACTAAAGTTTATGGTAAAAGAATGAAAATACTTGACGCGGGATTTGAAAATAGTCGATTCGCGATAAAAATGTCTCAGTTTGAAGGAAAAACACCAGAGCCATTCCGAAGTATAATAGAAATATGAATATATCAGTCGCCATAGCTACTTATTCTGGGGATGAGGTTAATGTTATTCTTGAGTGCCTCAAATCTGTTTATGACTGGGTGACGGACATTGTTATTGTTTACGGCTCACCTGAGGATGAGACAACAAAAAAAATAAAGTCTTTTGATAGAGAAAAGAAAATAAAAATAATATTTACCGACAATCCCCCAATTTTTCATATCAACAAACAGAAAGCAATTGACGCATGTACTTCTGACTGGATTTTACAGCTTGACACCGATGAGATTGTCTCTCACGAGCTTAAAAAAGAGATACTTGAAACGATTGAAAGTAATCCAACAGAGAATGGTTTTTGGATTTTCCGGCTAAACCATTTTTTAGGCAGACCGTTAACGAAAGGTGGTCAATATCCTGATCCAACCATAAGGTTGTACCGACGAGGTAAGGGTCATTTGCCTTGTGAAACCGTTCATGAACAAGCGGAAATTGCCGGTACGGTGGGACAGCTTAAGCATAATCTTCTTCACTACCCCTGGCCGACAATTGAAGATTATTTTAATAAAGCCCTAGTTCGTTATGCTCTTATTGAAGCTGAGTCCATGAAGAAACAGGGAGTTAAACCATCGCTCATTAACGGAATAAAATATTTCAAACTATTACCGTTATGGTGGTTTTTAAAAACATACTTTAGACATCGGGGCTATGTTGACGGGTACGCAGGATTTCTTTTTTCACTGTTCTCATCACTGAGATATTGGATTGCCTACGCGACACTCATTGAGCTTCATCAAAAGAGTTAGCCTTAGTCTCTTCTTCAATCACCTTAAGATAGAAGTTCAAGAAATGGTATTCCATGTCGCGCAAGTCAAAAATTGACCCTCTGTCAACAACATAATGCATGGCAACTTCGGCTCCATAATACCCGGGCAGGCCTATTTTTAGATCAAAATGATGCCGGTAAAGTGTAAAAATCAAACCCAAGTTAAGATTGCGAGAATGAACAGCGAGGATATCAAGTCGAACACGATCGGCCACTCCTTCGTCCTGGTTAATAGTCGTTGGTATCAAAGCACTAACAACATCGTTATAGTCCACATAAACATCAACGCCAATAGGTTTTAGTTTGCTTGATTCAGCCCCGGCAACAGATACGCCGTATTTTCTGACCCACGGTATCACTGCCTCCAGCCTGCGACGTAAATCTACAATTGTTGCCGATTCAACATGTTTTTGCTGATTACGATACCTTCTTGAATCACGAATTGGCTGAGTTTCCGTCACTCCATCTAGGAGCTTATAGTATTCCCGAAGTTGGACGCTCATGTCAGGTGTTAGTCTTACTTTGCCGGCATGGGCTCTTTGAGCCAAATGTTCCATTTCCCTCCAGTGTCTTATCTGTCTGCTTTCTTCCTCTTTTGTCCTTGGACCAATCCAATACTCGCTAAAGTCACCGGCAATAAGCTCGTATAAGGCTTCGTATTTTGGCCGTTCAGGTTCATCTGTCATGACCGGCCGATCATTGGCGTCCTGAATGTCAGCAGTACTCATAAAAATGAGAAATAATACTGACAAGTATACAGCAGTTTTTAATTGAAGGAAAATGCCCTACCCCCTAAAAACAATCGTCCCCCACATTAGATACAGGGGATACAAAAACAAAGACAGTACTGACAAAAACTCTAATATCACCGAGTCCTCCGTCACAAATTGTTCACCCCCTCTCATTGAGTCTTTCATGTTAACCCAATAATAATTAAGAGCAAAAGGAGCTGCTTGACGGGTAAATGAGGATAATCTAACGGTTATCTAACATCATAAATCCCTGGCCACGTTTGGTTTTGATGGTGTATGGCAATTTTGCCTGTGATATCCTAAGACGAAGCCGGTACATTAACTGGTCTATTGCCCAATCGGAGTACTCATCCTCGGCATTTGCTCCCCACATCCCGTTGGCAATCATGTCCCGACTCACAATAGAGTTTAAGTTTTTCAAAAATATTCCAAAAACCCGCTGTTCCCTAAATGTAAAAATCTCTGCAAATAACTGTTGAAATGGTTTTTGCTCACCAGGCGTTTCCTCAGAAAGTTTGATGGAACGCATAAACGGCGGAAATAGTTGGTATTTTCCGTCAATTTTCTTCACCCAGCCAATTTTGATTAGATAATCAATAATCGGATTATCTTCTCCACTGTCTTTATAATCACCGCCTGCAATTTCGTACACCACCGGCAAAACTTGCTTGTCAAGCGCTTGAAGCGTCACAATTCCTCTGGTTTTGATTTGGTCAGAATCAAGCAGACTGTCTAAATCAATCTTTGGGTTGTCGCGAACCATTCTCATCGCTCCTTTAATAACACCCAGTTTGCCGGAAAAATTTTCAAGAATAAATCTGCGTTGTGCTGGCGTTACTTTCATTCCCCATTGTTCTTCCATAAAGGAGATGAAATAGTCACTATCCTCACGAGAGTAGATAGGAATATAGACGATATTGGCAGTTAACACCATCTCCTCCCGTAGTGCCTGACCAATTTCACCACCAAGATAAATACGAATAAAGTTTAAAACTGAAATATTAGAAAATAACTTATAGATTAAAGCAATGTCTTTTAAAATAGAAACATCAACTCTTGTTAACATCCGGTCCAGTCCAAACACCCACAGTACTATTGTGTACCCTTCAATTTCCAAACGCTTAAGAAGAGTTATAGCATCAGTCTCGACAACTTCCCTTCCCTTCTCTCTTAATTCTCTGGATAATTCAGATAAAATGTCGGCATAAAGTTCACCTTTTTGGACGTGTGGTTCACCCTTAAAATCCAAAATCGCGTGAATTGTTTTTTCAGTGTCTAGCTTTAACTTTTGCTGAAGTTGAGAGTCGTGTAAAAATTCAACCACCCGCCTTATCGGATCAGCGCGAGGCGGATAGATAAAACTGGTAAATTCCTTGCATCTGATCAGAGTCGCCCACTTATTGTGTAGTTTTTCGATGGTTTTTGGAGATATTGGAGTTTGTGTCATAAGTAGTACTGTATCGCACTAGAATTATAACTACTTGATACTAAGTTGATACTTTTCTAACAACTAATCAACAGACAGCAAGACAAATCCCTGGCCACGTTTGGTTTTGATTGTCAGAGGAACTTTTCCTTGGCTAAGGCGCTGTCTCAGCCTGTACATCAACTGGTCAATTGCCCAGTCGGAATATCTCTCATCAACGTCAGATTCCCACATTTTCTCAGCCACCTTATCCCGCGCGACAATATCCCCTTCATTTTGCATCAATAGTTCAAGAACTCTCTGCTCATGAAAGGTTAGTAGGCTATTTAGTTTTTTCATATCAATTTTTCCTATTGGAGCGCCGCGCTCAACGTCATCATCTTCCAGATTGATATCATTTAAAAACTCCGGATAAAGTGTGTAAGATCCCCCGTTTACCTCAATCATTCCTATATTTTTCAGGTACTCTAAGACTTCTTTCTCAGCGTTCATTTGGACGTAATTGCCTTTTTGTATTTTTTTTACAACTTTCAAAACATCGGGGTGAAAAGCGTCTAATGTTAACTTGCCTCTATCAATAATTGATGGGTTGGTTTTCAAGGATTGAAGCGACATTTTGGGATTCCCCCGAAGCATCCGAAGAGTATTTTTGATTGTCCCGAGTTTTCCGGCAAAATGTTTTAAGATAAATTCTCTTTGAGTTTTGGTTGCTGACATCCCCCATTGCTCCTCTATAAAGGAGATAAACTGATTGCTGTCGGCTCGAGAGTAAACCGGATTATAGAACACATTCGTGTTGGTAAATGCGATTTCTTCAGTTAATGTTTTTTTAATATTTTCATCAGGATAGATCCTTAAAAAACAAAGAGCTGAAATGTTGTTAAACCTTTTATAAACCAAAGCAACTTCCTTTACCAGTGAGCCCTCCCCTTTCAAAAGCGTCCTATCAAGACCAAAAACAAATAAAACCACCCGATAGCCCTCTTTCTCCAGATGTTTTAGTAAGGCTAACGCATCAAATTCTTCCACCAGTCTTCCTTTTTCTCTGAGTTCTCGTGAAAGCTCCCATAAAATATCAGCATACAGCTCTCCCTTAGGGACGATTGGTTCGTCTTTAAAATCAAGAATTGCAAAAATTGTTTTGTCAGTGTTTAACCCAACGTCTTTTTGTAAATCTTCATCCCTAATAAATTCAATCACCCGTCTAATTGGTTCAGACCGCGGGGGCCAAATAAATGTAGCAAATTCAAGATCATTAATCAGCCGTGCCCAATGAGTTGCAAGTGATGAAGAAGTTTTTTTGGTTATTGGAGTCTTACTCATTCCTACTCTTCTAGTATACTAGAATAGTAAATAAATACAAACGATAAATTGGTAATCATTTGTTAGTATTAACAATAATGCGAAGTATGAAACTGTTCATGTCTGCCGATCATCGCTTGGGAGAAATAAGCGCGTTATTGGCTTTTGCAATATTACTTGTTACCTCAGTGGGATTGATTGTTGGGTATCGCAACATTCCAACTATTAAAAAATACACTGGCTCTGCCCAAACAAACTGTCTATATTCTGCCAAGAGTGTTGTTGTCAAAAACAACAAAAATGGCGAACTTTTAACATCTGTTGAAAATGGAATCACTCCATGGGGAGTGTCGAATAATAAAGAAAGCCAGACCATCCCAGCCGGCAAATTTAGCAGTGTCGCCTCATTTAGGCATACCAATCCAAATTATAATTTTCATCAATATTACGACGGAGAAAGGGCATCTGTTAGATTGATGGGACTAAATCAAAACAAGTATCGTATTATCAGCTCATTTTGCGACTCGTTAACCCCCAACGCCAAGGGTTGTGATTATGGAGTTGTTCAATCTGCGGATCGGCTAAGCCTTAATAATTTTCATGTCACCTGCGGGGTTGATATTAAATATGGTTGGGTTGTTGAAGAAGTAGAAAGCGCCCCAACGCCAACACCTGAGACCATAAGCTGCAATGGTGTCAATTTTAACAACAATGGAGGCTATGGGGTTGACACTAAAGAATGGGAAATGGGGAAAACTCACGGAGCTTTTTCCCTATCATATAATATGTTCACTGTCCCTGACTTATTGGAAATATTTTATGAAGACAAGCTCATCTTCTCAACAAATGGTCCTGTAAGCGGGGAAATTATTAACAATCAGATTTCATTTGGCCCGGGCACCTCAACCAAAATAAAGGTTGTTGTTACCGGTAATATTGGCGGAACCATCTGGGTATACAAAATTTCCTGCCCCGATATCAACCCAACCCCGACTCCAAGTTGTCAGGAGACAACCGGCAACGTCTCAGGAAAATTGGAGATTGCACCGGGCATTATGCCAGTTGAATGTCGGCAGCACGGCGGATGTGGGTTTTATGTTCAGGCACTGAATTTTGTTGGTTTCGGCTCATGCTCTGAGACAATTGACCAGAAAATATTTGTCAGCGAGTCAAATCCTGTATATAATTTTACTAACCTCCCTGCCAATTGTGCAGTTCTTGTTGGTGTTGACAGACTGATTAGAACCGTTGATGACACCAATAATACACTCGGGTTTGTTCTTCCGTTTGCAGCCAACTGTTTTTCTCCTCGTAAATTTGGAGGCTCATTCAATACATGTGTGACGACACTTAATAATGAACCCAGTTGTAAAGCTGAAAATTTTGATTTTTCGATTTCTGCACTACCGCCAGTAATGAACAAAGATCTTAATAATGACAATATAGTTAATGTCATTGACTACGTTATCATGCTAAAACAATATGGTCGGCGGGGGATCGAGATTACTGCTGACATTAATGTTGATGGCCGTGTTGATGCTCAGGACGCTTCATTAATGCTCAGATCGCTGGGAGAGAAAAAATGAAGAGTGACTCCGTTTCATCATTCTGCCCGTGTCAACAAGCAAGAACAAAGTTTTCACCCGTGTTTACCTTTCACGAAAAAAAAGCTTTTCCTAATTATGAGGACGCTGTCATTGGCAAATGCAACCACTGTGGCGTTTTAAAAACGGTTGTCTTCCCAAAAAATTTTAACTCTGCGTCAAGTCGGCCAGAGATGTATGGAAAAAATAAAGAGGTGTTGATCAGAGAGCTCTATCCAATCATTAAAACTATCCAAAAGTCAGACAGGAGGAATGTTCTTGATGTTGGCTTCTCATCAGGGATTTTAATCAACGAACTTCAAAAGCAAGGTATTGACACCTGGGGAATTGAGCTAAATAAACGAGCTTTTAAAATTGCAAAGAATAAAAAAATTGCAAATATTTTCAACGGGACTTTAAAAGATTTCATTAAAAAATATCCCAGGAAAAAGTTTGACGCGGTCATTTATAACCACGTTTTGGAACATATTGAAAATCTTAAACATGAAATTGATTTGATTAAGCAGATTATTAATGAGAATGGACTTTTGATTGTTGGAGTACCCAATAGACGAAATGTTGTTTTTTATCTTCGAGGGATATTTTGGGAGTCTTTAATGCCAAGCGAGCACATTTGGCATTTTACCGATCACTATCTTATTAATTTTCTTGAAAAGAATGGTTTTTATATAAAAGATAAATTTTATGCTAACCATAATCGCTCTAGTCTCCCCCTCCTAAAAAGGATATATTTCAATATACTCGTCTTTTTAAATTCTTTGTTTGGTACCGGAGAGGCAGTAACAGTTATCGCCCAAATGAGATAAAATAAGATATGGGAAAAGTTTATCTTCTTGATCCGACAAAAAAAGATTCTCTCTCTGCCTTTCGAGGAGGCGGGAGAGTCATACAGTTAATTGCCGATTATCTCCCTGAAATTGAATTTATTAATGACCCGCAGCTTATCCCCTCTGATGGGACATTAATTGTTCCCTATTGGTTCCCATTTCACCCTCCTCAAATTATAAAAACCAAAGCAAACAAGAAAGTACTCATCATCTTTGATGTTATCCCACTTAAATACCCCGAACACTTCCCCATTGGGTTAAAGGGAATGATTTTTAAATGGATTAACACTCAAATTGCCAAGTCTTACGATAAAATTATTACTATTTCCCAGTCATCTAAAAAAGACATAAAGAAATACCTACATATCGACGAATCAAAAATCTCCGTCTGCTACCTAACAATTCCAAAAACGTTGCTTAAGGAGAGAGAGTCAAAACCCAATATTGACGTTCCTAAAACATTTTGCCTGTATGTAGGAGACGTTAACTGGAACAAGAATCTTCCAACGATTGCCAAAGCAATAAAAGAAAACAAGGTCCCTTGCGTATTTGCTGGAGGTAAATTTAGCAAAGAAAGCGTCAATTCTCCAGAGCTAAAACATCTTTGGCAAGAATCGTTTGCAGAATTTGTAAGTCTTGCAAAAGATGACCCAAGATTTATTTTTCAAGAGAGAGTAACTGATTCAGAGTTGAAATGGTTATATAAAAATGCATTATGTAATATCTTAGTTTCCCACGATGAAGGATTCGGGTTGTCATATCTTGAGGCTGCAACATTTTCTACTCCTTCAATTTTATCTGACATCCCAGTTTTTCATGAAATTGCCGGCGATGCTGCTATCTTTGTAAATCCTAACGACCCAATTCGACTAACTCAAGAAATTGACGCTCTTTCTAAAAATCCAGATAAAAGAAATCTCTTGGGAGAAAAAGCAAATGCCAGAAGTAAGCAATTATCACCCAACAATTTTGCCCGCCAATTTCGATCTGCTTTAGGCCTATAACACGATAAATAGATTGTATAATTTTATTGATCAAATACTTATTATAAAACTTATAAGGCAGTTAAAACATTATTGTGTTTTTTGTGGTTTCATCTTCATGATACAGCTTTGATATACTCAATGTATGTCAATATCTTTAAAACCGTTAGTCAACTACCTTTTTGGGCCAGGTAAGGGACTTGTTGCTGCTGATGACAAACCAGATTCAACTAACAAACGCCTTGAGGAATTTAACATTCCGGAAACTTTAGAAAAACGAACAAGATATCGAGAAATTGTTGTAACTACTACCAATATTGAAAAATATATCTCAGGAATTATTTTTCATGAGGAGACACTTTCAAATACACTTTCTGACGGGCGATCGTTCCATGAAGTTCTTCGCTCACGAGGTATCATTACCGGCATTAAAGTTGACCAGGGCTTGACACTTCTTTCCAGAAGCTCGATTGAACAAAAAACAAATGGCCTTGAAACTCTAGCGGACAGATTGTTGGATTATAAAAAGTTTGGAGCACAATTTTGCAAATGGCGCTCTGTCTTTACGATCGGTAAAGATATGCCAACAGACGAGTGTATCAACGAAAATATCAAGATATTCGCCAAATATACGCAAATTGCACTACAAAATAACTACCTGCCCATTCTCGAGCCGGAGGTGTTAACGCTCGGTGATCACCCAATTGAAGTATGCAAAAAAACAACCCAGCAGATTCTATTGTCTTTGTTTGCCTTGCTTGATAAAGAAAATGTTGACATGTCCCAAGTTATCTTAAAAACCAACATGGTGTTGCCCGGAACTGACGCCAAGATAAAGGCAAGCCCCAGTGAAGTAGCAGAAAAAACGATCGGTTGTCTTACTGGCTCTGTCCCCCATAACACGGGCGGAATTGTTTTTCTGTCAGGAGGGCAATCGACGCTCGAGGCTAATCTGCATTTAAATGCTATTTGCCAGGTTAAATCGCTACCTTGGCCAATCTCATTTTCCTTTGATCGTGCTTTTATGTATCCGGTACTGAAAGCCTGGCAAGGAAGAAAGGAAAATATTGTCCGTGCTCAAAACGAGCTTCTTGAGGTAACAAAAGATAGTAGCCAGGCACTTCAGGGAGTATTTAAACCGTAAGTATTCACAAATATCACTCTCATTAACTCTAAAAAAAACTATAGGATCTATTTGATATAATATGTCTGATTCATTTTCAATAAAACTTTATTATTATGAGCCGCTTATCTGTAGAAAATATAACAACAACAGGTGCCGTCGTCGGTAGTTTTTTCCTGCCGCCTCGTTCACGCTATCTAGAAATATTTGAGCCTTTCATTATCGACCCAGAAAGATTAAAACAACGTGATCAACTTAATCAAAGAGGACATACCTTTTGTAACCTTGCAAATGAATTAAGACGAAGAGATATTAAACCCCTTTCTCGTATAGCTAGCGCAATTCAAACTGTCTAATTTGTCATCCTGAATCCCGAATCAAGTTCGGGACAAGTTTTATTTCAGGATCTCATTGTTGGGACGCTGAAACCCTCCTTCGTACAAGACTACGGAAGGGCGCAGCGAGTTCAGCATGACAGTATAAAAAACCGACATTTTGTTTTGCGGTTGCTATAGCGTCACGCCTGATGGCAAGGGGATATGACTCAAGAGCATATCCTGAAATACCTCTTAGTATTGGAGATCTAAGGAGATGGGATAGTGCCGTTGCTCAATTTGAAGCAAAAGATCCTAACAAATCAGATGGTCCAGGAGATACGTATTACTTTTGGACTCATTGTTACGTGGCCTTAATTACTAGTTTGTCAAAAAATTTTTCTGCCAAAGCCATACGTCTACTCTTTTCTCAGGGTATCCCGATTATGAGAGTTGTACGTAAATTAGTCGGTGACGAAATGGTGACAACTCACAAAGAAGCCTCCACGATGGGAAGAAAAGCAGGTTTTATGCTGGCAAAACTCCTTGACGAAAAACCAATATCATAATAAATCTTCAAGCAACACGAGTCCGTTCATTGCATAAAATTGATCAAATGAAAAAACATAACGAATGTTATTTTGTTTGGCCAGTGCTAAGACGTAATGATCAAAAGGTGTGTGTTTTGCTGAAGCTTGTGGATTGTAGAGCTTTGACACTGTAATTCCGACATTTAAATCGAAATGGCTCGGTTCTGATGCTTGTTGAAATGTAACCAATAGCTTGTGGGCTAATATAGGCTTCTTTGGATCCTCAGCTCGAGCAACAGCCGTTGACGCCTCTAGAACAATTCCGTAAGGGATAAGCAGTCTAAAACCTTGCGCATTTAAAAAATTGTTGATCTCTATGCATTTTGAATGATGTTTGTCATCCTTACTCATCAATCCAATAAGCCCATCAGCATCAACTATAGCCAATTTACTCTCCTCCCCATGCATATTTATCATGATTTTGAGCCAAATCTTTTGGTAAGCCTTTGGCATTATATTGGCTTAACTTTTTCAAAAGCATTAAACCTTGATCTGGCTCATTTTTAGTAATCGTTTCTTTTTGTTTTTCCTCAATCATTACAATTCGGGCGACCGGCTTTCCCTTTTTTTCAATAATAAATTGTTCGCCACGATAGACTACTCGATTGATAATATCAGCAAATTGTTCTCGTGCCTGTGTGGCAGTTACCGTACTTGTCATATAGATACAGTGTCTCACCAACTATACAAAATGTCAATATGACGTTTTGTATAATATAATGTAAGGTATCGACAAAATTAATGAGAATAGCTATAATTAATGTATTAAGACACAAATAGTATCAATCAACAGCCAAGGACAAATCAGTATCCCCGCACAGATGCGAAGGAATTTGAACCTTAAAAAATATAAAAGCCTTTATTCG
>MGAM01000005.1:3512-5826 GCA_001789725.1 Candidatus Roizmanbacteria bacterium RIFCSPLOWO2_01_FULL_39_19 | reverse complement strand
ATGTCAGCTTAAAAATTAACTTGCCGACGCTATCTGATATATTTAAAATTACTGTCTAGACAAACCAGACCACTTTAGAGTTGATTTAATTTTGCCCAACCAAAAAATAAAGTTTGCCATCATGGATGAATTTTTTGGCCAACCTTATCAGCATGGCGCGATGCATAAAAAGGCTACTTCAGACACGCCCTTTGTAAATGCCGGATTCTTTATACAAAAAGCAGGACATGATATTTCCAGTGATTTAATCAAAGAATTTGATTGGTGGCAGAAGAACATAAAATACAGTGAACAAACTCACCATGATGAACAAGGAGCATTGGCGGTGGCGCTTACCAAGTATTTGGTGAACGGTGAGTTATTCGTTTTACCAAAAAAGAGGTACATGCTCATTAGTGAAACTTCGAATGCTGGTATAGAAAGCTTGGACAATGTGACATTATTCCACGCTACTTATCCAACTCATCCCGCATTTTATAAATTTAAACATATATTAGATAAGATTTTATCTGGCCAGTTAAAACAAAATTCTGAAAATGCCAAATGAACACAGGAAAATAAATAATGTTGTAGCGATTCTTATGTCGGTGAGAGACGAGGAGTCGTATATTGATTTGAATATTTTGTACCACCTTGACCTCGGTTTTGACTATATATTCATTGCTAATCACTGTTCAACCGACAAAACGAATGAAATATTGGACTCATACAAAGACGATCCGAGAGTGATTGTAATTGAGGAAAAAGACCCAATTTTTGACCATGCAAAAATTGCAAACAAATTACTTGGCTACGCTAACACAAACTATAAAATCGATTGGTTTACTTTTTTGGATGCCGATGAATTTCTTTCCATAAAGGATGAGACGATTCACGATTTTACAGCCCGCTTAGAAAATAATGGCATCCCTTATGCGACTATCGGTTGGGCGAATGCGCTATTTGATCACACGCTCTCTGATTACACATGTTCTCCGGTACATGCAATAGATACGACGAAATATTATTATCCGTGGCCGGAAAAAATATGGCAAGAATATGGTCACTTTAGGAAAGCCATCGTGAGAAATCACAAAAACATGGAAATCGTTGTGGGAGGGCATTATGTAAAAACTGAAAATAATCTTGACTCTTTTGGTGAATACCACCGGAATCCTTTTATTGTTCCAAAAAGCGAAGCACGATTACTGCATTTTGAATTCAGAGATAAGGCAGATGCGATATATAAAAAATGGGAAAAACTGGCATTGTTTGAAAACGATACAACCTCGGATACTAATTCTCCCTGGCTTGAACGAATTCGGACAATTAGGCAATATGTTGAAAATTTTAAGGATAATATCGATGAAATTAACAAAAGATGGTTTTCTGAACATAGGACATTTTGGGGGACAATCGTGCCCGAAGATAGAATAGTTTACGATACGACACTGTCTATTTGGTATAGGAAATACTTTAGGAGAAAAGTAGAAAGCGGGAAAATCAAATCAGTTTGTTTGGTTCGTAGCGGAAACTTGGGTGATGTGATAATGACTGAACCGATCGCACGATTTTTGTCAAAATATGTTGATAAAATTTATTTAGCCACAGGGATAGAAAGCGCTGAATTAGTATTCAATACTTACGACAAAATATACAAGCATAGCCGAGTTAATTCCGGTGAAATTGATTGCGACATAATGATAAAACTGGTTTATGAACTTAGCGGTAATCAAAAAACATACATACAGGGATATATGGAATCAATCGGCTTTGGCGAAGTGATCATCAAAGATATTCCAATGCTAAAGAATGATTGGGAAAATATTGTTGATGGCGAATATATTCTCGTCGCCCCTTTTACGAGTTGGTGGGAGGAACAAAAAAGAAATTGGGGATATAAAAAATTTGCCGAATTATCAAATTTATTAGAGACTAAATACAATACTAAATGCGTAATACTCCAAAAACATTACTCTTTCAGCGAAATGATGTCACTCATTAAACACTGCAGATTTTTTATTGGAAACGACTCCGGCCCCGCAATAATTGCGCAAAGTTTTAAAAAGAAAGCGTTTATAGTTTTTGGAGCGACTCGCCCGGACTATATGCATATGTCGGTGTACGCCGTGCCTATTTATGACAGAAACAGACATAAACTTTGTACACATACTTCAAGAAAAGAGGAGTTGGATTGCTGTGAAGAATTTTGTATGGAGAGAATAAGTGTTAATAAAGTTTTTGATCAAATCAGATTACATGTATGAATGAATCAAAATTGGAAATCAAGTTAGCTTTTATTACCGGCTTAAGAGAAATTGTTTTAAACGAAATA
>MGAM01000005.1:0-3477 GCA_001789725.1 Candidatus Roizmanbacteria bacterium RIFCSPLOWO2_01_FULL_39_19 | reverse complement strand
TCCACTCTACATTTCCAACCACAAATCAATCCTAGGCAATCTTATAGAAACAATCACTAGTGGAAACAAAGATGCGTTTAAGACTTTTAGAATAACGTGCGCCGGATCAGATTCTCCGGAAGTCCGTAGCATTGCCGAATACATACAAAGAACATACGGACTGACCGAGGAAGAAGAGGCGGATATGAAAATACATATCGTAAAACCCGATGAGATTTGGGAAGTCGGCATTCAGATTACGCCACGACCTTTGTCCGTCAGGGATTATAAGGTAAAAAATATGAGCGGCGCGATGGATCCGACAATTGCGTACGCGGTGAATTCTTTATGCGAATTAGAGCATGTGAATTCCTATCTGAATATTTTTTCCGGAAGCGCGACATTGCTCATTGAGGCCGGCCAATGTTATCCAAATCTAAAACAACTGATTGGTTTTGATAACGACAAAAAACGTATTTCTTTGGCTATGCAAAATATAAAAAAAGCCGGATTGATAAAAGAAATACAACTCAAAGAAAAAGATATCTTTGACAAGCCCGATCTAGGCAAGTTTGATGTCATTACATCTGACTTACCGTTTGGTATGACTATATCAAAAAATGAAGACCTGGAAAATCTGTATCGGTGTTTTGTCGAATACTGCCAGGAAACATTGAATCAGGGAGGCAAACTGGTTGTCTACACGAGCGAGCACGAAATCTTGAAAAAAATTATTCTGGAATCAAGGTTTAAGATTGCAAAAACATTGGAGTTAAAATTTATGACATCGGTAAATGCGTATCTTCGTCCGAAAATCTTCGTATGCAGATTAAAACAAGGTTCTGCATAAAAGTCATCCAATTATGAAAGAGTTTGATTTAAGAGAGTATTTGGGTAAATACAAAGATACCAGGATTGATTTCTTTCGATTTCCCGGCAATTACGGCGATTCTCTTATCTGGCACGGAACAAAAAGATTGCTTTTGTCGCTTAATATTTCCGAATGTTGTGTAGATATTTCTTCGCCCAAATATAATGATGTACTTTTTATAGACGGTGGCGGTAATCTTGTTGATTATTATTCCGATGTCAGAGACTTCCTGATTAAAAAACCAACTTTATACAGTGAGATAGTCATTCTTCCGCATACCATATTCGGTGAGAAGCAAATTGAGATTCTGAACAACCTCTCAAGTAAGCTGATAGTATTTTGCAGAGAAAAAATCTCTGCAAAATTCTTAGGAGATAAGCTAACTCACGGTAAAGTGTATCTGTGGCATGACTGCGCATTTTATAATGAATTTTCTCAGATACTTGTTGGAAATGGCGTTCTAAACGCCTTTCGATCGGACAATGAATCGATACTAAACGCGTTGCCGGAATCAAATAACGATCTATCGCATAATGGATACGCCACTAAACCACTAGATGAGTTAATCGGGATTTTACAAAAATACGCACAAGTAAACACTGATAGGTTGCACATAGCCATAGGTTCTGCACTGCTCGGAAAACAGGTCAAGTTATTTCCAAACTCGTATTATAAAAATAAGGCGGTTTTTGATTATTCTCTTGGAAAATTTCCCAACATTGATTTTATCGAAAAATTTGATAACTAACAATATGCTTAATTTTGAAACAATATCAAAAATATTTTCAGATTTTCTTGATGGCACGCCAATCGTTTTAGAATCCGATGCTCGACTAAGCAATCTTATAAGGTCAAACATTGAAATGAATCAAAAACTGTGGAATCTTGAAGATTCGGCCAGGATGATTGAGTTCGGTTTAGAACATGTTGCTATCACCAAGCGGGAGATAGATAAAAGTAACCAAACAAGAAACGATCTCATTGGAGAGATCGATGTCGAGATTGCGAATCAACTACGAGCTGTTCCGCTTTATTCCCAAGAACAGTCATCCGGTGAGAGTCCTGGAATTATTATAGACCGACTTGCAATTTTATACATCAAACTATCCGTGATTAGAGACTTGCTATCGGTAATCAAAGAAGAAGATTTAAAGAAAGAATACAGAGATAAAGAAAATATAATTTTAAAGCAAATAGATCGTATCAGTAATTTCTTGAATTCCTACTTCAAAAAACTTGAACGTAAGGAAGCCTTTTTTGATGTACAACAGCCTGTTAAAATTTATAACGACGAAAGGATTAAGAAATATATCAAGATTTTGAAACACGGGAGAAAAGGCCCGCCAAGCCACTACGAGGAAGGGTGCGACACCGGGAGGGAGGATTCCTTCAAAGAAATTCCGCAATGAGACGAGGCTGTTTTGGCGTCTCATTTTTCTCATGTCTCATTTTTGACCCCTGACCGAGAGGGCTAAATCTGTTATACTGAAAATAGCTAAAGAACCCTTATGGGGTCTCACTCCTACAATTCCGAGACCATGTGGGAGCACAAAGTCGCTTGATTTTTTCTATTTAGTGCAGTATTCTTGAATTAGTCCGAACGCATTTCGTCCCGACTGCTGTCGCGGACGAGGAAGTCCCCCCGCCTGCGTGGCCGAAGCCACTTCGGCGAGGCGAAGGCCCGCGAAAATGCAGAAAGGCGGCGGAGCCGCACCGCTCAAAACCGCAAAAGAACCCAGAGAAAAACACTCGCTTCGCTGAAACTCCGACGAAGCGGGTCGGCTCGAACCATATTTTAATTTTGGGGGAAGAAAATTTTTTAATCATGAATACAAAATACGTTTTTTTAATATCAGTTGTAATTTTTGTAATATTACTTTTTGTTATTCCTCGTTCTTTTGTTCCTACTGGACTAGGTAATACCATTTTAACTGTCGTAGCATTTTTATTTGGTATCATTTCCGGTTTCTATATTGTTGTAACTACAACCGATTACAATAGCGTAAAAAATATATTAGCGACTGAAACGGCTGGTTGGATTTCTTTACACCAAAACATTTTAATTTACGATAAACAAGTCGCTGATAAATTGGCTTCGCTGATTGACAAATACATCCTCCGTGCTTTTGATTTTGAAATCATTGATTATGCCAAATCAACAAACGATGAATTTGAGTCCATTAAAGAATTGGTGAGAGAGTTACCACTGAAAGAAAATCTATCATCTGTTTACGAAAAAATTCGAGATGTAATGGACGATATAATTATCTCTAGGCAACAACTTACGGTTCTTGGCGCAAGAACACTTTCTGTTTTCCAATGGACTATTCTATTCGCTCTAGCATCAATCTTCACCTTTTCGTTGTATGGTCTTCGAACAGGAGAACTATTTTTTGATGTAGTAACTGTTGCCATTTCTAGTTCTATCGTTCTTGTATTGCTTCTGGTCCGTGATTTAGATCTCTATATCTGGAACGAGAAAACCTTCGGCTATGACATATTTGAAAATGTCCTCAAATCCATTGGGCAACTTCCTTACTATCCCGCCGAGTCTATAAAACAGAAGCGGGTTCAACCTCACGACAAGGAGTATCGTGTTGGAACTTATGTGAATTTTCCTAAAAGCA
>MGAM01000004.1:125354-127798 GCA_001789725.1 Candidatus Roizmanbacteria bacterium RIFCSPLOWO2_01_FULL_39_19 | reverse complement strand
GTACATAAAATTCAAAAATAAGAAAAAATACCAGGAGTCGTTTGCGCGAAATAAGCCATTTTTTCATAAATCTTGGCGGTGTGCGTTCGAAAAAATTCGAACAGATTTCGCCCAAAATTTGTAGGGCGGGCGGAATTCCCCCAAACCCCCCTTCCGCCCGCCCGCAGAAGCGACCCTTTCGGGTTGGACGATTTCAAGTTTTTCGTACCGCTTTTGGCGGAACTCCGAGCTTCGCTCGGTTTGGCGGCAAATTCTTTTTTAATGCTTAACTATATCTAATTTATAAACATTTATAGAATTTTTATAAAAAACTTTTTCTTCTATTTCCTTACTTAACCCCAACGACTTCACTAATTCAATATGATTTTCAATTTCACACATCGGCCAGTCAGTGCCGAAAATAACTTTAGCCGGTCTGTCAAAAATAGTTTTTCTCAATATTTCTCTTATTTTTTCTATTCCTCCGCTTTTTTCGACGACCTCCTTATCCGCAAGAGCGGCTAATTCAAAATAAATATTTGAAACATCTTTAGTTATTTCGTAACAATAATCTAATTTCGGCCAATAGTAATGAGTGATGATAACTTTAAGCTTGAGATATTTTTTAGCAATTTGAACAATATGTTTTGGATCATTCCATTTTGCGCATTCGCTATCCCCTGAATTTTCCCCAGTGTGGAATAAAACTGGTATATCTAATTTTTCGCACAACTCATAATATGGCAAGCATCTCTCATCCGTTGGAAAATACGGATCGTGTCCTGGAAAAAACTTTAATCCCTTAATTTTTTCCTCTTTTAAAAGTCGTTGGTATTTTCCAAGCTCATTTGATCCTCTTTGAATAATCTGCGGACTGCCAAGTAAAAATAAATTTTCGCGCTGACCAATTAATTCGATAGCTTTGTCCAGATCAGCAATACCGTCACCCCCCTCAATATTATCTGGAATAATAATGGCAGAAATTATTCCATTCTTTTCCATTACCTTCAAAAACAACTCAAAGGCTTCTTCCAAGGAAACTGCATTTTTATTATATATTGAAATGTGAACGTGAGAATCAATAATCATAAGTGCTTTTATTTCATCAACTCATCAATCGAAACGTCCAAGCCTCTAGCGATTTTTACTACCGTCTGAATAGATGGTTTAGTGATGACATTTGTTTCGATTTTAGTCAGTGTTGTATAGGGAAGATCGGATTTCCGGCGCTGGTAGTCAAACCTCGGGCTGGTTGGGCTGATAGGTAAGGTGAAGTGAAGTGCGAAGAAACTTTAGGAAGTTGTAATACTTCGGCAATAATACTCCAGCAACTTCAAGCGGTGAATTTCCCCTCCGATCATCAAAGCGAGATTCTTTTAACGGATGAAATCGAAATGCAAGTAAGAAAAGCTTTAAATATCGGTTAAGATTTTCTTTCTTTTTAAATCCCTTCATCAATCTGAGTCGTGGTTTAATACACCCATTGAAGCATTCGAGGAGGTTGTTGTCTCGTCTCATCCCTGTGTGATCAAAATGCGTAAGGGTATATTTGAAGTTATGAGCAAGGGAACGATATGCCTTCATAAACCGCTCTGGATATCGATGAGTATCACTTTGAGCATATGCCTTCAAACGATCAAATGCTTCGTATGATGCTTCCTTGCTTTCCGCATAGATAACCTCCCGAAACAGAAGTTGGAATACTTTAATGTCATGTTTCTGATAGGGAGTTAGTTTCTTCGAGTGTTTGACACTTTTAACGGGAACGACATGCCCCATTCGGAGTTCTTTATGAAACACGCAGACTTGGAATGGTGCATACGGTAACAGGTGTTTTTTAGCCTCAATTAAGCCATTGTCACCATCGCCATAGATGCCTTTGATGTTGGTAATGCCAATCTTGTTGACACAATCGGTAATGAGTAGTTCATAGCCGTCTTGTGTTTCTTCTTTCTCCCATCGGGCTCCTACAACATCAAATGTTTCCGGATCAAAGGCAACAAGGAGCACAATCTCTTCATCGCCATACTGAAACCACACGCCGTCTAATGCTAGATATCCTGAGCGAAGCGGATTGTAGAGTCGGTCAAGGTCATCAATGGTCGGGAGGGCATCGGCAACGAACCCAATAAAGTCTAATATCTGTCCTTTCGATAAAATATCCATTTCAAACATTTCTCGCACGATGTCAATGGTTGTATTAAGTGATAAACACAGGAGATACACGTACACAACATACTCGATAAAACTATCATCCCAGGGAGGGATATCATCTGTTCGGAATTGATGTCCGTTTTGACACCGATAGAGTTGAATACTACCAACTCGTTTTCCTCGTCTGTGCATACGTGTTTTTCTTATGATACCATCACGCTTGTATGACGCACTACCACAGACAGGACAACCATCCATGCAGATAATACTACCTAAAAAGACGACAAAACCGTACTAAGTGATACTTTGGA
>MGAM01000004.1:118874-125324 GCA_001789725.1 Candidatus Roizmanbacteria bacterium RIFCSPLOWO2_01_FULL_39_19 | reverse complement strand
GACAATGACTTCATTTCCTAACTGGCGGAGGGTAGAGGATTCGAACCTCTGAGGGATTGCTCCCACAAGTTTTCAAGACTTGCGCCATAAACCGCTCGGCCAACCCTCCATACTATAGGATATTGATTATCTCTGAACTAAGTAGTATTTTACCTTAAAATGAGGTTATTACAAGATAGCGAAAACCGTGGATTGTTATTTTCTAGGAGAGAGCTTTAGTGTTGGAGTTATCCCCGATAGGTTTTTTGCGATCCCGGCCCTTACACTTATCCAGCGATCAACTCCCAATTTAGGAATCAAAATGTACTGTCGGTCTGATGAATGAGATTCAGTTAGATAATTTTTTGTTGACAAAACAAAATGAGACATTTTATATTGAGAAGCATTATCAGCCTCAGACAAAAATTGTTTCATCTGCTCGGGAGTAACATCGGTGCGAATATTATCTTCAAGCTCGTCCATTAACGGGACTACTTTAGTAACAATCCCAAGATTTAAAACTTTCTGCCGAACTGCCTCAAGAAAAAGTTGCTGACGACGCGCTCTTGAAAAATCTCCTCCATCTTGAGTAGATTGTCTTGACCTAACATATTTCAATGCAGTCTTTCCGTCCATTAGTTGTTTTCCTGAATCAAAATGAAGTTGCTCGTATCGACATGGGAAGATAAGTTCGGGCGACTCAGTGGCTTCTTTTTCAGCCTTATCAAGTTCTTCTCCAACTTTCCCGCACGGGTCATTTTCTTTTCCATCGATAGGATATTTATAATCATCAAAGGATTTATCAACGCTGACTGTCATTCCACCAAGTAGATCAACCGCTTTTGTAAAGCCAGTAAAGTCAAGGGCTGCGTAGTTGTCAATAGTTAATCCGGTTACTCTTTTTAAAATAGTTTTAAGCAGTTCGGCAGCACCCTGAACGCTTTGGTATTTTGATTCAATTGCTGGATAATTACGAGGTAACAGTCCCATCTGATAAATACTATTGATTTTGGCATGAAACGTCTCGTCTTTATTTTTTGTTGGAACTAGAATCCACATATCACGAGGAAGAGAAATTAACGTAACTGTTTTTTTAACAGTGTCAATATGGCCAACCATCATTGTATCAGTGAGATATGTTCCTTCATGTTTCCCACCACCGTAGCCCATAATAAGCATGTTATATTGCGTTTTGGGTTCAATTTTTTTGCTCCCAAAGAAACTTCCTCCCGTATATATTTTTGAATAAAAGTGGTTAGTTTTTAAATAAAAACCTAAAATTACGCTCAAAAAAATTCCTCCTAACGCAAGAAGGAGCGCTTTTCTATTTATTTTTGTTTTTATCCGATTCATTCCTTTATGCAAGGATACTAAATGAACAAAAGATCTTCAATTCATTGATAATCATATCTGATGGAAGTATCATGAATATATGATCGAGTCGTTGTCGGCTGGAGGAATTGTTTTTAAACAAACTAAAAGTGGTGCCAAATGGTTAATCTGTCAAAATTCTGCTTTTAAATGTTGGATTTTCCCTAAGGGACAAGTTGGAGATAAAAATATAGACGAATCATTAATTGATGCAGCAGTCAGGGAAGTGATGGAGGAAGGTGGAGTAAAAGCGAGAGTAGTTGGAGTAATCACACCTCCAATTGAATATTTTTTTACCAGTGATGGGACTAGGATTCACAAAACGGTTCATTATTTTTTAATGGAATATGAATCGGGTGATCCAAAGTTGCATGACAAAGAGATTAGCGAAGCTAAATTTGTTGATTTTGAAGTGGCAATGAAAACGCTTACTTTTGACAATGACAGAATGGTTTTTGGAAGTGCCTTAAAACAACTAAATCAATCAAAAAAATAGATTAGTCCCCTACTCATAACGTCGTTAAATGTTAAAATGTTCGCACTGAGCTTGTCGAACTGTGGCAAGGCTCAGAGTCGAACTGAGATCTGACGTTTTTCAGACGCCCGCCGTGACCACCTTGGCTACCTTGCCTTTGATTATTATAACGAATTGTGGGCCTGCTTGGATTTGAACCAAGGACTTCTGTCTTATAAGGACAGCACTCTAACCACTGAGTTACAGGCCCTGTCAATCATATTATATCAGGCACATAATTATTTTATCAGTTTAGGGTAAAAGGATTTCAATACGAAAATGTAAGCATCGCCAAAAATATGGGGAGATTCCTTATAATTTCTTTTAATTTCACTAGGAGTATATTTCTTATATTCAACTGCTTCATCGTTTAAGTTAAGCGGTTTGTCGGTTAAAATGTCATAAGCTATAAAATAATGATTTTCTTGTCTTCCTAACACTTTTCTATTAAATATTTTCTTTCCAACTAGTTTAAACTTAATACCTGACAGTCCAATCTCCTCAAAGGCTTTACGCCGTATTGCATCATTGTCAGACTCCCCCGCTCCAACATGTCCTCCAACAGGGGATACAAATTGTCCGACATCTTGTTTTTGCAAACTTTGTTTAACAAGGGTGATATTTCCTTTTGAATCAACTACCCCACCAATCACAGTTTTGTGAAGCAAACCTTTCTCATGTGCTTCCTTTTTTGAAGTTGAGTAGAGGACATGACAGCGCTCGTCAACAACATCAACAATCTCAGATGTTGTGTGATGGTGGATGAGTCTTTTTTCATAAAGTATGGTGCACCCGGCAGGAATCGAACCCGCATCATAGGCTCCGGAAGCCCACATTCTGTCCATTGAACTACGGGTGCAACATCAATAGTATATATCACTTAAATATCCGCTTGATTTTTCAATAACTTTTCCTGTATAGTTTTGTTTCTATGGATGATAACTCAGACGATACGGATAAAACTATAGTTGATGCAGAAGTTGTTGAAGAAAATGTCGTTCCTGACGAGGCGCAACTTAATCCGGTTCCCGGGGCTGCAACTCGTCTTCTTGACCTTGAAAAATCAATAAGAACTTATTATCAAAGTCTACAAAGTAAACGGGAAGATCTAAAGAAAAATCGCGATATTGTTAACGATGCTCTTCTTCAAGATAAATTATATGAAGAGCAGCAATATCAGGCCGATGAGTTAAAAAGAAAAATGATTGCGCTTCGTGAGCAAGTGATGAATATTCCATCAGTCAGATCGGCCCGAGAGGAAATGAAAGAATTGAGTCAGGAGATTAAAGATATGCAAAAAACTCTATCAAAGTTCTTACTTGAGTATCGGCGACTTGCTAACACTAATCAAATACAAGTGACCGATGGAGAATTTTTTGAGATTGTTGAAGATGCTAAACTTGTTAAAGCTCGCTCGAAATAACTAAGTAAGCAAGGGTATTGCAATGATGAACCGGTATAGCGCAAACGACATGAGCGTGTGATCTTGAGTAAATTTGATAAACAGTTTTATCACAAAATAAGCACTTAAAAATGCCGTTATAAACCCTATTGTTACCGGGATAAGGTCTGTGGTGCTCAGAACATCTTTTGTCTTAACTAAATCAAACAGAGCAGCTGCAAAGATAGTCGGGATGGCAAGAATAAATGAGTAAATTGTTGACTCTTTTCGATTATATCCCAAAATAAGCATAGTTACTATAACTGCCCCAGCTCTCGACACTCCCGGGAAAAGCGCGATGGCTTGGGCTGCTCCGATAATAAACGCATCCGAATGAGTTAGACCTCTTAGAGTTTTAGTTAGTTTGATGTTATTATTCCTAATTCCTGTCTCCACTACCAAAAAAACAATTGATGCAATAATAAGTGAAAATCCAATTATTGGCAGCGATTGAAAAAAATATTGTTTGATATATTTGTGAGCAAAAATCCCAATAAGCGCCGTTGGCACAAAAGATTCAATAACTCGCTCGACTAAATGCTTGTGAGTTCTAAGCAGATGAAAATAAAGAATGAGAGCTGCCAGAATTGCTCCTAACTGAATAAAAATTTCAAAAAAAGCCGTTGATGTTGTTTGATTAATATGTAAAATTTTGGCCGTAATGATCATATGAGCAGTTGATGAGATGGGAAGAAATTCTGTCACGCCTTCAACAAGGCCCATGATCAAAGCCTGTATTGGATTCATATCACGAGTATAATGTATAAACATGAAAATAGCATTAGTACATGACCAACTTCACGAATTTGGCGGAGCGGAGAGAGTTTTTTTGACTCTTAAAAAAATATTTCCTGAAGCCCATGTTTTTACTGCCTACTATACTCCTTCGCAACTTGATAAGTTTGCGCCTAGCTGGAGAGAATGGAATCTTAAGGCATCGTTTGCTCAACATATTCCGTTTATTTCAAGATTTGCTTCTCCGCTGCGATTTCTTGATCCGTGGATTTGGGAATCATTTGATTTTAAAGGTTATGACGTTGTCATCTCCTCCTCAGGAGGACATATGTGTAAGGGAATAATTACACGTCCTGAGACGGTTCACATTGCCTACATTCATCACCAACCAAGATATTTATATTATTATGCAACCGCAATGGACTGGCAAAGATATTTACCAATCAAAATATATGGTTATTTTATTAACCATTTTTTACGTCTTTGGGATTTTGTAGGAAGTCAACGGCCAGATATTTTAGTTGCCAACTCCGAAGAGACAAAAAAAAGAATAAAAAAATTCTACAGAAGAGAATCTGTTGCTATTTATCCTCCTGTAGTAATACCAAATGAAAATAGAAAAATGTTTAAAAAAAGTAAACAGTCATACTTTGTGACCTTGTCAAGATTGGTAGCATCAAAGAATATTGATCTATTAATGAAGACGGCTAAAAAAAATAATTTTATTCTAAAAATTATTGGTACAGGAAAAGATAAGGATTATTTAAAAAGCATTGCCAATGAAAATGTTGAGTTCTTAGGAAGAGTTAATGACTCTGATCTGGCCGATATTTATATGAATGCTAGAGGTTTTTTGAACGCTGCGGTTGATGAGGAATTTGGAATTGCCCCCATTGAAGCAATGAGTTACGGTCTGCCCGTTATCGCTTATGCATCAGGAGGGCTGAAGGAAACTGTAAAAGACGGCAAGAATGGTTTTTTATTTGATGAGTTGACAGAAGATGCATTAACAGGAGCAATTTTAAAGTTAGAAAAACTTTTCGAAAATGATTATAAGAAAATGTGTCAGGCGTCCATAAATGAATCGAAAAAATATTCTGAATCTGAATTTAAAAGAAAAATTCTATCACTTAAACCCTTAAGTCAATATTCTACTTGACTTGTAACTCAAAAAAATAATATATTTTAAGTATATGGCAAGACGAGGTCGGGGTTTAAAATCAAGCCTAAAAGCTATAGCTGTAATTGGAGTTTTGGTTGTAGTTGTCTTAATTACTCTTTCCTTGGTTAAAAAACTTCAAACAGAGAGACCTCTTCAAAGCAGTCCCTATGCCACAGACAACGATTCTGGCGCCCTGCCGACGCCTTACTATTGGCAGGGAGATTATAACACAGATAGAGTGTTTACTAGTTATGATGCTACAAAAATGTCACAGTGCTATACCGGTGGCTTTGGCTATTGTGGGGCTGCTGATGTGAATGCTGACGATCAGGTTGATGCCGGAGATTTGAGCGCTGCAAACCTATGTGTAAGAGACTTCAACAGATTCCCCCGTTGCGTCAATATTGATTTTAATCATAACGGTCGTATTGATAGAAGGGAGATAATGCAAATTTCACAATGTATCTTTAATCAGTGCGGTCGTGACCCGAATGGTGATTTTAGGTTGGATGCTGCTGATATTTCATATAGTAATCGTTATAACGTCCCTCTTCCAACACCAACTGGATCTCGTCTTCACTGTAATGCCTGTGATTTTAATTATGATGGCAAAATTGAACAATCAGAGATTACCGATACTCTTGCCCAAAAATGTATTTTTAGAAATGACCCTAATTACTGTTGGCGACTTGGCGACACAAGAAATCGCATCTACAAGGGCGATGCCAACAGTGACAACAGAGTTGATGCTGGTGACGCCTCAGCTTGTGCTCTTTGCATGAATGTGCGATAGGATCTACTAAAGGATCAAATTAATTGTTCTGCCCGACGAATTTGAAGGTGGAGAGGATTTGATCGAATTCAGAAGTAAATACTGGAAATAACTGATCATCTTGTGAAGTAAGACTTATTATGTATGTTATATTTTGATGGTCAGTGACGATGTTTATAAACTGCACTGAACTGGCTATTCCCGAACTCCCCGACAGTTTAAACGCTGATTTGCCATCAAATATGATTTCCTCTTTTTTATCTAGTCCAGAGGTTTCTTTAATCATAGTTTCAACAGAATCATTAGTTTTAGAAATTGTTATGCTTCCCCATCCTGGCACAAATTCTAAATCCATTTTTTGGTTTGTCGGGCGGGTGATTACAAGTTTATTTGACTCAGAAGAATCGATGGTCCATGTGTTCGGATATTTAAAAATGAATTGAGATGAACTATAGCTAGCGCAATTCAAACTGTCT
>MGAM01000004.1:0-118856 GCA_001789725.1 Candidatus Roizmanbacteria bacterium RIFCSPLOWO2_01_FULL_39_19 | reverse complement strand
TCATTGTTGGGATGCTGAAACCCTCATTCGTACAAGACTACGGAAGGGCGCAGCGAGTTCAGCATGACAGTATAAAAAACCGACATTTTGTTTTGCGGTTGCTATATCAGCAAAGGTCTTCCACACGGCAAATTTATCGGGTTGGGGTGTGTTTTGAATTAAGGTTGGTTCTGCAAGCGGAATCTCGGTTGGAACAGCTGCTTGTTGTTTTGTCTGTCTATTCTTCCAAAAATAATATCCTTCAACCATAGCGGTCAAAACAACAATTACCCCTACAACCATTAAAATTAATCTATTGCTATTTTCTGGTTGAATAGGAACGGGCTGCTTTGCAGTTAGTTCTATTTGCTGATTAGTCTGTAGTTGTTCGTTTTGAACCATAGGCTAAATCAAAGTTTCGGTTTAACTTTTGGTGCAAATAATCGCAAAAACCGTATAAGTTCATCGTCAGATGGACTAATGCTAAAACTTACCTTCTTTATTTCGATTATAAAATTTTTTTGGTCTTTATCCGACCATATAACTGCTCCTCCTTCTGATAAGTCTCCTTTACAGCGATAAATTATTTTGCCCTTGAATGAAGAATCAATTAACGTCAAATTTTCTGTGCAAATAGGCTTAAGTTCTTCAAAAAGTGCTGGTATTTGTTGCGAAATCACGTCTTCAAAAGTTTTGGGCGGGTTGCCGCTAGATAACGGATAACCAAACCCGATAAGATATTTTTTATAATTACTTTTATCAAGAAGAATAATATCCAAATTGGCTTCCATATCGGGCGCCATAGCTTCAATTGCTTGGGCTTGAGGAGGCAGAGAAAAACACCAGTCCTGTACGCATTGATTTTGCCATGTCTCTTCTTCAAAATGATATTTATCTGGATTTATATATGGTGGAGGAGATTCTGAAGTTGTAGGAATCAGAGGACTATTTATAGGTGATTTTCTATTTAAGGATAAATGATAGCTCACGAGAATAATGATAACTACGATTAAACAAATAGAAATATATTTCCAAGGATTATATTTACCGATCTCCTGTACTTGTTCATTTTGATCCATATATTTTCATTTAATGAATTTAGCATCACTTAATCAATTTTAATCTTTTTGCACTTGATTTAGTTATTACCTTCTTTCCGGACTTTTTCTCTATTTGTTTTCGGGCATTACCGGCAATGGTTCCACCTTGTTTGGCAACTGTTCTATTTTCCGGCAAAGTTATATCCGGATTACTTTCAGAATTAGGTTTTTGAATTGGAGTACCCATATTATTTTATTGAAAAATTCCTGGAATACCACCTTCGAATTCCTTAGTGATATGACATGAGTACGGAATTCCGAAACAATGCGATGCTCGGAGTCCTTTTGATTTGTAACCAAAACATTCACAAATATAAGTCTGATTATATTGAATATTACCTTTCATTGTCGTCTTTGTCCACTCATAGCTGCGTGGAAGAAACAATCCCAAAGAACCTATCAGTATTATTAATCCAACGACCGTAGCATAAAAATGGCGTCGAAATAAGAAGTCTAGAATTGTAACAATAACTGCAAAAGGGATAAACATAATAAACGCATAGTAAAAGAAGACGATAAAAAAAACATAAACAGCTGGATTTATAACTGTAGTTTTATAAGTCAACAGTAGAAAAAAGAAAATAACTAAACCATAACTAAGAATTAAAGAGAGTTTTGTATTATTTTTATGCTTACTGATTTTTATAATTAAAGTAGATATAAGTTTACTAATTACAGTAATTATTAAAACAACAAACAATATTTTCCAAAAAATGGGTAAGTAATTCATTAAATTCGGATCGTTAATTTCAATCATTTCTGCTAATTAAATTTAATAGAATAAATAATTTTTTCGGCAATTGCGGTAAAACCCTGACTGGTCGGATCATGAGTGTAATTATGAACTTTTAAGACTTTAGAACTGGAAAGACTGAGAATGTAAGTTGCTGATCCATTATTTGTTTTATATACATAACCAACTATGCCGTTAATATTAATATCAACAATTCCGGGTTCAATAATGACATCATTTCCCCAAAGCATCTTTGTTGCTTCTAATTCTTCGGCAGCAATTTCACGCAGTGATTTACCATCGCTATTGTCAATAACGTTAAAACTAACACTAATACCATCATACAATTCAGTCTCAGCTCTTTGTGTCGGACCCCATTTCGTAAAGCTAATTGTCCCGTCATCGAGTTTTTGTATAGTGACATCTGGCGGGTAACTTAAAAAAAATAAATTATCCGAAGAAGTATATATTTGCCAATCCTGATATTTTTGCGATGGAGAGGACGGTGCAATAGAAATAGTTGAATTAAAAGAAGGAAAATTTGTATTGTTAGAATTCTGTGATTTCCTTCCCACCCAAAACGTGCCAGTTCCGACAATGATAATAAACAATAATCCAAACGTCGCTATTTTATACCAGTTGAATTGCGGTTGTGCAGGAAGGGAAACAACGTTTTGAGTTGGGGTTTGTTGAACTGGTGTTTGATTAGTCGGTTCCATATTTTTTAATCAACAGGAATGACTGTTGGTTTTCTATAATTAGCACACATTTTCTTCGTACATCCTAAAACTCCATTCTTGCAAATACATTCGTTACATCCGTCTGCCTTTTCAGCCGGAACAGTTTGCCCATCTAAAAATTTTTCTCCATTAATAAGGCAGTTTTTTCCCGATGTAACAAAACCAAATTGGCTAACTTTTAATAAATCGTTTTTTTGGATGAGAATATAAAGGGTATAACCCTGTGGACAGCTACAAGCCCGACACGCAACTTGGCTTTTTCCTTGTTCCTGATATGTTTGAGAATATAGTTGATATACGTTAATACCTGTCTTGTTAAAATATTGTTTAATAATTTCTTCTTCTTCGGGTTCAATATTAATTGGTTTTTTATCTGGATAAGCACTTGTATCATTATTGTGTGTTTCTTTCCAATCCTGTTCCCACGGATTTGAATAACATTGTTTTGGGTCAGTTTTTACCCAGATTTTATCTGAATCTGTCAATTGAGGCGGTTGAGTTATGCCTGTTGTGGCGGGGATTGTGGTATTTGGAGAGGTATTAAACTGCTGTGGGGGTTGCGTATTTCTTCCTACTCAAAAAGCACCGACAGCCACTGCAGTTAAAAGAATCAGCCCAAAAATAGCGAGCTTGTACCAGTTTTGTGGATGGGGAATTTTTGGTTGTGATTGAGGAACGAGAATTGGGGATATCTCTTGTTTTAGCGAAGGTTGATTATTTCCCATTAATCTTTATTATACTGCGAGCAAATTGCAAAAAACGCCGTAAAATTACTGCTAATTTTTCATCCTGTGTGATTTTAAAAGGCGGAACTGTAACTTTATCGTAGGTTTTTTTATGAAAATGGGTTGGAAATGTTACAACCTTAGACCACTTTTTATCCGGAGTGTTATCTATTCTATAGATAGTATTATCTATGTGTTTGCGTTCCCAATGAATGGCGAAACGGGTAGCTTTTAATTTTGTGGTATAGAAGAAATCAATAAAACTTTTATCGGTAAGATAAATGCGTAGTTTAATGCCTAAATCTTGGCAAGAAATTACGATGTCCGAATATTCAATTTCGGCAATTCGAGCAAAGTCTGTAAATTTTCCCATGTGTTTTTTCTGCTGATAGACAACTTGGCCAAATCTTTCTCTATCCGCTCTTTTTCTTCAATAAGACTATCAAACAAAAAAATATCATCACCGAGTTTTTTTTCGGAGAGTTTACCTTTTTTGATGAGGCTATCAAGCTCGTCTATGGTTTTCACACCATATTTAGAAGAAAGTCGAAACATTTCACTTTCCGCCAGTCGGAGCCTTTCAATAAGAATTATCGCTTTGCTTTTATTTTTTGCGGTCATATAGGATTATTATACCACCTTTTATTTTTTTTTAAATCACCCGGAAATAATAAACCATAGTGACGCAAAACCCAGAGGGAGATATTATAAAAGTCATAATTCCTAAGGTGTAATAGAAACACACACCTCGTGTGTCTTCTTATAATAGCGGCTTTCATACCGGACCAGGCAAGAGTAATATCATCGGTTAAAATCGCAAATTCGGTTGTAGATTTAACTCCCCGATTTTCCCATTCATCAGTTGGTGCTTTTCTGATTTCGATACTTTTTAACCGTTGATTAATCCAATTTTTACTGTATCCCTTGCGAAGGTATGTTTTAAGAGCTCTGTTTATTGTTAATTCCGGATCATGATTTTCTTCAATTCGTTCATACCCTACCTTTGCCAGCCAAAGCTTGAAGGGCTCGGCATTGGGCGAGGGGATCGATTGAATGATGCGAAGTATGGTTTCGGTATCAGCTGCATCTGAAAGATAAAATTTACCATCGAGTGCTTGAAATTTAAGTTGTACGATTTTATCGTACAACTGACTTCCCTCGGAGACCAATTTTCTCTTTAAGTCAGACCAATATCGTCGAGAAATAGTACTCCCAGTTAACACTTGCACAATATCAACTACAGAAAACCATCACTTCTCCTGACGACCGTCCCAATGTCGTCTAATTTGTTTTCCTTCAAAAACGGCAATTTTTGCTGTTTTTGTTACTTTTTCCAGTTTTTTTCTCAAATTTATTAAATTTCAATTTGCCGTATCACTTTGTTGGTTTTAATCAGTAAACCGAAACGTGGAGAGGATTGCATCTACCATCATATTATAACGATTATTATTTGGATCCTCGATAGACACGATAAATCGTGCCAGTAAAAATTCTGGTGTTTTTACGGTTGGCTCAAAATAATAGTATTGATATTCACGATTCCCCTCTCTAATAAAATATGAATGTTGTTGCCCATCAGGAATACTCAATGTTGTTAAATCCTTTGTTAATACAACCCCTCTTTCTTTGTTTAATTTTAGCTCTTCTTTTACCTGATCAAATGCAGTTGGTTGAGAAATAACAGCATCAACCACCTGGATATTGAAACCGTCTAATAGACCATTCCCTTGTTGTGAAGGTCCATAATAAGAATATATCACTGATGCGTCGAAGCCACTCATTTTCATTTCAGAAGGACCTTTAAAAGAAAATAGGCTGTTAATTTCAGGATATAAATACGTCTTCCACCCCGCAAATTCGTTGGGTTGAATTGTTGGAGCTTGTCCAGAGTTTTGTCGAAGGGTCGGTTGAGTTGTATTACTCGCAGTTGAAGGATTATTTATCTGATTATTTCCTTTTGTTTTTAACCATAACCAATATCCTCCGGTACCAACAACTACAATCGTGAGAGTTACAATAATAAAATATAGTATTCGGGTAATATTAGTGTTATTAACATTTGACTCCGAAATCACCGGTTTTTCAGTTGGGAGTTGGGTTGGCGGATTTTGCGGGTCCATAAAATGAACTCTACTCTCTTGCATAATCAATTTCAATGGCGAGGAAATTGGTGATATTATTAACCGATATGCCAGAACTTCCAGAAGTTGAAACAATTAGACGATATCTTCAACAAAAAATCGTTAACAAAACAATAACTAAAATAAATGTTTTAGACAAAAGTCAATTTCATGGAGACCAAAAAGACGTAGTTAATAACAGAATCGTTGCTGTTGAAAGATTGGGGAAGGTTTTGGCAATAAAACTTGAGGATAAAACATATTTGAATTTTCATTTCAAATTATCAGGGCAAATCTTATACTCAAATAATGCCGAAAATGCCATTTTTAAAAACACAATTCCACTCTCATCAACAAATAGAATGCCTGGAAGAAGCACTCGAGTAATTTTTTACTTTGATGACGGAAGTGGATTGTTTTTCAATGAAATGCGTAAGTTTGGGTGGGTTAAGTATTCTCCTAAAATTGAAGGTCCTAAGGGAGTGGATATTTTAACGTCGGAATTCACTCTTGACTACTTTAAAAAGAATCTTCAAAACACAAGGCGCCCAGTAAAAGTTGTCCTCATGGATCAGGACCGTTTTGCTGGAGTTGGCAATATTTATGCCAATGAGGCATTGTTTGACGCAAAAATCAATCCAGAAATTTCAGCCAACAATTTAACAATTGAACAATTGAATCATTTGTATAAATCTATTATTAAAGTTATCAAGCACGGCATAAAATATCATGGTTCTTCAGGGCGTGATGAAGTCTACATTCTTTCTGACGGGTCGAAAGGTGAATATCAGTATCATTTTTTGGTTTACCAGCAGGAGGGAAAGCGATGTCAGCGGTGTGGAGAAGTGATTATGCGTATAAAACAAGGAGGAAGGAGTAGTTTCTACTGCCCAGAATGTCAAAAAATGTTACCCAAAGACGAATTACTGTTTTAAACAATCACAAACACCTGCCTGACAGACTTTAACGAAACCGTCAACACAATCGGCTCCTTCACCGATCCCCTGACAATATCCACTCACACATGGCGAGCCTGCACAATCATTTTCGTCACGACAACCTTTTTGCTTTTTATATGGCTCTTCATCAACTCCTGCGCAATAACCATTTATACATTTAAACCCTCCGCAATCAACCTCACTTTTACAATTTTTTCTTTGTTGGATTGTTGTCAATGTTGGAGATGCTGTTAAACTAGGCAATAATGTGGGTTTCAAAGATGGTGGGCTATTAGTGACACTCGGGGTAGGAGTTGGAATTTGTGTTGTATTTGTGTTTGATGACCGAATAATCTGTGCCAAGGCAACACCAATTGTCAATATTGATGCACCAATAAGTATTGAAGCCAAAACAAGAGACTTGTTTTTAACAAAGTCAGACTGTTGATCGAGATTGGGAGTCAACTCTTCAACCATTATTTGTTCCATACTTGTATTCTACACAATCATTCATAACGTATCGCTTCAATTGGAGATAATTCTGCCGCTTTGCGGGCAGGGAAGACTCCAAATCCGACGCCTATTAAGGTTGAAACCCCAAAGGCAATAATTACTGACATAATACTAATCTCAGCAGGGAAATATTGTTGAATAAAAAATGTAATTAAGTAACTCACTACAACCCCTCCTAATCCGCCAGTTAAAGAAAGCAGTACCGATTCGGCAAGGAATTGAGTGAGAATTGCCTGCTTTGTGGCTCCAATTGCTCGTCTTATTCCAATTTCTCGAGTTCGCTCAACAACTGAGACATACATAATATTCATAATTCCAATTCCACCTACAATAAGCGATATTGCTCCTATTAAAACAAGGACCGAATTCATAACTGCAAAAATGGATGTGACTGCATTAAGTATCTCTGTTTGCTCCACCAAAGAAAAATCCTCCTCATCGTATCTTTGGGATAAAATTGCTTTTGCTTGAGTCTTAAGAGAATTAGTTGATTTTTCGTCCTTTGCTTTGATAAGGATTGAGAAAAACGTTTTTTTAGGATTAAGACTAAAGACTGATTTATACGGAGCATAGACAAATGAATCAAAATCCGGACCGCCAAATCCTCCTCCTCCTTTTGACTTTAGTATTCCAATTATTCTGTAAGACTGATCGTTGATATCAATATTTCTGCTAAGCGCGCTTTCAGCGGTTCCAAATAGATTTTTGGCAAGATTGGGCCCTACAACGACGACTTTTGCCCTTTTTGCGTTATCGGCTCTGGTAAATAATCTTCCGTATTGGCGTTCTAAGTTGCGGGCGATAAAAACTTCTTCGCTTGAAGCGTATAAATCGGCAAATTTAGTTTCTTTGCCTGACGACACATTGATACTTTTTATGAAAATTGGGATGATATATTGAGCTGCTTGGACGCGCTTTAATCTTTGGACATCTTTCTCGTCAAATTCAGCCCCTCCTAACGCTCCCCCGCCTGGTCTTATTCCCCCGCCTTGCAAGATTTGTCCGGGAAGGACGTTTATTAAGTTAGTTCCTAAACTTTCAAACTGATTACGAATATATTTTTTGAGGCCAGTACCCAAGGCAAGAAGTAAAACAACCGACGCAACTCCAATTAGTATTCCCAGTGAGGTAAGAAATGTACGGAGTTTATTACGTTTAAAATTATCAACTCCTGTTTTAATCGTAGTGAGTATAAATTCCATAGTTAGTTAATTCGTCCATCCTTAATTTTTATTTTCTGTTTCCCCATTGCAGCGATTTGTTGCTCATGTGTGATTATTATGACCGTCTTTTTGTCCTCTTTATGCAATGTTTTAAGATAATCAAGAATAATTTTGCCGTTTTTGGAGTCAAGATTACCAGTGGGCTCATCAGCCAAAATAACCTCTGGATTAAGAAGGAGAGCTCTTGCAATTGCTGCTCGTTGCTGCTCGCCTCCTGAAATTTTGTTAGGAAATGAATCTTTTCTATGATCGATTCCAAATCGGCTCATGAGATCAAATGCTCTCTGTTTAAAATCCTGACTTTTGTCAAGAGAGTAGATAGACGGCAAAAGGATATTTTCCATGACTGTTAGTTTGTTAACTAAGTTGAATTGTTGGAAAATAAAACCAATAAATTGATTTCTTAACGCAGAGATTTTCTCGTCAGACAGCCTGGAAGTGTCAATATCATTGATAAATACTTTGCCCGTTGTTGGGGCATCAAGAAGCCCAAGTAAGTACATTAATGTTGATTTGCCTGACCCTGACGGCCCAACGATCGTAACAAAAGAACTTTTTTTAATGTTAAGTGTAATTGGATGCAGAATCGTCAGAGGTTCATTTCCAAGATAAAATACCTTTGTGACCTTATCGAGCCTTATCATATACAATGTCACCTTTCTTCAACTTAGAAGTAATTTCTATCTTGTCCTCGGTTTCAATACCGGTTGTTACCGTTTTTTTAACAATTTTGTTATTTTGTCTTACGTACACAAACGGTTTACTTCCTGTGAATTTAACAAACTCTATGGGTAGATAGAAAGTATTTTCTGACTTTCTTGTAATGAATGAAATATCACCAGTCATTCCCAGTCTTAGTTTCTTAATTAGTCGAGGGCTATCGATTGCAACTTCAATCTCGTAAACCGCTCCTGTCTCGCCCGTTTTTGGAGTGAATGAGACTCTTTTAACACTACCTGCTAGAGATTCGTCCGGGTATGAGTCAAGGCTAATATCAGAAAATAATCCATCCGATAATTTCGTTACTTCGGTTTGATCTGCAGTTGCGACAAACAATAGGGAGTTTGGATTTATTATCTCAAACTCTGCTTGTGAGGGGGTGATATTAACCCCAGCGATCGGTGAGGTGACGTTTGTAACAGTTCCCGAAATCGGTGTTATTAATGTAGCAAAGTCCAGCGCAATTTTCTGTAGCTCAACGTCAATGATTGCGTTGTTGAGGTCGTTTTGAGATTTGTCCAAGGTTCGTCTAATGGCATCGGTCAGAGCCTTGTCCTTGTTGTCATCTTTGGTTTGATCAAAATCATATCTTTCATTCACAAACGTATTTAGCTCTTTCTTTAACTTTTTTTGAAGTTCTCGTCTGTCAAGGCTGGCAATGACTTGTCCTCGATTAACCCATTGTCCTGTTTTAACTCCAACGTAAGAGAGTCGACCCGATGTTTGAAATCTTAAAGTTACTTTTTCACCGGCGTCAATTTCTCCGGATAATATAAGTTCCTCCTGGATATCTCCCTGCTTTACCTTTGTTGTCTCAATCTTATCGCTGGCTTGTGATAAGTTTTTTTGAACAAAAAAGAAAGTTGCAGTTATTACGATAATAACAATTAAAATATTTTTTTTTGACCAAAACAACTTATTGACATTTTTCATATCATTTTTGGGCCCTGTTGGGAAGACGGACCCCTACATGCGTGAGGCACGTGCCGGAATCGAACCGGCGCATAGAAGTTTTGCAGACTCCTGCGTTTCCTCTTCGCCAACGTGCCAGGAATTTAAGGTTCCCAGACCGCCCATTACCACATCATTATCATGCCACAATTTTTAAACTAACAGATTATACCATCAACTTGACTATTAGGCTTACATAAAAGGTAGCCAGTTTGTTATAGGGGCAGCATTTGAAGCAATAAAGTTAATAGCATAAAGATATATAGCCGGTAAAACAAGACAGCAGGCAACCAGAAATCTCTTGTCAGTAAAGAACTTTTCAAGCGAGATAAACGCGAATGGAACAATAGGTAAACTATAACGGGAAATATCACGATGTTCAACAAAGCCAAGTGAAAATAGAAAAGTTATCATAAAAAAACCGATAATCGTGAGTTTTGGTGAAATTTCTTTTTGCTTGTTGGTGATGGCAACAAGAGCTGCAGATAATAAAAGGAGGAATATAAAGACAATATCTTCAAGCCATGCTGTTCCAACCCATTTAGCATTTTGATTAAACATGGCAAATAGTCTTGTTATTGGCACAACGGCACCAGTGTGATAATAAGCAAAAAAATCTTTTAGCTGGATATTGTAAAATTGAAATACTCCCAAAAGTGAAAGTGGAATTAATATGATCCATAATGATGACAGGCTTATTTTTTTTGTTTTGAAGTAATCGTAGATAAAATAAAGTCCGCATGCAGGGAACAAAATGACTCCCGGTGTTTTAGTAACAACTGACAGCGCTCCAAAAAGAGATGCCAAAAAAAATCTCTTCTCAATAAACAAAAATACGCTTACTAAAACGAGCAAGAGAAACAAAGGCTCAGGACTGCCGATACTGCGAACTATTAATAGTCTTGGCCAGAACATAAGCAACGTTGTCAACAAAAGTGGATGACCAGTGAGTGAATGTTTTTTTATAAAAAAATAAAACAGACAAAACAAGAGAGCTGAAGCAAGAAGTGTACTTATTAACATTGCTTTTGGATAACTCATAACATTGGCAACAATTTTTATTGTTAAAGGGTAGAGCGGTAAATGAGCTGCATAATATTGTGCTGATAATCCAAGCGGTGGATCTATAAATATCTCATTATTGGGATTGTAGGATGTTTTTGTGGAGATAATATAAAGTGGCCCGTCCCAATTAGCTTCGATAACTTCAAACCCACCTTGCGGTAATTTTATTCCCCAAAATTCTTTTAAATTTGCTAAAAAGGGCAACCAAAGTGAAAATGTGCTAAAGACTACAAAAATTACGATCAAAATGTAGGGAATAAGCTTTTTCTTGTATAATGATTTCATGTATTTTAGTTCTACCTTTTGAAAAATTGTATCACATGAGAACTTATCTAAAACAAATCATTAACCATTTTAAGAAAGACAAAAGTTTATTTCTGGCTTTGCTGTTTGTGGTTGGAGTATTAGCGTTAAGACTTTACAAAATGGATGGCTTTGCAACTTTTCTGGGAGATCAGGGAAGAGATGCGATCATTATCAAGCGTATCGCAACCCTTGAACACCTAACTGCAATTGGCCCGATAACATCAGTTGGCCAGATATTTCTTGGCCCATTCTACTACTATTTTGTCGCCCCATGGCTTCTATTGTTTAAATTTAATCCCTTAGGCCTAGCTATTGGCGTTGCTGTAACATCCTCAGTTTTATTATTTTGGATTTACCTATTTACTGCTGAACTATTTTCAAAAAAACTTGCCTGGTTTATTATAATAACCTCAGGAGTTGCAACGGCCTTGTATTCATTTGCCCGATTTTCCTGGAATCCTAACCTTCTGCCCTACGTTGCCTTTTTAGTTGTTTTATCAACACAGCATTTGTTCAAAACTAAAAAAAATATCAGTGCCATCGTTCTTGGAGTATTACTTTCTATTGCAGTTCAGCTCCATTATATTGCCTTAATATTACTACCTCCCGTTATTTTGATATTCACTTTTTACTTTTTCTTTGAAAAAAAGAAGGTAAAAGAAATTCTGAATTTAGCTTTTATTACAGGGATATCTTTTACAGTTGTTTCCTCTCCTTTAATAATGTTTGACCTGAGACATGGTTTTTTAAACCTAAAAAACTTTCTGAAGTTGTTTACTCAAACAGGAACAGTCAACGGAGGGAAATGGGAAGAATTTTTATCGGTTTTCCAGGCCCTCAACAAATTCATATTCAATGTTGACTTAAATAAAACATTACCAGTTGTTTTATTAATTGTCTTATTTTCATTACTTTTGTGGGCGCTAAAGAAGAACCGACAGTATAGTTTAATATCATTGTTTTTCATTTTTATTCTGACGGGATTATCTTTATATGGAGGTCCAAAATATTCCCATTATATGGGATCTGTCTATATTTATTACTTAGCAGTAATTGGTATTATGATCCTTTCACTTCCTAAAAAAATAACTCCTGTTATTATGGGGATTTTCCTAATTCTATTTTCATATATCTCAGTACAACATTATGATTTTTTAAGAGGCGATCCTAATTACCAGATACGCCATGCAAAAAGAATAACAGAGAGCATGTTTTTAAACATTCATGTAAAAAAATTTCAAATTACATCCTTGCCCGAGCGATACTCAGACTATAGTTATCGATATTTTCTTGAAGTTGCAGGCAAAAAACCCCTTGAAAAGGACACATTAGAAAAAGCTGATGAGTTATTTGTATTGTGTGAGGGAAGATGCGATTTGATTATAGGTAATCCTACTTGGGATATTGCTTTTTTTGCACCAAGGAAAATTACTAAACAATGGGTGGTTGAGAATGTTACAATCTATAAGCTAACACGATAAGTATGAATATTTCATTTGTCATTCCCTGTTATAACGAAGAACTCAATCTTCAAAAAGGCGTGCTCGATAAGGTAGGAAATTATGTCAAAGACAATCCTGATATTCACGAAGTTGTGATTGTTGATGACGGGTCAATCGATAGCTCGGCACGAATAATAAAAGAATCCTATCTCCCTAAATTCCCCAAATTTAAACTTGTTGGAAATAAACATGGTGGCAAAGCCTTGGCGGTAATCACCGGAATAAGAAAAGCCGAAGGTAAATATATCGTTTTTTTAGATATGGATTTGGCGACCCCCATTGAAGAAACCCAAAAAATGACAAAAGAGTTTAAACAAGGAGCAAAAATTGTAATAGGATCGCGCCAAACGAGACGTGAAGGGGCGCCTTTTTTAAGACAACTCCAGTCAAAAGGATTTGTAATCATTAGAGACTTAATGATAGATCTGAATGGTGTAATTGATACACAATGCGGGTTTAAGGGATTTTCTAAGGACGCTGCGATAAAAATATTAGATAGGCTAAGAGTATTTACCCCGGAAAGAAGGGTATTAGGAGCTTCGGTGTCTGCCGGATTTGATCTTGAATTTTTGTATATTGCTAAAAAAATAGGATATGAAATAGTTCAAATTCCGGTTGAATGGCATCATGTTGAGACAAAACGAGTAAATTTTATTAAAGATTCACTTGAAGCTTTAGGTGATATTGCAAAAATAAAAAAGTACGAAATAACCGGCAAATACTCTTCAAAATGAAAAGAATTATTAACTTAATATCTTCTCACAAGGTGTTTTTGGCAATACTAGTAATTTTAGCTTCGATTTTCTTGCTTACTTTAGGGCAAACAAAACTCTGGGATTGGGATGAGTGTCTATATGCAGGCTATGCCCGTAGCATGAGGATGAGCTATAATGCATTAACTAACTATTGGAATGGGCAGGTGATGCTTGATAAAATTCCTTTTTATACAGTCATCCTGCAAACTCCGTTATTTTTTTCTTCTTCAGAATTTGCACTAAGAATTGTTAATGTTGTCTTCACGCTATTTTTGTTGTTTTATGTTTATTTTTTTACAACAATTAGATTCTCAAAAAGAATTGGAATATTTGCCATACTAATACTTTTAACGGGAGATGTTCTTGTTCGTTACTTTACCAAGATAAGCACCGATATCCCCTATGCACTATTTATCATATTAGGATATCTTGTCTACACAAGCTCAATAACGCTTAGGAAACGGGGTTTATTAGCGGGATTTGCCTTAGGACTTGCAGCTCTAGTTAAGGGTCTTGGTGTATTTCCATTTCTGATTTCGTTGCTCATTATGATTTTGATATTTGAAAAAAAATCAAAATTTAGGTTGTCAACTTGGTTGATCTTTGGGTTTACAATAACAATTGTACCCTGGCTACTGGTAGAATATATGGTTTATGGAGAAAAATTCATCAATGTTTACTTTATTGAAAATATTATTCAGCGCTCCAGATACCCAATAGAATTCCATTTTGGAGGCAGATTGTTCTATTTAAAACATATATTTAAAGAATTGTTCCCATGGGTGCTGTTGATTTTTGTCTGGCCTTTATTTTTCCTAAAAAAATTAAAAAATATCACTTTAGACAATCTCATTTCAGAGATCAGGAGTCAGCAGAGAATCATTGAGATTGTATTGCTTATCTTCATCCCATTAGTTTTTTTGACGATGGCAAAGACAAAAATCGAATGGTACGTTGCACCTATATATCCTTTTCTTGCGATATATCTTGCATGTTGTCTTCATTTGCTGATCCGCACTCTTAAACTGAAGAACATTATTGTTTTAGTAATTGCTATTTTAATCGCAGCTGATGGATTTTACTTTGTAATCAAAGAGAACAAACTGTTTGAGACTGTCAAGACAAGCTCAAGAGACGAAATAGCTATTATATCAAGCAGAGAACCTGAAAAGAATTTAGATTATCTGGTGCAATTTTCCGAACGACGGGCAAGAGAGATCTTAAATCCAACTCTCTACACTTCGTTTACCTGGATCTATGGTGGCAACCCCTGTGCTCATTATTATTCTAAGAAACATATCAATTACTACTACAGAACCAACGACTTTCAAAAAAGATTAGGCAAAGGAAACGGGCTCTTTCTGATTCATAATGGTGACAGGCACTATCTGAAAGATTACAATGTTGACATAGTTTCTGAAAATAGCGATTTTACACTTTTCAGACTGTAATATCACAATATGGTTGATGTAAAAGAGATCATTTTTTGGATTAGAAAAAATATTTTCAAGAAAGATATTTTAATTATTTTACTTTTGCTTGGAGCTTTCTCACTTACCCGGCTAATTAATCTTAATAAATTTCCAATATTTACTGATGAAGGGATTTATATCAGATGGGCAAAAGTTGCCTGGCATGATGCGACGTGGCGGTTTATTTCATTGACCGACGGAAGACAGCCGTTGCAGACTTGGGCAACAATTCCATTTTTAAAGTTATTTCCTAACAATGCATTATTTGCTGGCAGGCTTTTTGCAGTTTTTTCTGGGCTATTATCACTTTCAGGGTTATTTACAGCATCATACTACCTTTTTGGTAAAAGAACAGCTTATTTAACCACGGCACTTTATATATTTACCCCTTATTTCCTGTTTCATGACAGAGTCGCCCTAGTTGACTCAACAGTAAACGCGGGTGTGATATGGATGTTTTTACTAAGCACATTATTAGCTAGGACTAGAAGGTTGGATTTTTCACTTTTGCTTGGAATTGTTGGAGGGATGTCTCTTTTAGCCAAATCATCAGCAAAACTCTTTTTGGGTCTATCCTTTCTATCAGTATTGTATACTATTTTTGAACATAAGAAAGATAGATTAAATAAATTGATCAGTTTTGTAGTTTTGTACTGCATTTCTGGTGTAGTAGCATTTACGATCTATAATATTCAGAGACTCTCGCCATTTTTTCATTATGTTAAGGAGAAAAACACAACATTTGTTCTTACATTTCACGAAATTCTGAAAAACCCATTTCAAGTTTTGCCTACGAACCTAAAGCTTCTTCCCTATTATGTGTTTTCAGAAATGGCTTATGTTGTCCCCTTAATCGGGCTTCTAGGCCTTTTTATCCTAATCAGAAGGAAAAGAATTGAAGGATTTTATATTGGTTTATGGTTGTTAGCTTCTTATTTAGTAATTTCTCTTGTTGCTGAAGTTTTGTATCCTCGATATGTGATGTCGTTAGGGCTGCTGCTTCTTTTGCCGGCAGGATATTTAATTTCCAAATTAAGTAGGAAAAAATTATGGACTGCGATTCTTGCAGTGATAGCATCTGTAATCTTTTTTAATTACACAATTCTTTTCAATCCGGCGAGTATTCCGTTTCCGGAGGTAGACAGAGGACAATATCTTGAAGGGTGGCCGGCAGGATGGGGGATTAAAGAAATTATGGAATATTCGCGTAATAGATCAAACGAAAAAAAAGTTACAATCTTGGCTGAGGGAAATTTTGGAATGAGTGGCGATGTGCTGGACGCCCATCTTAGACCCGGTGACACCAATATTGAAATTAAGGGTTATTGGCCCCTTGACTTATCAGTAGTACTTGAGAATTTAAAACTTCTTGATAAACAAACTGTTTTAATCGTTTTTTCCCATAGGGAGGAGTTTCCACCGGACTGGCCGATTAAGAAAATAGCAGAATATAAGAAGCCAGGTAATAAGTCAACTATTTACCTATATGAACTTTATAAATAGTTTTTTCAAGCAAAACATTTCTCTCCTACTATTGTTAGTAGTTGTTGTGGTTTTGTTAGGTAAGCAGTTAAATCCATTTTCACCACAGATTTTTCTTTTTCATGATGTAACTCAAGCTGCAAGGATTACCGAATTTAAGTACGCTTTCTTATCGGGCCAAATATTGCCAAGAATTGCCCCCCACTTTTCATTTAATTTAGGCTATCCGATTTTTACGTTTTATGCCCCGGGTGCCTATATTATCTCCAATATATTTTCTTTATTTAATTTCTCACCACCTGATGTAATCCAAGTATCTTTTTTGGCAAGCATACTTGTAGGCTTAATCGGCGCGTATTTTTTCTTGAAAAAGTATTTTAGTGAGCAAGCATCATTATTGGGGGCAGCTATTTACATCACATCTTTGTATGTGCCACTGTCAATTTTTGTAAGAGGTAATTTAGCCGAATCATGGCTAATTGCCCTTCTTCCTTGGGGATTTTATTCTCTTTTACCGGTGGAAAAAATTACATCACGTGGGTCAATACTGAGAGTCATCGTCTTAACTCTATTATTGACAAGTCACAACGGTCTTTCACTATTTGTGGGGTTTTATCTTTTACTATTCTTGGTAGTAACCCAAGCATCCAAAAAGCAATGGATAATATTTACTTTGGGTTTTTTTGGATCGTTTTACTTTTACCTACCATTTATTTTGGAATCTTCTCTCACTTGGGCAAAAACCGTAGCATTAAAAACAAATATTAATGATCATTTTTTATGCGTTAAACAACTATGGAGTGGCGACTGGGGTTTTGGTGGGTCGGCTCCGGGATGTTTAAATGATGGGATGAGTTTTAAGGTAGGTAAAATTCATTTAGGACTGTTGACAACATCAGCAATCGCCTTTTTCTGGCATTTATCAATAAAAAGAGATGATAAAAAATTAATAGCAAATCTTACGGTTTTCTTTATTTTTGTAACGATGTTTCTTCTTTTTATGACAACGGGTTTATCAAAACTAATCTGGAATCAAATTGAATTTTTAAAACTTATGCAATATTCATGGAGATTATTGGCTATAGCCGGCATTGGATTTGCCTGGGCGGGAGCGTTTAGTATCGAATATTTGCCAAAACAATATAAAACTATTCTTTCTTACAGTCTTATCGCAATAACATTAATGATAACAAGTAAATATTTTTATGGACAAAAAATACTTAAAAGTCAATTTGCTCATGAATATTTAAGTCGAGATTATATATCAACAAAAGCTGCTTACCAAGCGCCGGAGTACTTGCCAAAAACGGTTAATTATGACTATTGGCGCAGCTTTGAGCCAACCGATAATCAATCAAATTTACCGATTTTTTCTCAGCCGGCGGAAATTACAGGTGGAAAATATGAAATCATAAAAAATAATCCGTTTCAGAAAATCATTAAAGTTCAACCACAGGACCAGTTAACGATAAATATTCATTATTTATCATCTTGGAAAATTGTTGTCAACGATAAACAATTCATTCCTGACAAAAAAAATCTTGATGATTTGGGAAGACCATTTTTATCGATAACCGAGCCATCAATTATTCAAATTTATTACAAACAAACTTCTATACAGATGTTAGGTATTTTCAGTTTAATCATGTCGGTTATTATTGCCGGGTGGCTGCCAGTTTTAACTTATGCCAAAAGAAAAAGAAATTGAAACTCTAAAAAAAAACACAATAAAAAGCGCTTTTAGTCTTTTTTTTCAAAGCGGGTATTCTGCTGTTTTAGGTTTTATTGCCAGTCTCGTTCTAACGATTGTTTTATCTCCATCAATTTTTGGCATGTATATAACAGTTCTGTCAATAATTTCATTATTGAATTATTTTTCTGACGTTGGGCTTGCAGCATCACTTATCCAAAAAAAGGAAATAACTGATCATGACGTCACAACAACATTTACGATTCAGCAGAGCCTGATAATTTCTCTTATTTTAATCGGATTTGTCTCAACCCAATTTGTGAAGAGTTTTTACAATCTTCCCCAACAAGGAGTGGTCCTTTACTGGGCTCTTTTAGCAGCATTTTTCATATCTTCGCTCAAGACAATTCCGTCAGTTTTTTTAGAGCGCAAAGTTGAATTCCAAAAGATCGTTATGGTTCAGATTGTTGAAAATACACTTTTCTATATTTGTGTAATTTCACTGGCTATTTTAGGATTTGGGTTAATGAGTTTTGTATTTGCAGTAATGATCCGGGCGATTGTTGGCCTTGTTTTGATCTATTCGATCTCATTCTGGATGCCAAGGATTGGGGTAAGCAAATCAAGCCTTAATGGGCTACTATCATTTGGCCTGCCCTTTCAGGGAAGTTCTTTTCTGGCTTTATTTAAGGACGATTTAATCATTTTATTTCTGGGTAAAGTTCTGGGATTTGAGCTTTTGGGATATATTGGTTGGGCTAAAAAATGGGCCGAGGCGCCAATCAGAATTATTATGGACAATATTAGTCGTGTGCTATTTCCGGTTATCTCAAGGCTTCAAAATGAGCCGGAAAGGATCAGTTCGGTTATCCATAAAATTTTACGATATCAAACGCTTCTTTTAGCGCCGGCGATGGTGGGGCTGGCGATGGTAGTACCTTCTATAGTTGAGTTTATTCCTAAATATTCTAAGTGGGAACCGGCAATTCCCATTTTTTACATCTTTTGTGTTACGGCATTTTTATCCAGCTACTCAACTCCGTTTATTAATATGTTTAATGCATTGGGTAAAGCTAAATTATCTTTTAGTTTTATGCTGTTCTGGACAATTACAACATGGATTTGTACGCCATTATTTACAAAACTTTTTGGCTTGTATGGATTTCCAGCAACACAGCTGATCCTGGCTCTCTCAAGTATTTTTGTAATTGTTAAGGCTCGTCAATTGTTGCATTTTGAGATTATTAGTTCAATCGATAAACCAATAATATTATCTGTTATTATGGGGGCAATTTTGATTGGTATAAAAAGTGTTATTTCAACGCCAATTTATCAAATCATTGTTATGATCCCAATAGGAGCGATTGGTTATGTTGGATTGGCGTATATGCTTTTTCGGATACAACTTTTGACAGAAGTTAAAGATTTGTTTATGAGAAAATAATTATGATGAATCAAGAAAAAGTAAGTCTTGTGATGGTTGTGCACGGCAATCCGCCATATATTTTTACATCAATTGAATCGGCAATTCCATTAATATCTGAAATTGTTTTTATTGATATTGGAATTAGTAAGGATCTTAAATCACAACTTGTTAATAAAAAGTTTAAGGTCCCGCACCGTATTATCAAAGTTAATGATCCGGTTGCATATGTCGAGCTTATCAGGGAAGAAAATAAAAAGCATGCCAAGCATGATTATATTTTGTTTCTTGATGAAGACGAGGAGCTGTCGGCAGAGCTTGTTGAATTACTGAAGAAAAATATTGGTAAATATGATTATTTTGGCATTCCCCGTAAAAATATTATTTTTAACAAGTGGATTGAAAACTCAAGGTGGTGGCCGGACTATCAAGTAAGACTTTTCAGAAAATCAAAAGTTACCTGGCCTAAAATTATCCATAGCCAACCTCAACTAACTGGCAACGGTTTTGCTGTTGCCCAGGACGAGCGTTTTGCAATTATTCATCACAATTATGGCACAATTGACCAGTATCTATCAAAAGGAATGAGGTATGCTAAGGCTCAAGCAAAAGAAAGACTAGATGAACAAAAAAATTATACGATTATTGACTCATTTAATGAAGGACTTAGTGAATTCATAGGAAGATTTTTTGCCGAGAAAGGATATCGTGACGGCATCCATGGATTGGTTCTGGCAACTCTTCAGATGTTTTATACGTTTTTAGTTTACTGCTATTATTTTGAAGGTAAAAAATTTAAAGCTGAAGACAGAGACGTAGTTGAGGCGGCAAATCATTTCTTTGAAAAAGGAGCGTATGAAGTCAGTCACTGGATGGACAAAGAAAGCCTTCACTCACCTGTTAAATCTTTTAAATCAAAAATTGTTAGAAAACTACTTAGGTAATTTATGAAGCTGGCAGTGGTTACCGTTAACTACAAAACATATCACCTGACAAATGAATTTATTTTGAGCCTGCAAAAAGCAGGACTGGACGTGAAAGATCGGCACTTATTTATTGTTGATGTTTCCCCTACTCCTGTTCCATTTGAAGATCAGGATAACGTGACAGTGATGTTGAGCGCTAATAAAGGATATGCTAATGGCGTTAACGTGGGCTTGAAGTATGCGATAAAACAAGGATATGATGGTTTTGTTATTATTAATAACGATACACAAGTTGAAACTAGATTTTTAATATCAGTTGAGGAATCAATTTCCAAAAATCCTGCCTCAATAATTGGCGGGAAGATATATTATGCGCCCGGTTTTGAATATCACAAAGATCGCTACCAGAAAAAAGATTTAGGCAAAGTCATTTGGTACGCTGGGGGGAAATGCGATTGGGAAAATGTTATGACCACTCATGTTGGAGTGGATGAAGTAGATGAAGGACAATTTAACAAGAAAATAGAGACGGAATTTATGACCGGCTGTTTAATGTGTTTTGATAAAAAAACTCTTGACAAAGTTGGCTATTTTGATGAATCGTACTTTCTATATTATGAAGATGCCGACTGGTGTGAAAGGGCAAAAAATAAAAAAATCAAACTAATTTATGACCCGTCAATTATTATCTGGCACAAGAATTCCCAATCAACCGGTGGGCCAGGGTCCGAGGTTCATAGTAGGTATCAGGAGAGAAACAGACTAATGTTTGGGCTAAAATATGCGCCATTTAGGACAAAAGCTCATCTTTTAAAAAACTACTTTGCCGACCTCAAGTTTATCCCGAGAAAATGACTCAAAAAGACAAATACATGGGGGACACTGTGGGTTTTATTTGTGATCGGCTTTATGGAAAAATTGAATATGACGCAAACCAACTTAAACTTTTTCAAACAAGAGAGATGGCGAGATTAAGACATGTGTCATTATCAGCAATACCAACATGGACAATCCCAACGGGAGTATGTGCAAGTAAATTTGAACACTCTATAGGAGTTGCCCATTTGGCCACCATTGTAGGGAGTAAAGCCGAATTTCAAGATATTGCAAGAGATTTATATTTTGCTGCTCTTGCCCATGATTTAGGAACACCTCCGTTTTCCCACACAAGCGAATACTTTCAAGTAAAGTTGACTGGTAAAAACCATGAAAAATTTGTTGAAGAAATTATCGAAGGAGGAGAGTTTGCGAAAGAAGTAAGGAGACAGGGAGGAGATATTAAGAGAATAATAGAACTTATAAAGGGTGAAAACAAACCTGTGAGCGATATTGTCAATGGGACAATAGATATTGACAATTTAGATAATACCCTCCGTTATGGTGTGAGTGTGGGACTTCTAGACGAACTGATGTACTCGCCTGAAGAGTTAGCAAAAGCATTTGCAATAAAAGAGGGAGAACTTGTGCTTCTTGCTGATCATATTGGTGGATTGGCTGCCTGGGAAAGAGTTCGGCAGTCAGTTTATGAATTTGTATATGGTATATATAATCTTTCTGCTGGAACGATTCTTTTTAGAGCCTTAGATTTTGCAAGACGAGATGGGGAAATCAGTAGAGATTACTTTCTAATGACAGATGCAGAAGCGCTGCATTTTTTATTGACGAAATGCAATAAAAGAACACGAACGCTCATGGAACGAGCAGATAAGTGGATATTTTACCCAAGAGTTTTCAACCTAAGGGAAGTTAATATTTCAGAGGAATTGGCAAATAACCTTCTTGACTCGGATAATAGGGGTTTATTGGCAGATGAAATAAGTAAAAAATTGAAAATCCCACCAGAAGATGTTAGCGTGTATATGGGTAAAGATAAGGGATTTAAAAAAATTCACCTACCAATAGTGGGTGAAAGTGGCGATAGAGTTCACGAACCTCAGAGTGATCTAACATACATGGTACAAGTATTTGTTCATCCAAATTGGACAACCCGAAGTGCAGAAGTAGCAGAGGTTGTTAACGAATATTTAAGTTGACAACAAAAATTACCTTGTTGACTTGAAATTTATCCCCAGAAAATAAATGACTCAAATAAACATAAATTTGCACAAAAATAAATTTTACATATTCCCAACTGCATTATTGCTTGTTACAACAATAACGGGCGTTTTGTTTGGTTATCAGATTTCGAAAAGTAAATGATTATTGGAATCTAAAGCACAATTGTTATCTGTTAAAGTCTGCCCTAATATTCAAAATAAAGTTTCAAGGGTAATTCTTAATGATGCAATCGCAAATCCAGAGAAAGTGTCACAGTGGAAAAATTCTTCAAATAAACAGCTAACTATAAAATATCCTAGAATGGTCTATGACAGTAAATATAACAATCTAATATTTAGAGATAGTTGCCTTCCGGTGAATATTTATCCTCCAAGTAGCGGTCGTTTTGCAGAAATTGGTATTGATGTTAAATCATACGACAAAATTCCTTCGGACTTGTACATTCATATTATTTCATGTCGAGTTGCATCTGACACGATGAGACTTGATTGTTCCAAGTCTGAGGTTATACGTCATCAAAATATTATTGATTCAGAGACAGGGTTTAAAACTGGTGGTAGAATTTCGCGTGGATTGAGAATGGTGATGGTTCTTCCATATCTTTTTGACAGCGAGGGTTATGAGATTGAAGAGTTGAACAAAGACGAAATAAAAATTGTCAAATGTAATGATGGTGAATTTAATGAAGGATGTTTACTAAATATTGAAGAAGGTGAAAGTTATGACATAGAACTTGAGATTCGTCATCAATTTGTTGACGATAGAATTCCTGGTATTCTATCTGGCAGTTTAGAAATAATCGACGAATCCGGAAAAAATTATACAGTTGATGAAATAGATGAAGCAGCGTTTGATTCGATACGGATTTGTGAAAATTATAAAGATAAGTATTGCGATTCATTAAATGGTGGAGACAATTACCAGTTTCAATTTAAAGAGCAAAAAAACAATAAATTTATATTTGATTTTGATTATAAATACGATCCAAATACCGAGGCGCCACTGGTAAATGGAGCTAGTTATTTAATTAAACTGTTAATGTATCCTCCAAGGACAAGATCGACGAGTTATAGTTCCGGAATTCAAAACATTTTTGTGCCGGATGAGGATATGCGTTTAACTTTTACTATTCCCAAGAGAAATACATCATGTCAAGAAATAAGTGGGAGTGGATGGCATAGGATTGTTTTTGTTCCACAGAATTATAAGAATTTAAGTGACTTTAAGGAGTCTGTCAATGATGCGATCGATGATTTTAGAAAAGTTTCTATGGGTGCTATTACTGACAATCTTTCATTCGTGATTAATGAAGATTTAACACAAACATATGGATGCGATTTTGATGATTATGGTATTTTTAGTTGTGATACTCCTTGGGATCAAAGGGCAGATTGTGGTGGGACAAGTTCGGTAATTATTTCAGATCAAGATGATGCCGGAAGGTCAACTGCTCGATATCATAACGTGTCTCTTTTAAGTAGAGCTGTCTCCAATGCAACCGCACACGAACTTGGGCATAGTATTGCCGGTTTGGCTGATGAATATGTTGAGGAAGGACGCTTTTCTCATAAAGCCCCTAATTGCACTTCAGATTCAACTTGTCCGGAGTGGTTACCTGACGGTGAACTTGGGTGCTTTAAAGGTTGCACGACCGATGATTATTATCGTCCAACAGAAACAAGCATAATGAGGAATCCTTACAATAAATTTTTTAATAAACCATCACTTAAAGCCTGGGAAAGTGAATTAACCAAAGAAAACCCAATAATCGAGTTAATGAAAAATAAAGCCTTTGACTTGAGTGACTTTTACCATACGGCAATTAAGGTATCGCTTGAAAATAAAGATGGTCTTTTGAAATTAATTTCAACAACAATTGAAGATAAATATCCAATATATTACACGAATAAAACATTTGGGACGGAAAATTACAATTTTTCAGTGCTCAATAGTTTGGGTAGGCAGATTTACAGTGGAACAGTACCGTATTTATTAAAACAATTACACTATGAAGGTAAAATTACAGGAGGAGATGAACTTGTTGACCCATTGATATTATATATTCCATACAGCAAACAAGCTAAGAAAGTTATTTTTTATGATAAGACGGGCATTAAAAAACTTGAGATTACCGTTCCCAATCAATCACTTTTTCAAATTAGAAAAACAAGACTATCGCTTTGTAGTAATGGTCTATGCGATAGCGTAATCGGTGAAAATAACCAAAGCTGTAATTCTGATTGCATTATTCGAGAATAAGAAAATGAAAATAGAAAAGAAAACATGGAAGAGGCAATTTCAAGATATTTTAGACGGAAAGAAAAATTTTGATGTGAGACTTTATGACTTTGAATGCAAAGAAGGTGACACGCTGGTTTTAAGAGAGTGGGATGAGGACGTTGGCAAATATACTGGCCGTACAATAGAAAAAGTTATTACTTATGTTTCAAAAGTAAACGACTTCAAGTTTTGGAAAAAAGAAGAGATAGACAAATACGGACTTCAAGTAATAGGATTTAAGTAAATTTATACTTTTTCTGATTTAAATAACTGAGTTTTCTTAATGAAAAAAACAAGGAGTACAAATAAAAACGTTGCCAAAACAATCATATTCTTGTAGGCAATTACCTCCGTATTTGTCCAGTCGCCAAGCGCAACATATGGATAGTAAGAAAGCAGGACTCCGGCTGATGCAGCAGTAAACAACCCCTCCATTTCTTTGGTTACCAGCAAGATGGGAACAAAATTTAATAAATACCACGGTTGGATACCTTGAGTGACACCAATATAAGTAAACCCAGCAAGAAGAGCCCAAAAAACAAATAAATTGATTCTCTTGGCCTTGTCCTGAACAAATAAATAAGGTAGTGTGAAATATTTAATTCCGACAGATAAAAAAAATAATAAGTATCCCTTAATTTTCTTTTTATGAAATATCGCCATCATCCCAATCATAATGAGGCATATTGCAATCAAATCATTATGATTATTAATTAGTCCTTCAAAGATTACCAACGGACTTGTCGCAAAAAACAAAGCAAAATCTTTATGTTTCTTCTCAACTATCCAAATTGCTGCTAAATAAAACGAAACCCAAGTTATCTTGAAAAAGATTATTGAAAGGAGTAGTTTCCCAAAGGATAAAAATGACGGAACAAGAGTAATTAATAGAAATGTCGGTCCATAAGGGTAAGTTCTATGTGTCCAATGCATAAATCTAAGCCAATGATCATTGGGGAAGTCAAGGGCCTTGAGAAGATAAGGATTCTGGTTATAAAAAGTTACAATTCTTGCATCAAACATGTAGTTGAAAAAATCACGGCTTAAAAATGGGTATGAAATAATAAGTGGGATTGAGATGGCAATTCCAAGATAAAAAGGACGGGGAATTTTTTTCATCATAGTTGTGTTTTTCTGAACTAGAAAAAATGTTGAGAGTAAAATCAAGAAAATTATTGTTGAGAGCGGTCGATTAAAGTATCCGAGTTGAACCGCAGTTTCGCGGATACTGCCCCAAATAGGATGGTTTATAAGAGTAAGATTCATATCAATTAAAACATAGGAGTATAAAGCTGCAGCAGTAGACAGTACAAAATACAATATGTACATATACGTATATTGTACGGACAAACCAAACTTAAAACAATCCCTTTTTATTCCCGACTTACCATAATTAGTGCTACAAAAATAATGCTTTCCGCAATTGATTAATTTCTTCTGGTACCTCTTTTGGCATTACGAATATTTTTCCAGTAAGTAAATTTTTCATTCTTGCCTCTGTGATACTTCTCAAAAGTTTGATTATCTTCTTAGTTGATTTATGAGTCTTCAATTCCATATATTTACAGACAGCAAGTGCCATAAAGCAGATTAAAATATGGGCCTCAATTGTTTGTTTTTTGAAATGATAGATTGGTCGTGCGGCTAAATCACTTTTGGCAATTCTGAATACCTGTTCCACATGCCAGAGGCTGTGATAATGATTAATAATTGTATTATCATCTGTATCGGTAAGGTTAGTGTAATAACCTTTAATCCCAAGAAGGAGTGTTGTTTTTTTAATAAGTTTTGTGTTTAGAATTTGTTTAGGTTTCCTTTTTTCTTTATTCTTCAAAAACTTTGTCCGTTTTGTCCCTTTATCTTCTTTTAACAATCTTTTTGCTTTTTCAATCTGTTTCTCCATCTCCCGCTTGTCTTTCCGATATCTTTTAAAGGAAAAATCACAGACAAGCATTCCTTTATCTGTTTCAATCCTCATTGATGCCCCATCCAATTTTTTTAACTCTTGCTCGTCTTGTTTTTGATCAATTAATTCTGTATTGATTTGTATTATTTCCTCATGCGTCAGATTTGCGACTCGTGCTCCGACAATATATGAGAGGTTGTTTTCCTTAAGTTTTTCAACATTAGGGAGACTTATCATAGCAGCATCAGCAACAACGGTAAGTGTTTTTACTTTATGAGTATCTCTAAATTTACAAATTGTTGGAATAAACGTTTTTCCTTCAAATGTATTTCCTGCAAATACATCATAGGCAATAGGAAAACCTTCAGGAGTAACAATAAGTCCGATAACAATTTGGGGTTGATTGAATTTATTATCTTTTGAAAAACCTGGTTTTTTAAATTTTTCTTCATCTTCCTTAAATGATTCAAAGTAGAGGGTTGTTACATCGTAGAAAATAACAGTGAAATCAAAAGATAAATGCTGTTTCGCAAATTCTACTGTTTTTTCTTCAATTGTATTTTTAAACGCCGGAAAAGAAGCAATTGTTTGATACAAATTTCCCCTTTTGTAAATTATCCCAAACATCTCAGATAAATACTCAAGTGATTCAAGTTTAGATAATGGCTGAATAATGCGCATAATAACTAAGTCCATGAGAAGCTGGTTATTAATTTTGTTAAATTTAAGCATTCTGAGGAGTTGGGATAAAACGTTATAGATGAAAGAGTACCGAATACCAAGATACAAACACTTTTCTATTGGCGTAAGAGTGGGTGCTGTCTTTTCTTGTGGAAAAAGACGCTGCTGGTGGGTTTCCCGTTCAATCCAATCGAGCGCTGTTTGTTTGCAAGAAGCAATTTCCTCTGAATTATGAGCGCTGCCAATATGTTTTACAATAATTCTCTTTCTATTTTCATACCGAACTATCTGAATAGCTATTGCGTCTGACGCAGTTTTTATTGCTCTAAGATAAAACACGTTTATATTTTACCCTTAGTGCGACAAATACACATCGTGGTTTATTAATTATATTATCAGATTAGGCTATTTTATTTTTGAAAATGTCAAAAAAAACTATAATGGTAAGTCGGGAGTACAAAATACAATATGTACATATACGTATATTGTACGGACAAACCAAACTTAAAACAATCCCTTTTTATTGATATACTTAGAAGTGACATGAATGACATTTGTGTTGTAATAAGTCTTTATAACGAAGAGAAATTAATAAAAGATTGTATTGTCTCAGCTAGAAAACTGACCTCAAATGTAATAGTCGTTGACACAGAAAGCACTGATAACACAGCCGGCGTTGCAAGATCGATGGGTGTTAAGGTTTATTCCTATAAAAAGGCTCCAATTATTGAACCGTCAAGAAATTTTGCAATTGAGAAGGCTGATGCTGAATGGGCGTACATCTTAGATGCTGATGAGAGGTTTAGCCAAGAGTTGGTTGATGAAATAAAACATATTATAAAAGAAACCAATTTTACTCACTTCAAGGGACCTCGGCTTAACATGTTTGCTCAAAAGTGGCCTATGAAACATGGCGGTTGGTGGCCTGACCCAATAGTCAGGTTAATTAAAAAAAATTCATTTATAAAATGGCCAAAAGAAATCCACTCAACTCCAGTTATTAAAGGCGAAATGGGGACGCTTAAATCTCCACTACTTCATTTCTCTCAAGGAAACTTGAACGAGATGGTTGAGAAAACAATAAGATTTGAAGATAAAGAATCGTTGTTGTTGTATCGAGGCAACAGGAAAGCATCAACTTTAACCTTCTTTAGAAAGTTTCTAGCCGAATTTTACCGGCGGTTTATTCGTGACAAAGGCATACTTGACGGACCGACAGGACTTATTGCAAGTATATATCAAGCTTATTCCAAAACAGTTACTTATTTACTACTTTATGAAAAGAGTCTTAATAATTAACCCTTATTTAGACACTATTGGAGGTGGCGAGGAGCATATCTTATCAATGGGGAAAGTTTTAGAAGATTTTGAGTATGAAATTTTTCTAGCCTGGAGTGACCCTTCTATTGAAAAAACGATTAACGATAGGCTAAATATTAGTATTAAAAAAATAAACTTTATCACTAACTTTAGCAAGCTCTCGTCTATTGCCAGATTAAATCTCACCTCACAATTTGATTATGTTATTTATGCAACTGACGGAAGCTACTTCTTTTCAGGCGGAAAACACAACTATATTTTTTCAATGTACCCAAAAAAAGATTTATATAAAAATACTTTTCTTAATAACTTAAAACTAAGAAATTTTGAGTTTATAGCAAACTCGGAATTTACAGCAAAATATTTAAAATTCTGGGTAAAAAGACCTACTCATGTAATAACTCCCTATCTTTCAGATGATTTTTTTAAACCAATAAACAGAAACAAAACTAAGACAATTGTCTCAATTGGTAGATTTTTTGGGCATCTTCATTCAAAAAGACAAGATGTTTTAATTGAGGTATTTAATAAATTCCAGAAATTGAAACCCGACTGGAAGCTGATTCTTATTGGAGGACTGAGGACGGAAGATAAAGATTTCTTTAATAAGATAAAAAAACTGGCGAGTAAAAATAGTAATGTAAAATTACTGCCAAATGCAGCGTCCCAAGTTATGATAAGAAAACTTAATGAGGCGAGTGTGTATTGGCACGCTGCCGGATATGGTCTTGATGAGGAAAACGACCCAGATGCCGTTGAACATTTTGGAATATCTCCTCTTCAGGGACTTTCACGAGGATGTATTGTTTTTGCTTATAATGCAGGAGGGCAAAAAGATATTATAGAATCTGGCGTTAATGGTTTCTTGTATGAGTCGGTTGAGGAGTTAGTTAAAAAAACAATCGAAATAGTTAACAACGAGAATGAAATGCAGAAAATTCAAAAACAAGGATTAAAAACCGCAAAAAAATTTAATTACAGCTCATTTAAAAATGACTGCAAAATGGTTTTTAACTTATGAGAAAAATTACCGTAATTATTCCGGTATATAAAAACAAAGAACTGCTATTAAAAAACCTAAGACAAAACTGGGAGTTTCTTAAGAGTTGCGAAGTTATTGTTATCGATGATGCGTCAGATGAAAACATCCCCGAGTTAATAGAAAAAGAATTTCCAAAGATAAAAATATTATCAAATCAAAAAAATCTTGGGTTTGGTCAGACTGTAAACTGGGGAGCAAAGCATGCAAACGGAGACTATTTATTCCTCTTAAATTCTGACGTTTTGCTTGACGGAGAATCATATAAAAAGGCGGTAAAAATCCTTAACGATAACCTTCAACTTTTTGGAGTAAGTTTTGCCCAAAAAGAAAAGAATGGAGAAATTGTTGGTAAAAATGCCTTTTTTGAAAGACGAGGATTTATATTTAACAAAAAGGTTGATAATTTGACGCCGGGTATCAATGGTTGGGCAGAGGGTGGTTGTTGCTTATTAAGGGCAAGCTATTTCAAACAAATTAATGGATTCGGCAGTTTATTCAAGCCTTTTTACCATGAAGATAATGACCTATCTTATCGGGCTAACAAACGAGGCTGGAAAATATGGTTTGAGCCATCAATTTTGGTTCAACATTATCACGAATCAACAATAAGAAAATATTTCAAGGATGATTTCATTAAAACAATTGCATACAGAAACCACTTCATTTTTATGTGGAAAAATATTACTGATTTTGAGCTTATATTAAAGCATATTGCATATCTGCCTTATTATTTATTTAAGCATGGATTTGCTCGTGATATAAATTTCTTCAAGGGTTTTTTAGGAGCATTATTTGCTTTCCCATTAATATTTAAGAGTTGGATTGTTGAAAAAAAACAATCAAAAGTAAACGATTATACTGTTTTAAAGCTATTTAAATAATGTGTTTAAAATATTTAAACAAAATAAGATATATTTACTTTTACTAGGAGCTATTGTTATATTTACAATCTCACTAAATCTATTCAAATTTAATCAAATCCCCGGCTGTCTAAATCCTGATGAAGCAGCATTTGGATATAATGCTTATTCAATCCTACAAACTTTAAAGGATGAGCATGGCAACTTTCTTCCCATGCGACTTAAATCATTTGATGATTTTAAAATGCCCTTGTATAGCTACCTCTCCATTCCATCAGTTGCCTTATTTGGAATGTCTGACTTCTCAGTTCGTCTTTTAAATTTGTTTGTTGCTGCAGGGCTTGCCTTATCATCATATTTTTTGTTTAAAAAAGTGATCGAGGATGAAAAGATAGCTTTGCTGGGAAGTTTTTTTGTATCCGCGTCGATCTGGACCCTAATAGTAACCCGACATGCTCATGAAGCTGCACTCTCGACCTTATTTATTACCTTATCTTCGTACTTTGCAGTTGGTTTTTTTGAAAATAAAACTTTTAAAACCCTCCTTTTAACATTACTTTTTGCCCTGTTTTCAGCATTTTCATATCACATCGGCAGAATTTATCTTATTTTCGTAGTTGGTTCTATTTTGTTCTTTTTAATTAAAAATATTAGACAGGGTATTAGTAAAACTAGTTTGTTTCTGACGGTGACTACTTTATTGATTCCTACATTTATTGACTTGCAATATGGAGTAAATCGACTTTCCAACTTGGCTTTTTATAAAAATATTGGCTTTACTTTAAGAATTAATGAATACCTAAATGAGCACAATATTCGATTAATCCACAATAAACTAACTGAAGGGATAATATTTTTTACCAATAACTATCTGCGACTTTTGTCCCCCGATTTTTTGGTTGTAACAGGAGACCCTAATCAGAAATTTGGATATCTTGGGATGAACCCCATAACCCCGATTTTATATATTTGTGCGATTATTGGTGTTTTTGCCCTACTTAGAAATAAAAACAGATTTAGATTTTATTTCTTAGGACTTTTGCTTGTTGCTCCAATCGGTAGTGCCTTGACTTGGCAACCAGTTTCGTTGACACGAACGTGCTTTTTAATAATTCCATTGGGGCTATTTGCGTCATATGGATTTTTTGAGTTGAAAAAAAATATGAACAATTTGGTAGTTTTGGCGATATTTTTAGCTCATCTATTTTTCTTATTTTTTGCTTACGATGTCTATTTCTTTCATTATTTCAAACGGCCAACGGTTCAAAGTGCCTGGCAGTGTGGCAATAAAGAATTAGCTAACTACGTAAAAGAAAACTATTCCAAATTTGATAAATTTTATATAACAACAAAAAACGGCCAGCCATACATTTATCTTCTTTTCTACAATAAAATTGATCCGTCTAAGTTTCAAAAAGAGACCGTTCGAACAAAAAGAGATGAGCATGGCTTTACTCAGGTGGCAAAATTTGACAAGTTTGTTTTTACAATGCCTTCAAGCAAAGATCAAAAACGGACGGCATATATTGGTTTTCCTGACGAGATGGGAGATCAATATAATGAAAAAATTAAATATCACAAACAAGATATTTTTTTAGTTAAAGAAAATAAATAACCTACACGTAAAGAATTATTGCTAGGTTATAGAATGTGTGCACCAATATCGGTGATATAAGATTCTTGCCGTCAAGAAAAAGAAAGGAGTTGACCATGCTTAATATGAAGTCGGTCATCAAAAACAATAATATTAGTGATCCTTGCAGTTGAATATTTGTAAATAATATTGGAATATGTAGAACCAAAAATAGAATGCTAGATAAAAAGGATGAAGCATAAATATTTCCAGAATCCTCGTACAATCTCTTGAGCAAAAACCCCCTTGACAAAAGCTCCTCAGAGATTGCAGTTGCAAGGGATATAATAACAATAATTGGCAGATTTTGAGCCCCTACGTTAAATAAAGTATTTGAAAATGAGAATGTTCCATGTCTAAAGTAATTGGCAGCAACTGCTGAACCAGTTAAAAGCACCCCAATGCCAAGCGCAATTTTGACATTATTAAAAAGATTAGCCCTGGTCAGATAAATTGACTCAAAAAACGGCTTCAATTCAAAATTCCTAATGTAGAAATAAACCGGCAGGACAAATACTAATGGTTTGGCAACAAATTCATCAAACCACTCAGGAAGGGCAAGCTTTGTTCTATAAACACTCCAGAGAATCAAAACAATTGCCCAAAGATTTAAAGCTTTCTGCATTGGCGACAGTGGCTTTTTCATCTAAAGAATATAGTAAGCCAATTATTCTTTATTTGCAAGTTTTTGAGGTGATTGTTTCCAGATAACTTGGTTATACATGAAATAAGAATATGGAATAATCACAACGGCCAAAATTATGAATTTATAAACAAACCAAAATTTCAAAGGAAAAATTATTGTCGCAATTTCAAGCAAAACTGCTTGAATGAGAATGTTGCCGGCAGACACAGTGTTATATTTGACAAAACTTCTAATAAATGAATTTAATTTATGCGCTACTTTTTTATGGGCAAAACTCCAGTAGTTGTTAAAAACAAATGTGGTGACTATGGCTGTTTCGGCGCTAATTATGGTTGAGAAAAATACTCTTAGCCGAAACATTTCAATCAAAACGAACGAAATACAAAAGTCAATTACAGCGCCAGTAACTCCAACAAACGCAAATTTAACAAATGATGAGTTGAAAAAGATATAAAGTAAATTATTCACAACGAACTCTAATGTTTTTATTTTAGATTCTCCTTTACCTCTCTCCTCAAAATAGAATGGAACCTCTGCAATCCTTAAGTGATTTTTAATAGCATTGTCAAGAATGCCAATTTGGAAAGTATAACCATTAAGCTTTTTATACAAAGGTAGAGTTTTATCTATAAAATCCGTCTTAATGGCACGATAGCCTGATGTCCAGTCGGTTATTGAAAGTTTCATAAATCCAAGTCGTAAAACCCAGTTACCAAAATACGAAAAGAATTTTCTATAAAACGCCCAGCTTTCAGGAATCCCACCACCCTTTATATATCTTGACCCTATAACAAATTCTGCTCCTTCATCAATTTTCTTCAAAAATTTTGGCAAGATGTTAGGGTTGTGCTGGCGATCTGCATCCATTTCGAATATAAAGTCTGGACCAAGATTATCAGTAGCATATCTAAACCCCCGTTGATAGGCATTACCAAGGCCAAGTTTTGGACCGACAATTAGATGCAAGTTTTTATACTTCTTTTGAAGTAACTTTACCTCATCGGCAGTTCCGTCGGGTGACGTGTCATCAATAACAAGAATTGAAATGCTCCAGTTTTGAACGTATTGAGCGATAGTGAATATTTCAGGAATGAGAATTTTGATATTTTCCTTTTCGTTATAGGTTGGGAGTACAATTGTGGCTCTTTTCATAAAACTCAATAATTATACTTGACTTTCACAACCATTTTAATAACAATGATACATAACAACTTTCACAATTGGATGCAGTACGAGAAAGAAGCGAGGAACGAGTAAGGCGTGCTTATGATAGTACGTCGTCGAGTCCCGCAGCTTCTAACAAAGTAATGTGCCAAGTGAGGAAGTTGTAATTGACATGACAGACCCTAATCAAATAATAATAATATCGGCAACAACAATCATGACGGTGCTACTAACCATTATTGGGGTTCAGTTGGTTTTTGTCCTCCGCGATCTTAGAAAACTTCTTACCCGAGCAAACAATATTATGGATGAGTTTGAAAAAATTGGTTCAGGATTAAGCCAAGGATATTCTGAGGTAACCGCGTTTGTGTCAGGAATAGGTAAGTTGTTACAGGTGGTTGATTTGGTAACAAAGTCGAAAAAGAAAGACAAGCATGATCGCTAAAACGCAAAGGACTACTCCTGCCATGAGCAATTTTTGGACAGGTTTTACTGTTGGGGCAACTGTATTATTTTTTCTTGGAACAAAAAAGGGCAGATCGGCATTGAAGCAGATAATGGATTTCGCCGAACATTTGGAAAATAATATTGACGATATTGTTGAATCTGCTGTTGAAACAAAAACTAATAAAAATAAACTAATTACCGGAGCAACAAACATTACCGATCTTATATCAAAAATCCAATCAGCTCTTCCTGAGAAGAGAGACATTAGTAAATTTTTTGTAAAAAACGGCAAAACTTTAAAAAGCGCTTGACTTTATGGTATGAGTGATGTATATTGACTTCATTTTCGTGAATGTCAGATAGGCCAAATAGATATTGGTCTATCTATTTTTTTGATAAAAAATATCAATTTCTTGCCCTCTTAAGAAGACAGATGCCTACACCAACAAAAATAACTAAGAAATCATTCATTCCCAAACGGGTTTTTTATGGGCAGGTGGATGAACTTGAACAGCTAGACTTAATCGAAATTCAAACAAAATCGTGGGAAACTTTCTTAAATGGTGGAATTAAAAATATCCTAGAGGAATTTTTTCCAATTGAAGACTACACCAAAAAAAACTTCACGCTTGAGCTCATTGATGTTTTTTATGGAGAACCTCGATATACCCAAGAAGAATGTATTGATAAAAAACTCACCTACCAATTCCCCGTCTATGCCAAAGTAAAACTTCTTAATAAAAAGAAAAATCAAGAAAAAACACAAGACGTCTATTTCTTTAATCTTCCTAAAATGACCCATCGAGGAACGTTCATTATTAGTGGAATTGAACGTTGTGTTATTGGCCAGATTGTTAGAGCACCAGGAGTTTATTTTACTGCAGAGGTTGATAAAAATACTGGATCGACAGTTTACAATGCCGAAATTAGACCATATATTGGCGCTTGGCTTGATTTGACCATTTCAAAAAATAATCTTATCGAAGCAAAAATTAATAAGAAAAGAAAATTTTTAGCGACAGCTTTTTTACGATCATTTAAAAACATGAGTGACATGGAAATTGTTAATCTTTTTTCTGGCATTGATAAAAACTTAGTTGAAAAATATATTCTGCCAACACTTGAAAAAGACAATTCAAAAACCCACGACGAGGCGATTTTGGAAATATATAAAAAAATACGTCCAGGCGAACCTCTAGTATTGTCAACTGCTAACGAGACTTTAAATAATTTGTTTTTCAACAATCGTCGTTACACACTTGATAATGTTGGTAGATACAAAATCAATAAAAAATTAGGACTTGATATAAACATAGAAAAAGAAAATTTTATCTTAATGCAACAAGATGTTGTTGAAATGATTAAATATCTTGTCAATCTAACCGCAAGGCGTGGGAACTTTGACGACATTGATCATCTTGCCAATCGTAGAGTTCGCGCGGTTGGAGAACTAATTGGGATGTATGGCATACGGGTTGGAATGGTAAGGGCGGAGCGTGACATTAAATCAAGAATGAGCATGACAATGCCGGAAGGAGAGGTAATGCCTTCTCAAATTGTCAATAGTAAAGCCATTGCTGCTGCTATTAACTCTTTTTATAGGACCAGTCAACTCTCAACTATTGTTGATCAGACTAATCCATTATCTGAGCTTGATAATTTAAGACGACTTACGGTTGGTGGGCCGGGTGGAATAGCTAAGGAAAGAGCTTCATTTTCAATTCGTGATATTGCTGCGTCTCAGTATGGTCGAATTGACCCAATTAGATCTCCTGAAGGACCAAATATTGGAGTAGTAACGTATTTAGCCCTTTATGCTCGTGTAAATGATTACGGACTTCTTGAAACTCCATATAGAAAAGTTGCCAAAGAAAAGAAGGGATCTAAAATCTTGGTTAAAGTACTGCCGGTTGTTGAATATTTACAAGCAGATGATGAAGAACAGTACTATATTACTCACGGGGGTGTCAAGGTTGACGAGAACAACTTTATTGTTGAGAGCAGAGTTACCGCGCGGTATAAGGGAGACGTGATTGAGGTTGACGCAACGAGAATTGATTATATTGATTACTCTCCTCGTCAGGTAGTTGGACTTTCGCCTTCACTTATTCCATTTTTACAACATGATGAGGCTACGCGATCGCTGATGGGGAGTAACATGTTCTGTCAAGCTGTTCCGCTTGTTGCCCCTAGTTCGCCTGTTGTCGGCACGGGAGTCGAGCAAAAGGTAGCAACTGGTTTAAACAGGACAATTCTTTCTCCTGAAGGGGGTGTAATTGATTATGTTGATGCTAAAAAACTAGTTTTAAAGGGGCAGTCAGGTAAAAAATATGAATATCAACTTGAACGATTTGTCAAAACCAATCGTGATGTTGTTTTTGATCAATCACCACGGGTTAGCCTTAATCAATCAGTTTCACGTGGAGACGTTCTAATTGACGGTCCGTCAACCGAGATGGGCGAACTTGCAGTCGGCCAAAATCTTATTGTTGCCTACTCGTCACTCGACGGATTTGGATACGAGGATGGATTTGTTATATCAGAGCGAGTTTTGAAAAAGGACTTACTTACATCAATGACAATGGAAGAATTTGTAGCGGACGTTGTTGACACAAAACTTGGTCCTGAAGAGTTAACTCGAGACATTCCAAACGTTAGGGAGGAAATATTAGCCAACCTTGATAAGTCAGGACTGGTTGTAATAGGGTCCCTTGTTGAATCGGGGGATGTCTTGGTTGGGAAAGTTGCTCCAAAAGGCGAGAAAGAACTAAGTGCAGAAGAGCGACTCTTGCGAGCTATTTTTGGTGAGAAAGCAAAAGACGTAAAAGACACATCGCTTAGGATGCCATATGGGAAAAAAGGAGTTGTTGTCAACGTTAGAATAATTAACGCCAAACGCGATCCCAATGAACTTGATCCGGGCATTTTAAAGAAAATCATTGTAACAATTGGAGAATTAAGGAAAATCACCGTTGGAGATAAATTAGCTGGTCGTCATGGTAATAAAGGTGTTATCTCTCGGATTTTACCCGAACACGACATGCCATTTTTAGAAGATGGCACTCCAGTTGATGTTGTGCTCTCTCCTACTTCGGTTTTAAATCGTCTAAATTTAGGACAATTATTTGAAACGATTCTTGGAATGGCAGGTCACTTACAAGGAAAAAAATATGCTTTTCCAATATTTGAACCGGTTGATGAGTTACTAATTCAAGAAGAGTTGAAGAATGCCGGATTTTCAACTACTGGAAAAGTTAATTTATATGATGGCAGAACCGGACGCAAATTTGAAAAATCTGTTTTTGTAGGTGTTGGGTACATTATGAAGCTGAATCATATGGTTGAGGATAAATTTCATGCAAGATCTACCGGTCCGTACTCACTAGTCACACAACAGCCACTAGGCGGAAAGTCGCAAATGGGAGGACAACGATTTGGAGAAATGGAAGTCTGGGCTCTTGAATCACATAGAATGCCGTATGCTCTTCAGGAAATGCTAACAATTAAATCAGACGATGTTCATGGAAGGCGAAAAGCATTTGAGGCAATAATTAAAGGTGTTGACATTCCTCAATCAGCAGTGCCTGAATCGTTTAACGTTTTAGTTAAAGAATTAAATGCATTGGGTTTGGATATCCAACCAGTTGAATAATTATGGAAGAATCACAAAGTAAAAAAAGTAATATCGTCAGAATGGTTGATTTCTCTGGTATTAAATTAATGCTTGCTTCACCTGAAATTATTACTTCGTGGTCGTATGGGGAGGTCACTAAACCAGAGACCATTAACTACAGAACTTTCAAACCGGAAAAAGATGGTTTATTTGATGAGCGAATTTTCGGCCCGACAAAAGATTACGAATGCTATTGTGGAAAATATAAACGAATGCGATATAAGGGGATTGTTTGTGATAGATGTGGTGTTGAAGTGACGACGTCGGTAGTTCGTCGCGAACGCATGGGACATATTAAATTAGCTTCCCCTGTTGCTCATATATGGTACTTCAAGGGCGCTTCCTCACCTCTTTCAGTGCTTCTTAATATCACTTCAAATAACTTGGAAAGAATTGTCTATTACGCACTCTATTTAATTAAACATATTGATGAGGATAAGAGAGTCGAGGCAGTTAAAAAGCTTGATGAGAAAGCCCGTGCCGAAATTGACATCGTGGAGGTTTGGAATAAAGCCCAAAAAGATCTTATTGGAGAAGAAGAAAAAAAAGCTAAGCAGGATATAATCGGTAAAGTTAAAAACAAAGAGCAGGCGGAGCTAACAATTGCTGAAGCCAAATTCAAATTTAGGGAACGCTATACTTCACTTGGTCAGAGATATAACGAGAGGAAAACTGAAAAGCAAGTCTTTTTCGAGAGACTTAATAAATTGGTAAAGTCAATTGGATCACTTGAGACAATTGAAGAGGAAGATCATCTTTACCTCTCTGACATTGGAGCTTCTGACTTCTTGACCGTTGGGATGGGATCCGAAGTACTTCTTGAAACGCTAGGGAGCATAGACTTGAAGAAAGAATATCAAGAAGTTCTTAAAAAACTTGTCAAACAAAAAGGTGAAAAAAGAACCAAAATGCTCAAAAAAGCTCGACTGGTTGAGTCATTTATAAAATCAGGGGTTGCGCCACGTTGGATGGTAATGGTGGTTTTACCGGTCATCCCACCTGACTTAAGACCGGTCGTACAATTGTCGGGTGGAAAATTTGCAACGTCTGACCTTAACGATTTTTATAGGAGGGTAATTAATAGAAACAACAGACTCAAGCATTTAATTGAGTTGGGGGCACCTGAAATTATTCTAAGAAATGAAAAAAGAATGCTTCAGGAAGCGGTTGACTCACTTATTGACCTTTCAAAGTCCAGGGGCGGTAAAGCCAAAACTACTCGTACAAAACAACTAAAATCGCTATCGGAAGTTCTTAAAGGTAAACAAGGGCGATTTCGTCAAAACCTTCTTGGAAAAAGAGTCGATTATTCAGGGCGATCGGTAATTATTGGCGGGCCAGAACTCAAGCTCCATCAATGCGGTCTACCCAAGGAAATGGCTTTGGAATTGTTTAAACCATTTTTACTCCATGAAGTAATTATTAGAGGTTTGGCACAAAATATTAGGTCGGCTAAAAATTTTCTTGAAACTAAAGATCCCATCATTTACGACATCTTGGAAGAAATCACTAGTCAGCATCCAGTTATGTTAAACAGGGCACCGACTCTGCATAAATTATCTATTTTAGGATTTTACCCTGTATTGACCGATGACCATGCAATAAAACTTCATCCCACAGTGTGTCAAGGATATAATGCCGACTTTGACGGAGATCAGATGGCAGTGTTTGTACCTTTATCTGCCAAATCAATTGAAGAGGTGAAAACAAGAATGCTTCCACAGAAAAATTTGCTCAAACCTGCAGATGGAAGCCCGATTGTTGTTCCAAATAAAGATATGGCTTTAGGTTGTTATTATATTACAACTATTAACCATGACTATTATGATAAAGAAGACAAGGAGCTTAAACATTTCGCATCAGACGTTGAGGCTAAAATGGCATTTGATTTGGGTTTTATTGAAACTCGGCAACCTATCATAGCTAGAATTAACAACGAGCTTCTAAGAACTTCAATCGGAAGAATTCTTTTTAACGATCGGTTGCCCGAAGTCTTAAGATTTATCAACCAGCCGGTCACTGCCGGAGATCTAAAAAAGATCATAGTTTCTGCAACGATTAAATTTGTCGATAATGAAGAGAGAGTTGCGCAACTTATTGATGACTTAAAGGAACTTGGATTCTGGGGATCAACAATTTCCGGCGGATTGTCCCTCTCAATTTTTGATTGTTTGATTGCTGAGGAGCGGGATGAATTATTGAAGATTGCTGAGGAGAAAGTTAAACAAATAGAGACAAATTACCTTCAAGGATTGATTACTGAGGATGAACGAAAGAGATTATCTAACGATGTCTGGCTTGAGACTACTGAGACAATGGCAGATCGCACCTGGGAAAAAATTGAGGAGGAGAACCCAATCAAAATTGTTATGAATTCCGGAGGAGCTAGAGCCTCTCGTGAACAATTAAAACAGTTATCGGCAATGAAAGGATTGGTTATTGACCCCTTGGGTAAAATTGTTGAAGTGCCAACTAAATCAAATTATCGGGGGGGATTGTCAATCTTTGAATATGTTATATCGGCTCGAGGTGCCCGAAAGGGACTTATTGACTCAGCTCTTAAAACCGCCGATGCTGGATATTTAACGAGACGTCTTGTTGATGTATCCCACGACATGATCGTTAGAGAGCATGATTGTGGGGTCGAAGAAGGTTTGATTGTAGCAAGAGATGATGAGAGATCTGATAAGTTTGTTGATAGGGCTAAAAATAGATTTACTCTTCATGACATTATTGGGAAAAATAAAAAAGTGCTCTTTAAGAAAGGAGAACTTATTAGTGAAGATAAAATGCATCTTTTAGATGAGATGCAAGTGGAGCGAGTCGAAATTAGATCTGCACTCTATTGTAAAACCGAATATGGTTGTTGCCAACTATGCTATGGAGTTGATTTGGCAACAAAAGAGATTGTTGAAATTGGAACACCAGTTGGAATCACCGCTGCTCAGTCAATCGGAGAGCCAGGGACCCAGTTGACAATGCGGGTAAGACATTTTGGAGGAATTGTTATGGCCGATGTGACACAGGGTCTTCCTCGAGTTGAGGAATTATTTGAAGCAAGAACGCCTAAAATAATGTCTCCGATAACCGATATTGCAGGCAGTGTTTCAGTTAAAGAGAATACTGAAAAGGACGTTTATGTTATTAAGATAACATCGTCTGATAAAACCAAAGAAGAAAGAGAATTCATGTTGCCAACAAGTAGGAAACTTAAAGTTAAAGATGGCCAATTAGTTCCCGTTGGATACTCTCTCAGCGAGGGATTTCTGGATATTCAGGAAATATTGATGGTTAAAGGCTTACGAGAAGCCCAAATTTATCTTCTAAACGAAATCCAGAAGGTTTATGAGTCTCAGGGAATTCCAATTCACGATAAACACTTTGAGGTTATTATTCGTAAAATGTCAGATAAGGTTGTTGTTGAATCTGAAGGAGACACAAAATTTATAACTGGTGAGGTTGTCTCTAGATATCGTTTTGATAAGGAAAATAAAAAAGTTCTAGCCCAAGGTGGAAGGCCGGCAGTGGGCAGAGTTTCAATACTTGGCGTGACTCGAGCAGCAACATTTTCAGATTCTTGGCTTTCAGCCTCATCTTTCCAGAATACTACAACGATATTAACCCAAGCTTCAATAAAGGGCCAAGTTGATAATTTGCTGGGACTCAAAGAAAATGTTATAATTGGCCGGCTTATTCCAGTTACTGAGGAGCTTCTTGATAAGTATTTTGGCGACTCACCCAAGAGCGAATTGGGAACCAACGAAATGTTAAGCAGTAGTGTTACCGATGATGTCGGTGCTACTGTTGTCCAACCGACTCTCAATGAGGAAGAAGAAATTCAGAAGGCGCTTGATCAGTCACAAGTAATTGCCAAAGAGTAATATGCCAACAATAAACCAACTAATAACACACAAAAGAAAGCTAAAGGATAAAAAAACTAAGGCTGTTGCTTTGAAGTATGTCCTTAACAGTTTAAAAAGAAGGAAAACCGAGCATGCTGGACCCTTTAAAAGGGGGGTTTGTACAGTGGTTCGAACGATGACGCCCAAAAAACCAAACTCAGCTTTAAGAAAAGTTGCCAGAGTTAAACTATCAAATGGGCTTGAAGTAACAGCGTATATACCCGGTATTGGCCATCAACTTGCCGAGCATTCAGTTGTTTTGATAAGAGGGGGAAGAGTTAAAGATTTGCCAGGAGTGAAATACCATGTTGTAAGAGGTGTCTATGATACTGCTGGGGTTGAAGGACGAAAAACCGGACGTTCAAAGTACGGCGCTAGGCGCGAAAAAACTAAAAGATAAAATATAAACTATCATGCCAAGAAGATCATATAAAAGACAACAAACCGACAAAGACCCAATTTATGGAAGTTCTGAGGTCGCAAAACTGATTAATTACATTATGGTTGATGGTAAAAAATCAATTGCCCGTAAAATGATTTATAGTGTTATGAAAAAAATTGAGGAAAAGAATTTTACCGCTATCGATGTTATCAAAACTGCAATATCAAATACTGCCCCCGGTATGGAAGTAAAACCAAGAAGAGTAGGCGGAGCTTCATATCTGGTTCCAACGGAGACGAGGGAAGAAAGAAAATTATTTTTAGCTTTCAATTGGATTATTGAAGCAGCTGCCAAAAGACCAAACAGTAAATATCACTCATTTGATGAGAAACTTTTTGCTGAGATTATGGATGCTTATAATAACATAGGTGGGGCAATTGAAAAAAAGACAAGCGTTGAAAAATTAGCCGAAGCTAACAAAGCCTTTGCACACTTTAGATGGTAAGAAAAATAATTCAAAAATCAAAAAGCAAAAATCAAAATTTATAACTATTCATTTTTTATATTTAGTCTTTAAAATTTGATATTTCTATATGACTCAACAAAATATTATTACCAAGAATCGTGATGTCTCTCTTGATAAAATTCGAAATATCGGAATTATTGCCCATATTGATGCTGGTAAGACCACAACCACCGAGCGAATTCTCTTCTACACTGGACGTTCATATAAAATAGGAGACATTGATGAAGGCAATACCCAGATGGACTGGATGGAACAGGAGAAAGAACGTGGTATAACTATCGTGTCTGCTGCAACAACAACTTTCTGGGGAGACGTCAGAATCAATATTATCGATACTCCCGGACATGTTGATTTTACTGCTGAAGTTGAGCGGTCTTTAAGAGTTCTGGATGGGGCAGTTATGGTGTTTGATGCTGAAGAGGGCGTTCAGTCCCAGTCTGAAACCGTTTGGAGGCAAGCTGACAAATATAAAGTCCCGCGTATTTGTTTTGTTAACAAAATGGATAAATTAGGGGCAAGTTTTGAGAACACTCTAAAAGATATTATTGAGCGACTTAGTGCTCAGCCTTTACCTATGGTAGTTCCAATAGGTAAAGAATCAACGTTTAGAGGCGTTGTTGATTTGTTGACAATGCAGGCTTATATGTGGGATGACAATAAAGACGCGACCGGAATTGAGTTTGAAAAAACTGAAAAAATTCCCGATGAAGTCAAAACCCAGGTTCAAGAATATCATGACAAAATGATTGAAGTGATAGCCGAATCTGATGATAACCTACTTGATAAATATTTTAAAGGAGAGGAAATTTCAGTTGCCGACTTAAAAGCAGCACTTAGAAAAATGGTTATTGCTTATAAAGTTGTGCCGGTTTATTGTGGCACGTCGCTGCGAAACAAAGGTGTCCAGCCAGTCCTGGATGCTGTTGTTGATTTCCTTCCGTCTCCAGTGGATCTGGAGATTATCAAAGGTACCGATCCAATAACCGGGGAAGAAAAAACAAGAAGATTGGTTGGTAATGAAAAATTTACTGCCCTTGCTTTTAAAATTCAGCTTGATCCACATGTTGGCAAATTGACATACGCAAGAATTTATTCAGGAGAGTTAGTAGCCGGTTCATATGTATATAATGTTACTAAACGTCAAAAAGAGCGAATAAGTCGGTTACTTTTAATGCATGCCAATCAAAGAGAAGAAATAACACATGCCTTTGCGGGTGAGATTGTCGGGTTAATTGGGCCAAAAGATACTAAAACTGGCGACACACTAACTGACGAAGGTGATCAGATTATCCTAGAAAATATTACTTTTCCTGATCCGGTCATCTCTCTTGCCATTGAACCAAAAACAAAATCTGATCAAGAAAAACTTTCATATTCGCTGCAGAGATTATCAGACGAGGATCCCACGTTTCAGGCCAAAACCGATCATGAAACCGGACAAACTATTATTTCGGGAATGGGGGAACTTCATCTTGAGATTATCGTTGATAGGATGAAAAGAGAGATGGGAATGGACGTGACTGTTGGCAAACCACAGGTAGCCTACAGAGAAACAGTAGACAGATCTATTGAATCAGAAGGAAAATACATCAAGCAATCAGGAGGTCGAGGACAATACGGACACTGTTTTCTTAAAATCGAACCACTTGGTCGGGGAGAGGGATTTAAATTTATTAACGCTGTCAAAGGAGGATCGATACCTAATGAATTTATCCCGTCGGTTGAAAAAGGAGTGATTGAAGCACGCGACAAAGGAGCTTTGCTTGGATATCCATTGACCGATTTGCAGGTAACTCTTTATGATGGTACTTATCACGATGTGGACTCGTCAGATATTGCATTTAAAATTGCCGGTTCTATGGCATTAACTGACGGCGCCAGAAAAGCAGGCATCTCGCTTCTAGAGCCTATTATGATGGTTGAAGTTACTGTTCCTGACGAATTTATGGGAACAATTATTGGCGATCTATCCTCAAGGCGGGGGAAAATTCAAGGAACAGACAAAAGAGGACATTCGACCGTTATTAAAGCCTTTGCGCCACTTTCAGAGTTATCGGGTTACGTAACAACGGTAAGATCGTTAACTGAAGGCAGAGGAATTCCTTATATGGAACCTTCGCATTATGAAAAAGTACCAGGTAATCTAGTTGAAAAAATGAAATTAGAAAGAGTCTAGCTTAATAACAATTTCTGTAGGTTTTTCTGCCTTTACCTTAAGTCTATATTCAACAATTCCAAGTCCCAGTCTGAATTGACTTATAATTTCAATTGAATTTGATAAAGGAGTTGTTTTAACAAAGTCAACGGCTGGTGATATTGATTGACTGAGTGTTAAAATGTTTCCGGTATTGTTTTTTACCTTTCCTTCAACCATAAACCTTATTGGAATATTCTCTAATACAAGAGGATAACTCCAGCTCTTTTTATTATCTATGGTTAACTGATCGGGAAGAATAAGGAATGATTCAAGCAGTGATGAGATGGTAGTTTCCAAATTAAATTGTTTAGAAAAGGTGTCCGATTGGGTAAACAAAATGTAGGAAAATGGGAATCCATAAATACCCGACTTACGACATGTCATTTTTGATTTGTTTATTTTTGAGTCCTTAGCAAACTTCGTTTCAACGATTGCCGATGATCCTGATGCTTCGATAACTGTATTAGTAAATATAATTGGCTTCTCGGTTTTTAATTTTGGAGTAGATGTCACTCTATAAGTATATTTTTTCCCTTTTTGAAACGGTAGGTAAGGATTATTGCATGAAACCAGTTTTGAGAGGATATTTGCAGGAGTTACCGTCGCCAGTGGTTGAGTTGGGAATGGAGTTATTATTATGTTTTGGTTGGTTTGGTTTTGATTTTGCCCAAAAGGGGGGTTTATGAAAAATGCTGCGACAAGAAGTATGCATGAAAATATAATAATTAAATTAAGCACGTTTTTTGACATAACACTTAGTATAGGCGATTAAGTATCTAATTGCTAAACTTAAACTATGAAGTTAATGAAAAAATCAGCATTAATGAGACGAATTAATCCCTTAAAAGTCGTTCCGTTATTAGGATTTTTTTTAGGAGTTACAATGACAACTCTTATGTTGTTCTATCTCCCGCCGTTTGATTTATTAATTATTGTCTTGTTTTCAGGCGTTGTGTCATTGACTGTTGGGCTATTGGTGAATATCTTTTTTCCTAAAAAATATGCATTTATTATGGTAGTTTTCGTATTTTTTCTAATACTTTTGAGGGCATTTAACGTTTTAAATATAATCAACTTGGGTCTTCTGTTAGGGCTATTGGTTATACTTTTTAGTTTGTTATAATAAGATATGCCCTTCAATCGTTCTGTTATTTTTTACCGAGTTGCCGAGCGTATCGTTCCTCTGATGACGTTTCTAATGATCACAATGCCTGTCTGGCTATCATTTTTCCATCCCGCCGTCGCAGCCTATCTTATAATGGCCTACTTACTTTATTTTATTTATAAGTCAATAAAAACAATTTACTTTGCTGGCGTATCGTTTAAGATCATGCAGGAGGCAAAACAGATTGACTGGCATGAAAGAATGCAGCAAGTTGGACACAGTGACAACGTTTACCATGTCGTAATGATTGTCAACTGCAAGGAATCATTTGAAAAAGTTTCAAAAACGCTTGAGAAGCTTGTGAAACAAAGTTTTGACCCCAAAGAAGTTATCGTTGTTCTGGCAATGGAAGAGCTGGAGGGAGAACCGGCTAAAACAAGAGCAGGGCAACTAATTTGCAAATATAAAACAGAGTTTAGAGATTTGTTTACAACATTTCATCCTCTAAAACCTGGCGAGGAGATAGGCAAAGCGAGCAATGCTGCTTATGCTGGAAAAATTATCGACAAATATTTTCAAGACAAGAAAATTGATCGAAAAAACATTCTAGTGACAGTTTGTGATGCTGATAGCCAACTCCCCCACCATTATTTGTCATATTTAACTTACGAGTTTTTGAGAGATGAGAGCCGACAGTATCATTTTTACTGGGCGCCAGTTCTTCTTTACAACCATTTTTGGCAACTTTGGCTACCTGTCAGAATTCAGATGATTTTGAGTTCAGTTTTAAGACTTTCATTTTTATCGATGAAGGATGATCTTATTCAAATTTCAACGTACTCGACAAGTCTCTGGCTGCTTCATTCTGTTGGATTTTGGGACGTTGACATAATTCCTGAAGACTGGCATATTCAGCTTCAAGCATTTTTTGCCCACGGGGATAAAATCAGAACAATTCCAATATACTTGCCTATTGTCAGAGATGGAGTTCGAGCTGAAGGGTTTATCAATACTTTCAAAAGTCGATATGCCCAGGAAAGGCGTTGGGCCTGGGGAATAACCGATATTCCATACGCTTTGGTCAGGGCTTTTGAAACGCCTCAAATCCCATGGATCATCAAACTAAAAAAAATTGGATTTTTAATTGAGATTCATCTTTTTTGGCCAACATCTTTCTTTTTGTTAACGTTATCAGCATCAATCCCCTCTCTGGTTAACCCGGCATTTGGCCGAACGGTGCTGGGTTTTTTGCTGCCAAAATTCTCCTCATTTATTCTAACAATATCCTCACTTATGCTTATTGCAATCCTTTATTTTGATTATCACGTTAGACGGCAGATCAAAATCAAAACTGACTGGAAAAATATTCCGCTTCTTATTGTCCAGTGGTATCTACTTCCGGTAATTTCATTTTTTCTCTCGTCACTCCCGGCTTTAGACGCCCACACAAGAATATTATTGGGAAAGAAGATTGACTATAAACCGACAAAAAAAATTTAGTTTCCGCCGAAGTTTAGGTTGACTCCTCCGCCGACAACTCCTATCCCAACCGATGACCAATTGTCAAGTTGATTGGCATTGTGCTGTGGACTTTGGGCAAATACCCATTCGATTAAGTGTGTCCCAGTTAACGGTCCGCCGTAATATGAATTTTCCCCAAGTCGGTTAAATCCAAGCTTTGAAAACCCGTCTTCATTATTTAAAAAGTTCTCAAATCCAGCATGGGAGTCGGTATTACCAATATCCTTAAAAATTCCCGCTCGTCCATTGGCATAATCGGCAAGTCGTTGGTCCCAATTTAAAGATCCTCTGCCATGCTGACTCCTATAAGAATTTAGTGCATTAAGAATGTCTTGAGGGTTTGCCATTGAAGAGTCATAATCAACTTTAATCGTATAAGTATGTTCGCTAATTTGTTTGGCCACTCCCCAATCGTTATTGGTAGCGCTCTCTTGTTGACCGTCAGGCTCTTCTTGCGTTGGTATTCTGGTTGGTGATCTGGTGGGAACTGCAGTTGGAGTTGGAATATTTGTTATTGGAATATTAATTATTTTGTTATTTGCTATTGTTGGAACTTCAGCGTTTACCTTTGTAACATTGCCGGGAGTTGGCATAGTTGTATAGGTAATTATTATCGAAGCCGGGATTGAAATAACAAAGAGGATAATTATTTGAAGGAAATACATGACTTTTTACTTAGTGTGCCTGTTTAAAGTTTTCCTCAACTTGTTTGAAATTGACGATATTCCAAAAATTCTTCAAATACTCTACTCGTCTGTTTTGATATTTAAGATAATATGCATGCTCCCAGACATCAACTCCTAAAATTGGTGTCATGCCAAGAGACAATGGACTATCCTGATTTGCAGTTGAGATTATTTTCAAACTCTTGCTTTCTTCAACAACAAGCCAAGCCCAACCACTGCCAAATCTTGTTAAACCTGCGTTTTCAAATTGAGTCATAAATTCCTCAACGCTACCGAATGTTGAGATAAGCGTTTCAAGAAGTTCTCCTTCGGGTTTTTGGCCTTTCACTGGTGTCATAATATCCCAGAAAAATGTATGGTTTAAATGTCCTCCGCCATTATTAGCTACAGCAGGTCTAATATTCTCTGGGATAGAATTTAGATTTTTGATAATTTCTTCAATAGTTTTTTCTTGCCACTCAGGATATCTCTCAAGCGCTTTGTTTAAATTGTCGATATATACTGCGTGATGTTTATTATGATGGAACATCATAGTCTCTCCATCAATAAATGGCTCAAGTGCGTTATATTGGTAAGGAAGAGGCGTAAGCGTGAACATGCATTCATTTTACATCGCTTATCGCCCATTTGTCAACCTTATCCACAATGGTATACAATAGATGCTGTATATGCTATTTTTGTTAACCAGAGCATTAACACCAAGTGAAGGTTTTTCTTACCTTTTGTCTCGCCTGCCTTTTAATGAAATTATAAGCAACTCTTTAAGTCTTGGGATTAGTCCAATGTACTATATAGCCCTCCATGTATGGATAAATATTTTTGGAAAAAGTGAAATAATAATGCGCAGTTTCTCGCTTATTTGGTTTGGAATTTTTATTTTATGCGTACATCACATTTTGATAAAAGTATTTTCAATGACTGAAAGAAGAGCCTATCGTAATCTGTTTTTCTTTATGTTTAATCCAATTCTCTTGTATTTTTCTATGCAAACAACCGCTTCAATGATGTTTGTATCTTTATCAACCCTATCTTGCTACTTCTTGCTTAGGAAAAATTATTCCAAGTTTATTATTGTGAGCATATTCGCCGGGCTTACGCACTGGTCATTTATTTTAGTTCTATTTCTTCAGGGTGTCTATACATATTCTCAGTCAAAAAAACTTTGGACCGGCTATTTAATTCACCTATTACCCATCTTACTGGCAACACTTCCGGTTTTAGGAATTATTGCATTCCAATCGTTGACATTTTTAGTTACCCAACTTGTGATGATTTTCGGTCCAATATTTTTTGGGGTAGTATTAAGCTTTGGAGCATTATATGTCTTTAGATATCACTCTATGTTCGTTAAAAGTCTAGTTGTGTCGTCGGGCTTAATATCTTTTATTATTTTTTCTTTTCAAGTTAATAAAGTTTCCTCAAAAGATCTAAGAGCCGGTATTAAAAATATTAAGGCAGTAACAGAAAAAGGGGATGTAATCTATGTTGCTGACATTGATCAGTACTTTCAAGCCGTTTATTATTTTGACAGGCAAGTTTATCTATACGCCGTGAAAGACTTTAAGACGCCCTATTCCAGTATAATCCCAAGAAGCAGGTTTATAAAAATATTACCTACTTATCCCAATAAGGCTTTTGTTATGGATCGCTCTGGCAACTTTGAGGCTGTTGCTGCATATTGACAAATATCAATGAAAAAGATTTCATTATTCTCAATTTTTCAATTTATTTTGGTAATCGTAACAATTATCATTGCTCTTTTAAAGTTTCCTATTCTTCCCCCGCAGATTCCTCTTTTCTATTCAATGTCAACTGGGCGAGAGAGAGTTGTTGACTCTTATATGATTCTTATTATTCCAATTGTTGCGATCATTTTTCTTTTTTTCAATAAATTTGTTTTAGTTAGGCTTTGTTCTGATAATGAACTAGTCCTGTCAATGCTGCGATATATTAATACAGCTATCGTTATCTTAACATCGTTAATTTGTCTGAAAATTTTATTTTTAGTTACATGAACAGTTACTTTATTCCTTTTGTTGTCTCATTTTTTATAAGCGTTCTGTCAACACCGGGAGTTTTAAAATTTGCCCAAAAATACAAACTTGTTGATGACCCAAAAACTAGAAATCAACCGGCAAGGACCCATACTGGAATTATTCCAAGAGCGGGAGGACTGGCAATACTTTTAGGAATTATTATACCTATTCTTCTTTTTGTAACCCTTAACAAGGTTGTTGTCGGAATTCTGGTTGGTGCCGTGCTCATTGTCGTCACGGGCTTACTTGATGATTATTATGATCTGTCTCCGTTCTTAAGACTTGTCATTAACTTTGCCATTGCGGTGATTGTTATATTGTTTGGTCTTGGGGTGCCATATATTTCAAACCCGTTTGGTGGAGTGATTAGACTCGACCAAGTTTATCTGACAATTTCATTTTTGGGTACTCATAAATTTTTACTTTTTGCCAACATATTTGCGATATTTTGGATTGTCTCCTTAATGAACTTTATCAACTGGAGTAAAGGAGTTGATGGACAGCTTCCTGGATTTGTTGCCATATCGTGTTTGTTTATTGGTATCTTTGCTCTGCGTTTCTCATCACATGAAGTTGCTAAAAGCAGTGTCTCAATGATTGCATTTGTGACGTCTGGGGCATTTGCGGGATTTTTAGTATGGAATATGTATCCACAAAAGATTATGCCCGGTTACTCAGGCGGTGCATTGGCGGGGTTTATGCTGGCTACTCTTTCAATACTTTCATTTGCAAAACTTGGGATACTTTTAATGGTTTTATCAGTGCCAATAATTGATGCTTTGTATGTTTTTGTAAGACGTATCTTGGCCGGACAATCCCCATTTAAGGGCGATGCCAGTCATTTCCACCACCGCCTTCTTCAGATTGGTTGGGGGAGAAGGCGAATTGCGGTTTTTTATTGGATAATATCTTTTATTTTTGGTGTTTCTGCGCTCTACTTCAGAGGAGAGCAAAAAATGCTTGCTTTTGCAACAGCGACAATACTAATTGCTTGTTTTATTTTTATAATCCAGAGAATAAAAGAAGACATGATTTAATCATTGGGTTTTCTCTGTGTATTGGGATGATACCCAGCCAAACTTTCCTTTCTCATGCTCGATTCTATACCATCCTGTCTGCTCTTCAATAACTTCAAACTTGTCGCCGGGTTTAACACGGGCCGATTCTGTTGATGACAAACTAGCCTCGCTTCTTACCCGTAAAAATCCCGTTCCAGTTTCTTTAACAACAATCGTTGTTTTTATTGCTTTTGACGCTGGGGTGGGAGCGATATTTACCTCACTCGTTGCCAGCTTGCTATCAACTGACTCGTCAACTTTTTTATGACTTGGATCTATCGCGAGTTTAAATCGCCCAATAACCCGATAACCCGGTTTAACCTCAATTTTTTCATTTCTTGGGAAAAATCCGGCTGCCGACACCGTTATTTCGTGTTGTCCCTTATCAACTCCTGACAATATAATGGCAGAATTTCCATGCTCTTCACTGTCAAGATAGACTATTGCCCCAGTTGGTTCACTTTGCACCTCAATTTCACCAGTTTCTGGCTTCTCGGGTTTGTTGGCCATTTTCTCAATGGTGAAAATAACACCCGACGAGGTTAAATTAGTTGTCCCCAAATCTTGGCTAACGTAGGTAAGCGTGTTCTTATTGATTCTAACTTTAGATTCAAACGTGGCAGATTCAGTCGAATTGCCAGATGGAGCAAGCTTTAAAATATACTCACCCTCCTTAATCTTTTGTTCAAATGGAGTCTTGCCAACCTGAGCGTTATTCAAATAAATTGTGGCGTTAGGCGATGTTATGACTTTAAGCCGGCCGTCAGTTGCCTGGAATGTAAGAAAAGTAAAACGTCCGGCAATAATAATCCCAAAAAAAATAAAAACGACAAAAAGCAGGACGAGTTTGTTGCGCATGGTTGTATTATACTAGAATGAGCTATGAAGAGTAAAACATTCTATCAATGCAGAGAGTGTGGATCTAAAACATCTTCGTGGTTTGGAAAATGTCCTGAATGCGGAACGTGGGACTCGCTCGAAAAAGTCGAAGATATGATTCTAAGGACGAATATTCCAACTCAAAAGGCTGAGGTAGTTCCTTTATCAAAAGTAAAGTCAACACAGTCGGGCAGATTAATGACAAGCATTTTTGAATTTGATAGAGTTTTAGGTGGAGGATTTGTATCCGGTGAGGTAGTTCTGTTAACTGGGGAGCCGGGGGTTGGGAAGTCAACGCTCTTGCTTGAGGTACTTCAAAAACTCAAATGTTTATATATATCAGGGGAAGAGTCATCCTCTCAAATTAAACATCGGGCAGACCGACTCAAAATCAATCTTGATGCGTTCTATTTTTCAGGGAACACAGAAGTTGAGGCAATTATTGGTGTGTTATCTGATCCGAAATTAAAAATAGACGTTGTTGTTATTGACTCGATTCAGATGCTTTATTCAAACAGTATTCTCTCGACTCCGGGTGGACAGTTGCAAATAAGGCAAGTTGCAGGACAGCTGGTTGATTTTGCCAAATCGAAAAATATTCCTATCATTTTAATCGGTCACATAACTAAAGAAGGTGTCATTGCCGGGCCTAAAACACTTGAGCATTTAGTTGATTGTGTGATGCACTTGGAAGGAGAGAGATTTTCAAGCTTCAGAATACTAAGGGCGTCAAAGAATCGTTTTGGTGGAATAGACGAGATTGGTGTGTTTGAAATGAATGAATCGGGGCTTAAACAAGTTGAAAATCCAACACAGTTTTTAGAAAAAACAGATTCAACATCAATTGGTAAGGCGATAGTTGGGGTGACGGAAGGCTCAAGATCAATTTTCTTTGAGATTCAGTCCCTTGTTGTGTCGTCCTACCTACCCTCTCCCCGTCGGGTTGTGTCAGGGCTTGATTATAATAAAGTCTTGTTAATTTTAGCAGTAATGCAAAAGTATCTAAAACTGCCCTTAGAGAGATTTGATATTTATGTGTCAGTTGCGGGAGGAGTCTCGACAAAATCAACAGCCTCAGATTTGGGAGTTGCTACATCGATTTTGTCTTCATTTAAAAATCTTTCAATTGCAGGCAATTCAGTTTTTATCGGAGAAGTTAGCTTACTTGGTGAGGTCAGACCTGTATATCAACAAAAAAAGTTACAGGGTGATGCCAAGCGATATGGATTCTCTCCCATTATATCAAGTGAAACATTGAAACATATTATCCAACTTAGTAAACAATTAAAATCTTCTTGAAATATTAAGCTCTGCTTGTTATTATCGTTTCAAACATTAGTTGTTGCAAATCACCTGAGTGTTGTCTATAATAGTTCCGTTACAACTATTATTTATTAGTTATTTTTTATTAATTATTAAACTAAAATACTATGGCAGAAGGAAAATTTGAAAGAAATAAACCTCACTTGAATATTGGAACTATTGGTCATGTTGATCATGGTAAGACTACTCTTACCTCAGCGATTCATCACTACCTGGCTAAAAAAGGTCTTGCTAAAGCCATGAAATATGAGGAGATTGACAAAGCTCCAGAGGAGAAAGCAAGAGGAGTTACTATTAACATCCACCACTCAGAATACGAGACCGAAAAAAGGCATTATGCCCATATTGATGCTCCAGGACACGCCGATTACATTAAAAACATGATCACGGGAGCAGCTCAAATGGACGGAGCAATTCTAGTGGTTTCAGCGCCTGATGGTCCAATGCCCCAAACCAGAGAGCACGTTCTTTTGGCACGGCAGGTTAATGTTCCAGCAATAGTTGTTTTCCTTAACAAAATCGATATGGTTGCTGACAAGGAAATTATTGACCTTGTTGAAATGGAAATTCGTGACTTATTAAAGAAATATGAATATCCGGGAGACGAAGTTCCTGTTATTAAGGGCTCAGCTCTTAAGGCAATTGAAGGCGATGTCGAGGCAGAAAAGGCAATTGAGGAGCTAATGAATGCCGTTGACACGTACATTCCTGAGCCAAAAAGAGATACTGACAAACCATTCCTAATGCCGGTTGAGGACGTCTTTACCATTCAAGGTAGAGGAACTGTTGCAACAGGAAGAGTGGAGCGTGGCATTTTGAAAGTTAATGAGGAAATCGAGATCATTGGTCTTGGCAAAGATACCAAGAAAACCACTATTACTGGTGTGGAGATGTTTCGAAAGACACTAGATGAGGCACGAGCTGGAGACAATGTCGGACTTCTTCTTCGAGGTATTGAAAAAGAAGACATCGAGAGAGGACAAGTTATTGCCAAGCCGGGAGCCGTTACGCCTCACACCGAATTTGAGGCTGAAATTTATGTTTTGACCAAAGAGGAAGGTGGACGACACAGCCCGTTTTTCAAGGGTTATCGACCACAGTTCTACATAAGAACAACCGATGTTACTGGTGAGGTAACACTGCCTGATGGAGTTGAGATGGTTATGCCGGGCGACAACATTAAAATCACCGGCAAACTCATCTACCCGGTGGCGCTTGAGGAGGGCCTGAAGTTTGCTATCCGTGAGGGTGGTAAAACTGTTGGAGCTGGAGTGGTGACCAAAGTAATTAAGTAAATTTTTTTTAGAAATAAGAGGCGTGTTCCTGTTAACTTAGGGGCACGTTTCTTTTGGAATTTTGCTCTTTTAAATAATATGCCTAAGGGAAAAATAAGAATACGACTAAAATCATTTGATCATCGTTTAATCGATGAAACGTGTCAAAAATTGGTTGATACGGCAACTAAAACTGGCGCATCATTTGTTGGACCAATTCCCTTGCCTACAAGGGTTGAAAAATACGTTGTTAACAAATCAACGTTCATTGATAAAGATTCACGCGAGCACTTTGGGCTAAAAATTCACAAACGATTAATTGACATTGTCAATCCTACCAATCAAACTATTGACTCTCTCATGCATCTTGATCTTGCTGCTGGTGTATCTGTTGAGGTAAAAATGGGGTAAAAACCAGATCGTTGACTTGCACAGCAGTTTTTTATATAATACTTCCTAATGTTAAAGCGTGAAGCATTAACAAGCATCTGAATTTACACCCACTAGGTTGGAAAGCCGAAATAAGGCCCCAATCTGGGGTCGTTTTTTTGTAAGAGCTTATGGCAGGATTCATACTTGGCACAAAAAGTGAGGTCGGGCAAAATTTTACCGAAAAGGGAGCACGTATTCCCTATACAAAAATAATAACTTCACCCTGTTTTTTAATTGGTGTCAAAACGATTGCTAGAGACGGCTATATAGCTGCAATTATTGGCGCCTCCCTAACTAAAAATCTTAAAAAGTCAAAAGGAGGAAATCTAAAAAAAGCGGGGATTGAAACCCCGCTTCGTTTTTTTAAAGAGATAAGGCTTGATAAGCTTCCTCTATCGCTTAATATTGAAATTACTCAGAAAGACGGTAAAGATGCAATCAAAATTGATGAAATCGAGATTGCTGTTGGGGACGAGATCAAAGCAAGCGCCTTGTTCATAGCTGATGAGATGGTGACTGTGACAGCCAGGTCAAAAGGTAAAGGTTTTGCAGGAGTTGTGAAGCGACACAAATTTGCCGGCGGACCGGCTACTCATGGTCAGTCGGACCGTGAAAGAGCTCCAGGATCAATTGGGCAGTCTAACACGCCGGGCCGTGTTTTTAAAGGCATGCGTATGGCGGGTAGGATGGGAAACAGTATGACCACGGTCAAGAATTTAAAAGTGATTGACGCGCAGGATAACGATTTGACATTATCAGGATTTGTTCCCGGAACAATTGGAGGTTTAGTGATTGTAAAAACTGCATAAAACTATGGAAACAAAAATAAAAACTACAACGATTAACCGACCTGCGCGCAAGCTCTCTAAAGACTCTAAAACCAAGCAGGTCAAGCCTACAAGTAAAGAGAAACTCAAGCAGCTAACAATCGTTGATCTATCGGGGAAAGAGACGGGACAAATGAGCCTTCCTGATGAAATATTTAATGTTAACGCTTCAGATAAACTTCTTTCACTCTACGTTAGGGTTTATCTTAATAACCAAAAATTTAATGCAGCCTCAACCAAAACAAGAGGTGAGGTGAAAGGATCAACTCGAAAAATCTATCGCCAAAAAGGAACAGGGCGGGCAAGGCATGGCGCCAACACTGCCCCAATTTTTGTTGGGGGAGGAATAGCCCATGGGCCAAGAGGTGTTATTAAAAAACTTCGCATAAATAAAAAACAGCGTGTAAAGGCACTCTTCTTCGCTCTCACTTCGGCATACAAAAACAATCAAATAAAAAATGTGGTTGACTCACAAAAAATTGACGGTACAACTAAACAACTTCAAAGTGTTTTAGAAAGTCTTTCAATAGACGACAAAGCTCTTATAATTTACTCAGGAGTTAAGGAATCACTTGTCGGTCAGGCTGCAAGAAATCTTAAATCGTTATCTTTGACGCAGGCAGAGACGCTAAATGCCTATGATGTTATCTCATCAAGAACAATTTTGTTTACGCACTCTGGTCTTGAGCAATTTATCAAAATACACAAAAATAATTATGAAAATTAACCAAATACTAGTACGTCCCAGAATAACTGAGAAATCGCTATCTAACACGAAGCGTGATGTTTTTTCGTTTGAGGTATCTCCTGAGGCGACAAAGCACCAAGTCAAAGCGTCAATCGAATCTCTATTTAAAGTTCACATAGTGAGCGTCACTAGCATGATAAGAGTTGGTAAGACAGTAAAAGTTGGTAGGCGCATGAAATTAAAAAAACGCCCTAATAAAAAAATTGTTTTAGTTCGCCTCAAAAAAGGTGAGCGGATTGAATTATTCCAAAGTTAATCTATGAAAGTAACCAGAAAAAATACACACGGAAAAAAAACAAAGCAAATCAAGCTTTCAAGGAATGTGCCTCAAAAAGCATTAACTTTGATATTGAAAAAAAATTCCGGACGAAACAATAGTGGTAAGATAACCGTTCGACATCAAGGCGGACGTCATAAAAGATATTTACGCGTTATTGATTTCAGGCGAGACAAGTATGATATTAAAGGACAGGTTATAGCCATAGAATATGACCCGAATCGTTCTTCAAATATTGCCTTGATTGAATATGAAGACAAGGAAAAACGATATATCTTGCAGCCGACCGATCTTAAAATCGGAGACACTGTTTTTTCGGGCACAAAAGGATCAATGAAAATTGGCAACGCTATGTCTTTGAGAAATGTTCCTTTAGGTGTTGAGATTCATAATATTGAGCTTTACCCAAAAACTGGGGCCCAAATTGTCAAAAGTGCAGGTACTTCAGCCGTAGTGATTGCAAAAGATGATAAATATGCCGATGTTAAGCTACCTTCAAAGGAGGTAAGGAAAATATTGCTTGAATCATATGCCACAATTGGCCGAGTTAGCAATATAGAGCACAAGCTTGAGAAGTTGGGTAGGGCAGGAAGAAGCCGACATTTGGGGATTCGCCCAACAGTCAGAGGAGTGGCCCAAAATCCTCGTTCTCATCCCCATGGAGGAGGAGAGGGACGATCGGGGGAGGGTATGCATGCTAAAACTCCTTGGGGAAAACCAGCTCGAGGTAAAAAGACCAGGCATCATTCATGGAGCAATGCGTTAATTGTTAAGCGAAAAGGTTAAATGTATGAATATTAGGGCACAACACAAATACATTAAAGTGTCACCTAAAAAATTAAGGTTCGTTGCTAAGTCAATAAAGGGCTTAAAGCCAATTGATGCAATGTCGAAACTTCAGTTATCAAGGACTAGATCGGCTTTTATGTTGTATAAAGCAATTAAGTCAGCTGTTGATAATGGTGTTGCCGTTTACAAAATTTCTGCCGATACGCTCTCATTTGCAGAGTTGAAGGTTGATGAGGGAGTATATTTGCGTCGAATAAGAGCTGGGGCTAGAGGAATGGCACGTCCATATCATAGACGATCCTCTCATATTACTGTTGTATTAACATTAAGTAGTAAGAAGAAACCCGTAAAAACAGCAGGGATTGTCGAGAAACAAGTCGATACAAAAAAGAAGGAAGTGAAAAAGCAAGATGTTGAAAAGAAATTTAAGTCTGAAAAGACAAACAAAAAATAATTTAATAAATTTAACCTTTTTAGAAATTATTTAGAATTTAAAAAAATTATGGGACAGAAAGTTCACCCAAAAGGACTGCGACTAGGAATAACGAAAATGTGGGATTCTCGTTGGCTTTTTTCTGATAAAAAGATGTATAGAGATAGCCTAATTGAAGATATTAAGGTCCGCGATGGAGTAATGAAGAAATTTGGTTTTGCCCATGTGACACAGGTTGAGATAGAGCGTGCTATCAATAGAATTACTGTTATAATCCATGCTGTTAAACCGGGAATGATTATTGGACGAGGAGGGAAAGGACTTGAGGATGTTAAAAAATTTATTTTAGGCGTAGTTGGAGAGATGAGGGCTGATAAAGACAAAATTAAAACAGAATTTAAAATAGAACCAGTTAAAAAGCCATATCTAAATGCGTACTATGTTGCCAGCGAAGTAGCGTCAAAATTAGTCAGAAATCTTCCTCATCGTCGTGTAGTCCACTTAAGTATGAATAAGGTAATGGAGTCAGGAGCAAAAGGAGTAAAAATTCAGCTTGCTGGTCGTATAGCCGGAACAATAATTGGCAGAACTGAGAAATATTTTGAAGGATCAGTTCCTGCGTCAACAATAAGAGAAGATGTTGACTTTGCTCGGGTCCCAGCTCTTACCCGATCAGGATATGTAGGAGTTAAAGTGTGGATTGCAAGATAATTATGTTACAACCAAAACGTCAAAAACACAGAAAACAATTTAGAGGAGTGTGGCGAAAGATCGCCATTAAGGGTAACGATCTTAACTTTGGATCATTTGGGATAAAAACACTCGAACCCTCATGGATTACTGATAGACAAATTGAATCCTCTCGTGTTGTTTTAGCTCGGGCCACCCGAAAGATAGGAAAATTCTGGATTCGTATTTTTCCTGACAAACCATACACCAAAAAGCCACCTGAAGTCACGATGGGATCAGGAAAAGGGGACGTTTCGCATTTTGTCGCCTCTGTTGTTCCGGGAAGAGTTTTATTTGAACTTGATGGCCTTGATGAGGTTGATGCCAGGCGCATCCTAAAAAATGTCACATCAAAATTATCTGTAAAAACAAAATTTATTGGTAAACATATATGAAACGAGATACAAAGCGCAAAATTTGGGAGAAAGATGTTAAGACACTTGAAAAAGAGATTATCGACCTTAGGACTGAAATAGCCCATGATATATTAACATTCTCAACCAGCAAACCAAAGGACGTTAACTTAATTTCAAATAAAAAACAAAAATTAGCAATTATGTCAACTGCTCTAAACGAAAAAAAGCAGTTGCGGGTGTTCAATAATGGCAGCTAAAACATTTATAGGTAAAATAGTGTCGGCCAAAATGCAAAACACGGTAAGCGTCGAAGTTGAACGAGCTTATCGTCATAAATTATACAAAAAAACAATTGTTCGCCATAAGAAATATTTGGCTGATACGAACGATCACACAATAACTGAAGGGGCGATAGTGAAAATTCAGGAGTGCCGACCCATTTCTAAAAATAAAAGATTTAGAGTAATTGAAAAATTAACCTCTTAAAAATATGTTACGTTTACGTTCATTATTAACTGTTGCTGATAATACCGGAGCCAGAGTTGTTCAAATGATCGGTATTCCGGGTCGGGGAAATAAAAAGGTAGCAACTCTTGGGGATATTGTCACGGTTGTTGTAAAAGTTGCCGATCCCCATGGCCAGGCTAAGAAGGGTGATGTTGTGCATGCTGTTGTTGTCAGAGTCAGAAAAGAGAGAAAAAGATACGATGGATCATATATAAGATTTGATGATAATGCTTGTGCGTTAGTTGCCGGTAAAGGATCAAAAGAACCCCGTGGTACTCGTTTTTTTGGACCGTTAGCACGGGAAATTAAAGATCTTGGATTTAATAAAATTGTAAGTCAGGCAGCAGAAATTTACTAAAAAATACTATGAAACTTAAAAAAGGTGACAAAATAATTGTAACTACAGGAAAAGACAAAGGAAAAAAAGGAACTATCGAACGGGTTTATGTTAAGCAAAATAAAGTATTAATACCAAGTATTAATATGTACAAGCGTCATATCAAAAAAAGCGAGAAAGCGCCTCAAGGGGGCATTGTCGACATTCCAAGACCTCTGGATACGTCAAAAGTTATGCTAATTTGCCCAAAATGTGGCAAGTTCATCCGTGTTGCAATAAAGGTTGATCAAAAAAAACGTTTTAGAATTTGTCGTAAATGTAAGAGCGAATTGTAAACCATGAAATTTAAAGACTATTATACAACTGAAGTTTTGCCTAAATTAATCAGCGAACTCAAGCTTGAAAATCCTTATATAGCGCCCAGGGTTGAAAAGATAGTTCTTAACATTGGAGTAGGTGAGGCGGCGTCAAATAAAAACGTATTACCACATGCCACTGAGGATTTAATGAAAATAAGCGGTCAAAAACCAATAATTACTAAAGCTAAAAGATCAATTTCAGCATTCAAAATAAGGGCAGGGTTGCCAATAGGGACAAAAGTAACATTGAGGGGTGCAAAAATGTATGATTTTCTGGAAAAGTTAATTAAAATAGTTCTGCCAAGAATTAGAGAGTTCAAAGGAGTTCCTATTAAAAATTTTGACTCACATGGCAATTTAAATATTGGAATTACCGACCAAACACTCTTTCCCGAAATTGACTATGATACAATAGACAAAATTAGAGGACTGGAAATCACTATCGTAAATAGATCAATCGATAAAAGCCATGCAATAACACTGCTTAAAGCGTTTGGTATGCCAGTTATAGAATCAATTAACACGCAATAAACTATGGCTAAAAAATCAAATGTCGTAAAGTTTAAAAAAGAACAAAAATATGCAACACGCTTTGTTAATCGTTGCACATTGTGCGGTCGCAATCGAGGATATATGAGACGATTTGGAATTTGCCGTATTTGCTTTAGAGAAAAAGCATTAGAAGGACAAATTCCTGGTATTAGAAAAATTTCTTGGTAATAATATGTCACGATCATTAAAAAAAGGTCCCTACTTAGACGAAAAAATAGTAAAAAAAGTCGGAGTACAAAAAGAATCTGGAGACAGATCGCCGATTAAAATATGGGCAAGAGCCTGTCATATTGCGCCTGATTTTGTTGGACATAGATTTTCGGTTTATAATGGCAGAAAATTCATTGAGGTATTTATTTCTGAATCTATGGTAGGACATCGATTGGGCGAGTTTGCACCATCAAGAACATTTAGAAGTCATGGAAAAGTTACAAAAAGAGTTATTGAAAAAACCTAATTTTAAATATGAGCTTGCTTACTAACGATCTAATAATTAGGATAAAAAATGGCTACATGGCCAAAAGAGATAACATTGAAGCCCGTTGGTCAAAAATCAATGAGGGAGTTGTAGAACTTTTGAAAATTTCAGGATTCATTAAATCCTATGAGGTGATTGATGAAAACGGCAAAAAAAGACTGAATATTGGTCTTCTATATATTGATAATGACCCTGCTGTCAGGGAAGTTAAGTTATTATCCAAACCAGGCCGTCGTATTTACCGAAAACACAAAGAGATAAAATCAGTTTTAGGTGGATTAGGAGTTGCAATTTTGTCAACCCCAAAAGGGCTTATGACAGACACTCAAGCGAAAGACGCCCAAGTTGGAGGCGAAGCATTGTTTGAAATTTGGTAGTTCAACTAGCTCACTATAAATAAAAAATATGTCAAAAATCGGTGAAAAAGCTATAACTTTGCCACTTGGAGTAACCGTGTCAATTGAAGGGAAGCAAGTAAAGGTAAACGGTCCCAAGGGGGAACTTGTTGTTGAAGTCTCTCCAATGATAACGGTAACTCAAAGTGAGAATATTTTGACGGTAAAAAGAGTCAATAATACAAAGAAAGTTCATGCGTTACATGGCCTTACCCGAAGCCTAGTTTCAAACGCCGTTCAAGGTGTTGTTAATCCATGGAAAAAAACTCTGGAGGTTGTAGGTACTGGATATAGAGTAAAACAGCAAGGAGAAGATTTATTGTTTGAATTAGGTTATTCTCATCCGGTAGTTTTTAAAAAACCCGAAAATATCGAGTTTAAAATTGAAGGAAACAATAAGGTTTACGTTTTTGGCATTGATAAGCAATATGTTGGAGAGATTGCATTTAAATTAAGGTCTTTAAGGCGTCCCGACGCATATAAAGGCAAGGGGTTAAGGTATGAAGGTGAATATATTAAGTTAAAACCTGGGAAAAAAGCTAAAACAGCTTGAGAATAATATGTCGGAACAAAAATTAAAATTAATTAGACAAAAAAGGCGAAAGAAAAGAGTGAGCTTTAAGATTATTGGAACGTCAACACGACCTCGTATTAGTGTTTATCGTTCCAGTAAACACCTGTTTATTCAGGTAATTGATGATGGCTTGCATAAGACAATTTCTCATGGAACTGATAGAGGAGGCCTTGATGGTACAAAAACTGAAAAGGCAGCATTAGTTGGCAGGCAATTAGCGGAAAATCTTAAACAACTAAAAATAACTTCGGTTGTTTTTGACAGAGGCAGAAATCGTTATTTAGGCAGAGTACGTGCACTGGCTGAGGCAATTCGTGATTCAGGAATTACAATTTAAAACTATGATAGATAAGAAATTTGTAAGGGAAACAAAATCAGAGTTTGATGAGAAGGTTTTAGTTATACGACGGATTTCCAAAAAAACTCCCGGAGGCAACTATATTACGTTTTCAGCCCTTGTTGCTATTGGGGATCACAAAAATAGAGTCGGTTTAGGACTAGCCAGATCTCTTGAGGTTCCATCTGCTATTGCCAAGGCAATAAGTAAGGCAAAAAAGTCAATAATCACTTTACCCATTACTGGTACTACAATTCCTCAGAGTGTTAGAGTTAAATACAAAGCAGCAACAATTCTTCTTAAACCAGCGCCTCGCGGAGCCGGTTTGAAAGTTGGTAGCGTAGTGCGGTCGATTTTAAATCTAGCCGGCGTTGACAATGCCAGCGCTAAAATTATTCGCTCAAGAAATAAAATTAATAATGCTTATGCCACTATTTTGGCATTAAAAAGTTTGAGACAAATAAAAAAATAAATGAAATCAATTCATACTTTACCAAAAATAAAAATGCAGTCAAGAAAACGTTTAGGACGGGGCACAGGGTCTGGACTTGGTGCCAAGTCTACCCGTGGGACGAAGCGTCACCAACATGCAAAGGAAAAAATCCCCCTATTTTTTGAAGGAGGACAAAATAAACTAACCAAAAAACTTCCACTCTTGCGAGGCAAAGGGAAAAATAAGTCTTACTTTAAAAAACCATTGATTATTCATCATGATGTTTTAAATATTTTCAGTAATAATATGGAGGTTACAGTTGATGCTTTAATTTTAAAAAAAATTGTTGATGATGAAGCCTCAAGATTTGGTGTTAAAATTATCAAGGGGAATGGTAAACTTGATAGGGCCCTTACCGTTAAAATGCAAGCGTCCAACAGCGTGCGAGTGATAATTGAGAAAGCTGGCGGAAAGGTTTTACTATGAAAGAAATCATATCAAAATTAAAACTTGCATTTGGTGATCCCAAAATCAGAAAGAAGATCATTTTCACCTTTGCCATAATAACTTTGTTCCGCATTTTTGCTTTCTTGCCTGTTTCAGTTGTCGATCTGAGCTCATTACGTCAACTATTTGCTAAAAGTCAATTTTTTGCTCTTTTGGATATTTTTTCTGGGGGAACTCTTATCAACTTCTCAGTTATGGCCCTTGGTCTGGGACCATATATTAATGCGTCAATCATTATGCAACTTTTAACAGTAGTTTTCCCTTTTCTTGAGGCCTTATCTAAAGAAGGAGAATATGGTCGCCATAAAATTAACCAATATACCCGCACAATAGCGTTGCCTATCACGATTTTGCAGTCAATTGGGGTGTATCTGCTTTTACACAACCAGAAAGTGGTTCCCGGATTGACGCCTCTGCAGTTTATTGCTTTTGTTACGACTCTGACTGCAGGAAGTTATATATTGATGTGGTTTGGAGAATTAATATCCGAACATGGACTTGGTAATGGCATTTCTGTTCTTATATTTGTTGGAATCATTTCAAGACTTCCCGTTGTGTCCATGCAAACTATCTCAACAATTACCCAAGAGACCATCCTTAATGTTGTTATGCTTATAATTCTCGCCATTTTAGTTGTATATGCAGTTGTATTTATTAATGAGGCTATTCGAAAAGTGCCAGTTTATTATGCTAAAAGAATTAGAGGAAATAAGGTCTATCAACAAGCAACCAACTATCTTCCTCTTAAGCTAAATCAAGCAGGGGTTATCCCGATTATATTTGCAATTTCATTCGTATTATTTCCTCAGATGATTGGCAACTTTCTAGTTGTTTCAAAAAATACCGCGTTGGTGTCATTTGGGTCATTCTTAACAAATCTTTTCACACCAACTGGCATTGTTTATAATGTTCTTTACTTTTTGCTTGTTGTTGGATTTACTTTTTTCTATACGGTGATTGTATTTAACCCGGATAAGATCGCGGACGAAATTCAAAAACACGGCGGTTTCATCCCTGGCATAAGACCGGGCACAGCTACAAAAACATACTTGCAAAATGTCTTGTATAGGATAACAACAGTCGGGGCATTGTTCTTAGGACTGATAGCGGTGATGCCGTCGGTTTTATCTGCAGCAACGGGTATTAAGAGTATTATCATAGGGGGTACGGGAGTGCTCATTGTTGTTTCTGTCGTTCTTGAGACATTTAAGCTGATTGAGGCGCAAGTCGTCATGAAAAGTTATGATAGCCTAGCAAGATAAAAAATATTACAAGTTTCAAGTATAAAGTTATAAGTAACAGGAGAAATAAATTGTATTTCATGAAACCTGCAACTTGTAACCTATAACTTAATTTATGGCAAAAAAGAAAAAAGGAGCCAGACAAAAAATAGGTTTAATGTGTAGTATATGTAAAACACAAAACTACGTGACTCAAAAAAATAGAATTACAACAACCGAAATACTTCAACTAAACAAATATTGTAATACTTGTCGCAAGACAACCAAACATGTCGAGCGCAAAAAACTTCACTAAATAATGGTAAAACGTTTTGTTGTTATTGGAATACAAGGATCAGGAAAGTCAACCCAGGGAACTCTTTTGTCTCATCAGTTGAAGTTGCCATATCTCTCAACCGGTCATATTTTCAGAGAGTTAGCAAAAGAAAAATCACCAATGGGTCGGTATATAAAAGAAACTCTTAACGCTGGACTTTTAATTCCTGATGACAAGGCAATCGAAATAGTCGAGAAATACCTAAACAAATCGGAATATAAACAAGGATACATTCTTGATGGATTTCCCAGAACCATTCATCAAGCCAAGGAATTTTCTCATTCAGTTGACAAAATAATTTTTATCGATTTACCCGAAAAAGAAGCTTTATGGCGTATAGCCGGAAGAGGCGATGAAACACGAACGGACGAAACTGTAACAGGAGTCCAGAAAAGAATTCAGTTATTTAACGATGTCACCTTACCGGTTGTTGATTTTTATAAAAAACAAAATAAATTAATTACAGTTGATGGATCGGAAACTATTAAGAATATCAATAAAGAAATTCTAAAGCAGTTAGGAAAAGAGCTTATTGGTGATAAGGTTCACGCATGGACTCGACAATATAAAACAATAATTGGCGTTGTTGGTTTAAACGGTTCTGGCAAAACGGAAATTGTTGAGTGGATAAGTAAAAAGGATATTCCTGTTATTCGTTTTGGGCAGATTATTAATGACTATATTGACGAACATAAACTAGAGAATACAGAGGAAATCCACAAAAAAATTAGGGTAGAGTTCAGAAAAAAATATGGCATGGCAGCTATGGCCGTCATAAATAGAAAAAAAATTACGGTCGTTTTGAAAAAAAATAACATCCTTATTATTGATAGCTTTCATTCGTATGAAGAAATCGTTTATTTAAACAAACAACTCCCAAAAGTAAACATTGTAATTATTGGTGTGTGGGATAAATCTTCAGATCGTTTTAATCGGATCAAAAAACGTCATTACAGAGGTGATCTTGCGGGTAAGGAGCGAGATTTTAATGAAGTTTTAGACACTAACATGGGTCCGACATTTACTCTTGCTGACTACATGATTATAAATGACTCCACGAAGGAAGAACTCTATCACAAATTGGAAAATGTTTATCGAGAGATATATTTCTCCTAAAAACAACTCTCATGATTCATTTAAAAACTGATGAGGAGATACAGATAATGAAGGACGGTGGAGCTCGCCTCCAAAAAATTTTCCAAGAGGTTGAGTCAAAACTGAAGCCGGGAATGACAACGAAAAAAGTTGATGAAATTGCCCAAAGTATAATTTTAAAACTAGGAGGCATCCCCTCTTTCAAGAGAGTGTCGGGCTATCATGATACAATCTGTATTTCTATTAATGATCAGGTGGTTCATACTCCTCCTTCAAGTCGAATTATCTTGGATGGGGATATAGTAACTGTTGATATAGGTATGTTTTACAAAGGGTTTAATACAGATAAAGCTAATACTTATTATATAGGACTTACCAGTAATGGTCGTATATCTCAATTTCTTGATACTGGGAGATTTGCTCTGAAGAAAGGGATTGAAAAAGCAATCTCGGGAAATTATATTGGCGACATTTCCTTGGAAATAGAACATGTCATTGAAGGGGCCGGTTATCATGTTATTCATGAGCTAACGGGCCATGGAGTTGGTAAAATACTTCATGAAGATCCGGCAATTCCGGGTTTTTTAAAAGGTGAACGTAAGGGAACGCCACAAATTAAGGCGGGGATGACACTGGCAATTGAAGTTATTTACGCTGAGTCTACGCATGAAATAACTGCAGAGGACTCCCAGGATTGGTCATTGGTGACAGCTGACGGGTCATACTCAGCATGCTTTGAGCATACAATTGCGGTTTTGCCACAATCTACTTTAATTTTGGCATAATTTTTGATAAAATATAGAGCCTATGGATGAGGACATACTAGTTGTGGAAGGAGAAGTTGTTGAAAATTTACCAAACACACTATTTCGGGTAAAATTAGGCTCTGATTATCAGGAAAAAGTAATTTTGTGTTATTTGTCGGGCAGGATGAGGAAAAATTATATTAAAATTATGCCTGGTGATAAAGTAAGAGCTGAACTTACCAAATATGATCCAGAGAGAGGGCGAATAATTTACAGATTGTAACTATCAACAAAGCATGAAAGTTAGAGCGTCAATTCAAAGAATGTGCGGGGGATGTTCCGTAGTTAAAAGACGGGGGATGTTATTTATTACATGTAAAAATCCTAAACATAAACAACGTCAAGGATGATACGTCTACTTGGAGTACAAATTGCAGATAACGATCGTATTGAATATGCGCTGACTGGTATTTATGGTATAGGTTTTAGCAGAGCCAGAAAAATTCTTAATGAGATTTCAATTAACCCAAACGTTGCTGCTGATACACTGACGGAAAATGAGATCAAAAAGATTCAGGAGTATGTTGAAAATAATATCAAAGTGGAAGGAGATTTAAGAGAAGAGACAAGGCAAGATATAAAAAGACTAAAAGAAATTGGATCATACCGTGGTTTGAGACATTTTCATAATTTACCAGTTCGTGGACAGCGTACTCGTTCCAATGCCCGCACAAAGCGCGGTAAAAGAAAAACAGTTGGAGCCTTAAAGAAAGAAGATGCAGCGAAAATGCAAAGACCTACTCCTGGTGCATAAACATACATTGATATGAAAAAAAAGAAAACAGCAAATACTACAATTGACAAGGGAAGAATTTATATCGCAACAACATTTAATAATACCCTTATAACTGTTACCGACTATAAAGGCAATCCAGTTGTTATGGGGTCATGCGGGATGAGCGGATTTTCTGGCACTCGTAAATCAACTCCCTATGCAGCTACAGTAACAGTCCAAAATACTCTAAAGAAGGCAATTGACACATATGGACTAAGATCAGCCCAAGTTTATGTTAAAGGCATTGGGCCAGGACGTGAAGCTTCACTCAGGGCCATAAAAGCATTGGGTGTAGAAGTTGGAAAAATATTAGACATTACTCCTGTTCCCCACAATGGAGTGCGCCCGCCAAAACAACGCAAAGGTTAAAAAATATGAGATATACAGGACCAAGAAATAGATTAGCACGCAGGGAAGGGATCGATTTAGGCTTGAAATCTGTCGGGTCAAAAGCCCAAAGTAATTTGCTTAGGAAGCTTAGCATAATTCCAGGCCAGCACGGGCATTCACGTATGTCAAAACCCAGCGACTATGGAATCCAGCTTCGTGAAAAACAAAAACTTAAAAGGATATATGGAATGACAGAGAAACAAATGAAAATTTTTTTTCTTGCATCTAGTAAAAAAGTCGGAAATACGGCAGAACATTTGATTAATATTCTTGAAAAGCGACTAGACAATGCTGTTTTTAAATTGGGCTTTGCTCCGACACGGGCTGCTGCTAGACAGCTTGTTGCTCACGGACACATATTAATTAACGATAAGAAAACAACCATCCCATCTTATATAGTGTCACAAGGAGATGAAATCTCGTTTAGACGGAAAAAGTCAATTAAAATTCCCTACATTGCTCAAATTCTTGAAAAAAAAGATTTTATTGTTTCGCCCTGGATGATACGGCAAGGACCAGTAGGAAAAGTGGTTTCAGATCCTGACTTAACCCATTTCCAAGAGGATGTAAATTTGCAGTCAGTAGTTGAGTTTTATTCACGATAATACAAATTATAAATTTATTAAAATATTTTTTTTATGTTACGACCTAATTTCACAGTAGCAAAAGAGAAGGTCAACTCAACATATGGCCAATTTATACTTTCACCGCTTCCTTACGGATACGGACAGAGTTTGGGTAACGCCATACGTCGTGTACTGCTGTCATCAATTCCCGGATATGCAGTTACATATATGAAAATTAATAACGTAACGCATGCTTTTTCAACAATAGATGGTGTTAAGGAGTCAGTTTTAGAGATGATTCTTAATGTTAAGCAACTGCGATTTCAAGCCGTTGGGGACGGTCCTTTTACCCTGAAGGTGGTTGCCAAGGGTAAGGGGAAAATTTATGGGAGAGACTTAAAGGGTGACAATGTTTCAGTTGTCAACGGAGATCAACTTATTGCCGAAGCTACTGTTGCATCAACAACTCTTGACATAACTCTTCAAATTGAAAAGGGAGTAGGTTACAGTCCAAGTGAAGACAGAGTTGAAAAAGAATTTGGCATGATGACAATCGATGCGGTCTTTTCGCCTGTTATCAAAACCAATTTTAGGATTGAAGGTACCCGAGTAGGACGTGTTTCAAACTTTGATAAGCTTATTTTGGAGATCTGGACAGATGGAACGATTAATCCTGAAACCTCATTAAAACAAGCCTCGGGTATTTTAGCCGACTTTTACAGTTATATTGTAGATGGTAAAGAACCTGAAGTGGATAGCTCAAATAAATCAATGAATGTCCTTGATACAAATCAAAAGAAGGATACAAAAGCTGAAGAAACAATCATTGATGAACTTGACTTGCCAACACGAGTAATTAATGCCTTATTAAGAGAAAATATTGAGACAGTAGGGGATTTAATTGAAAGAGGTAGAGAATCCTTGGTTGATCTTAAGGGAGTTGGCAGAAAGTCAATTGATCTTATAGAAAAAGAGCTTCATAAGTTCGGTCTCGAGTTTAATTAATATATTTCCATGCGAAAGAGAATTAAGAAAATACAATTAAAGAAAGGCAGTGACGCCCAAAAATCCGAGGTTCATAAATTGACCACGAATTTTATTAAGTGGGGATATATCACAACAACTGAAAATAAAGCCAAATATCTTAAGGGAATTATAGATCGGTTGACCCACAAGGCAATAAAAAACTCCCAAGCTGACAGGAATATTCTCACGTCGGCCTTAAGAGATAAAAAGTTAGTTGATTATATGACAATGACCGTTGCAGAAAGTTTTAAAAATCGTGTCAGTGGGTTTTCAACTGTTTCAAAGTTACCTCACCGGCAAGGAGATGCTGCCAAAATTGCACAAGTTCGCTGGGTAGTCGCTATTGAACAATTTATGAAACTCCCACTAGTTGATGAGAAAGAAAAAGTAACAATAGTGTCTCAAGAAAAAATCCAGGAGGTTAAAAAATAATTATGACACATTTAACTCACATCACACCATCAGCTCGACCTAAACTAGTTAAACGCAGTTGGCATATTTTTGATGCAAAGTCACATGTGTTAGGACGTTTGGCAACAGAGGTAGCGACTCACCTTATTGGTAAAAATAAAACCGATTATTCTCCTGAGGCGGATATGGGAGATTTTATTGTTGTTATCAATTCTAGACATGTTAAATTAACTGGCAATAAGGAATTGCAAAAGACTTATTCAAGATATTCTGGGTATCCGGGAGGACTTAAAAAAGTGACGTTGGAAAAAGCCAAGGCAAACAAACCAAATTTTATTATTCATAAGGCCGTTTGGGGTATGTTGCCCAAAAATAAGCTCAGAAAGATTCGCATAAAAAGATTATTTATTTATGAGTCGGATACTCATCCTCACCAAAAAGAGGTAATTGCACAAGGATAAAATGCCAAAGAAAAAAACAGAAAATTCATATTTTGAAGGAATAGGAAGAAGAAAATCAGCTATTGCGCGCGTGAGACTGTACTTAATTGACGCAAAGGTAGAAAAAACAGTTGATAAGGTAAAAGTTAAAAAAGGAGATTTTATTATTAACCAAAAAGAAGTTTCAGATTACTTTCCCGCCGATTATCAAAAGGTTTTTTACGAAAAATCGTTGTCACTAACTAATTCTCTTGATAGGTTTGCAATTGTAGTTAAAGTTAATGGTGGAGGAAAAGAAGGTCAGCTTGATGCAGTAAGCTTAGGTATTTCAAGAGCAATGCTCAAAGTTGACGACGCAACAAGGTTAGTTCTAAAAAAAGAAGGACTACTAACCAGAGATGCGAGAGTAAGAGAAAGGCGCAAAGTTGGAACTGGGGGTAGGGCAAGGCGCAAAAAGCAATCTCCAAAACGATGACAACTACTGAGTTCCTACTAAAAATACTGCTTGCCAGGGCTGGTAGACCGACGTAAACGTTCTATCCTGAAGTATTTCATTGCCTCGGGTTACTTTATAATCAAAGGCAGCTTTTGCTCCCCAAGCAGTGTAGTCGACTTGCTTGGTGGTGCCACGTGGCAATGTCGGATCATCTTTATATAACGGCTCAGGTGGAGGAACTACACCCCATACACGAGCAAGGGAAATCGATACTTCTCGATTATCCCTCTTGCCGTATAGTGCTACAGTTAAAATAGTCCCCTCAATTGATGATTGAATTAAAATATGAGCCGGCGTGTCATTTTTAAACTTAAAATCAACACGTGGCGCATAGACCGTTGCGTCAAACCCGGGTTTGCTATCGTTTTCATAATACCTGACTCGATAGGAGTGATTCTTCCAAGCAACTATAGGAAGTCCTGCATTAATTGCTGCTCTAAAAATCGTTGTTGACTCTTGGCAAACCCCGCCTCCGTCACTTAAAACTGTTGCCCCAGATATTATGGCATAACCTGACTGATAACCAGTTCGTGATGAGATTTCACCAGCAGAGTCGTTAAATGAAAATATTTCTCCGCGTGGCACAAGTGTCCCGTTGATTCTTGATGATACTAGCCTTATATTAAAAATCCGCGGTGGCGCGCTGTGAGCAAAGTTTGAAACGCCTTTGCCAATCTCTTCAACAATTCCAAAGTTATTAGCCTCACTTATTGAGAATTTTGCAGGCATAATTTTTGCTTCTACTGAAATTTTAAGTTGGTTTTTGTTAATGCCTGGGTCTGTTTCAAAGTATTGCTTAGCCTGTGACAATGCCGGTTTTATGTTAAGAGAGCTTCCAGGTTTATCAATTTGGAAAGCAACAACCCTATTGTTTACCACTTTAAAAAGCGCATTTTTTGGCGCGACATAGCTCGTCTTTTTCTTTACTTTTAAGTTTTCTTCAAGGCTCGAAATTGAATATTCAGGCATAACAGTTAAATGAATTTTCTGACCCAGTAATATTTGATAAATGGCACTTATTAAATCCAGAGGATTGTCTAAGTTACGGCCGATGGGGTATGTTTTTGAAAATAACTGCCGATCATTATATTTCACCCTTAGCATCTGGGCAGAAAACGTAGCCAGTTCACTATCAGGATATTCAAGAGTAATTAAAACATCTCTTTCAAGACGCTTATTTTGGCCATCAACATATTCTTTTATTTGGTTGAAGTTGGACCCTGACAAATCAACGCCATTAACAACAATTCCGGGTAACAATCTATTGTTGTATTTTTGGGAAATTTGATAATTTAAATACAAGAAAATTAAAACTATCGTAATAAACAAAAATATTACCGCGAAAAACAACGATTTATAAAGTGTTTTGATGGCAATTTTCGTTAGATGCATCTTTGCAAAAGATTATTTAATTGATTAGTATTAGTATATCAACACCATGGTCAACAGAGAAGAGACTCAACATTTTACCAAAATAGACATTGAAGATGATCAGCCCCGTCCGATATTCGAAACGATTCCGGTCGCCCCGGAACAAAATAAGGAAGTATTTGTTGCTGATAAAGCTGATAAAGACACATCGTCGAAGATAGAAGTTGAACCAGTTATAATTCGTGATGAGACGTTCGGCACTCCTCCACCATTGTCTTCGCCTGAGGACTTTACCCCATTGCCTGAAATTGAAGAGAAAGAAACAAACCATCTGAAAGTTTATGTAGTTTTAGGAATTGTCTTTTTTATAGTTGTTGCGTCATTCGTTTTTCTATTTAATACATTAAGAAAAAAAATAACTCCAAAACAGGTGAAACTTGTTTATTGGAGTCTTTGGGAAGATAAACCAGTCATGGATCCTCTTATTACTGCCTATCGAAAAGACCATAAGAATATAACTATAGATTACATCAAGCAAAGTCCTGAGAGCTTTAGAGAAAAAGTAATTACACAAACTAAGGATGGGAGAGGGCCTGATTTGTTTAGATTTCATAATACTTGGGTACCAATGTTGCACGATACTCTTTCTCCTCTTCCTAAAAATATTATGACAAATGACGAATTTGAAAAAACATTTTATGAGATTGTTAGAGAGGATATGAAAGTAGGAAATGCTTATTATGGAATACCTCTATATATTGACGATCTAGTCCTCTTATATAACAACGACTTCTTTAAAAGAGTTGGTATCACCTCGCCTCCAAAAACGTGGGATGAACTTGTTACATACGCTAAACAGCTCACCGTGCCCAGTGCAACCGGAGACCCGGTGACATCAGGCATTGCTCTTGGCACAGCTGGCAATATTGAACATTTTACCGACATCTTAGGTTGGATGTTGCTTCAGAATGGCGCTGATCTAAAAGATGTTTCTTCAGTTGAAGGAGAACAGGTATTGAAGAAATATCGTGAGTTTGCAGAAGCTCCAAATCCAATTTGGTCAGAAAAAATGACTAATAACGTTGCTGCATTTCAGGAGGGTAAAGTAGCGATGATTTTTGCTCCGTCATGGCAAATAGCAAACATCAAAGCTGCAAACAGTAATTTGGACATGAAAGTTGCCGAACTTCCTGTCTTACCGGGGGAGTCGGAACCCTTTTCAATTGCCAACTATTGGGTTGAGGGAGTAACTCGCACAAGCAAACATCAAAAAGAGGCTTGGGAATTCTTGAAATATTTGTCAAGCCGACAAGCACAAACAAAACTATTTGAACTCCAGGTGAAGGCACGTGGTCTTGGCTCGGTCTCCTCTCGTGTTGACTTAAAAGATACTTTATTACAAAATGAAATATTGGCCCCGATTATTTCTCAGGCAAAATACCTAAAATCAATACCAACAATTTCAAGAACATTTGATAACGGTTTAAATGATCAGATAAATAGTTATTTAGAAGATGCAGTTAATAATGCCCAGAATGGCGTTTCATACGACGAAGCTATGGAAAAAGCCCAAATAGGCATATCTTCTGTACTTGAAAAATATAACATAAAGTAAGATGCTTGATTTTTTAAATAAGAAAAAAGTTAGTAGTGATATTTATCTTGCTCTATCTCTACAGGAAGCTGGAGCAGAAGTATTTTTATTGCAATGCACCGGGGTTCCCGCAAGTGTAGTGATTTTGGGGCAAAAAAGTTTTTCCTTTACCAATTCATGGGAACGATTGGTTGAGGATGTTGATGAAGTACTATATAGCCTTGAGCAGGCAGCGGGCGTTAAGGCAACAAGGTGCATTATATTTGTCTATTCACATCTGGTTGACATTAACAAGAAAGAAATCAAAGAGCCATATCTTGATAAAATCAAAGCCATTTCAGACGAATTAGGGCTTGTTGCAACTGGATTTATGGAGTATCATGAGATACTCTCTTCATACTTTTCAAAAAATGGCTCCGGTCAATTTAATGGAATTTTATGTGAGATTGACGGGTCGTTTGTTTCGTTTTTTGTATATCGAAATGGCCACCTCGATTTGACAAAAACCATCAATCGTACAACCGATTACGTTGAAACAATTGAAGTAGAACTGTCTGAACTTGCCAAAACAAAGACGTTGCCTTTACGATTAGTTCTTTATGGAATTGGATCGCTTGAAAACGACGCTGCTGCCTTTATGTCAAAACGATGGTCAAAAGATATTTTTGTTCAATTACCCAAAGTTGAAGTGATGACAAATGACCAAATAGCTCAGGCGCTGACCGATTCCCTAAAAAGCCAACTCTTAGTAAACGACGCTTCAGTAGTAACCTCTATATCTCCCCCAACGGCTGATTTATCAGCAGACACACTAAGCTCTGGTGAGTCATCGTCTCAATTTGATGTTTCAGATACAGGGTTTGTAATTGGAGCTGATATACAAGATAAGTCTTTTGAACCACTTAGCCCAAAGATACCCGAGGATGACTCAGAATTTGTAGCCCCAACAAACATGTATGCACAAACCAACAAGAAAACTCCTTTTAATAGTTTTAAATTTTTTAGTCTTTCATTAAAAAGCACGGCAATTGTTTTCGCGGGACTTATTTTAGTTGTGTTTGGGCTATATACCTTACTCTACTCATTTCATAAAGCGAGCATAACTCTTCTTTACGACACCAAACCAATAACAAGGACGATGATAGTTAATGCTGCAACATTATCAGTTAAATCAAAAACAGATCAAATTAAAGCGACAGGCACAATCGAGACTACGGGGTCAAAGTTTGTTGGTGAGAAAGCAAGAGGGGAGGTTTCAATTTTAAATAAAAACAAAGATCAAATAATCCTACCTAAAGGGACAATCTTACTAGGTCCAAAAGATTTGAGGTTTACACTGGATACGGAGACTAAAATTGCCTCGGCTTCAGAGCAGTTAACCTCAGAGGGGAATATATTAACAGTTACTGGAAAGGAGAAAACCTCGGTAACTGCAGCAGATATTGGCGAGGAGTATAACTTAAAAGAAAATACAAAGTTTGAGATTCAAAATGCCAATTCTGGCGTTGTTGCTCAAGCGATAAAGACATTATCAGGAGGGTCAAAAAAAGAAGTCAGAACAGCATCTCGTGATGATTTTGAGAAACTTCGAAAGGAGGTTACTTCAAAAATTAAAACAGAAACTAAAAAAAGAGTGAAATCTGAAAATAACAACCAGGTTATTGATCCTCTAACCGAAGTTAAAGTAATAAACGAAAAATTTTCTAAGGAAATTGCCGAGGAGGCAGGCGACCTTACACTAGACGCAACTGCAAAAGTAAAGTACTATTTCATTCCCCTTGACACCGCGCAAGTTATGTTATCTACTAAATTGGCAAAATCAATTCCTAAAGATCAAACACTGGATACTAATGCGATTAGTTTTTCAATTAAAAGTGCAACATTAGACAATGGAAGACCCAAGATAAAACTTGCTGTTAAAGGATTGCCAAGGCAGAAAGTGGACACAAACAGTATTAAGAAGAGTTTAGTGGGGAAATCTGTTAGTCAAATTGGAGAGATAAGCAAACAATATCAAGCAAACGGTTTTGAATATCAGATTGAGACAGAGCTCCCAATGTTAAAATCTCGTTTGCCGTTTTTTACAAAAAATCTCACCATTATTGTCAAGACTCTCCAATAATTGAGGTAGAATAGTACTATGACCCTTTATCGATATATAAAGAAACGTGTAACTTTTAAGCATAAGCTTCTAGCTGGCCTTTCATATGGCCTGATTATCATTGGCTCACTATTTCTGTTTTGGTCATTTTATCCGGTAATTTCTTACGAAATCTACTCTTATTTATTCATTCAAAAGAAGATTTTTAGCCCACTTCCCTCACAAACTCAGGCGTTGTCGCATATAAAGGCACAGTCGATAATTAAAAATCAAAACGTTTTCTCAACTAATCTTGTTAATTACACTAAAGCTGCAGCATGGTTTCCGAGTCTTGAGAAAAGAGGCAATAACAACAATAATTTATTCACAACAAAAGAATATACCCTTTCCATTCCTAAGTTGAATATTGAATTTGCGCGAGTAATTGTTGGAGGAGAGGATTTATCTGAGGCTATGGTTCAATATCAACCTAAAATCTTGCCCGGGGAATACGGTGTTGCATCGATATTTTGTCATTCAACTCATCCATCACTTTATAATCCCAACGGTAAAAATCGATACAAAAGTATTTGTACCTACTTACCAACTCTAGGCGAAGGAGACCTTATATTAGTCAATATCAACAATATAGATTACACCTATGAAGTTTTTGGCAAATTTGAAGTAAAACCAAATGAAGTTGGAGTGCTTGATCAGAAACTTGATGATGCTTATCTTAATGTCATAACTTGTGTGCCGGTTGGTCAAACAGCACGTCGTCTTATAGTACAAGCGAGATTAAAGAATATAGGGCAAGAATAGCCGTTTTTAGCTTAATTGATATATCCTATATAATATGATATTATTGTTAGATGTCGAGGATAAAACCAACTGACCAAATTCTTTTTTTGGCTGGTTTTCTAGCTAGTAACTTAATTATTATTGGGAATTTTGTCCTATCTCTTATAGCTCTTTTAGGGAGCGCGAGTATAAACCTAATTTCACTACTCCAAGAGATTCTCTCAGCCTCCAGAAAGGCGATTGTTGAAGTTCTAAAGAAATTTATTAAACAAATTAAAAAAATATTGAAATTTTTACTAAAAAAAGAGCCAAAACAACAAAAAGTTAAAGTCTCAAAAAAAAAGTCACAATTAAAAACCCGTATTGTGTTTTTCACAGCAGGAGTAGTATTTGCAGGATTTGCAGTAATGATCTACTCCGGCTATTCCTTTATTAACTCCCTCCCTAATCCTAGATTAATAGGTCTTGTTAATTATCCTGTTTCAACCCAAATTCTTGACAGGAAAGGTAGGTTATTGTACGAAATTCATAGTGATCAGAATCGTACTCCAATAAAAATAAAACAATTGCCAGACTATGTTTGGCAGTCTACAATCGCGATTGAAGACAAAAATTTCTTTTCACACAACGGAATATCGATAGTTAATGGAATCTTAAGGGCAGCAGCCGACTCAATAAAGACTGGTCATATTCAAGGAGGGTCAACAATCACTCAACAGCTTATTAAAACTGCTCTCTTAACTCCCGAGCGTACCATTAACCGAAAAGCAAAAGAAATAATCTTGGCTCTTTGGGCAGAAACTGTCTATTCAAAAAAGCAGATTCTTGAAATGTACTTAAACCAAGTTCCTTATGGTGGGGCCTCATATGGGATTGAAGCTGCCTCACAAACTTTCTTTGGAAAATCAGCCTCAAGTTTGTCAATTGCGCAAGCAGCTTTTTTAGCTGGTCTTCCCCAAGCTCCATCGAGTTATTCACCTTACACGGACCCCAAATTAGCGCTAAGACGGCGAAATGAAGTATTAAAAGCCATGTCAAAAACAGGTTATATTAGCAACTCACAATACGATCTATCCCGACAAGAAGTTATTAATGTTAAGGATCCAAATACTTTTATCAAAGCCCCCCATTTTGTTTTTTTTGTCAGATCTTATCTTGAAAAATTGTTTGGCACGAGAATGATTGAGGAAGGGGGTTTAAGGGTTACAACCACACTCGATCTTGATTTACAAAGTAAAGTGGAAGAAATTTTAAAGGAAGAGCTTGATAGCTTGTTAAGTCTTAACGTGACAAATGGAGGAGTTGTCATCACTCAACCTGAGACAGGAGAAATTTTAACTATGGTTGGATCAAGAGATTATTTTAAAGAGCCTTATGGTTCATATAATGTAACAACTGCCAATCGTCAGCCGGGGTCATCAATTAAACCAATAATGTATTCTCTGGCTCTTCAGAGGGGCTACACGGCCTCATCGATAATTGAGGATGGTCCGGTTGTTTTTAACACTCCCGGTTCACCGCTTTATAAGCCGGTTAATTATGACGGACGCTACCATGGGAAAGTACCTCTTAGATACGCTCTTGCAAATTCATATAATATTCCAGCAGTTAAAGTGTTAAATACACTTGGGGTAGCAAATTTCGTTAATTATGCAGCGAGTATGGGGCTGTCAACTCTAACAAATCCCAAACGTTACGGATTATCAATTACACTGGGAGGAGGAGAAGTAAAACTGGTCGATATGGCAGTAGCTTATGGAGTGTTTGCTAATTATGGTAAAAGAGTTGAACTTGATCCTGTTATTAATGTCGTTGATTTTCAGGGAAGGCAACTTTATCAGTCAAAAGTTGATACAAGATCCAAAAATGTGCTACCCGACTCGGTTGCCTTTATCATTTCAAACATTCTGTCTGATAATAAAGCTAGGGAGAATGCTTTTGGCACAAACTCCCAGCTTGAGATATCAGACCATACCGTTGCAGTTAAAACCGGCACGACCAATAGCAAACGGGACAATCTGACTATTGGATATACTCGTTCACTTTTGGCTGCAGTGTGGGTGGGAAACAACGACAATTCTCCAATGGATCCTCAGTTAACATCGGGCGTTACCGGTGCTGCTCCAATCTGGAGAAGAGTTATGACCTACATTCTTGGGTATGACTTAAGTAATGAGTTTGTCCCGAAAGAAGGTTTTTACGTACCAGATTCTGTTGTTGAGAAAAAATGCTTTTATAATCGTCCCGAATTTTTCATAAAAGGGACGGAAGAAACTGTTAATTGTCAACCTCAGCAACTCAACTCTCCCACTATAAGCCCCCAATAATTAGGGTACGGATTGCTGACGCTCTTATTGCATCTTTCTCTCTTTTTGGAATTACCAACTGAATATAATCGCCAATTTTATAATTAGCAAAGCCGGATTTTCCAACTGAGAAGTCTGTTGTACTAACCATTTTCTGAATTGTTGATTGTTCGATATCAACGGTTATTGTTTCTTGGTCAAGTGTCGTAACTTCAATGAAATAACCTTTTTTCTCAACATTATTAATCTGGCCAGCAAGAAGTTCATATCGAGGTTGAAGATATACTATTTCTGCTGAAAATTCATTATTTAACATAACCCCCGTTATAACTACGTAATTACTCTTTTTCAGATTTTTTAAAGTAATTTTTTTATCGGAAACAATATTTTTATAAACTGTTACCTCACTATCAACGAGAATCTTAATAGTCTTATCCTCGCTCACTACCGTAAAACCTGTCTCGTCAACTGTCTGCACGCTGCCGGCAACTACTTGTTTGCTGTTTTTTGAAATTTCAGCAACTTTTGTGGCAATTTTCTCTTTAAGACGCCGTATCTGATCGTTGAGCAGATTATTTTCAGGTGAGGATTTAGTTGGTATTGGAGTCATTGATACTTCTTGAGCAAACGTGATATTACTAAGTCTAATAAAAACCAGAATAGATATAAAAAAGAATAGCGTACGTTTCATGTCAATCAGATAGTTTATAAATAGTTAACTCCCTAGATTCAGTTGTTTTCCCCAAATATTGAACAACTCGTATCACATTTTCTCCCGGTTCAAGCTTAAATGACGCACTAAACTGTGATGACTTTGTTTTCTCAACCACCTCATTGGTTGCACTTTGGAAAACAATAAGGGAACCTCTTGGGGCTTTTCCGGTAATAGTTATCTCATTATCACTTGTTGTTGCGCCGTTTTTAGGTCCTGTTATTAGCAGAGGTTCGTTTTTTTTGGGTTCAAAGGTAATTTGGGGGGTTACTATGATAGACCGAAATGTATTAAGCTGTTGATTTCCATTTTTTTGAGTATTAAAAATGATCAAAATAGCAATAATTATTCCAGTTGTGACACCAAGGGTTGTTGCAATAAGTGTTTCTCTTTTCATTGATTTGAAAATGACTTTGTCAATGATACTCAAGCGTAATATCATTGTCAAATTGAGGTCATGGTTTGTTCTGGTGTGATACAATAGTTGCTATGATGACCCATAGGGAACTAAGAAAAAGTTATATCGATTTTTTTAAAAAAAGAGATCATGTACAGATAGAACCATCGTCACTTGTCCTTTATAATGATCCAACTACCCTCTTTACCTCAGCAGGAATGCAACCATTAATTTCAAATCTTCTTGGAGCAAAGCATCCTATGGGAACTCGACTTATTGACATACAACCTTGTTTTCGAAGTGTTGATATTGATGAAGTAGGAGACGGTCGTCATACTACTTTTTTTGAAATGATGGGAAATTGGTCGCTTGGTGATTACTTTAAGAAAGAACAAATTGAATGGTATTGGACCTTTTTTACAGAAGTATTATCACTTCCAAAGGAAAAGTTATATGTGACAATTTTTGAGGGCAATAAAGAAATACCCAAAGACATAGAATCAGAAACTTTATGGAAAAAACTTGGAGTCGCCCCTTCACATATTAGAGAGTATGATGTTAAAAAAAACTGGTGGTCAAGATCAGGACCTCCCGAATCAATGCCAGAGGGTGAGGTTGGCGGTCCAAGCAGTGAATTATTTTTTGAATTTGATACTGTACTTCATACACCGCGATTTGGCTCAGTCTGTCACCCAAATTGTGAATGTGGACACTATGTGGAAATAGCAAATAGTGTGTTTGTCGAATATAAAAAGAGTAATAATTCTCTCCAACTACTTCCACAAAAAAACGTTGACTTTGGTGGAGGATTTGATCGCATTATGGCGGCTATACAAAATAATCCCGATCTGTTTACGACAGATCTCTTTTCACAAATAATTACCTCTCTTGAAGAGTTGGCTAATAAAAAATACGAATCACAAAAATCTGAATTTCAAGTAATCGCAGATCATATAAAAGCCTCGGTTATGATTTGCAAGGCGGGCATTACTCCATCAAATAAGGAACAAGGATACGTACTTCGAAGACTTATTAGGAGAAGTTTAGTGAAGATGAACATCTTGGGGTGTTCTATGAAACCAGATATTAAGCCGCTTGTGAAAAGTATACTTACAATATATGACGGTCTATACGATCTTTCCGAACAAGATAATGGAACTATCTCAAAAACTATTCAAGACGAAATTGAACGATTTGATGAAACGTTGAGACGAGGCTTGAAATATTTTAATAAGCTCAATAATGATCAATTATCTGAGCAAGCATTTAATCTATATCAAACATATGGTTTTCCGCTTGAGGTTACACAAGAGTTAACCGCACAAAGAGGGGTAACGCTTGATACTAATACCTTTCACCAGATGAATCAAACACATAAAAAACTATCCAAGAAAGCGTCCATAGGGTTTTTTAAGGGGGGTCTTGCTGATCAATCTGAACAAGTGGTGATATACCACACCGCAACTCATTTGATACATCAGGCGCTACGTGATGTTTTAGGTGCGGGTGTTCGACAGGAAGGATCAAACATTACCGGCGAGCGCTTAAGATTTGACTTTCAATCATCTTTCAAACCAACAGATGAGGAAATACAAGAAGTTCAAAACATTGTCAATGAAAAGATTAGTGAAAAACTTCCCGTCTACAATTTAGCACTTCCTAAAAGTGAAGCTGAGAAATTAGGAGCACTATCATTTTTTAGGGAGAAATATGCCGATACGGTCAGTATTTATTGCATCGGTGGGTCAGCAGAACAACCAGACGTTGCCTATTCCAAAGAATTCTGCGGAGGCCCTCATGTGATTAATACGGATGCTATTGGTAAAATAAAAATTGACAATGTAAAAAAAATTGGATCGTCAACCTTTAGATTATATGCCAGCTAAATCCAAGGAAACTCAACTACCAAGAGAAGATTTCCCCGTTAAAGTTGAAAATGTTTCTAAATCGGGCTTGCTACGGAATCTGAATAAATTTCGCAAAAGCAAATTTATTAAAGTACAACTGATAGTCCTTGGTATTGCCGGTATTATAGCCCTTATTTTCTTTTATAAATTTATTCTTAAAGGACTACCCAATCCTCGAGGGCTAAAGGATTACAAAGTAATTCCAATATCTTCCAAAATATATGATCGCAACGGTGAGCTTTTGTATGAAATTTACAAAAAACAGAACCGCACGCCAGTTCGTTTAAATAGTTTGCCCGATTATGTTTGGCAATCAACTATTGCCATTGAAGATGCTGACTTTTTCAAGCATGGGGGAATCTCAATCATCGGAGGAATGCTTCGAGCTGCAAAAGACACATTCATTTTAAAAAAAGGATTTCAGGGAGGATCAACAATAACACAGCAATTGGTTAAATCAGCGCTTCTCTATCCGGAGCGTACTATTCAGAGAAAAATTAAAGAAGTAATCTTGGCGTTGTGGACTGAGCAAATTCTAACCAAGAAGGAAATATTAGAGTTATATATGAATCAAGTTCCGTATGGAGGCGTAACGTATGGGATACAAGAAGCATCTCAAACCTTTTTTGGTAAGGACGCAAAAAATCTAAAAATTCATGAAGCAGCTCTTCTTGCCGGCTTACCTCGAGCTCCTTCAAATTACTCCCCAATTACCAACTTTGAAAGGGCTAAAAGACGTCAGACAGAAGTTTTAAAACGAATGAAAGATTTAGGATACATTACTGAGAAACAACGTAAAGAAGCCCAAAAGAAAAAACTTGAAATTACACCATCAGAAAAATCAATCAAGGCTCCTCATTTTGTCTTTTACATCCGCTCGATTTTAGAGAAACAATACTCTCCACAACTTGTTGAAGAGGGAGGATTAAAAATCACAACAACCCTCGACTACCCGACTCATGCGTCGGCCGAAGCAATATTAAAAGATGAAATCAAACAGGTGAAAAGGCTTCGAATTGGCAATGGCGCAGCACTTATTACACGCCCCCCAACGGGAGAAATTTTGGCAATGATTGGGTCATACGATTTTTTTTCTTCCCCATCAGGATCATTCAATGTAACGCTTGCATCTCGCCAACCGGGATCATCTATTAAACCAATTAACTACGCAATTGGGATTGACAGAAAATTGGTTAGCCCCGGGACAGTATTTTTAGATGCTCCGTCATGTTTTATTGTTGCGGGACAACCCAAACCATACTGTCCGGTCAATTATGACGGCAAATATCACGGACCAGTTTCACTTAGGAGTGCACTTGCAAGTTCATATAATATTCCAGCGGTTAAAATGTTAGCTCTAAATACTGTTGAGGACTTTGTCGCGTCATCATCAGGTAAATTCGGACTATCTACATTAATTGACCCAACTCGTTATGGACTATCGCTAACTTTAGGAGGTGGAGAAGTGAGAATGGTCGATATGGCAGAAGCTTTTTCATCATTTTCAAATGAAGGCACGCCAAAACCACTTGTTTCAATTTTGAAAATCGAGGACAAAAATGGAAAAGTTATTTATCAGTATAAAGATCCGAATTTCGTCAAGGATATTTTAAAGCCTATTAAATATCCAAAAGTTTTAAAAATTAATGGGAAACGAGCAATTTCAAAAGAAACCGCATTTTTGATATCAAATATTTTGTCCGATAATAGCGCCCGAACGCCTGCGTTTGGAGCATCGTCCAACTTAGTTGTCAAGAAAAAAATGGTATCGGTTAAAACCGGAACCACAAATGACCTTAAAGATAACTGGACGATAGGATATACGCCAAATTTTTTAGTGGCAGTTTGGGTAGGAAACAACGATAATACGCCAATGTCATATCTGGCGTCAGGGATCACCGGTGCTGCCCCAATTTGGAATCGAATCATGACAAAACTACTTGAAAATCAACCTGATTTAAAAATGCGCCAGCCTGACGGGGTAATTGGCATAAGTAGATGTATCTACCAGTCGGCACATCCTGCCGATCAACCAAACACACAAACGGGAGATCAGCCCGGTTGTCAGACACGGTTTGAATACTATATCAAAGGGACAGAGAACGATACTGGCGTTGATGTAAAACGAGAAAAAGTGCCGGTGAATAAAACTACCGGACTTTTGACTAAACCCGATGACCCGGATGTTGATTTTCAGGAGAAAACAGTTATTGTTGATAAGCTCGGCGCTATGGTTTGTCTTGACTGTACTCAGGAAGCAACAAAATCTTCAAATATTATAATTAAAGCTCGCGGAGATAGCTTTAATTCCCGGTAATGTGCCTGTCTCTATATATTCAATCAATGCTCCGCCCGATGTTGAAACATAAGAAATGTTATGAATATGGCTGTCTTTTGCAATTGCAGTTATTGTATCTCCCCCGCCAACAACAGAATAAGCAGCCTTATTTGAAGAAATTAAGTTTAAAACTTCCCTTGTTCCTTGCTGGAACTTATCATTTTCAACTATTCCCATTGGACCATTCCAGAAAATAGTTTTTGCTTTTTCAATATATTTTCGAAAAAGTAAAATTGTTTTTTCTCCAATATCGGCAATATATTTTTTGTGATATTTAAAGTCAACAGACATTACTAAATTAGTATTTTTTTCAAGCGAGTTTTTTTCTTCAGGATTATTGTTTAAAAACTCAATAAATTTCCCTCCGATCAGCATGTCATCACAAAGTAAGGAAAGTTTTTCTAGGAGGTTGATTTTGTCGGTCTTGGACCCGCCAATTATTGCAACAAATGGACGATTGGGGTTAATTGTTATTTTTCTTAGCATTTCTATCTCCTTCTCAAATTGGAGCCCTATAAACGAGAGGAGGAATTTTGGTAAGCTAACAATTGAAGCATGGTTGCGGTGACTGCATGCAAAGGCATTATTTACAAAAACTTGGCCAAGCGAGCTTAACATTTTTGAAAAACTTTCATCATTCTCGATCTCACCTTTTTCAAACCTAACGTTTTCAAATAAAACAATTTGGGAAGGAGTTTGGTTATTAAGCTGAATCGTGGTTTGCTCGGAAAAAAAATCTTTAGCAAAAATTATCTCATTGTCAGGCAATAATTGTTCAAGAGTCCCAACAACAATCTTTAAGGAAAGGGTATCATCTTTACCTTCAGGACGACCTAGATGAGAAATAATGCGAATCCTATTGTTTCCTTTCAGCAGATATTTTATCGTTGGCAGGCTTTGTTGAATACGCTCTGTGTTTGAAATGTGATGATGTAAGTTCAAACTAACGTTGTAATCAGTTCTTAATAAAACACGCTTATTTTCAATCTCGTTTTTAGTTAAATAAGGAATTTGCATAAATGCGATTATATACCTTTTATTTTCTAATCAAGTTCTCGATAAGTTTGTAAAATGTTAGGCCAAAGTAAAGACAGACGATCATAAATAAAAATTCCTCAATGGGCATGTATCCAATATATATTCCCAATAAAAACTCTTTCCCAAATGTCCAATGGCCCCGGTAAATTGCAAACTGGTCCCAAGCTATTCCAACAACTATTGGGATGAGGTATATTATAAACATGTGCTTTGAGGATTTAAAAAGTTTTAGATTGTTTCTTTTATGGATGAATATTGTGACTGTTAAAAGTAGGAGCAAAATTAATAGATACTCAGGCATATAAAAATTATACCAAATTACTTAACTACTTCAGGGTTTTCTTTGATGTATAATGAGAATCATGAAAAAAAGAGTTTTAAACGGGATGCGGGCAACAGGGAAGTTGCATTTGGGAAATTACTTAGGAAGCGCTAAGGGGATGACTGCTCTTCAGGAGACGAGCGATCATGAGTGTCTCTATTGCGTGGTGGACTTGCACGCCATGACAACACCTTATGATAAGGTGTTGTTACAGCATACCACACGCAGCGTCATTATTGATTATTTGGCCTGCGGAATTGATCCTGACAAATCAGCACTTTTTGTGCAATCTCACGTGACACAACATGCTGAGTTTGCATTTTTTTGTGCAATGATGTCAACCGTTGCCCGTTGCAGTCATCTGCCAACATACAAAGAAAAAGTAAAACAATATCCCCAGCACGTGACTATGGCGATGTTAAATTACCCAATGTTGATGACTTCAGATATTCTTTTGTATAAAGCAACAGATGTTCCCGTTGGCTTAGATCAAGAGCCACACATGGAGATTGCTCGTGAAGTGGCGCGTCGATTTAATGCTGATTATGGAATGGATTTTCCTGAGCCTCAGCGTTTTATCACGAAGGGACAATACATCCCTTCTCTTACCGGCGAGGGCAAAATGAGCAAGTCAGTAGAGGGTTCGTATATCGCTCTTACTGATGATCTTGACACAATTCGAAAAAAGATTAGGAGTGTACCAACAGCAACAGTTGCCGGCGGAGAAATGTCCCCGTCAGTTAAAACGCTGTTTGTTTTGCTAGAACTGCTAGCTCAAAATGAATGCGCGCAGTTTAAAAAAGCCTACGATGATCAGACATTAAAGTTTGTTGAACTTAAAGATGCATTAAGCGACGCTATTTATAAAGAACTTAAACCAATCCAAACAAAGCGACATGAAATTGAGAGTAATATTCCTTATGTTGACAAGGTTATTAAAGAAGGTGCGGAGAAAGCTCGTGATATTGCGTCCAAAACCGTCCGGGAAGTAAAAGAAAAAATGGGACTTCTTTTGCTAAGGTAAGTTATTAAACAAGTCCTTCGGAAAAAATTTCAGGAAGTCTGTACTTGATGGCATTGACTGAACTAAATTCTTAAATAGTAAAAATCCACTAATAATCAATATCACAAATCCAACCTTTGAAGCTATTACCCACTTTTCAGGAACTTCGATTTTCTTAGGGTATTCAAGATGTTTATAAATTTCATATTTCAATGCAATAAAGTAGGGCGCTGCTATGAAATTCATCAGCCACGAAGTGATATTAGTAATAATATGATCGGATCGAAGAAGTATGACGTCTATTGAAAAGATAACTCCGTAAATTAGAACAAAATACCCTAGAATCTTAAAGAACTGTCCCCTTATCATTTGCTTACTTATCCAAAGACTACACAAACCTTTTGGTTGATGTTGCAAATATACGAAAGCTGCGAAACTTGATGTAACTATCCAGAATAAAAAAACAACTCCTAAAGACAGAATCCCAAATATGAAAAGGCCCAACATAAACAGTCCAAATAAAACGTTAAACCAAACAAATCCCATAACAATTGGACGAATGGCATTAAATCTTTTTTTGAGGGGAATGCCAATATGGCCAATAATACTGTCAATCGTTACCAACCCGCACCATGTTGATAAATAAACAAAAGCAAAAATGAACGCAACCAGCAAAGGTATAACCAGAACATAAAGTAACGCAATTTGAACATTTTTAGCTATGATAAAAAATCCAAGCGCAACTCCTGTAAAGAGCAACCCGAACCCAGCAAATAAACCTAAAGTAACTATGTAGACCTTGATGTAATCAGAGAAATGATCAGACAATCGAGACCAAGAATTCCTTGAAGTCTCCAATAAATCATTCATATTGCACTACAATTGTACCCTAAATTATGGCTTACACAATTGCAATTGTTCAGTGCTCTAGCTAAACTATACACAACAATGTTACGTCTTAATAATCTAACTGCCAGTGTCGCAGATAAAACTATTCTTAAAAAAATCTCATTTAATTTTGAGAAGGGTAAAATCTATGCTGTTATGGGACCAAATGGGTCTGGCAAGTCAACGCTGGCGTCAGTAATAGCCGGACACCCGGCATATGCTATCAGGCATGGCACAATTTACTTTAATAAAGAGAATATCACCGATCTTGAACCTGAAAAAAGAGTTCAAAAGGGAATATTTATGACTTTCCAATCTCCTCCGTCTCTCTCTGGCGTGACCATTTATCAACTTATGAGATATAGTATGCAGGGCAAAAAAGATCCTGTTGTAATAAGAAGCGAAGTTAAAAAATATGCTGAAAAACTAAAAGTTCCCGAGATACTTCTAAATCGCTCATTAAATGAAGGATTTTCAGGAGGTGAGCGCAAAAAGATGGAAGTTTTACAGGCGGTGATTTTAGATCCAACACTGATTATTTTTGATGAGATCGATACGGGGGTTGATATTGACGCATTAAAGACAATTGCCAAGTTTATCAAGTTGATGCACAACAAGAATAAAACGTTTATCTTAATCACTCATTACAACCGGCTGCTGAAATATCTTAGGCCAGATGTTGTGTTGATTCTTAGGAATGGGACTATTGAAAAAACTGGGAATATGACACTGGCAAATCACATAGAAAAACATGGATATGGTAGCTAAATGAAAAAATAAAATTGAAAAATCAAAAATAAGAATATTATTTCATAATGAAACAAACACAACAAAGCCCACTTAATTTTGACTATAAATATGGATTTTCGATGCCAGACACTTCAATATTTAGAACTCAAAAAGGACTTTCTAGTAATGTAGTTAGAGAAATTTCCCATATTAAAAAGGAACCAAAATGGATGCTTGAATTTCGTTTGAAGAGCCTTAACATTTTCTATCAAAAGAAAATGCCTTCGTGGGGAGCTGATCTGTCGAAAATTAACTTTGACGCTATCACTTACTATGCCCGCCCGACAGATAAACAGGGAACATCCTGGGAGGATTTGCCTAAAGAGATTAGACAAACTTATGACAAAATTGGGGTGCCGGAAGCAGAAAAAAAGTTCCTAAGCGGAGTCTCGGCTCAATATGACAGTGAAGTGGTCTATGAAAGTGTCCAAAAAGAATTATCCAAGCAAGGGGTTTTGTTTTGTGATATGGACTCGGGATTGCGGTTGCATCCGAAAATAGTAAAAGAGTATTTTGGAAAATTGATTCCACCCCATGACAACAAATTTGCAGCTTTAAACAGCGCAGTTTGGTCCGGAGGATCTTTCGTTTATGTGCCCTCTGGAGTTGAAGTAAAACTCCCTCTTCAGGCGTATTTCAGAATTAACTCGGCCAATTTTGGCCAATTTGAGCGTACTTTAATTATTGCTGAGGAGGGCGCATCAGTTACGTATGTGGAGGGATGCACCGCCCCAATCTATACAACTGACTCTCTGCATAGTGCGGTTGTTGAGATATATGTTCACAAAAACGCACGGGTTAGATACACAACTGTTCAGAATTGGAGTAATAATGTCTACAACCTAGTAACAAAACGGGCACGAGCTGATGAAAAGGCCATTATGGAATGGATTGATTGTAATATTGGATCAAAAGTAACAATGAAATATCCGTCAGTTTACTTAATGGGGGAGGGGGCGCGGGGAGAAGTTTTATCAATAGCTTATGCCAGCAGAATGCAACATCAAGATGCTGGAGCTAAGATGCTTCACTTAGCACCCAACACATCAAGCCGTATCGTTTCAAAATCAATTTCAAATAATGGAGGTAGAACTTCATACCGAGGACTTATCATGGTCCATCCCTCGGCGTCAAATTCTAAAGTATTTGTGTCCTGTGATGCACTACTCATGGACGAGAAATCAAGATCTGACACATATCCCACAATGAAAGTTAAAAACCAAGAGACAGAGGTCCAACATGAGGCAACGGTCGAGAAATTAGGAGAGGAGAAATTATTTTATCTCTCAAGCCGTGGAATTAGTAAAGGAGAGGGTGAGGGAATGTTGGTTAACGGATTTATCGAGCCGGTAACACGCGAGATTCCTCTTGAGTATTCAATTGAGTTAAACCGACTCATGCAACTTGAAATGTCAGGAAGTGTGGGGTAAAAGTTATGAACTTTATTACTTTTCAAAAGTTAAGTAAACCATTGCAACATATAACTTGTAACAAGGGAGAGCAGTATTGCATCTTATTGTTTAATTTCTCAGGTCATCTCATTGTTGATATTAATCACGAATCAGCGACTGTTTTTATTCTTGGCATTTATATAGGCTCAGATGAAAATGAATTTAGACTAAATACCATTCAACATCATAAAAAAGGTAAAAACGTTTCTGATTTATTGATTAAGGGAGTTTTTTTTGATCAATCAAAGTTCTACTATGAAGGATTAATTAAAATTGACAAAAAAGCTCAACAATCTAACGCCTACCAGAAAAACCAAAATATTTTGATGTCGAGAAATGTTTTTGTTGATTCTCGGCCATATTTGGAGATTGAGGCGGATGATGTTGCCTGCACCCATGGGTCAACAACCGGAAAGTTGTCTAATGATTCAATAGATTTTTTAAACTTGAGGGGATTAGACGAAAATACCGCAAAAAAATTATTATTGACAGGATTTATTGAAGATATCTTTAACAGAATTAATAATTTGGGCTGGGAAATGCAAGCTAAAAAGAGTAAAATGGAGTGTTTAAAAAGTTTAGAGATCGTTCTTAATGAGTTCTCAACTAGATCCGTTTAAAATTAAAGTCGACTTTCCGGTTTTCAAGAATAATCCGGAGATAATTTATCTGGACTCCTCAGCTACTCAACTGAAACCCCAATCTGTTATTGATAAAATAGTTGAATATTACAGCGTCTATCCCTCAAATATCCACAGAGGGATCTATAAAATCGCAGATACAGCAAGTGAGGAATACGAAAATAGTCGGGAAATTGTTGCTAAATTTATTGGAGCTGACACTGATGAAGTAATTTTTACAAAAAGCACAACAGAGTCTCTTAATCTGCTTGCTTACTCGCTTGTCAACAACTTATCAACAAACGACGAAGTTGTGGTAAGCGTTATGGAGCACCATGCCAACTTTGTTCCCTGGCAGCAGATAGCAAAACAAAAAGGTGTCCAGTTTAAGATTATTGATATTACAAATGATGGCGATCTTGATTTAGGCGACAATTTTGAAAAAATAGAGGAGTATATCTCTAAAAATACCAAGATAGTTTGCCTAACTTATGTTTCTAATGTTTTAGGAATTATTAACCCGATTAAAAAAATCGTTGATGCAATCAGGCGTATCAACAACGAAATTATTATTGTTATTGACGGCGCGCAAGCAGTAGCCCACCTTAAGATTGACGTGAAAACACTGGATGCGGATTTTATTGCTTTCTCCGGACACAAAATAGTCGGACCAACCGGAGTTGGAGTTTTATGGGGTAAAAAGAGTCGGCTTGAGGAGCTTCCCCCATTTCTTTACGGAGGTGACATGATTGAAAAAGTTTCAATAGGAGAAACGTTGTTTAAACACTCCCCATATAAATTTGAGGCAGGAACTCCACCGATTGCCAGCGCCATTGCAATGGGTGCAAGTATAAAATTTGTCCAGACTTTTGATTTTGAAGATATTTATAAACATGAAGAGGAACTTTACAAATACACAGTAAGATCTATTAAAGAAAATTTAGGAGATTTTGTAACGATTTTAGGAGAAAATTCTAAATCACTCAAAATAGGAATAGTTTCTTTCTGTATGAGAAATGTTCATCCGCATGATGTTGCTCAAGTTGCCTCAGACTTTAATGTCGCGCTTCGGGCAGGGCATCACTGCGCCATGCCACTTCATGAGCGGTTAAACGTTCCAGCATCCGCAAGGGCCAGCTTTTATATCTATAACACAAAACAAGATGTCAACAAGCTAATAGAATCGCTTCAACAGGTTAAAAAATTATTTTCATAACATGTCGATTTATCAGGAAATAATTTTACATGAATATAAAAATCCTCGCCATTATGGACAGTTAAAAGGCAATCCAAAAGTTCACAATGTTAAAAACGTTTTATGTGGGGACGAGTTAACTTTCTATGCCGATATCAAAAAAAATCTTATTGTTAATATTTCATACGTTGGGGTAGGATGTGCCATCTCAATCGCCTCAGCTTCACTTCTAACTGACTTTATAATTGGTAAAAGTGTTGGAAAAATAGATGAACTTGATAAAGACTTCGTGCTTGATCTTCTTGGAATTGATCTTTCTCCAAATCGGCTAAAATGTGCGCTTTTGCCTCTTGAGGGAATTCAATCGGTTATTAAATAACATGAAACTAAAAGATCCGAAAAATCCATCTGGTCCGGTAAAGATTGGTAAATATAAGGTGTGGATTGAAAGGGACTTGTGTATCGGGGCAGCAACTTGTCTGGCTATTGCGCCTCGTGCATATAAACTTGATAAAGACGCCAAGGCGATATTTCTTGACAGTTGTGATAACGAGTCAATTGAGACGATAGTTGACTCGGCTCGTGGATGTCCCACAGCAGCAATAATAATTGAAGATGAAAACGACAAAAGAATCTACCCAAAATGAACACTCATGTTGTTATGACTCTTGACAATTAGCAGTGGCATTGATATACTGCTAAAACAATGGATATCTTAAAAAGAGTGTCGGACAAGTCTGCTTACCCATTAATTCCGCTTCGTGACGGCATAATATTCCCAACAACAGAAAATGCTCTCCTTTTTGGAAGAGAAAAAAGCATTCAAGCTATGAAAGCAGCTCAAGTAAGGGATAATAAGATTGTTTTGGTTATGCAAAAGGATTCTAAAATAGAAAATCCAACTGCCAGAGACTTCTATCCGGTTGGTGTTGTAGCATCAATTAACAAAATTTTTGATGCTGAGAGATCTGAGGTGACGGTTTTACTTCATGGAATATCACGAGTAAGGATTGAATCCTATTTACAGGAAACTCCATATTTTAATGTTCAGGTGAGCGAACTCGTTGAGCTTAATAATGAAACTGATGAGACTAATGCTTTAGTTCAACATATTAATAGAGAACTCAAGAAGGCAATTAACTTAGGGAAAGGCGTTGATGTTGTTTTTTTAATGAACATCATGAACGGGGCAACCACTGCTCAATTTGTTGAACAGGTGTCAATGATTGTTGATGTTAAACCAAACGAGCGCCAGCTTTTGGTCGAAGAGCTTGATCTTACAAATCGTCTAAAACTTCTTTCAGAATATGTATCCCGTGAGGTTCACGTCTTAGAGCTTGAAAAAAATATCCACATGAAAACTCAAAAGAAATTTGAAAAAGGTATGAAAGATGCCGTTTTAAGGGAAAAGCTAAAAACTATCGAGCAAGAGCTGGGAGGAGAAGTCGCAACTGAGGAGGATAGAGAAATTGAAGATCTACGGCGCAAACTTAAGAAGGCTAAAATGTCAGATGTCGCTGAGGAAAAAGCGATGAAAGAACTTGAGAGATTAGCTCGTATGTCGCAGTACAATCCTGAGTCCTCATATATTAGAACCTATTTAGAATGGTTAGCTGATTTGCCCTGGAATATTGAGGATAAAAGTGAGGTTGATATAAAACGAGCCGAGGACGTTCTTAATAAAGACCATTATGGTCTTAAAAAAGTTAAGGAGAGAATTATTGAACATCTGGCGGTTTTAAAACTTAAAAAACAAAATGGATATAAAGAAGATCACAAAAAAGGCAGTAAGGAACCTCGGAAAATTAAGCAGCCGACCATTCTTTGCTTTGTTGGACCTCCTGGAGTTGGTAAAACTTCATTGGGTCGCTCCATCAGCCGAGCCCTAGGACGGGAATTTGTCAAATTGTCTTTGGGTGGTATTCGAGACGAGGCAGAAATTAGGGGGCACAGAAGAACATATGTTGGAGCAATGCCGGGACGTATTATTCAAGGGATAAAACAGGCTAAAACAAGAAATCCAATATTTATGCTTGACGAGATTGACAAAATAGGCCATGACTATCGTGGTGACCCGTCAAGCGCTCTTTTGGAAGCGCTTGACCCGGAGCAAAATTTCGCCTTTGGCGACCATTATCTTGAAGTATCGTTTGATTTGTCTGATGTGATGTTTATCACAACGGCCAATATGTTAGACACAATTCCAAATGCACTAAGAGACAGGCTTGAAATAATTAATTTCGCCGGATATACGGAAGATGAAAAGTTTAATATCGCCAAAAATTATCTTTTGAAGAAACAGCTGGAAGTTCATGGACTTGAGAAAAAAAATATTAATTTAACCGACGATGCCTTAAAATTGATTATCCAACGTTATACTCGAGAAGCAGGGGTCAGAGAATTAGAACGTCAAGTTGCAACAATCTATAGAAAACTGGCTCGTCAGGTTGTTGAGAAATCGTTGCGTTCAAAAAACATCAAATCATCAGACATTCATAAATATTTGGGAGCTTATAAATATTCGTCTCAAATGATTGAGGAGCAAAATGCAATTGGCATCTCAACCGGACTTGCCTGGACACAAGCGGGAGGGGATATATTATTTATCGAAGTGGCAGTGATGCCAGGAAAAGGAAACTTAACATTAACCGGGCAGTTGGGAGATGTTATGAAAGAGTCTTGTCAGGCAGCGCTTTCATATATTCGTCCTCGCTATAAGGAACTAGAGCTTGAGAAAAACTTTTATAAAGATATTGATATCCACATTCATGTCCCGGAAGGCGCTGTTCCTAAAGACGGTCCATCGGCGGGAGTCGCAATCACAACGGCAATGGTCTCAGCTTTAAGTAAAGTTCCGGTTAATAGAGAAGTTGGAATGACTGGCGAAATTACTTTAAGAGGTCGAGTCATGGAAATTGGCGGAGTAAAAGAGAAGGTTATTGCAGCCCATCGGGCTGGGATAAAAACGATTATTTTACCTTTTGAAAATAAGAAGGACTTGGAAGATATTCCCCAGTTTATTCAAAAAGATCTAAAATTTATTTTTGCCAATAATATTCAGGCCGTGCTTAAAACAGCACTGTTAAATCAGGCTTCCAATAGACAGAAAAATATAGTAAATTAAGCCCGCTAGTTTTATAGCTTGACAAGATACGCCTCATACTGTAGAGTTTGTCTGTTATGAAAAACAATAAAAATCCTATTTCAACGAGCAACATTCTTGTTGTTTTACTAATTGCTGCTGCTTTTGGTGTTGGATACCTCTGGAATAAAGTCCAAACACTCGAAAAAGGTACCAATACAACTACTCAACAAGCTCAAAATACCAACCAACCTCCGGAGCCAACAATACCAACAACAATGGATATAGTGAAACCTGACGCAAATAAAGACCACTGGCAAGGTCCAAAAGATGCGAAAGTTGTTATGGTTGAATACACTGATTATGAATGTCCGTTTTGTAATCAATTCCACCCAACTCCAAAACGGATTTTGGGAGAATATAAAAACGTAGCCCATGTCGTACGTAATTTTCCGCTTTCATTCCATCCAAAAGCTCAGGATGCTGCGGAAGCTGTAGAATGCGCTGCTGACCAGAGAGGTAATACTGCCTACTTTAAGTTTGCTGACGCCGTGTTTGAAGCGATGCCATCACTTGAACTTTCGGGCTTGGGCGACTTGGCAGCTAAAAACGGTCTTAACAAAGCAAAGCTACAACAGTGTCTTGACAGCAATAAATACGAGCAAAAAGTAAAAGACCAGCTTGCAGAAGGCACAAAGGCCGGAGTAAGAGCAACGCCAACTACGGTCTTGTACAACGTGGCAACCGGGAAAACTAGAGTTATTGAAGGAGCACTTCCTTATGAATCAGTCAAACAAACTTTGGATGAATTCTTAAAGGGATAATCTTTCAACTTCACGGGTTTCTTTTTTGATGTTTACAAATCTTATCTTGAGTAATATAAAAAATATAAGCCGTGATAAATATGACTCAATTACTTCTATTGGCCAAAGAAGCGGTTGGAAGATCACTATCGTGGCAAGAGCAACAACAAATGGGGCAATAAAGAAATAAGGTTGTAATCTTTCATTAAGTGATACGGAAATGTCGTCAGCCATTAAATTGATAACTGGCGCAACATCAATGGCTCCGTTATCATAAATTACTGCTTTCTCAACTGGAACGGCATTTGCGTTGATCCCAAGATTTTCACTCTGTTTTCCTAATGTTGATTGAATTGTCTGTTTCAACACAAATTCAACAATTTGACGTTTGGCTGCTGAGTTCTCCGTTGACTTTGCTTGATCGCCCAGCTGACTTTTTAGTTGACTTTCCAGTTGTTTATTAAAAACAACGATAAATGGTTTTGATACAGTTCTAACTAAATCGGGGCTGATTAATGTATCACTTTCAAGTCTAATTTGAGAATGGAAAAAGTTAATGACAGCAAACATTCCAACGATAAATAAAATACCTTTCTTCAAAATGGGGAAGAAGAGTTCAGAGGGGACAAGGCGTATGTAAAATTCGAGCCGTTTCCTTGCCTCACGTGATATAATCCACAGAAAAATAATAAAAAGAACTCCCGACGCTAAGGCTGCCAGGATATTTCCGTTGAATAGAGCAAAGACACCAACAAAAAGGGCTGCTGATATGGCGTAGATAGCGTGTTCATTTTTGTCATTTGATAAATCAATCAATACGGTTGTAAAAATAAGGGAATAACTTGTAAAAAGTACTCCAATCAAAAATCTAGAATTGACCTCATGACGCCCATCAAGAAATCCAAAAAAGTCAAGTTTGCCCAAAAAAGCTCCAAATAATAGCGTGGACACAAGAAATAATCCCCAGAGAATATATATTTTCCTCATAGTTTAAATTAAGTATATAATATGAAACGCATGCAATTACAAAGGGTTGCTGTTATCGGCGGTGGTACGGGTACCTTTATAACACTAACTGGTCTTAAAAAATACCCAATTGATTTGGGAGTGGTTGTTGCCATGACAGACTCGGGAGGCTCAACGGGCAGGTTGAGAGATCAATACGGCGTGCTGCCACCAGGCGACTTAAGGCAGTGTTTGGTTGCTCTCTCACAGTCTGATGAAATTTGGCGTGAATTATTCCTTTACCGTTTTGACAAGGGAGATTTTGCCGGCCACAACTTTGGTAATATTTTGCTCTCAGTTCTGGAGAAAATTTCTCCAAATTATAGGGAAGTTATTAAAAGAGCAAGTACAATCTTAAATGTAAAAGGTGGTATCTTCCCTGTCACTTTTAAAAAAACCAATCTTAAAGCAAAATACGAATCAGGAAAAGTCATAAAAGGTGAAGCTTTAATAGATAAAGATAATCATTTTGGCAGAGTTATCTCTTTGTCGCTAACACCCCCTTCAATTGCAAATCCCAATGCTGTTAAGAGATTAAAAAATTCTGATTTTGTAGTCATAGGCCCAGGAGACTTATATACGAGCCTCATCCCTTGCCTTTTACCACATGGAATTGTAAAGGCACTTTCAAAACTAAAAATTATTTTTGTAGCCAACCTGATGAATAAATCTGGTCAAACTGATGGGTTCACTTTAACTGGCCATGTAAGCGAGATTGAAAAATATCTAAATAGACCTGTCAACAAAATTATTGTAAATAACGCCACGCTGCCCCAGAAAGCCGTTTTATATTATCAGAAGTACAAGGAGGACCCGGTGCTTGATGATCTTAAAGCCGACAGACGAGTAGTCAGAGAAGATTTGTTGTCATATTCTCAATATAAGAATAAAAAAGGGGATATGCTAAAGCGGAGTTTGTTGAGGCATGATCCGGAAAAATTAGCTAAGGCAATTTTTAAATTAATGTAAAATATTCCTATGTCTGAGATGCTTTTGATTTATGTAACCTGTCCTTCGATTGACGAAGCAAAAAAAATTGGCAGGAATCTCATGAATAAGCGTTTATGTGCTTGCGTTAATATTTTCCCTGACACTCTCCCCATGTTTTTCTGGCCACCAAAATCTGGGAAAATTGACGAATCAAAAGAAGTTGTGTTGTTTATAAAAACAATTGAGTCAAAATATCAAGAAATTGAGGACGAGATTCATAAAATACATTCAGATAATACTCCTTGTATTTTCTCAATTCCTGTCACACATGTTACTCCAAGATACCTTAAATGGCTAAAGGGAGAAATAGAGTAGTCTCGCTTTCTTAAGAAGATATTTATGAGAATTGTCAAAATAATACTAATGATAATTGAACTGACAATTGGAAAATAAAAGGTGAAGTTTTCTTTTTTGATCAAGATATCACCCGGAAGAGTGGGTAATCCTACTTTACCAAAAACGTTGAAAAGGATTCCTAAGATGATAAATAAAAAACCTATCAGGATTATATTGTTTCCCATACGCATGTGACGCCTACGGGATTCGAACCCGTGATCTTCAGGATGAGAACCTGATGTCCTAAACCGCTAGACGAAGGCGCCGCTTACAGCCCTAATTTTAGCACAATAGCTTCAACAATTCTCTTGTTGTTCTCTTAAATTTGTATGATACAATTCACTTCTAACGATTAACATTTATTATGAAAGCTAAAAAATTCAAAGTCACACAAGAGGGGTTTGATAAATTAAACAGTGAGTTTAAGGAACTTCGTGAAGTAAAGCGACCCGTAGTTGTTGCGCGCCTGCAAAAAGCTCGGGAAATGGGCGACTTATCTGAAAACAGTGAATATACATCAGCCAAAGAGTCCTTAAGGTTTATTGACAGCAGAATAGTTTGGATTGAGCTTAGGCTTAGAAATGCAGAGGTCGTTGCCAAGGATGCAAATAATAATTTTGTAAGCCTAGGTGATTCCGTGATACTCGAGAGAGATGGTCAAAAGCTTGAATACCAAATTGTCGGCGAACTTGAGGCCGATATTGAAAACAAAAAATTATCTACCAACTCACCTATCGGGAAAGCTGTGTTAGGCAAGGGAAAGGGAGATGAAGTACAGGTTGCAACCCCCTCCGGGAACGTGGTTTACAAAATAATAAATATTTCGTAAAATAGATCAATGACAACAAAGAACATAGTTTCAAAATTCTCCTCAAAAAAAGCCTGAGCAGGCGGGGAGATTTTGTTAAACATCAACCCCGCCAAATAAGCGCGGGGTTTTTTAGTATTATTAAATTATGAAAACTGAAGACCAATTAATTCAAGCAAGGCAGGATAAGCTTAAAAAGCTACAATTACTTGGCGTCAGCGGATACGCACCTTCGTTTGATAAAAAACAGACAGTTTCTGAGACGCTTGAAATGCTGGGTCGGAGTGTAAAAACTGCGGGGAAAATATTTTCTCTAAGAACCCATGGGAATATAGTTTTTGCTGACCTTAAAGATGAAACTGGTAAAATCCAACTCTTCTTCAAAAAAGATATTTTGGGAGACGAGCAGTTTGACAATCTAGACCTACTTGACATAGGAGACTTTGTTGGAGTAGTCGGGGAGGTTACAAAAACTGTTGCCGGTGAGGTTTCTATTATGCCTTCAGATTACGTATTATTGACAAAATCACTGCGTCCCCTGCCTAACTCCTGGTATGGGATACGCGACGTTGAGACTCGGTTTAGGCAGAGATATCTTGATCTTCTTCTTAATGATGACGTCAAAAAGAGATTTGGTATTCGTGCCAAGGTTGTCCGTGCTGTCAGGAGTTTTCTTGACAATCAAGGTTTTTTAGAGGTTGAGACTCCAATACTGCAACACTTATACGGAGGAGCCAACGCAAAGCCGTTTAAGACTTACTTTAACGCGCTGGATGCCAATATGTATCTTCGGATTGCTCCAGAGCTTTATTTAAAACGGTTAATTGCCGGAGGATATGATAGGGTGTATGAGATTGGAAAGGTATTTCGTAATGAGGGATTAGATAGAACACATAATCCTGAATTTACAATGCTTGAGTGGTATGAATCATATGCAGATTATCAACGTATGATGGATGTGGCCGAGGGAATGTTTAAGCACGTTGCAAAAGAAGTAGCGGGAGGGCTCAAGATAAAAGTTGATAAGCACGTAATCGATTTATCAGGGCAATGGCCAAGGATAAAAATGGTTGACATAATCAAAGATAAGTTGGGACTTGACGTAATAGAAATGACTGAGGCAGAGCTTCTTGACTACTGCAAGAAAAAAAATATGGAACTTTTGGGCGGAGAGACAAAAGGACAACTTATTTTCAAAATCTTTGAACATTCTATTCCTGAAACTTTAGTGTCACCTACATGGATTATCGACTATCCCGCTGATGTCAGCCCCCTATCAAAGGCTCATCCTGATAATCCGGAGTGGGTGCAGAGATTTGAAGGATACATTGGAGGGCGAGAAATCTGTGACGGATGGAGTGAGCTTACTGACCCAGAAATCCAAAGGTCAAGATTTAATCGGGATGAAAAAATGACTCGTATCGATTTTGAAGAAGCACAGCACGCGGATGAGGACTTTTTGACAGCTATGGAATATGGTTTACCCCCCTTAGGTGGAATTGGAGTAGGAATTGATCGATTAGTTATGTTTTTTACCAATACTTGGGCAATAAAGGAAGTAATTTTATTCCCAACACTTCGTCCGGAAAAGCCTATTAACGAAAATGATATTTATAAAGAAATTCCAGAAAATACAACCATACCAAAATCTACCAAGAAATCCAAACTCAAGCTTACTCAAAATCAAGCCCTCGCTATTGTTAATGAGCATCTTAAAAATAAAAATTTAATTCGTCATTGTCTGGCAGTTGAAGCCATAATGGGGGCGCTGGCAAAACATTTTGGAGAAGGTGATGTCATCTGGAGAATGGCAGGACTTCTGCATGATGCCGATTGGGAAGAAACACAAAGCGACCCATCAGAACATACGTCTAAAACTATTGAATGGATAAAACAAACTGGTGAGAACAATCAAGAACTTATTGAGTGTATTCTTTCACACAATTTTCATCACAATGGCTTTAGGGGTCCTGAGTCGAAAATGGAGTGGTCACTATATACCTGTGACGAGTTAACCGGATTTATAGTTGCTGTTGCGTTAGTTCGTCCGGACAGAAAATTAGAACAGGTTACGGCAGAGTCTGTTATAAAAAAGTTTCCCCAAAAGGCTTTTGCTGCTCCAGTTGACAGAGACCAAATTAAAATGTGCGAGGAAAAATTGGCAATTAAATTAAATGATTTTGTTGAAATTACCCTAGACGCCATGAAAAGCATTCACGACGACTTGGGGCTTTAAATAATTATGTTAGATGTTCAGTTTATCAGGGATAATAGGGAGAAGGTAGCAACCGCTGCAAAAAACAAGAGGAGAGATGTTGATTTGGATGGAATTTTATCACTTGACGAGCAGAAGCGGGAGTTGATGACTAAAATCCAGCACCTTCGGGAAAAAAGAAACAAAAATGCTTCCACTAAGCCGACTTCAGAAAATATCGAGAAAGGCAAGCAGCTTAAAAATGACATTCAGCGTCTTGAAACAGAACTGTCTGATATTGACATTCAACTTGAGAAATTATTAAGCCAGGTTCCCAATGTTCCACTTGATGATGTTCCAGTAGGGCGTGATGAGAAAGATAACGTTGAATTATATAAAAAGGGAATAATTCCTGAATTTGACTTTGCGCCAAAGTCGCATATTGAATTGTGCAAAATCCATGATTTGGCCGACTTTGAGAGAGGGTCAAAAGTATCAGGTTTTAGGGGTTATTTCTTGAAAAAGCAATTGGCCCAACTTCACTTTGCAATTCTCAGTTTTGCTTTTCAAAAATTAATTGCTAAAGACTACATACCTTTGATTGCTCCATCAATTGTTAAAGGTTTTTCTTTGTTTGGGTCAGGCCAATTCCCTTGGGGAAAAAGTGAGGTTTATGAACTTAATGATGAAGACTCATATTTAGCTGGCACTGCCGAGGTTGCTGTTACAAGCTATTTTGCAAATGAAACGCTTGCCGAAAAAGACTTGCCCAAAAAGTTTGTCGCATTCTCTCCCTGTTTTCGGCGTGAGGCGGGATCATACGGTAAAGACACAAAAGGTTTATACCGTCTTCATGAATTTTGGAAAATTGAACAGGTAATAATTGGGAAAGATGATTTAGGGGAGGCAAAAGAGTTACATGCTGAACTTCAGGCCAATACCGAAGAGATTTTTGACGAACTGGAAATCCCATACCGAGTTCTGTTTATGTGTACAAGCGACATGGGGGAGCCACAAATTTACAAATATGACACAGAGGCTTGGATGCCATCGAGAAATGGTTATGGAGAAGTTGGGTCAAACTCAATAATGGGAACATTCCAAACAAGACGGCTGAAGATCCGCTATAGAGGGGATGGCGGTCAAACTCATTATTGTTTTAGTTTAAATAACACAGCCGTTGCCTCTCCACGTGTGTTAATTCCATTACTTGAAAACTACCAGCAAAAGGATGGATCTATCAAAGTTCCGAAAGTGCTGCGACCCTTAGTCGGATTTGATAAGATCTCTAGATAAGAATGTTTTTTTGTTTAAGTACTAGCTGCTATTTATGCTAGAATGGGCGCCTTTTTCTTTTAAGAGTGCCTCAATCCTAGATCTAGCAAATATGTTATGAGTAACTGTATGACTCATTGCTCCTAATCCGCCTAGCATAAATCCCAGCATTCCAATAACTAATGGGTGGGCTGCCTGAGCAGTATCCGATCCAAGAGCTCTTAGACTAGCAGTAAGTGCTATTCCAAAAATTCCTCCACAAAGGAATGCGTTATTAACATCAGGCAAACTCAAGCGTGCTCCTTGCTCTATGGACCTTGATTCTCTCATGTTTCTGATAAGAGACCGCGCTTCTCTCCGATTTCCCTGAGTCTTCAAACTATATATTTCTGAGACTGGACTTTCCATGATGTCTTATAGTATATCATATTTTAGTTTGAAAGCAAATTAAGGTAAAATATCAGAGTTATGCTAAATATCTTTAAAAAGTTTTTTGACTATAACGAGAAAGATATTCAACGACTTCAAAAAAAAGTTGAAGAGATTAATGAGCTTGAGGAAGAAGCTCGTGCGCTAAAGACACAGGATTTTGCCAAAATTACTGAAAAGTTAAAAGATGAAGTCCAATCTGGTAAAAAAACGCTCGACGAAATTTTGCCTTGGAGTTATGCCCTAGTTAGAGAAGCAGCACGAAGAACATTGGGTCAACGCCATTATGACGTTCAAATGATTGCAGCAATTGCACTTCACGAGGGCAAGATTGCCGAACAAAAAACAGGAGAGGGTAAGACATTGTCAGCTACCGCCCCGCTTTATTTAAACGCATTAGAAGGTAAAGGAGTTCATTTGGTCACAGTAAATGACTACTTGGCCAAAATTGGCGCCGGCTGGAATGGCCAGCTTTACAAAATGCTTGGAATGACCGTCTCAGTTCTTATCTCTGACGAATCATTTATCTTTGACACAGAATACCGCGATAACGATGCTTATGATTGGCGACTTGTCAACCTGAAACCAGTCACTAGAGATGAGGCATACGCTGCTGACATAACTTACGGTATTAACTCTGAATTTGGATTTGATTACTTAAGGGACAATATGGCGACACACTCGTCGGAAATTCGCCAAAGAGATTTTCACTATGCAATTATTGACGAGGTTGATTCAGTACTAATTGATGAAGCTCGTACTCCTCATATTATCTCAGCCCCATATGACGAGGATACATCAAAATATTACGAATATGCCCGCATTGTAGAGAGATTAGATCTCAAGACGGATTTTATTGTCGATGAAAAACTCAAAACTGCCCATTTGACTGAAGGAGGGATTGCAGCAATTGAGAAACAACTGGGGACAACCAATATTTACGAAAAAGACTATGACACTTTGTTTTATGTTGAAGCAGCGCTAAAAGCAAAAACATTATTCAAGCTTGATAAGGATTACATCGTTAAAGATGATGAAGTAATTATTGTTGATGAATTTACTGGCAGACTTCTTCAGGGGAGACGGTTCAGCGAAGGGCTTCACCAGGCAATTGAAGCAAAAGAGGGAGTAGCTATCAAAAGAGAGTCAAAGACGCTGGCAACAGTGTCATTGCAGAATTATTTTAGAATGTACGAAAAGCTTGCCGGCATGACGGGAACCGCTGCAACTGAAGCCGAGGAATTTCATAAGATTTATAACGTTGATGTCCTTGCCATCCCTACTCATCGGCCGATGGTGAGAGTTGATCATCCTGATTTGATTTACAAAACTGAAAACGGAAAATTCAAGGCATTAGTGGAGGAGATTGCAGCAGCATATAAAGTCGGGCGACCGGTTTTGGTGGGTACAACCAGTATTGAGAAAAACGAAATTGTATCACGTTTACTCATCAAAAAAGGTATCCCCCATGAACTTCTTAATGCTAAAAACCATGAGCGCGAGGCAATGATAATTTCAAACGCGGGGAAGAAAAATGCAATTACAATTGCAACTAATATGGCCGGGCGAGGAGTTGATATTATATTGGGGGGTATGCAGCCAACCAAAGAGCAGTTTACTGGGAATAAACCCTCCGAGTCGGAGGGCAGATTACAAGAAAAATTTAATAAAGAAATGCTTGAATGGCAAAAAAATCATGATGAAGTAGTGAAATTGGGTGGGCTTTATGTAATAGGAACCGAACGGCATGAGTCACGAAGAATTGACAATCAGCTCAGAGGTCGGGCGGGTCGCCAGGGAGATCCGGGAGAATCCCGTTTTTTTGTAGCCTTGGAAGACGACTTGATGAGAATTTTTGGAGGGGAACAGGTGAGCAAACTCATGGACTTTTTCAAAATTCCTGAGGACCAACCACTTGAGCACGCAATGGTGTCAAAAGCGCTTGAGCAGTCACAAGTGAAGGTTGAGGGATTTAATTTCGATACCCGGAAGCACTTAGTTGAATATGATGATGTTATCAATAAACAGCGTGAAATTTTATATTCTCTTCGAAGGCGCATTTTAATGGCAGAAGAGAACGAGAAGGAAGTTGAGGAGACGATTTCAAATATGTACGGGGAGGAAGTCAAGAATATCTTGAATATGTTTTTGTATATAGAAGATGCGTCTCCGGAATATAGGAAAATTGTAGAGGAATTTTGCTCCATTGTCCCGCTTGACCCAAATAAAATTCTTAAAGATATCGAGGGGATTGATAAGCCTAAAGTTGAGGAATACTTGCTTAAGACAATTGATGAATTTTATAAATCCAAAGAAAAAGAATTTGGGAAAGAGTTATGGGTAGCAGTTATCCAGAGTATTTATCTGTCAACTATCGATAAGTACTGGACGGAACATTTAACAGCAATAGATGATCTTAGAGAGGGAATTAACCTGCGGGGTTATGCCCAACTTGATCCATTAACTGAATACAAAAATGAGGCATTCTCAATGTTTGAGAAGCTACTGTCTGGTATTGATTTTGAGACGGCTCGAAGATTGTTTCATGTCCAACGGGTTGAAGAAGCACCAGCTGAAGAAACTAAACAGAAAAAAATACAATTTAAATCAGCGTCTGCCACCGACCCATTTTCATCCCCCGAAAAGACCAGTCCTCCAGCAAGGACAACTTCGCCACAAAAAAAACTGGGTCGAAATGATCCATGTTGGTGTGGTAGAGTGGATGAAAACGGAAAACCTGTAAAATACAAGAAGTGTCATTATCCAAATTAACCCAATGTTTAGTTATAATGCAACACTCGGAGTTGATCTTAATTCCTAATGTATCATGACCATATCACTCCCGGAGTGAAAGTGAGGCTACACCTCGGGATTCGGCAACATTTAGCAAACTCGACAAAGTTGTTTTATACTTGGAGGTATGAATCTTCAAGGTAAAATTATTATTATTGCTGGTGCAACGGGCGGAATAGGTGAAGAGTTATCTAGACGACTACATAAGGAATGCTCGTACTTGATTCTTTTAGGGAGGAGAGAAGAAAAACTTAAGTCACTAAAATCAGAATTACGAGATAAATGTGAATATTTTGTTGTTGATTTTAAAAGTAAGGAAGGTATCAGTAATTATATATTACAACTGAAAGGGAAATATAAATCTATTGACGTGCTAATTCATGTTGCTGGCATTGGGGCATATAAAACATTTGAAGAAACTACAAGAGATGATTGGGATGAATCATTTGATATAAACACAAAAGCGCCGTATTTCTTAACACAAGGGCTGCTTCCCATTATGAACAGTAATGACTCTCTTGTTTTGACTGTTGGGTCAGGTGCGGGTGTTATTCCAATGAGAGGACGAAGTCTATATTGCGCAACAAAATTCGCACTTCGAGGAATGACATTATCGTTAGCAGAAGAATTTAAAGGTTTTAATCCTTCTTTTTGTTTAATTACATTAGGCAGCACGTTAACTGAATTTGGCCCTATGACTTTAGAAGAAAAGAAAAAAGAATCAGAAAGTGGTAAGGCATATTTTACTCCCGGATGGGTTGCTGAAAAATTAGTTGAAATAATTAAGAATGAAAATAGGGAAGTAGAATATACACTATATCCAACTGATTATAATTTAGGCCACTGGGAAAAGCCATGAAACAAATCTCTTACCAATCTCTTCACTGTCACACTACAACATCTGACGGTGTTTTAACCCACAAACAAGTTTTAGATGAGTGTGAAAGAAATAACATCGGCGTTGTCGCGTTTACTGACCATGATACCCTACCAACACAGGAGACTATCGAAGGACTAAAGAAAATTAATCACGAAGTAAAATTTTTCACTGGTATTGAAATGTCGGCAACGAGGGTGATAGAAATTAAAGATCAAATTGAGCTTTTTCATGTTGTTGGACTATTTGTTGATCTTGAAAATAAAAATTTACTTAAGTATTCGGATAATGCGATTCAAAAAAGAATCAAACGTACGAAAGAAATTATCACCAATTGTAAGAGTCTTGGTTTGGACATCTCATACGATGAAGTTCAAAAACAAGTAACTGGAACTGTGGGAAGACCTCACATAGCTAAGGCAATCCTGTCAAAAGAAAAAAATATTAAAATTATGAGTCAGCTTGAGAAGAAATTGTTTCAAGAAGCAAAAAAAAATGATGAGTTAAAAGAAACATATGAGAAAGTAAAGAATGCCGATCTTTGGCAAAAAGTTTTTACATTGTTTTTAAGTAACAATAGTTACATTAAAAACGTCTATGTCCATTATGTTGATCAGATATATATGGATGATGCGGTATCACTAATCAGGAACGCCGGAGGGATTGCGTTAATTGCTCACTGGACATATTTTAAGGATAAACTCCCCCTAACTCTAGTTGAAAAGTTCTGCCAAGAGAAAAGAATTGATGGACTAGAAACTGTTTATGCATTTGGAGTTGAAAAATTTAATCAAAATGAGTTTGAAGCCGACATGAAAAATCTTGATCACTTATGTGATAAATATAATTTGGCCAAAGGTGGAGGTGGAGACTTTCATAAAAAAGAGGATTTTAAGCTTATTAATAATCCCCGCTTTTCAGGATTTGCTAGTAGAACTAAAGGGCTAATTGAAAGAGTTCTAAAGCTTTATCCTTATCTTAGTAAGCGGTGGTCAACTCTTTAAAACTTAGTTAAAAAGATCCAGTTGATTCTCCTTTTTTTTAGGTTTTTCAATTTTTTCTGGTTTTGTTGAAGTTCCAAAAATTCGGTTATATAAACTTCTGAAATTGTATTTATTAAAAAAATATTTCAACGATTCGTTGTAATGGATAAATTCTCCATCATCAACCTTTACTGGGATATCAGCCTCAATTACTAATTGAGCCAGTTTTTTTGACAACTCAGCATCCCCCTTGCCATTGATCAACTTCTGTCTTAAAATCGGATTTTCAACTTGGTCAATATTCTCATATATGTTTTCAATTGGTCCAAACTTATTTATCAGCTGCGAAGCGGTTTTTGGACCAATACCGACAATTCCTTTGTAATTATCAGACGGGTCACCGGCTAGTGCTTTAAGATCAGCTACACGCTCTGGTGGGATGCCAAATTTTTCTATAACTGCCCGTCGATCATATTTTTTTTCGTGCCCGTATCCAATTTGAGGAGTAATGACGAAAATATTATTGTTGACCAGCTGAAAAATATCCTTGTCCCCTGTCAAAATATTGACAACAAATCCCCGCTTGTGTGCTTGCGTTGCCAAAACACCAATCAAGTCATCCGCCTCAAGTCCCTCTTTCTCAACATGGGCAACCCCGGCAGCATCAAGAAACTCTTTAACAAGTGGAAATTGATCTTTAAGTTCTTTATCGGCTTCGGGGCGTTGAGTGCGATAATTGATAAACAGAGAATCACGAAATGTTGGGGCAGGAGTGTCAAAACAAGTAATCACATGAGTCGGTCTGTAGTCAGAAATAACCTTATTTAAAGTTGATATAAAACCGTAAACTGCCCCAGTTGGTTGGCCACTTCGGGATGTAAACTCAGGAAGAGCGTGATAAGCTCTATGAACTAGGCCATTACCATCGATCAATAATAGGGACTTCATAAGAGTATATAATACAAGAATTCTTACAGATCCGCATAAGCTCGGTACCATTTTGCTCGCAACTCTTGGACCCCAATGTGTTGCTTGTAAAAGGTATCTTCGCGCTGTAAGCTTATCTCAGCTTATTCACAACTAAGGCGAGGAATTCTTCATCATCAAGACTTTCTTTTTTAATTAGCGCAAAAGCTACTGCATCTAATTTTTTTCGATTAGTTTTAAGAATTTTCTTAGCCTGCCCATAACAATCCTCAACGATTTTTCTAATTTCATTATCAATCTTTAAACGGGTTGCATCAGAGTGATTCTCACTTGCATAAAAAGTACTTCCCCACTCGGTTACATCACTGGTTGGTCCGTAATTAATAGGCCCTAGTGAGCTCATGCCATAGTCAATAACCATACCCCTTGCTATTCGAGTCGCCTGGTCAAAATCATTTGCTGCTCCGGTTGTAATGTCCTTAAATACAAGGTTCTCAGCAGCTCGTCCGCCCATCATAGAGGTTATCATCTGCACTAGGTGGGTTTTGGTTTCATGCAGCCGGTCGCTTGATGGAGGAATTAAAGTATAACCGAGGGCCATACCGCGTGACACAATCGAGATTCGATGGACCGGATCGGTGCCTTTTTGAAAATAGGTAACAATTGCGTGTCCGGCTTCATGATAGGCGGTGATTTTTTTATCCATATCAGTTTGCAGTCGTTTCTTCTCAGGCCCAAGCTTAACTTTTGTTGCTGCCTCTTCAATTTCGTCCATACTTATCGAGCTTTTATTTCTTGTAGCTGCTAGTATTGCAGCTTCATTTAGCATATTCTCAATATCAGCGCCGGAAAATCCAACTGTTCTTTTTGCGACTTTCTCCCATGAAACATTCTTAGCCATTGGTTTGCCACGTGAGTGAATCTTGAGAATTGCCTTTCGACCTTCAATATCAGGATAATCTACCAGGACTCGTCTATCAAATCTTCCCGGGCGAAGTAAAGCCGAGTCAAGCAAATCACCTCTGTTTGTCGCAGCAACAACAATAACACGATCATTTTGTTCAAAACCATCCATTTCAACTAGAATCTGATTTAAGGTCTGTTCCCGCTCGTCATGGGCAGGCATTGCGGAAACTGATCTAGTTCGGCCAATAGCATCAATCTCATCAATAAAAATAATTGACGGAGAATTTTTTTTAGCAGTCTTAAACAAATCTCGAACTCTTGCAGCTCCAATTCCAACTAACATTTCCATAAACTCGCTGCCTGCTACTGAAAAAAATGGGACATGGCTCTCTCCAGCTACAGCCTTGGCAAGTAACGTTTTACCGGTACCTGACGGGCCAACCAATATAACCCCTTTTGGAGGTCTTGCCCCCAGCTTGTTGTATTTTTTTGGATTTTTCAGAAAATCAACAATTTCGGCCAATTCTTTCTTAGCCTCATCAACTCCTGCAACGTCATCAAATGTAATTCTTGACATTTCTTTGTTGTAAAGTTTTGATCTGGCCTGACCAAATGAGAAAATCGAGTCTTGGGTTCCTCTTGCCTGGCGAAAGATGAATATAAAAAATCCGATCATAAGAAGAGTTGGGATGACATTAGCTAAAAAATTAGCGATCATTGATCCCGTGTCGGTTGATTTAACCCTTATTTCAAGACTAGTTGGGTCAATTTTAGCGTCAGTTAAGGTTTTAACAAAACTTTCTCCCTCCTCTTTTGAAGTTGTTACGATTCTATCTTTTGAGTAATGGACGAGAACTTTATTGCCAACAATTTCGATTTTCTTGACTTTTTTAGCTTTAATATCAGAAATTATTTTACTGATGGGCTTTTCATTTGTTGTTGTTGCAATTTCCCCGGCAGATATGAGTATAGAGCTGATAAAAAACAGGGCGACAATTGCAATAACAATCTGTTTAAGTCCTATATTAATCTTAATGGGGCCTTTTTTATTTAATTTAAGATCCTTTTTTAGGTCCGTCATTTCAGGCTAATTATACCAGATTTCTGATAAAATAGAACTTGTATGATAAGAACCTATACGACAAAATCAAGCAGAGAAACAAAATTACTGGCAAAAAAAATCATAAAACAACTCAAGCCTTTTGTTAACGACAGGCCTGTAGCTATCTTGTTATATGGCGACCTTGGCGCCGGGAAGACAGTATTTGTTAAAGGAGTCGGAGAAGAGTTGGGAATTAATAATATCTCCTCACCCACATTTGTTTTAGTTCATGAATATGATTTAAACAGTATCATCAAAAAGTTCCTACATATTGATTTGTATCGAATTGAAGATAAATCAGAATTTAAACATCTTGGAATTTTGCAAAATTTGAACAAAAATACACTGATGTGTATTGAATGGAGTCAAAACATTGACTCGATAATTGATGAAATTAAAGAAAAAGCAGGTATTGTTAAAGTTGAAATTAAACACATGATTAACGATCAAAGACAAATAACAGTTGCGTTCGACCTAAAATGAGAATTCTTGGAATTGATACTTCTTGTGATGAAACTGCAGCAGCGGTTGTTGAGGGCAGAAGAATTCTTTCAAATGAATTATTCTCACAGATTCCCATACACGCCCAATGGGGAGGTGTTGTGCCGAATCTCGCCAAGCGAGCGCATGAGGAAAAAATTGATAGTGTAATTAATTCCGCTTTGGAAAAATCTAAAACCCCAATAAATACGATCGATACAATTGCGGTGACCTATGGCCCAGGGCTTTCAATCGCACTTGGTGTTGGAATAAAAAAATCAAAAGAAATTGCCAAGAAATATAATAAAAAACTGATTGCTGTCAATCACATGGAGGGACATATTTACTCGTGTTTTGCTCAAAATAAAAGTGGAAAGTCTGACATCAATTTTGAATTTCCATACTTGGTGTTGCTAGTATCGGGGGGTCATACAGAGTTGGTTTTATTTAAGGATCACACTTATTATGAAATTTTGGGCAAAACAGTTGACGATGCTGCTGGGGAGGCGATTGACAAGGGGACAAGGCTGATTCTAGATAATAAAGTCTACCCTGGAGGTCCGATATTGGAGGCAATGTCGGAAAAAGGGGACCCTAAATTTATTGATTTTCCCCGACCAATGGCTAGGTCGACAGACTTTAACTTTTCATTCTCTGGCTTGAAAACCTCACTCTTTTACGCGTTAAAACAGATGGGAGATAGGGAAAGAATTAACAATCAAAATAATCTTGCTGCGTCTTATCAGATGGCGGTTATTGACAGTTTATGTATTAAGATGAGGCAAGCAATGAAAAAAACTGGGGTTAAAAACATTTGTGTTGCCGGGGGTGTTGCTGTAAACAAACTTTTAAGAGACAAAATGCGGATTTTAGTTGAAAGAAACGGCGGGAGAATTTTGTTTCCGCTAAAGGGCTTATATGGCGACAACGCAGCAATGATTGCCGTTGCTGGATATTTCAAAGCCCAAAAAGGACTTTTTGTTGAAAGTATTGACTCACTTGATAGAGTTCCAAGAGCCAGCTTAGATAAATTGGAGAAATTTTAAAAAGTCCTTATCTAAAAATAGAACCTATTTTCGGGAAAGATTCGTAAATTTCTTGCGGAAAAAGGAGAAATCCAACTTTTCCGTGAATTGTATCGTTTAACATTGACTGCGCTGCGTTCACGTACTCATCATAAGATTTATTATTAACTCTCATATAAGCTGCTAAACTTGCAGAATTGCAAAATGCCTCTTGGCCTGCTTTTAGAATCTGTGGATTGGTTGTTGTAACCATGACACTTGCTTGACACGCCTCAGTCCAAAATGAAACGGTTGCATACTCACTCATCGAGTGATACATCTGTCTTTCAATTGATCTCTTTTGATAAGAGTCACTAACACGGATTCTTGTAAGATGCAAAGGGGCATTGTTTGCAATTAAGGTGAGTGCATCTTTATCAACATTACCCCAATAAGGGTTTGGCATTGTTTGGTTAGTAAAAAAAAGTCTATTGGTATATGGCGCAGTTGGAACGGTTACAGCAAATGGAACTTGTTCGCCAGTTAGTAGAGCAAAGCTTCCGCTCATTTCCCGAACGGCAAATTGTTCATAGAAATTAATAATTTCTCCGACCTTTCTTACATCCAAATGTAACGGAGTAAAGTTAATCCATCGAGTTGTTGTTAATGATGTTGCAAAAAGTCCTTCTTCAGTTGGAGTGAAATATACAGCCTCAGGATAGGTTAAAGCCATCTCTTCTTGCTCTTTTTTCCTTAGTCTTCCTTCTTTTATTAGGTTGTTTTTCTTTCACGGGAGCAGTTATACCATTAATATACTATGGGTCAAAACAAGATAAAAACTCTTGACAATATGCATTTTGATTATGTATGGTATACTGATAATCGTGTTAACAAGTTTTTTGAGGTAATCTGCAATAATTGCTTGTGGCAACTACTGCATACGTTTATCCAAAGTATTAGTGAGATACGTGAGAAAGAGGGGTGAAAGAGAATGAAAAACAAGCTCTACGTGGGGAATCTTCCTTATTCTGTAACATCAGACGGACTTAAAGACATGTTTGCCCAATACGGTGAGATCACCGAGGCTCGTGTTATTGTCTTTAAAGACTCCGGTCGTTCGCGCGGTTTTGGTTTTGTCGAATTTAAAAACGAAGCTGATGCTCAACGTGCCGTTGAGGAAATGAACCAAAAGGAAACAGAAGGAAGAAAATTAGTTGTTAATATTGCCAGACCAATGGAACAACGCGATAATAATGACGGCAACCGTGGTGACTACAATGAGAACAGAAACTATGACAATAGCAACAGTAGCGACATGTCACAAGACGATTCAATGTAAAAATAATGGCTTATGAAGGACCAAGCGAAAGATACATACGATGCTCTTTGGGTGTCACACACCTCATTATCTGACTTTGTAACTTGCCCCCGAAGCTATTATATTAAGAATGTTTATAAGGACCCAAAACGGGGTCGAAAAATTAAACTCATGTCACCGCCTCTAGCGCTTGGGAGCGCGGTGCATGAAGTTTTGGAAACAATATCTTCTCTTCCAAAGGAGACCCGCTTCAATGAATCCTTGATCGATCAACTAGAGACCGTCTGGGAAAAAATTAAGCATGAAAAGGGAGGTTTCGCAAATGAAAATCTGGAAGAGCAATATAAAAAAAGGGCAAAAAAAATGCTTGAGAACGTAACTGTCCATAAAGGGCCACTTGCCGGGCCTGCAGTAAAAATAAAAATGGATCTCCCTCATTTCTGGTTGTCGGAAAAGGATAATATTATTCTTTGCGGGAAACTGGATTGGTTAGAATATTTGCCCGATACCGATAGCGTTCATATTATTGACTTTAAGACGGGAGTTAATGAAGAGGCGACTGATTCATTACAGCTGCCAATATACTTTCTAATTGCTCAAAATTGTCAGTTACGGCCTGTGACACGAGTAAGTTACTGGTACTTGGATAGAAATAATAAGCCTCAGGAGCAACCGCTCCCAAATTCTCAGGAATGTGTGAATGAAGTTTACAAAATTGCCAAAGATATTAAACTTGCAAGAAGTTTAAACAGATTCAAATGTCATTATGGTGAATGCAGAAACTGTAAATCCCTTGAAAAAATTCTTAAGGGGCAAGCACAATATGTCGGGGTTGACGAATTTAATCGGGATGTTTACATCCTTCCAGAATTAACCCAAGATGACACGGACACCAGTATTATTCTTTAACGTCTCGTCTTTTTTGGATGCAGGGCATCTCTAAAAATTAGATATTGCGCTCCTGTTACCAAAAATCCAAGTAGCAGTGACATCCAAAATCCAATCACACCCACGCCAACAGAGTTTGAAATAGGAGTCCTTGCCATAAGATAGATAACTCCCATATTAACTAATAAGTAAATGCCCATCCATTGCTGGTCATTGAGTTCAAATCCTAGATCGTCATGGAAAATTGGCTTGACGGAAGACGCTGCCAGCGCCACTCCAAATGATGCGGTTAAAAGAGCCTGAATGTAGGGAATTGAAATCATTCCAAAAACTAACATGTTTGGAAATATTTGATTAACAATAAAAAATACCGCCAGTGTCGCGACAAAAGTTGTTATAAATTTCCTAGTAAACATCATAAATATTCTTCACCTCCTTTTTGCCCTCCGACCTAGGAGGGTATGTTTATACTTTCAGTATACACTATCACTTCAAAGCTGATATAATAAATGTTATGGGCACTCCTGCGACTTTAGAGTTAGATGATACAAGGCATCCCGATGTTGCTCGGGATATCGGGCTTGTAGAAGTTTCTTTGGGCGATGCGTCACTAACCATTGATCCTCTGGGTGCCGTAATTACAAGATTTACCGTTGGGGGAAAAGATGTTTTTATGCCAAGATCTTCGTTTGTCGGATTAGACGGTAGAAGGCGTCAAAGAGGAGGAGCGGTTTTGCTCTTTCCCCAAGCTGGCAGACCACTAGACTCAGACTCACAATATTTGGATTTACCTAATCATGGAATTGTAAGAAGCATGCCATGGAGGGTTGTGCCGGAGGTTGATCCACTTGAGAGTATTCAACGCCAATTAAATAGAGATAGACGAGCATTATCAAAACAACATCATAAGCGAACGGTCCAGATGGATTTGCGTCACAGTCCAGCCCAAACTGCCTGCTATCCACATGGATTCAATCTCACCTATCGTATTTCTTTAGATAAACCTCCTCATATCAAGGATGACAAGCAATATAGATTGTGGCAGGAAGTTGACATTTTAAATACTGATGATAGAGAAATACCAGTAGCCTCCGGATTTAATTTGTTCTTTCCTGTGATTAGAGATCAATTAAAGGACGTTTTGGAAAATATCACTGGAGTGATAGGAGTTTCAGACTATCAACCCGGCAAACCTAAATACTATTTAGTCAATCTTACCGATGATTGGGGGCTAACCTTACCTCTTAACACTGGCAGTGTTGAATTGGGATTTCTTACACCATTTTCCGGAGTTGTTGCGTATGCAACTCAGGAGGGTAATTTTCTTTGTATAGGTCCATGGACAAGGGGGCCGGGGGCAATAAGCGTGCCAAGCCAGCGGATTAACCTGCAACCAGGGAAAAAATATAGTATGAGGCTACTTACTGTCGTCACTTCTCGCTAACGTACTCCTGTATAATTTGCCTATGATTAATGACACAATAATTTGCCCTCATTGCAATAAGTCTATTCCATTGTCCCGTGCTCTGTCTCACCAGATGATAGAGACACAAAAAAAAGAGATTGAGGCTGCTCTTGAAAAACAAAGACAAGAAATATTAACAACCCAACAGCAGCGTGAAAAGCAGCTAATTGAATCCGCCCAAAAAAAAGCACAAGATTCGCTTCAGCTGACGATTCGTGATAAAGAAAATGAATCGAGGGAACTGCGCAATCAAAACAAAACACTTCAAGAACAAATGCTTGAGCTTAATAGAACTCTACGCCAAATAAGATCTGATAGTGAGTCGATGCGTCTTGAATTTCAAAAAAAATTCCTGGAAAGTGAAGAAAAAATTAAACATAATGCCACCAAGAAAATTCAAGAAGAATATGATTTAAAGATCCTTGAGAAAGATAAAAAGTTAGCTGACGCCCTAAAACTGGTTAACGAATACAAGCAAAAAATAGAGCAAGGCTCGCAACAGCTCCAAGGAGAAGTGCTCGAGCTTGAACTTGAAGAAAAATTCAAAAGTACGTTTGTCTTAGACGATATTGCTCCAGTTGCCAAGGGGGTGCGAGGTGGAGATATTATCCAAACGGTTCGCAATAGAACTCACACCGATTGTGGAAAAATTATCTGGGAATTCAAACGTACTAAAGCATGGAGTCATGAGTGGATTGTCAAACTTAGAGATGATCAACGTCGAGTTGGTGCCGATATTGCCGTATTAATTTCAAACATCCTCCCTCCAACAATTGCTAAATTCGGAACTGTTGATGGGATTTGGGTGGGCGATTTTGAATCGGCAGTGGGACTCTCTACTGCGCTTCGAGCAAATCTAATTGATATCACATCAGTCAAAACGTCTCAAGTTAACAGGGAAGAGAAATTGGAGGTTCTACATGAATATATTAGTGGTGTTGAGTTTAAGCATAAGGTTGAAGCAATTGTTGAGGCGTTTTCATTTATGCAGGATGAGCTTGAACGAGAAAAGCGTTGGTTTGCAACTAAATGGGCTCGCCAGGAGCGCTCAATACGAAGAGTGATTGACCAAACATTATCTATGCACGGCGCTCTTCAGGGGATCATGGGAAAGGCTCTCCCAGATATTGAAGACAAGAAGCAAATTAATGTTGATGCCGTAATTGATGAAAACATTGAAGAGCAAAAGTTATTTTAATTACTTTCTTACAAATAAAATTCCAAAAGGTAAGTCTTGGCCAGGACCGGCCAAAAACTTTCCGTTATACATCAGAGGAAGGGTCTTAGATTTGGCGTGTCGATCAAAAGATTTCCTCATTATACGATGGTACACAAAATAACTATTTTTTTAAATACTTCTCAAGTTTTGCCAGTGCGATTTTTCTCATTGAAGTTTGAGCCTTCTCCTCTTTAGTCATCTCACCCCATGTTTTAGTCCATCCCTCAGGAATAAATATTGGATCCCAACCAAATCCACGCACACCGCGAGGAGTTTTTGCTATTGTCCCTCTTATCGTTCCTGAAAATAGTGTTATTGCTCTCCCAGTATGAAGTGCAAAAACGACCTCAGCTTGTGCTGATCTATCAGAATAGCCATCGAGCATCTTACATAATCCCTTATTATCTAATTCCTGTAGAAACCATTTTATTAAAGGCCCCGGAAGTTTTCCAAACGCAGTAAATGTGAGTGATGTGTCTTCAACTAAAACGGGGAATTTGATTTGTTTAAACGCATTATCGACCTTATGGGTAACAATTTCAATTAAATTGACCGATTGAATCTCAAGTAAGTCAAGTTTTTTGTGAAGTAAAGGAAAGTCTAGGTGGTAGCTGATCTCCTGAGCTTTGGAGATGTTACCTGTGATAAATGTTAATGATTGGTTCATCTTATTTGTGGCTGGGGGGAGGATCGAACTCCCGACCTCTCGCTTATGAAACGAATGCTCTAACCACTGAGCTACCCAGCCTTTTATCCATATTTTAACAAACTTGAGGTAAAATAGCCTTATCATGAAAAAACTTGTTTGTGTATTTGCTCATCCTGATGATGAGTCATTCGGGCCGGGGGGAACAATTGCTCTCTGGTCAAAGAAATATGAAATCACGGTTATTTGTGCAACTGCCGGTGAGGCTGGACAACACGGCCCATATAGCAAGCGCGAAATTGGCAATATTAGAAAAAAAGAACTTCAAAGATCAGCCAAAATTCTAGGGGTTAAGAAAGTGATATTTTTAGGGTTTAAAGATGGAGCGCTCTGTAATGCAAATTATCATAAACTTGTCGAGAAGGCTAAAGAATACATTGATAAAATCAAACCAGATACGCTTCTAACTTTCGAACCCCGCGGTGTGTCGGGGCATATTGACCACGTTACTATGTCAATGGTGACTTCATTTATTTTTGAAAGGACCAACTATATTAAATCTCTTTACTATTATTGTCTTTCAGAGGCGAAAAGAGATAAATTCGCTGGGAAATATTTTATATATGTCCCGCCAGGATATAATAATAGTGAAATAGATTTAACTGTTGATATTAAGCCAGTTTGGAAGATAAAAACTAAAGCTATGTATACCCACAATAGCCAAAAACATGATGCTGATAGGGTATTATCATTAACCGCCGACCTTCCAAAAGAAGAACATTTTCTTGTTTTAAAAAAATAGTGTCGCAATTGCTGAACGAAGCTCGAACCTATTTCGAGCGACAATCGCTCGAATGATTTGAAACCCCGCCCCAGCGTTTCCGCCCGCCGAAACTCGGCGAGCAAAGCAAAACAATTTT
>MGAM01000003.1:12710-13909 GCA_001789725.1 Candidatus Roizmanbacteria bacterium RIFCSPLOWO2_01_FULL_39_19 | reverse complement strand
CCATTCCATAACAGGCAAGTACCTAAAAAATAATAGATTGCTTCAAATTAATCAAAACAGAAGAAAGCGAACCAGCTACCTCGAAATTCAAAATGCCAATGTAAACAATCTCCAAAAAATAAATTGTCGTATACCTCTTGGTTTACTATGTGCTTTTACTGGTGTTTCAGGTTCAGGCAAGAGCTCGTTATTAATAGATGTATTTGCCAATAAATACAGAGATAAGGTAATTGTCATTGACCAAAAAGCAATGTTTGGAATGGCACGAGGCAATAGCGCAACTTACATTGGCATTTTTGACAGAATTAGGGATTTATTTGCAAAGGAAAACAATGTAAGCAAATCAATTTTTTCTTTTAATAGTAGTGGTGCTTGCCCAGATTGCAAAGGACTTGGCTACAAAAAAATTGATATGCATTTCATGGGAGATGTTACCGTAAAATGCGAAACCTGCCTGGGCAAAAGATATAAAGAGGAAACATTAGCATACAAATACAAAGGTAAAAATATCCATGAAATTTTGGAAATGACAATAGACGAATCTTTTGCCTTTTTTGATGATGGGATTATCAAGCACAGAGTTGAAACATTAGTAAAGGTGGGATTGGGTTATCTTGAACTTGGGCAAAGTCATGACACTTTTTCGGGCGGAGAAGCGCAGAGATTAAAATTGGCTAGCCAACTTCACAAAAAAGGTGAGATTTATATTCTCGATGAACCAACCGCAGGATTACATTTTGCCGATATTGAAAAATTACTCGGCCTGCTTAATGAACTTGTAGAAAACGGTAACACCGTACTTGTTATAGAACACAACATGAATTTCATTAGAAACGCCGATTGGATTATAGATTTAGGTCCAGGAGGAGGAAATGAAGGTGGAAAAATCGTTGCAGAAGGAGCTCCCGAAACAGTTGCAAAAAATGAAAGTTCATTTACAGGACAGTATTTAAGAGAGATAATATAAAAAGAATTTGCCGCCCCTCCTTCGTTAAAACTTCGGAAGGGCACAGCAAAGAAAAACTTGTGGTTCGACAGGCTCACCATCCTGAGCAAAGTCGAAGGAAAATCGTCCTTTCCGCTCCGGTTCCCGCCTATCGGTCGAGCAGGCAAGGCGAGGCGGGCGGAAGGGGGGTGTGGGGGGAATTCCGCTCGCCCTACAAATTTTGGGCGAAATCTGTTCGGATATTTTCAAACAG
>MGAM01000003.1:0-12698 GCA_001789725.1 Candidatus Roizmanbacteria bacterium RIFCSPLOWO2_01_FULL_39_19 | reverse complement strand
CCAGCCGATTTTAAGCGCAAATTGGAATTTTTTATCTTTCAAAATGAACATATTTCGCTCTAAAAGAACCGGTCTTGACGACTCTTTTGAAGTTAAAGAGTTGATGGAGATCATAAGACGCGAGGCAAAACGACCCATTATTGAATCAAGAAGAATGGATAAAAACGTTAATTTGTCGCTCGCTGAAAAATGGTTAAAAATACTTCACTTTAAGCAAAATCCGTTTTTAGATAACTGTAGTTTAGAAGAGATATTTAGACAGGGGAATAAAATCCAGAAGACATTAGCAAAAAAGACCCTTGAAAATTTAAATAACAGAAAACTCCATTGGATCTTTGATAATATTTTCTATTACTTAGGAGAAAGTGACACACTTCAAAAATCAGATTTTATTTTAGTCTTTGGAGGCAATAGGTTACTTAGAATACAACACGCTGTTAAGTTGTGGAAAAAACAATGGGCTCCATTAGTAGTTATAACTGGACAGCGACCGATATACGGCAAACAAAAAAAGAGTGAAGCTGAGGTTTTTAAAAATTGGGCAGTAAGAAATGGTGTTACTGGAACAAAAATTATTACTGAAGATAAGAGTATTACTATTGCCGACAATGTTAGAAGAACACTTAATCTCCTCGATGAAAAAAATATCAAATATAAAAAAATAATTTTAGTTATTACTTGGTACGCCCAAAGACGAGCAAAAATGATGATTGAGAAATATCTTCCTCAAAATGTGAGGTTAATTAGGTCAAGCGCATTCTTTTCAATAAATCATCGTTTATCAAAGAACAGATGGTATAAAAATGAATATGGAATCAAAGTAATTTTCAATGAATTTTTAAAAATGAGAATTCACCATTTCCTGATTACCAACGGAATCGTCTGAGAAAAATTATTGTAGATCAACAAATTCTCTAACGTTGTACTCAGTTATTGTAAAATGGCTTCCCTTATTTTCAACAATCTGAAGAGCAACTCTTCTTACTATCGACTCAACTTTTCGTTCAATACTTCGAATTCCTGGGTCATAACCACTTACTCTTGCTAGGTGATGCCAGACAACATCGTCAACTATGATAACATTGTTCTCCATCCCCGATTCTTTTAACAATCTAGGTAAAATATATTTTTTAGAAATTGCGATCTTGTCATCATCTGAATATGAGGGCATCTGAATTATCTCAAGCCTGTCAAGGACAGCTGTAGAAATACTTTGTGTATTGTTTGAAGTTGCAATAAATATTGCCTGAGACAGATCAAACGGATAATCAATAAAATGATCTAGGAATTTGTTATTTTGTTCCGGGTCAAGTAGTTCAAGTAATATTCCCATAATTTCTCCTCGACTTTCCTCTCCAACCCTGTCAATCTCATCAAGCAAAATAACCGGATTGGCGCTAGCTACACCTACTAAATTTCTAATAATAATTCCCGGCTCAGCCTCCGGATTCATTTTTGAAAAACCTTTTAAATCAAGTCCTGTTGATAACCCTCCAAATGGAATACGAATAAATTGTCTACCCAAAGATTGGGCAACTGACATTGCAAATGTTGTCTTTCCGGTTCCGGCAAGTCCAACGAATAATAAAATTGGGGCGTGAGCAATATTTTTACCAAACTGTTTTTTCTGAAGTTTTAAAACTGAAAGATATTCCAGGACTCTCTGTTTGACTAAAGATAGTCCAAAATGATTTTTGTCAAGAATTTTCTTAGCCTTTGCAATATCAAGAATATCCTCAGTCCTCCTATTCCATGGAAGTTGAACAATCCAATCAACATATCGAGCCAGTGTGTCAATTTGAACGGCATTTCCGCCATATTTTAAAACCGACTCGATCCGATCAATATTAGTGTTAATTCTTACTTTCAGATCTGAAGGAATATTTGACGACGATATTTTTTCTCTTAATTTCTCAATTTCAACAAACCCACTCTCTTGATTTGGTGGGGAGACACTTGTTTTAAGCGGTGTATAATTCATATCAATAATTAGCAAACAACTCAGATGCTTGACAAAAACAAGGTTATTTGATATATATTAGAGTAATTTTTAAGGATTGTCCATTTATTACAATCCTAAAATACAATTATTAGTTATAAAACTTTTAAAAATGGCACAGACAACTAACATAAAGCCCCTTTTTGACTACGTATTAGTTAAACCACTCGAAGGTCAAACACAAACCGCATCGGGTATTGTTCTACCCGACACTGCAAAAGAAAAACCTCAAGTTGGTGAGATTATGGCAATTGGCCCGGGAACGACCAACGAACAAGGCAAAACTGTCCCCATGATTGTTAAAGTGGGACAAAAAGTTTTATACAAAAAATGGGGGGGAAATGAAGTCAAAGTAGGGTCAGATGAGTGGCTTCTGATTGAGCAAAAAGATATTATGGCAGTTACAAGTTAATTATTATTTATTAAAATTTTTAATCATCATGGCAAAGCAACTTAAATTTGGTGACGACGCCCGCCAATCTCTCTCTAAAGGCGTTAATATACTTGCAAGAGCAGTTGTTACAACGCTTGGTCCTCGTGGTCGTAACGTTGCAATGGACAAAAAATGGGGCGCTCCAAACGTTGTTCATGACGGAGTGTCAGTTGCAAAGGAAATTGAGCTTAAAGATCCATTTGAAAATATGGGCGCTCAGCTTGTTAAGCAGGCAGCAGAAAAAACTAATGATGTTGCCGGTGACGGAACCACAACGGCAACGCTGTTAGCTCAAAGTATAGTCAACTCGGGACTTAAAAATATCACAGCAGGAGCCAACCCGATGATTTTAAAACGAGGCGTTGAGCAAGCATCTGCTGCAGTTATTGCAGAGCTTATCAAGATGAAAAAAACCATTTCATCTGATGATGATGTTGTTCAAGTTGCGACAATCTCTGCTGCTAACGAGCAAATTGGCCAACTAATATCAGAGGCTATCAAAAAAGTTGGCAAGGATGGTGTCGTGACTGTTGAGGAGGGTAAAGGTCTTGAAATGGAAGTGGTTTATAAAGAAGGAATGGAGTTTGACAAAGGATACGCCTCGGCTTACCTAGTTACCGACACCGACAAGATGGTAGCTGAAGTTGAAGATGCTTATCTTTTGATCACCGATAAAAAAATCAGTGCCATATCTGACTTGTTGCCTTTTTTGGAAAAATTTGTCAAGGTATCCAAAAACCTAGTCATCATTGCCGACGACGTTGATGGTGAGGCGTTGGCAACCCTTGTTGTAAATAAAATTCGCGGGACTTTCAACACTTTGGTTGTTAAGGCGCCGGGTTTTGGTGACAGAAGAAAAGCAATGCTTGAAGACATTGCCATACTAACTGGCGGGCAGGTAATATCTGAGGATCTTGGGCTAAAACTTGACACCATCGATGTTGACGTTTTAGGTCGAGCCGACCGTGTTGAGTCTGATAAAGATAACACTAGAATTATCGGTGGACGCGGTGATAAGGCTAAAATTGACGGCCGTGTTGGTCAAATAAGGCGAGAAATGGAAGCATCTACTTCGGAGTTTGATAAAGAAAAACTTCAAGAGAGACTTGCCAAATTAACTGGAGGCGTTGCTGTAGTTAACGTTGGAGCAGCAACTGAAGTTGAATTGAAAGAAAAGAAAGAACGTGTTATTGACGCAGTCTCAGCTACCAAAGCAGCTCTTGAAGAAGGAATTGTAGCTGGGGGCGGAGTGGCACTTCTTAAGGCTCGCTCTGTCTTGCCAGCTCTCAAGGAAAAAATGGAATATGACGAGGAGAAGGTGGGAGTCGATATTGTATATCGTGCCCTAACTGAACCAATCACTATGATCGCTGCCAATTCAGGCCAAGATGCTGGATGGGTTCTTAAAACTGTCGAGGCAGCACGTGGCCCCGATTATGGTTTTGACTCAATGAAGCTTGATTTTGGATCAATGTTTAAAAAAGGTATTGTCGATCCTGTTAAAGTTGTCAGAACTGCTCTTGAAAATGCAACGTCGGTGGCCACAATGATTCTAACAACCGAAGCTCTCGTTACTGACATTCCGGAGGAAAAGCCGGTAACCGGTGGTGGAATGCCAGGTGGAATGGGCGGTATGGACATGGGAATGTAATGCAAACAGTTGGACAAATTCTTAAATCTGAGAGAAAGAGACTTGAGTACAGCATTGAAGATATTGAGAAGAAGACTCGCATACGAAAAAAATATCTTGAGGGACTTGAACAAAGCAATTGGTCTCTTTTTCCTTCAAAAACCTATATTTTGGGAGTTTTGAAGTCGTATGGCTCGCTGCTTAATCTTAATGAAGAGAAACTTGATGCTTTTTTTAGACGAGAATATGAAAGAACCGATAGTCAAAAGTTCACCCGCAAAGTTAATGCAAAACAACTTATTCCCTCGTCTAAAATTTACATGCGATTGGGAATTGTTTTTTCGGTACTTCTTTTAGCTTTGTATTTTGGAGTTCAATTAGTTCATTTGCTTACCCCTCCAAAAGTGGAGATTGTTGCACCAATTAATGATCACCTCCCCCCTAGGACTCAAAAATTTGACCTTATAGGGCTTACTGAGAAAGACGCCATCGTTGAAATCAATGGGGAACGATATGTCTTAAATGAAGAGAATCAGTTCTCTGCTAAAATACCTATTCTTAAAAAGAATACAAAAGTTACCATTAATGTAACAGGAGCAAATGGGAAAAAAACGACAATCACCAAAATCTATCGTATCTTATAGACCTGTTTGACAAAGCATCTCAAATTAATGGATAATCTTTACTATTATGGATATATCTATTGTTATTCTTTTCTGTCTAATCGCTCTCTTGTTTATCATAACTTCAAAAATTCGAGACCATTTGGGATCATTTTTATCAAAAAATATTATTCGTAGCAAATTGGTTGTTTATTTGCTCTGGATTATCTATTTTCCCGGAATTTTTTTGCATGAGGCAGCCCATCTTGTTTCTGCCATTGCACTGCTTTTAAGAGTTGACTCTATTTATCTTCTACCGTCAATCAAAACAGAGGATGATGGCAAAAAGAGCATTAAATTTGGTTACGTAACTTATTACCGAGCCGATCCAGTAAGAGGACTTTTGGTCGGCATTGCGCCTTTTATCTTAGGTACAATAGTTCTTGTCGTTCTTTTTAATGCAATTTCGTTTCCAAATGAAAAAATACTCAATAACATATTTTTCATTTATACGTCATTTGTCATCTCCTCAACAATGTTTTCGTCAAAACAAGACTTGCGTGATTTACTTTATATCATCCCGACAATTATTCTTTTTGTAATTATTTTAAATTTATTTACCTTTCATCCTTTATCGTATGTAAAATTATCTTTGTCGATTCAAGAAAATGGTATTGCGGTAGTTAATAAACTTAATCAAATATTTTCTATATCTCTCTCAATAAACGTTTTTATCTATGCTATAGTAAAGGTATTAAGACGATAATATGAATACAGTTCTTGCTCAGTCGGTTGAGGTTGGCACAATAAATCCAATTAAAATTATTGGACCATTGGTCGGCATTAACAGGTTGTCAGATATTTTTAATGTTATTTTAAATTTTTTGTTTCCTATTGTTGGCATCATTCTTCTATATGAGTTCATTATGGCTGGATATGTTATCCTCCGATCCGACGGCACTCCTGACAAAATCAAAGAGGGTAAGCAGCGAATAGTTTATGCAATTATGGGTCTTGCCATATTAGTATCAGCCTATCTTATCGTCCGTATTGTTGCTTATATCCTTGGTTTTGGAGGGGAACTTTTTTAGGTATGCAACTTAAGAAGTTAACACTCTCCCATTATCGTAACTTAAAAAAACATACGTTTTATTTTAGCTCTTTTCTAACGCTCGTTGTAGGGCCAAATTCTGTTGGTAAAACCAATTTAATTGAAGCAATATATTTGGTTTTAACAGGACATGGAATTAAAGAAGACAAACATGAGGAGTTAATGACACTTGGCCAGAGACAAACCGTCATTGATTGTCAATTTGCCGAGGGGGACGATAAAATAATATGTAGAGTTATTTTTGAAAAAGACGATATTCTTGTTAAGAGATATTTTTTAAACAAACTTGAAAAAAGATATTTTGAATTTTCAAAATATCTTCCTCCGGCAGTTTTATTTACTCCTCAACTTATCGAATCGTTGACAACAGAGCCATTCCGAAGACGAGGGCTTTTTGACCAAATGTTGTCCACTTCTGATGTCGAATACAAAAAGAGATTAAATAACTATATGTCAGCATTGACCAAACGAAATAAACTTCTTGAAAGGCCAATTCCAAAAGAATCCTTAAACGAAGAGTTATCATTTTGGAATAAATATTTAGTCGAACAAGCAGATTATATTTCCAAAAAAAGAGAAGAACTATGTGAACTATTCAACAAATCAAAAGAGATTGGAAATTTTAGTTTTGAAATAAAACATATCTCTAATGTCTTAACTATTGAAAGGCTTGAAAATACACTTGAAGAACAATTACAACGTAGGACAACATTTATTGGACCTCAAAGGGATGATTATAGAATATTTCTTAATTTAAACAGCGATACACAGGCATTTGATGTCGAGACGTATGGCTCAAGAAGCCAACAGCGTCTGGCACTTTTATGGGTTATCCTTAATCAACTCAATCTTTACAATGAAAAGATTAAAAGACTGCCCATTCTTCTTTTGGATGACATATTCTCCGAACTTGATGAGGTTAACACACATCTTGTCATAGACGTGATTAAAAAACACCAAACAATAATTACAACAAATAATATAAAGATCGCTGAGAACATTGACCAGCATCACGCAGTCATTAAGTTGTAGATCACAATGGATATGTTCTAGGGTTTAATAAATACGGATCCGGTGACAATCAAAAATATTCCGATTGAATTTAATATAAAAGACAAAAGAAGAAATTCATAAGGATTCATTTTTGATAATCCAAGCAAACTAATACCAATCTCGTCAGGTAAGGGTGAGGCGATAAGTATTGCCCCTATAACTGGTAATGTCCAACTAAAGTATTTAGTATGAAGTACTTTCACAATATGTCCTCCTCCAAATTGGAGATAGATTAATTTAACTTCATCAATCAAATTGTCCTGCACAAAATGAAAAATAATCAAATCTCCAAGGACTGCTCCAAGCCCAGCAACAATTCCAATCTCAACTGCAGATAACTGTTCGGCCAAAACCAGCAGGATCAACGTTCCCGTTGCCACTGTAAAGGTTGATACAAAAAGAAATCCTGCAATAAGTGCTCCTACATATCCGAGATTTCCCAGATGGATTAAGAATGAATGGAATGATTCATTTTTATAAAGCAGTAGAGCAATTATAAAACTAAAGAGCAATAGTGTGAGATTTTTGTATTTAAAAGATTTGAGTCTTTTTTTGAAAATAAGCGGAATAGCATCAAGAAAATTCATTTTTTGTTAGAGTCGATCTTTTCTGACTATCTTTCTTATCTCTGATGACACTAATAAAACTAACGACAAGACAATAATCATTATAATATATGATGGCATCACTGCAGTTACTTTAAAGATGAGGGATAAGAATGGCATATAAATTAATAAAGGTTGAATCAAAAGTGGCAAGAAAAATGCTGTAATAAAAAATTTATCTTTAAAAATATTCATTTGCAGAAATGATTTTTCCTTTGATCGAATATCAAGAAGTATCCAGTGTTGAGTTAGAATAATTGCAGTAAACGCAAGAGTCCGAGCAGCACCTATCCCTCCAATGAGATTCCCTATGTGAAAAGACAGCAATGTAATTATGGTAGTAAGTGAGCACACTTCAATAAACCATAGTATGTCAACGCGCCCAAACATAGCACCACTACGCGGAGATCTTTTCATAATATGCTCATGCTTGGGAGCTATGGCAAGAGCAACCGCAGGCAACCCATCAGTCACCAGGTTGACATATAAAAGCTGAAGCGGTGTTAAGATAAGTGGCCAACCAAGAAGCATCCCGGTAAGTACTGCCATAACTTCACCTATATTACAACCGACCAAATATTTTATTGATGATTTTATGTTGTCGTATATTGTTCTACCTTCCTCAACAGCTATAACAATTGATGCATAATTGTCATCGGTCACAATCATATCTGAGACTTCTTTTGCAACGTCCGTTCCTGTTATTCCCATTGCCACACCCACATCGGCTTGTTTAAGAGCTGGGGCATCATTAACTCCGTCCCCGGTGACTGCAACAACATGACCTATTCCTTGTAAAATTCGAACAATTCGCATTTTTTGCTCGGGGGTCGTTCTGGCAAAAATTCTTATTTTGTCCATTTTTTGATTAATCTCAACCTCATTCATATCTTCAAATTGTTTACCAGTAACAACTTCGTCGCCCCTCTCAAGCAAACCAATTTGTTCTCCTATTGACTTTGCTGTTAACTCATTGTCTCCCGTAATCATTATTGTTCTTATTCCAGCAGTCCGCGCAACGCGTATTGCTTGTTTGACTTCCTCGCGGGGTGGATCTGCTATACCCACTACCCCAACAAATATCAGACCGCTTTCAGCTTTATTTCTAGAGATAGACATGTCCTTAACATCTTTGTAAGCAAAAGCTATAACACGAAGACCTTTTCGGGCAAACTTCTCAAACATATCAGTTATCTCTCGCTTCTTTGAGGAGTCAACTTTTTTAATTTTTCCGTTATCAAGGATATGTGTGCTTGCATCTAAAATACTCTCTGGCGCTCCTTTTGCGTACACATGGTAGTCAGTCGTATCTTTCCAAACAACCGACATAATTTTTTTTTGTGGATCAAATGCAAACTCATCAATGAGAGTTCCGCTCTCTTTTTTCTTATTAGAGAGAATACCTTTGTCAGCTGCAAATACTAAAATAGAGCCCTCTGTCATATCACCTATAACATCATAGTGAGCGCTCCCAACCTTCAGGGTAAGGCTTGCATTATTACAGATTGTTCCAATTGAGAGTAATCTATTAAAAGTCTCTTTATCTGATTTCAGTTCTTGATCATTATGTTTGAATACCCTACTGTCAAAATATATCGAATCCACTCTCATCTCATTTTTCGTTAATGTTCCCGTTTTATCAGTTGCGATGATGGTTGTGCTTCCTAGTCCTTCAATGGAGGATAGTTTTCTAAGGATTGCCCGCCTTTTTGCCATGCGCTGCATGCCAACTGCAAGCGTTATAGTGATCACTGCGGGCAGTCCCTCTGGAACAGCAGCAACAGCCAGACTAATACTTGTAAGTATCATCTCGTCAAAGGGGTAGGCAGAGATAAATCCAATAACAAATACAATTGCAGAGGCAAAAAGCGCAATGCTTCCCAGTTGTTTTCCCAAGACATCAATCTTCTTCTGTAGTGGGGTCTCTTCATCCTTTATTTCTGACAAAGATGAGGCAATTTTCCCAAACCGAGTATTCATTCCAGTGTGTATTACTTGAGCTTTTGCTCTACCTCTTACAACAACTGTTCCAAGAAAAATTAGATTATTATTCTTATCTTTTGCATCTTTCCCAACTGGTAATGACTCGCCTGTTAAGGCAGCGTCATTGGTCTCGAGATGAATGCTTTCAAGAAGCATACAGTCAGCAGGGACTTTGTCACCTTCTTCAAGTACGATAATATCGTCTGGGACAAGGAGTGATGCGTCCGTTTCTTGTTCTCTGCCGTCTCTTACTACCCTAACAGATGAAACGGTCATTTTTTTAAGTGCTGCAATTGCTGCTTCAGCTTTATATTCTTGAACAAAACCCAGAACTCCATTTAATACAACAATAAGAAGTATAAAAACTCCATCAATAAGATCTCCGATAAAAATTGAAGTAACTGAGGCAGCAATTAAAAGAATAATGAGAATACTTTTAAATTGAGAGAAAAATATCTCTTTAAGTGACTGTTTTGGTTTAGAAACTATCTTGTTATAACCAAATTGATCCAAAAGTTGTTTTGCTTTAGTTTGAGATAAACCGTCTGTCTTATCCATTCATTCATGATAGTATATTTTCCAGCTAAGTATTAAAGATTCGTTCCGGTGAAAGCGGTGAAAAAATTACTCTTATCACATTTAATAACTTAAAACAGATAGGGATAGAATTATTTCCTACAATACATTTATCATTCTGCCAATTTCCTTAATACAAATCAATGTTTTTAAAAGGAATCAGTGATAAAACTACTGCCTCTGTATAATACTTCGTTCTGTCAATGACATCTCCAGTCAAAATTCCGACTGCTCCATTTTCCTGTTTTGAATTACTGCGTTTAAAAACGATGTCATCTGCCTCACCAAGTTCTTTGCCCTCTTTAATCAACTTAACTAATTCATTGGGTAGAAAAAATGTTCCTGTTCTTGCTTTGCTATATTTACCAGCCGACCTTATAACTACCCAAGCAAACGCCATCATTTCATTTTCAATATGTTCAATCCCACCCTCTACACCAACATAAAAGTCAGCGTTCTTCACTTCACTTGAAGCATTATCGGCTCTATTTTTTGCTCCGAGAAATGTTTCATCGTTACTGAAAGGTTGATCAGCAACATTTGAGGGGACAGAAATTCCGATAAATTCAAATTCTTGATTAGGGAACATTTTTTCAAAACCATTTTTTACTGCTTGGATTTTGACAGGATTTTTAGATGCGATAATTACCTTTTTCATAATAATATTGATTGTAAAATTAGAATAATAAATTTTGTCTTTTTTGAATTGCGTACAACGTCCGCGTGTATGAGTAGTTTTGCACACTTGTTATTAAAATTCAATAATTGTGTGCAAAATTTTGGTGAAAGAGAAAGTGCAATCTTTGAAAATTATTAACGTACTTTTTCTTAAACCTCATCCGCGCTGTTGGGCGATGTAATTTAATAAATTTTTGGTATAAGCGAGATAATTTCTCTTGCTGTTTCTTCCGGTGTTTGATTAGTGTTATCAATAATTTTGCCAAAAGTAGGACTTGAGATTCCAATATCATAATGATGCTGGATACGATCACGTTCCCATTGTGTCAATTTTCTATCGTTAGTATCATTCTGAACTTTCTCGATCTCTGGAGATAAAGTAAAAAAAAATAGCTTATTATCACGAAGCTCCTTTTTTAAATACTCATAATTCCTTTGAGATAGCGGATAGGGAACCACGACATTGTATCCATGTTTGGCAAAATTATTGATAACCAACACAGCATTTTCTAAGTTAATTGGAACTGCTTTGTCAATTTCTAACCAATTAATATATTCGTGCAAAGTATCAATTTCAACATTTGTTGTGTTGGTGATTTTACTTGCAAGTATTTTGGCTATTGTTGATTTTCCTGCATTTATTGAGCCGTTGATAAAAATAATCATCTTAAAAAGATTATTAATCTATTTCCGATAACGTATCGGTATATCTGATGTCCCGCCGATTCCTTGGTTAATTATACCTGTCTGCCTTTGGTAGATCAAATTGCGGCGGGATATGGGAGAACGAGGGCACGAGCGAACCGGACATACTGTGTTAGCTGACCCGGAGGAGGAGAGTAAAATTATCCCCTACTCTCCGACTGAGAGTGCAATGAGGCGAGCGAAGCTAGAGTGCTGTCCTTTTTACCCTTTTGTTAACTTACTGATTATTAAGGTTGAGGAAATGCTTCTTTGTCTGGTGTCGCAAACTAGTTCAATACCAAATTGTGAAGTTCTTGTTTTTTTCTGCCGCAAAGAACTGTCGACTTGGGAAGCAGTAAAAAGACGGTGGGGTTTAATTTTTTGATAAATATTGAAAAAAACGACATCTGCTTTAGACTGGTCGTCAAAAGAATAGGCTTCTTTTATAACGAAGACAAGGTCAATACTTTTTAATTCATAGAACTCATTTCAAAACTAGAGGTATTTTGACAAAAGATTGTTGGAGAAACTAAAATGGGTAGTAACCGTTAGGAGGTGACTACCCATGTACGATGTTACCAAACTGATTCCACAAAAACAATTCGATCGATTGATAGCACTGTTACCAACACCATACCAGAAGAAAGAAGGCAGGAGACGATGTATAAAAGAGAGCCTGCTAAATGGCATACTGCAAGTACTCGTGAATGATGTTGCCTGGAGTAAGATTGCCGAGTGTGGCAGTTCATATACCAGTTGTTGGCGATATTGTAAGGAGCTACAGAGACGAGGTGAACTCAAACTCATCTATGAAGCACTTGCCAACGCAAAAACAAACATTGTAGAGGCAGCGATTGATAGCACAACAGCAACCTCTTTCAGATTTAAACAGATGACCGGTTGGGATGGAAAACACAAGAAGATCGGAACGAAGATTTCACTATTTACCGATAAGAATGGATTGCCAGCAGATGTTGATTTTGGGAAAGGCAACAGACACGATGGCTCATTTGTACTAAACCATATCAAAAAGACTACAGGAAGGCGTACAAAGGTACTCAATCTTGATAAGATCTATGTCAATCTTAATTTACGTCGAACCATGAGGAATAAAGGGACAAAAATAAATATGGAAATGAGAGCGGGAGATTACATACGAAAAAGAGGGCCAAAATTCAACTTTGACAAGGAGAAGTACAAAGTGAGGTTTCTGGTGGAGCGGACTAACGGATGGCTTAAAAGCTTTCGTCATATCAGGATAAGACGAGACTATCATCCGGCAATGTTTAAAGCATTTGTCTATTTGGCATTAATCATTGTTATGATAAGACAAAACTAGTTTTG
>MGAM01000002.1:907-14273 GCA_001789725.1 Candidatus Roizmanbacteria bacterium RIFCSPLOWO2_01_FULL_39_19 | reverse complement strand
ACATAGTATACTCCATACCAGTATTACAACAATTCGAATATAAATGCCAAAACCAAAATTAAAAAACGAGCTTGCTTTCATTGACAACCGCATCAATCGTCTTGTTGGCCAAATTGAAGGAGTAAGGCGAATGATCCATTCCGGGAGATCAAGCGACGAGGTGACACAACAAATTTTAGCAGCGCGCCAAGCTCTCTCAAAACTGGGACTTGTCGTTTTAAAAGAGGGACTCTCGAAAATGCCCGAAAAACACCACAAAAAAATTGACTCAATGCTAGAGAAAATCTTCAGGATTTAAATACATCGACTACCCAATTGTCTGAGATATCTGCGAGACGGCCACACCATGGCGCAATGATCACATTTTGCAACAACGGAGGAACCGCCCCTCTTTATACTGAGACTGACCACGGTTGCAGTGTTACTCATACAGCGTCTAACACGCAGCGGTCTTCCGTGAGCGCGGGACTCTATGTCCCAAGCAGTTGAGTGTCCAAATTTTATTACTCTGTCATGGGAATGAAGCAGTCTAATAACACTGCCCTTAAAAGTGGAAGCATTTAATTCGGGAAAGTAATGCGCACGACGTCTCCTTTCAGGCGATCCTTCCGTTCTGCTCATGCCCATAGTATATCCAAAAAAAGGTTTTTTGCAACAGTCATGATTTTTGACTTCTATATTCCCCTTTGTTAGACTAGGAACCACCCTACATGAATACCGCTCAAAGCTCCATTGAGGAGTTCAAGGAATTTTTGGCATTTTTCTGGGATTTTATCAAAACTAAAATCATTAGGGTTGGGGTGCGGTTTGAGAAAACCAAGGATATTATTGTTGCCTTCTTAATTGTTAAACGGGGGAAATATTCTCAATCATTTCTAAACACTTCATTTTTGGTACTTGTCTCAGCCACAATGATCGGCGGGCCGATTATCGCCGAAAATAATCCATTTATAAGTGAGTATTTCTCAAATACCGCAGAACAACAGTCCACGTTTGAGGCAGACATTTATTCAATGCCGTTTCGAACCGAATATTCCAAAAAAGCCAGGGAAATGTTTGATTATGAAGTAAAAGGCGGGGAGACACTGACAACAATAGCTGATAAATTCGATATTTCAATAGACACGATTAAATGGGCTAATAATTTAAGTTCTGACACAATAAAGCCGGGACAAAAACTGCGAATTCTGCCGGTTACAGGAGTTGCCCACACTGTCAAACCCGGTGACACAATTTATGCAATTGCCAAACGATACAAAGTTGACGCGCAGGTGATTGTCAACTGGCAATTCAATGATTTTGCCGACCTTGACACTTTCGCGCTTGAGCCGGGAACTGTGCTGATGGTACCTGAGGGAGTTATTGAAACTGCTCCAGCCGGCCCAAGACGACGAGCAGTACCAAAATTTTATGCAACTCGACCGGGCGGAGGACGATTTATCTGGCCAACAAACGGATCAATTTCCCAATACCCAATTTGGTACCACATGGCGCTTGACATCTCTAATCGCTCGCTTCCGCCGGTTGTCGCAGCTGATTCCGGTACCGTTGTGTTAACTGCTCAACTTAGATATGGATATGGAAATCACATAATTATTGATCATGGGGACGGGTTTAGAACACTTTATGCCCACTTATCCCAAATTAACGTTTCCAATGGTCAAAAAGTTTCGCAAGGTCAAGTGATTGGAGTAGTTGGCTCAACAGGGCGCTCAACCGGGCCACACTTGCATTTTGAAGTTAGGCAAGGGGGAACATTACTAAATCCATCCCAGTACTTAAGGTAAAATAGAGTATGGAAAACTGTATTTTTTGTAAAATTGTAAAAGGGCAGATCTCATCATATAAGGTTTTTAAAGATGAGAATTTCTTTGCTTTTTTGGATATTCACCCAGCATCCCCAGGACACACTTTGTTGATTCCTAAGAAACATATTCGATGGGTGCATGATGTTGAGCCATTTGATAAATATTGGGAAGTAGCCCGGATTATCATGCGAAAACTTGACATGGCTCTTGATCCCCAATGGATACAGTATTTTGTTCATGGGGCCATTCCTCACGCACACATTCACATAATACCTCGATATGATGACGTAACAACGGCCCAAGATTTATTGCAACAGTCAGGAGTAACCTCATCTAATGAAGAGTTGGCAGAAGTTGCTGAAAAAATTAGACAAACTGCTTAACAATGGTCAGAGTATGGGAGTAATAAACGCGATAAGCTTAATTATACAAGATGAAGCGGGTTAATTTGATAGCGTCAGAATATAAAATTGTTAATTTTTATTGTACATTACGTTATTCATTATATAGGCTACTATATTCACGATAGCAAACCCCATGCAACGCCAATATCCTTTTTAATCAAATCAATCTCAAAGTTTTCATTGGCTCCATGCATATTGCAATCTTCATTCCCAAACGGAAGCAGAACTTGAGACACACCAAGAATTTCTTTAAAGTCAATCACAATGGGTATTGTAGCAGCGCAATATTTATAGAGAACTTTTTTATTAAATTCCTGGGTTAATAATTTTGCAGCTTTAGTTGCTAACTCACTTTTTGGATTGATGCGAATCGGCTTGCACCCTTGCCCAAGTTGTAGTGTGACCGTTGCATATGAGGGGGTATTGTTTTTAACAAACGCCTCAAATTGTTTAACGGTTTTTTTAGGATCTTGATTAGGGACGATACGAATGTTAAGTTTTGCCGAGGCAGTATGAGGTACGGCATTTTTAAACCCAACTCCATTGTATCCCGATTCAAAGCCAGTTATTTCAATTGAAGGGCGTAAGCCGGTTTGAGTATAGAAATCTAAACTGTTTTCAGAAAACAGTTTTTTTGTCCCTGTAACCCGATGGTGATGTTCAATAGAAAAAGGAAAAGAGGCATGATTTTTTAACTCTTCTTTAGTTGGAGCAATGACATCGTCATAAAAGTCGTCAATGGCGATGGTGGTGGTTCCCTGATATAGTTTTTCAATAAGTTTCATTAACTCTCGCGCTGCGTTTGGAACTGAACCGCCGTATAATCCGGAATGCAGATCGCGGTCAGAGGTGGTTAGAGTTATGGCAGTGTTAATGACTCCGCGAAACCCAACCTCAATCACCGGGTGCCCGGAGGCAATCTCGCCATCTGAGATGAGTACGCTGTCACAAGAGAGTAGATCGGCATGATCTTCAATAAAGTGCCTGAGGTTTGGACTGCCCGTCTCTTCATTGCCTTCAATTAAAAATTTAATGTTGTAATTTAACTTTTTTTGTTTAATCAGTTCAAAAACAGTGGTTAAGTGAAGTGCGATTTGGCCTTTATTGTCAACTGCGCCTCTTGCCACCAGTCGGCCGTTTTTTTCAGTTAAGACAAAAGGATCATTTTCCCAACCTTCAGCTTTCCATAAATCTTCTTCAATCATGCGGGCTTGCCCCTCCGAAGCCTTGGCGTAGGGGGGTTGGACGTCATAATGACCGTAGATCAGTATTGTTTTTAGTTTTGGATCAACAATATAACTTCCCACAACTAGGGGATTATCATATCCGGTTATGAATTCGGTTTTAAACCCGTTGGCTGCCAGCTGATCCTGTAACCATCGCGCGGTATTGGCAATATCGGTTGCAAATGAAGGGTCTGTCGAGATACTTTTAAAAGCAGTAAATTCTCTTAAAAAATTAAGATAATCATGATAAATCTCTTCTATAGTCATGCTAAGACTAATTTTAGCATATATAACACAAATTCTTTTTCAAGTATTGATTTTGCAGTGTCCTGTAGTATACTTGCCTTCAATATTATGAGCACTAAAGAGAAATGGCAGCCGGATATGCCCGGATATGAAATTCATCGTGGTTGGTCTCCCTGGCGGAAAATTTACGAGCCACAACGCTCGTCCGTTATTGCCGATACCGGAACAATGGTACAACAATGGCTTGCGTCTGACTTTGGGCTTTGTGAGGTTAGACAGTCCCGGCTAGATTCTCCCGTTGGACCGGCCGAACTGGCATTTTTATTCAACACAAACGGAGGTAGCGGAGTAGGCTCGGCTGACACAAGGTTTGCCAGATATCAAACAAATGGCATGACTTGTCGATATCATCAGTGGGATTTATATCCCAATTATAATGCTGTTGTTGGCGTGGTGAAGCCGGAATACAGGCGCGACAAAGATCACACATCGTTGCCAAGACTTGTGGGACTAAACTTAAGAAATATTGGGTATGCTCTGGGAGACAATACTGTCATTAGGTTAAATACCGGCCCTTTGTTACTTGCAAATCGTCTGGCAACGGGGGCGTATGTAAGACTTGTTGACGGAATTACTTATGACGGGGATAAAGCATCAATCCCGGTATTGCATATTAGGCTGTCTCCCCCGATGGGAGTGGGTGGTAAGTTAGACGAGTATGCAGAAGTTCTGAAAAGCTCGGAACATCCTGTTGCTGCTCTAACTAGCGGCCCAAAAGTGTTGCTAGAAATATCCCGGCGTATGCATGAACTGGGGAGACTAAACGCAACGGATACAATAATGTACTTCCAACTTGATGCTCAGGATAAATTGGCAGCAAGACTTGGAAACAACTTAACGCCGGAAGAAAAAGAAATGATACTAAATGCTTGTCGGCAGCTAGCTGATGTACGGCAACTTCAACCAATGATATCTTGTGCTTAACTTAATAGAAGGCTATTACTCATGTTTTGTCATTAAAATCAATAATTGAAACATCTTTCATAGGATAGTCTTTTTTATCAAGGGTGGCGATCGTTGCGCCGTTGACTTTGGCGGTTGCGGCAATAAGGCAATCGGGGAGTAATACCCTCGTTTTTTCATAATGATATTTTTTACGATATCCGGCCCCAAATTGGGCAACCAATAGATCAACTGGAGCAATAGGAAATTGAGAGAGAAGGGCATTGAGATATTTCTCATCTTCATCAGTTGCACCAGCTAAAAATTCTGCGATAACGATGGTTGAAAAGATGAGCTGTTTGTCAATAATCCATTTTCTAAAGTGGTCAGCTATAAGCTCTTGACCGGAAAAAGCTAAGATAATGACATTTGTGTCCGGAAGAATATATTTCATTGCCAATTTTCACGAATTTTTCTAGACCACGTTTGCACCGAAGCTTTGCTCTTCCAATTTGGATGAGTTTTAAGGTTAATGGAACCAATAATTTTACTTGCGAGTTCTTTGAGGGATGTTTTTTCTGATTGTTCCAGGTGAAGCCGTAGTAACGCTGCCCGGCGTAGATATTGCGACATAGATTCCCCAGTCAATGAGGTTTGCTGATCGACAAGTTTCTTAAGCTCTCGAGTAAGGGTAATCTGCGTTCGTATTGTTTCGTCAGATCTGGAATGAATCTTTGTCTGTAACATTATGATGTAATCATAATACATCATATATCGATTGTCAAGAAAATACCGCTTGCAAAAGAAACAATCATGTAGTATAGTTCGTTTTTATGTTAGCTAAATGGTTTGTTACATATCTTCATCGCTGCCCATCTATTGGGTCGGCGGGTGATGTGTAATAAACCGTTTTTTATACATTACGACCCGCCGAAAGGCGGTTTTTTTGTTTTTATGGGTAAAGATGAGAGACTACGGCCACTCTTGATTGGGGAGACGAGAGTCATAAATTATGTTCTTGCAGTCAGTAGTGATGGGCCTCTTGGAAAGATAGGGCAAAGATTATTAGTTGTCGGCAATTCAAGCGCAGCGCTGGTAGAAGGAGCAATATCGCCAGCGCCTGCATCACGATATGATCAATTTGACTCCGGCTCACAGATGTTACCTTTTTGTCCTAATGGGGCAACACTTGTTGTGCAAATGCCAGAGGACGCCTTGACACCAGAGGGAGTAATGGTTGCGCAGAGTATGTTTGAACTTGCAAAATCTAGTTTGGCACAGTTAGGAATAGTCAGGGATGTTGTAGTGGAATTTGTTCCAAACGCTCACGATTTTGCAATTTCAGCCACTCTCGATAATCCCACGGCCATTTTGCCCCTATTTCCCTCGACGCGATTGTTCGGGGACCATGAGGCAGCTGTTGCTGCAGCCAAATTTAACAATAAACCTAACTTTTTACAACTAGTTGACGATCTATCCGGAGGGGGGCTAAAACTATGCACACCCGTGACATTTACGTTTAATGAGAATCAATACCCATCTGGGTTCCCCTCAGTTGATGATTTGATTGATCTTGCAAGGCTTAACGGATCAGACGCTATTTATTTTAAACAAAACGTTTCTGCCGGTGGATTTGGAGTTGAAAAAGCCCAAGTAGACGATAAGAACAATGCTGCTGTTTTATACGATAAATGGCTTGAAAGAATGAGGAAGGAGAAGGAAAAAGGGTCGACAGAGTGGGATTTTCATATTCAACTTGGCGTGCCATCCCCAAAAGAACTAAATGGCACTGTTGAGTCCCCCTGTATTATTGCAGTCATCGATACCAATAAAAATGGATGCAGACCAAGAATTCTACAGGTTGCCCAACAAAGACTTGATCATGGCACTCATCACGTGGGTAATGTGATCGACCCGGAATACGAGAGGCGGTTTGTTAGCCAATATGAATTTGAGTTGTATGCAGTGCTTAACGCATTAGCTGAAAATGGAGTGCGTGGCCATGGGGGGCTTGATGTTGTGGTTAGTGATTCTGGAGAATTGTATTTTATTGAATTCAACCCACGGCTTAATGGCAACTCAAGGGTGAGAATTCTCAGGGATTACCTGCCTTATGATACAGTTATTACTACAAACAACACAATAAAACTCTCAAAACAAAATATTTCGGTTATGGAAGAATTACGACAGTATTTTTATGACCCCGGACAGCCTGATAGGCCCGCTTTGGCAATAACCCGATTTCCTCGGTTTGCCGGCGACCCAATTGGTTTTGACTTTATCAACGATCGGTTTGGGCATTTAGAGGAGGGTGTCATAAGATTAATGAACAGCGCTTTAGTAGAATAAAGGTATGAAAAAATATTCACTTATAATCCATGGTGGAGCGGGCAACATAACGAATCTGTCAGATGAAAAACGACAAAGCTATCTTGACGGACTAAAAGAGTGTTTAGGTGAGGGGCAAAAAATGCTATCTCTTGGACGAAAGAGTCTTGACGTTGTTGAGCGCTGCGTAAACATTATGGAGGACAACAAAATATTTAATGCCGGGCGCGGGAGTGTCATTAATGCGGAAGGGGAAATTGAAATGGACGCATCAATTATGGATGGCAGCAACTTAATGTCAGGATCGGTTATAGGCCTAAAACATTATAAGAATCCAGTATCTGTTGCTCGAGCAGTGATGGAGAGGACCGAGCATGTGATGTTGGCAGGGGAGGGAGCCGAGGAGTTTGCAAATAAATCCGGATTCAAATATTTTAAAAATAATTTTTTTAAAACTGAAGCCAGAATCAGGCAAGCTGAAGAAGCAAAAAAACGAAAGAAAACGGTTTTAGATATAGACGACTTGAATAAAAATAAAAAGATGGGAACCGTTGGCGCTGTGGCCTATGACCTTAAGGGCGACATTGCAGCAGCAACTTCAACTGGAGGAATTGCAAATAAACTAAAAGGAAGAGTTGGTGACTCGCCGATAATTGGTGCGGGAATTTATGCAAGTAATAAGCTGGCAGGGGTTTCAGCAACAGGATTTGGTGAACAGTTTATCCGCTGTGTCGTCTCATTTTATGCAGCTATGCAAATAAGTGACATATGCCAAGCTCCTGGGGCTTGTAGAATCGCAATGGATTATTTAAGAGAATCTGTTAAGGGACTGGGGGGTATTATTATGATTGATCGTTTAGGCAACATTGGTTGTGGGGCAACGTGTAAAAATCTAATTCATGGTTATATTGGGTCAAGTGCTGAATTGTTTACATCGCTAACACCTAGCTCTTGACAATTGTTACAGAATTATTATTCTCACACTTAGCCACAGAAAAGAAATATACAGATAAAATCTAGTCGTAAATTAACTCTTAAAACTGAGTGTTAGCAGATCCTGTTGCCGGTGGCTCAGAATTCTCGGGTAGATTTATTTTTGGTGACACCGATGCCTCAGGCGTTAAAGGGAGCGTTAACGGTGACTGCTCGATCTTTGGCGACTCTTTTAGCTTCCCGGATTCGGTTGAAGTAGGGGCCTTTGGAAGCATCTTTTTAAATTTTTCAAGCTCATCGCTTGCTTTCTTGTAGTCTTTAGAATTTTTATCAGTCAATAAAGACAGAGCATTTTGCATTTCAATTACTGCCCGGTCATATCTTTTACTTTGATAAAAGCCCCAAGCAAGATTATATCTGAAGTTGGCAAAGTTTGGTTTTAGAGCAACTGCCTGGGTAAACAATGTCGCTGCATCATCATAACTTCCCAAACCATAATAAACTCCACCAAGCGTCAATCGGAGTAGGGGATTGTTCGGATCAAGAGCGATAGCCCTCTGGTAAGAGGAAATTGTCCAGACATTGGCGTTTTGAGCAACATTAATAATACTTCTGTAAATATTTCCCAAATTTTCCCAGTTGGCTGAGCGTTGCGGATTAAGAGTCACCGCAGCTTTCGCTTCTTGGATAGCTACTTGAACTGCTTGAGCAATTGTCTGGCGCTCTCGATTATCTAATTTCTTATTATTTCTGGCAATATTGTTGGCAATAAGCAAATTAAGCTGAGAGAAGTTAATACGAAAACGCTCGATATATGGATTCTTAATTATTGCCTGTCGATGGGACTGGTAAACCTCCTGGCCTTTGTTTGCGGAGATGGCATTGACGGCCTTTTTAAATTCATATTCTGAGGCGTAGGCGCGTGTTGACAGGTAAAGGCCTCCGGCGACTATAAGCAGCAGTACCAACCCACCAATGATTCCGACAAATCTCGCGTTGCCAAAATCAAATGTTTTTTGAGCACTTTTACCTTCAAGTTTGGCAATATGGGCAAGAGTTGCAAAAAATAAGAACAATAAAGGAGAGGAAACCGGAAACAATAATAAAGCTAAAATCAAGTAGACAAGTCCGACAGTAATGATCTGCCGGTCACTCTCATGCTCTAACATCTCTACCCCATCAGTCTCAACCTTTCTTGATTTTTTTAGAGTTTTAAGCGCAAAAAAACAAATCAAAGCAAAAACAATTGCTGCCGGAAGTCCAGCCTCGGTAAAAATATGTAAAAAACCGGATCGGGAAAATCTGAAATTACGACTCCAATTATTCGTCGCATTGTAACCGGCCGGCTTCGACTGAGTGAATGCCACGGTGAAATTATCGACTCCCACTCCAAACAAAGCGGTTTTTGGGGTTTTTAATGTTTCGATAGCAGATAAATAGGAATTTCGGGCTGGAGGCAGTTCAATTCTAAATGTATTTCCTATGGCCTGGGGCATATTAAGCTGCTTGTATACTGTTATTCCCGACAAGACACAACCGGCAGTAATAACAATGGCAAAAATAATAGAGAGGGGATTGGCTTTTTTATCTTTACGCGCGGTCATGATAAAAAGAGCAGTGAGGGACGTAACGGCAAAATAACCCAAAAATATCACTGAGTCGAGTTGAGAACCAAGAGGTGTGAAATATTGACTTTTCAGAAATTGAAGTGCTTGAGGAAGAACCGTGTTCCCAAATGGGTTAAAGAAAAATAATATTGATAAAACGGCTAAGATTATTGCGCTGTAAAATAATATCGACAATGGTTTAATTTCGGATCTACTGGTATGCCAATACAAAATGAAGAGGCCAATCAATGCGCCTAAGCCTAAATTAACCTGTAAAATTGCCTGAACCTTATTTGGAGACGAAAATAAGACCGACGCTCCAATAAGGAGTATAAATGTCAGTATATAAGCCGACATTGAACCCCAATGGAATGTTATTGTTTTGGTTATAAAGAGCCTCAGCGATGATATTAAAAGTAAAATTAGTCCGCCAAAAATCAATAAGTAAAGTTTATTAGTTAGAAAATACTCCTGAGTGGTTGGTAGGAAAAATAATGGAAACAAAAAAATTATTGCCGGAAGCAAAATTTTGTGTATTTTTGATAAAGCATTCATGTGGAGTTCATTCTAAAGTTTTTAAGAGGTACTTGTCAATAGGTCAAAGTATATCTTTAATCAATTACCTTATTCGAACTTGATATACCAAAATAATATTGATTGTCGGGTCCGCACCCATCGACGCATGAAGCGGGAAAGGCATTAATGTCGGGCAGGGAAATATGAGAGTAAATTTTGTATGACTGGGGATTGTCGTTGTTAAGAATTTCATATAAATAATCCCTTGTTGAATACTGTGGGTCACAAGGTAGGGGATTGACATAGGACGCCATTCCGGCTGGGGTGGAAGCTTTTCCGCAGATATTGCAGCAAACACTTCCACTGTCACAAACATCTTCCAGTTCGGCCGTTTCGTTATGGCAAATCTCATCGGGTTTAGGGTAGCGCGTATGGTCACTATAAAATTCCTCAAGCCGGGTTGAGAGAAAGTTTAGATCTTTTTTGCGAGTTACGTCGTATCCTTTATCAACCTGAGTTCTGAAGTTAAATGTGATTGGGATAGAAACTAGGACAATACTTATTATTGATATAACAATCAGTAACTCCAAGAGTGAAAACCCGTCTTCATTCTCTGATCTTTGGCGGGTAAGTCCATATTGTTTCATCTCACTTTTAAGTATATATTGAAATCTTGTTTTGAGTTGGTTAGTATGATAGTTATGAATACGAAAATATCGGCTATTGTCGTTTCCTTTGCTACTGCCTTTGTGTACCTCATGACAATTCTGCCGGCAACAAAAATTTATGTATCAAGATTTTTTATCTTTTATTTTCTGTTTACCTTGGGGGGGGTTATTTATTACCAGTGGTCGCATAAACATAAAACGCCAACTCACACGACCAATCAATTTGTTTTCTTACTCTCAATTACCGCTCTTTTATGGGTGGGGATAACAGGGTGGTATTTTTCACCATTCTTTTACTTGCTTTATTTAATTGGAGTTTTATATGCATTTATCTTCTCGCCGTTTGTAACATTAGCCTTTGTTTCGATGCTATGTCTGCTGTTTTTACCAAATGTCGGATCAATAGATTTGAGTTTTGACATTGTTACGCTTCTGTCTCTTTTTTCAATGGTGCCGTTGACATTTTATCTTCAAAGAGAATACTTACGTCTGAAAGAGTCAGAGAAAAAGGTATTGATTTTGGAGAGGGAAAATCAGAAATATAAAAATAAGGTCGAGGAGGTCTTGGCAAATCGGATAACAAGGGTTGCTGTTGACTTAAAACAACCAGTTAATGACATTAAACAAACACTTTCATTCCTGCGCAAAACTGAGACAACCCCCAAAACAGTCAAGTATTTAAAGAAGATGCAAGGGTTGGTTGAAAATGCGCTGATACAACTTGAAACGTTTGAAACTTCTACAACAGGAAGGAAGTTGGTTCATACAAGAAACAAGTAATTATTTTAAGTATTCTTTGACCTTTTCAACCAACTGATCGGGGGTAATGTCAGCCTTAATTAAATATCCGACAGCTCCTAACTTTGTTCCTTCATCAATTACCGGACCGTGGGAGAGGTTTGTAAGAAGAACAATGTTTCTAACCGAATGCTTTTTGTCATGTAATTTTTGAAGTACTCCAAGGCCGTCAAGGCGTGGCATCATGATGTCAAGCAAAATGAGATCATATTTGTTTTTCATGATTTTCTCAACCCCCTCAATCCCATCTTGGGTTGAGTCAACGTCATATTTCTCGTCAGTTAGTACTTCAACATAAAGTTCTCGAATATACTGGTCATCGTCAATAATAAGAATTTTTTGTGCCATATATTCTTAATTTAAGCAACTTTGAGTTTAATGTCAAGCGATCCGGTCTCATTGACATGAATAATACAATATGCTATAGTAGTTATTACTATGCAAACAGTAACAACAATTACGCCTAAATTTCAAGTCCATATTCCGGTTCACATTCGTAAAGAGGCCGGAATTACCAGGCACGGTATGGCCCGCATACATACAGAAGGCAAGAAGGTGATTATTGAGTCCATAACAGACGATTTTTTGTCTCTAGCCGGTGTCTTTAAGGTTAAAAATCCCATTCCGGTAGAAAAAATTCGTCAACATATTGACTACGGCGATGGCAGGAATGAAGTATGAAAAAGATTTTTATTGACACGAGCGTATTCATTCGTTTCCTTACTAAGGACAACCCGAAAAAATATGAGGATTGTCTTCTGCTATTGCAGCTGGTGTCAGAGGGTAAAATCAAGCCTTATATTTCCAATATAGTTATAATGGAATTGATTTTTATTCTTGATCGCCACTACAATTTTCCAAAATCAAAAGTTACTGACGCAATTGCAAGATTGTATCTATTGCGCAACCTGACGGTTATCGAGAAAACAAATACAAAGATTGCGCTGGGGCTATATCAAAAATTTAATATAAAATATGGCGATTGTTTAATTGCCTCACAGGTGAAAAAAGGAATAATATTAATCTCATACGATGAGGAATTTGATAAAATCACCAACCTTTCGGTACATCCTCCGGAAGATGTCATCAGAAGTCTTACTAGTGGATGATCATCCAAGAACAGTAAGACCGTTTTATATATGAATAATAGCAATATCGAATTATTTGGACTTCACTTAATGTTTGACGGATATAATTGTGACCCCGGCAAATTGGACGATAGAGAGTATGTGTTTAATGTGATTGACGGGCTAAGAGAACATATTGGAATGACAGAACTTACAAAACCTGTTGTTGTTAAAGCTTTAGGCAACGACCATCATGACCCGGGGGGACTTTCCGGATTTGTGATTATCAAAGAGTCACATATTAGCGTTCATACTTTTGTCAAAAGAAAATTTGTCACTGCTGATGTTTACTCGTGTAAACAGTTTGATACTAATTCTGTGACTAACTATCTAAAGAAAGCGTTTGCGACAGAGGATGCTGATGTTTTTATTCAAAAGAGGGGACTTAGATACCCAAAAGAAAATCTTATATAATCTTCCCCTTTAGGTATAACTAGCGCAATTCAAACTGTCTAATTTGTCATCCTGAATCCCGAATCAAGTTCGGGACAAGTTTTATTTCGGGATCTTATTGTTGAGATGCTGAAACCCTCCTTCGTACAAGACTACGGAAGGGCGCAGCGAGTTCAGCATGACAGTATAAAAAACCGACATTTTGTTTTGCGGTGGCTATATGTGTGTGATATACTATAGGTTATGAGTCTTGTAGAGTTTATTGAAAGACCCGTAACTACTACCCTAAAAAGGGTTATTAAAGGTGCAAGTGAGCCAGCCTCAAAATATGCAGAGGTTGTAGATGGTTACTATACACAAGACAGTAAGG
>MGAM01000002.1:0-845 GCA_001789725.1 Candidatus Roizmanbacteria bacterium RIFCSPLOWO2_01_FULL_39_19 | reverse complement strand
AGGAAAGTAAGAATTGAAAATGCTCGTGGCAGCGGAAGATTAATTCAGGAATTGCCGGTAATTCAAGTTGTAGCAGAGAAAATTGAGGCACAACCTCTAGATGATGTAACCAAACAAGACGTTCTAAGGGAAATTATTACAACAATTGAACGTCAGCTCGATGGTACGGGTATTCCACTTGATAATATCCTAGCATCAAATCAAAGAACCTCACTTCTTAAGGGCGTTTTTCATGAAACTGCATCAAATTGGTTTTCAAACTATGCTGCTGGTTGGGGACTCTTCTTAGGCTTATTAGCTTCGCCACAGTTTAAGGATTTTATTGATACTGCCAATGCACAAACTATCGTTGGACTAGGATTATCAGCTCTTGCATTGGGGTCGATGGTCAGAATAATGACAGAGGCACGCGCTCTTGAGAAATTAGGATATTCTTCATCAATTGTATCAACACTTCTTCATCATTCAGGAGATCCAACATTAACAGCTAGGAAACGAGCATTAAAAGCTGCTATGTGGGCTACGGGTCTTGATATTGTCGGAGCCTATGTTCTGCCACAACATAATTTTGCTATGTTTATAGCTGTTCCTTATTCTTTATTTGCTTATCCAATTTCGGTAGGTTTGGGAGATGAGTTATTTTCTGCTGCGTATAATTTAGCTCTTGCCAAAGGAGTAGACCTTGGGGGATTTGCTAAGAAGATATTTAAGAGATAGAATAGATTTTTAGTCTTATAAAACTTATGGACGTTTTTTCAAACTTAATGGTAATTGGAGAGTGTCTTCTTGATAAGAAGAGGACTGATGCTTTTAGAAAAGCGATTCTAAAAGCAGTTAAAAAAGGA
>MGAM01000001.1 GCA_001789725.1 Candidatus Roizmanbacteria bacterium RIFCSPLOWO2_01_FULL_39_19 | reverse complement strand
TTCATTTTCCGTCGCTTCTCCTTCAACCTCAAGTTCAAGCGGAGGAGGTGGCGGAGGAGGCGGAGGAAGCAGCATCAGTAGTGATTCTTCAACTCAAACTTCAACAACTACTTCAACAACCATTTCTACTTCAACCAGCGCTATTGCAAGCACAACTATCGCAACTTCAACCAGCGCAACTTCAATAAAGCAGGAAGCAGTTTCTGAAATAGTTTCTTCAGCCGAGATTGTTAGTTATGTCTTTATCCGAAACCTTGCTTTTGGAGAAAGAAGCGAAGATGTTAAACATCTTCAAGAAATACTTGCCCAAGACAAGGAGATATATCCTGAAGGAATCATCTCCGGCTATTATGGTTTTCTTACTCAAAAGGCAGTGGAGAGATTTCAGATTAAGCGCCAGATTGTTTCCAGCGGAACAGCCGAGACCACTGGTTTTGGCTTAGTCGGACCTTTAACCAGAGCGAAAATCAATGAAGTGTTTGGCAAGAATGAAGAAATCATTCAACCTTCAACAACAACGGAACAACAAATTTCAATTTCAGCCATTGAACAACCAATTGCCGATGTTCAAAGCCAGACTGTCAATTCCCAACAAATTAGCGAGATTAAAGAGCAGATCAAACAGTTTCAAACTCTTTTGGTTTCGCTTCTGCAACAACTGGTGGAGATAATACTTCGGGAAACTGAGAAAATGATTCCTTGAGAGGGAGGTTAAATGTGTGATTATTGCGTAAATGGAAGACAAGGTTAAGCGGATCGCAAAAGAAACTCAAGACGTTTTAAAAGGAATAACATTATTAGGATTTTTAGATGATTATTTAGGCATTTTCCGCCCGCAAGACCTTATCTGAGACATCGGTGCCTACAAATATGTTCAAGCTCCGTCGCCCTCCCTCAAAGGCGACTTCAATTCCGATTCCAAAGTCAATGACTTAGATTTCACCTCATTCAAAAACGCTTTCAAAGGCATTTTCAATTCATTTTTTGATCTTAAGTCCGATAACACCATTGATGTTAAAGACATAGGTGTTTTGATGAGTAGTTGGTTGCCATAAGATTTTGATATACTATAGTCATAGTTGACAAAAAGTATTACTAAATATATACTATAATCATAGTTTAGTAATAATAATCTTATGTATCCTCGCAAAATTTATCATCAATTGGAAGCGCATTTGGCGACGCCTCAAGTAACTGTTATTACCGGTATGCGCCGAACCGGTAAAACTACCGCTGTCAAACATTTAATGGAAAAAATAACTTCCAAGAATAAGATTTACATTGATTTGGAAAGGCTGGATAATCGAAGAATCTTTGACCAAGAAAACTATGATGTCATTCTTAATAGTTTCGGGCAATTAGGATTGGACACAAAACAAAAAGCTTATGTTTTTTTGGATGAGATCCAGCTGGTTAAAAATATGCCGAGTATTATCAAATATTTATATGATACCTATCAGATAAAATTTGTAGTAACCGGTTCCAGCTCCTACTATCTTAAAAATTTATTCAGCGAATCATTGGCCGGCCGCAAGAAAATCTTTGAATTTTATCCTTTGGATTTTTCTGAATTTTTAACTTTTAAAAATATTTCCCATAAAGATGAAACTTTTATAAACAAGCAATTCAATTTGGCCGAATATGAACGATTGCGCGGGTATTATGAAGAATATATCGCTTATGGCGGATTTCCCAAGGTGGTAATGACGAATAATATTGCTGAGAAAAAAGAATTGTTATTTGATATCCTTGATTCTTACATTAACATTGATATTAAGACGCTGGCTGATTTTAGGAGCTTGGATAATGTCTCTAAGCTTTTGAAAATGCTGTCGCAACGAGTGGGAGCAAAGCTGGATTACGCTAAAATCTCCCGCCTTGCCGGCATAAGCCGAGAAACGGCGATGAATTATATTGATTTTTTTGAAAAAACTTACATTATTTTCCGGGAGCCGGTTTTAGCCAATAATCCGGATCGCGAAATCGTTAAAGCGCGGAAAATTTATTTTTGCGACAATGGATTACTGGATATTTTATCCGACTTGAGCGGCGGAGCAAAGTTTGAAAATGCTGTTTTTAATCAACTGCGCCATCACGGGAAGATTCAATATTATTCTTTGAAAAGCGGACGAGAGATTGATTTTATTTTTGACGGGAAAATCGGGTTTGAGGTCAAAGAAACTCCGATTGAACAAGATCAAAAAAAGTTGGATAATTTATGTCAGGATGCCGGAATTTTGGCAGGGCGTCTTGTCGGCCGTTTTGCCACGCCTAATTTTAGCAATTATATCTGGGGCGGTGAAATCCGTTGATATTCGGTCGGGTCAGCCGTAATTTAAGAAGTGAATTGAAAAAATTGCGAAAAATTTATTTTTACGATTTGGGCGTGAGAAATGTTTTGATCAATAATTTAAACCCGCTAAATTTAAGGCAGGACGCCGGAGCGTTATGGGAAAATTTTATGATCAGTGAACGTTTGAAGCGCAATAATAATCGTGGCATAAGCGCCAGCGCGCCTAAATACGGAGATTCTTTTGAATTGAAGTAAATTAATATTTTATGTTTTTGCGTGATGTTTTATTTTATAAAGAGAAGAAATAAAAAAATGAAAAGTCAAAGCAAAGCAAAATTAATTATTTTACCTTTCATTGGATTAGTAATCGTTGGGCTGTTTTTCTTAGGACAAGCATTACCAGCAGAGGCATCGTGGAATCCTCCGAAAGGGATACCAGACCCGAGAGATGCATCAAATTTTGGCGGATTTGACCCAATAGAGGGGACGGTTGACCAGGCTGCTTATTGCCCAAACTGGCCTAATGCACAGAATAGTATCAGTAATGGAGATGCGAATAATTGCTATTATGTAGATAATACTGTAGCCTGCAGTGATTCAAATGCTGGTGGATATGGGACTCCAAATTCTCCGCGTTGCACCATTCCAACGGGAACAAGGTCGGCAGGGGATTATATTTATATTAACGCGGGCACTTACCCCGCATCCGGGGATAGAGTTACATTAATCGGTTCTGGCACTGCATCAAAACCTATATGGTTCCGAGGGAATGCAACTACGAAACCTATTCTTAATAGATTTATTCATTTAGGTAATGGTGGAAATTCATCTTATATTGTTATAGAGAATATTAAATTTATACCGCCAACTGGTTCTGTTGAGGGAAGACCTACCGCAAATGATATTTCTGTAGACCACATCGTTGTGCGAAATTCTGAATTTGATGGTTCAACTGGCGATTATACAGGCAATATTTCAATGATAAAATTTGGGAATTCCAACTCTTATGCAGGGGCATCCGCAAGTTATAATGTTGCATATAATAACCTCATTCATGATATAGGCGATTGGAACTCGCAGGAAGATGAGGCAGCCGGTTATCAAGACAGCCGCGACCCGACTGGTTTTTATGCAGAAAAAAACTCTAATCATCTTTGGGTACTTGACAATACGTTTTATAAAATAGGGGCCGATTCTATCGCTGGCTGTCATACCGTAACCACGGCTCTTCCTGTTGAATATTACTATATCGGAAGGAATACCATTTATAGAAATGATGAGAATGGAATTGATTTGAAAGGTACAGGATATACCGTAATTAGCGAAAATACTATATACGGACCTTGGACGGATTCACCGGGAGAAGCGATTATACTTCACTATGGGGCAAATAGTATAGGCGTGTATAATACCGCGGTCATTTTCAATAAAATCTATGATTCAGGAGGTGGAATTTATATTACGAGCGGAAGTAATGTGGATATAATTGGAAACTTGATTTACAACATTAAGCACGATGTGGGGACTTATGTCCTTACAGGCATTCCGGGATGGAGTCCTGACCCGAATACATCAGCCTATTCTCCGGGAGCCGCTATTCATTACCGGGGATTTACCGGAACAGCCAGGATAATTGATAACACGCTCTATAATTATGATATAGGTATTCAAGTTCCAAATCCGGTTGGAACTTTTAAAATCCATGGAAATATCTTCGCAGGTAGAGTAAATTCATCGCTTGGATGGGATATTTTCTTTTCAGATAGCGGTGAAGTAGCATCTGGCGTGAATATTAATTACAATTTGTTTTCGCAAGGGGCTAATGGTGTTCGCATAGGATGGGGAGGCACGACTGTTCGCGATTTATCATACATGCAAAGCATAGGCCAGTGTTCAAATTGTTTATCAGCAGATCCATTATTTATTAATCCCGGAACTGATTTTTATTTACAGTCAAGTTCGCCAGCAAAGAATGTGAGCGTCGAAGGTCCGGTTGGGGATTCGGCATATGATGCCTTTTCTGCATTGTTCGGTGTTTCTATAAAAAAAGATTTTATCGGCATCTCCCGTCCCCAAGGTTCCGCCTGGGACATCGGCGCCTATGAATATGTGCCTACAATTTCCTCTATCCATTTCACCCAAACTTCTTCAAGCAATAGCGAATCAACAACCTCAGCCAACCTTGAACTCTCTCTTGATACTACTTCCACTTCTAATGTAAGCGTTGATTACGCTGTTACGGGAACCGCCCAAGGCAATGGCATAGATTATACTTTATCTTCAGGCGCAGCAATTATTCCAGCCAATAGTTTGACTGTTAACATTCCCATCGCTATTGTTGATGATTCAATTGATGAAGACAATGAAACAATCATAATCACTCTTTCTAATCCGCAAAACTCTATTTTAGGAACAAATACTGTTCATACCTATACCATTACGGACAATGACGCAGTTGGCATTACAGTTAATCCTCTCTCGGGTTTAATCACCACTGAAGCTGGTGGAACAGCCACTTCCACTCTTGTCTTAAACAGCCAGCCAACAGCTAATGTCAGCATTGGTTTAGCCAGCTCTAACGCTGCTGAAGGAACTGTTTCCCCATCTTCCTTAACTTTTACTTCTGTCAATTGGAATAATTCTCAAACCATAACCATTACCGGAGTAAACGACAACGCAGATGACGGAGACATCTCCTATTCCATCATCACGGCTTCGTCTTCAAGCTCTGATTTGAACTACAACAATTTGAATCCCAGTGATATTTCAGTGGCAAACCAAGACAATGATGTTTCTGTTTCTGGAGGAAGCAGTGGCAGTAGTGGTGGAGGTGGAGGCGGAGGAGGCAGCATCAGCAGTGATTCTTCAACTCAAACTTCAACAACTACTTCAACAACCACTTCAACAACCACTTCTACTTCAACCAGCGCTGCTGCCAGCACAACTATCGCAACTTCAACCAGCGCTGCTGCCAGCACAATTATCGCAACTTCAACCAGCGCAACTTCAATAAAGCAGGAAGCAGTTTCTGAAATAGTTTCTTCAGCCGAGATTGTTAGTTATGTCTTTACCCGAAACCTTGCTTTTGGAGAAAGAAGCGAAGATGTTAAACATCTTCAAGAAATACTTGCCCAAGACAAGGAGATATATCCGGAAGGAATC